>NZ_MUYM01000057.1 GCF_002150765.1 Lentzea kentuckyensis
CGCCATCAAGCCGAACGGGCGCCCGTCAGGCGAGTAACGGACACAACTTCTGGCAGCCTGCTTAGTGGCGCGACTCGGCACGTTGGCGAGGTAATCCACGCTCAGCAGGGCGCCTCGCACCCGCCTGACCGCGAATTCCCCCGGCAACGTGCCGCGCCACACCACGAGCTCCCCGGCACACTGAGCGCATGAAACGGACCTTGTACCGTCGCGCGCCAGGCCCGGTGCCCGACTTACCGCAGAACGTCCGCACCATCAACGACGAGGACGACGCCGCCCTCGCCGACCTGATGGAACGCGCCTACGCCGGCACCATCGACGAACAGCTCGGTGGCAACAGCGACGGAGCGGTCGAAATCGCGAACTGGCGACCGAACGCCGTGCCGGACGCGAGCTTCGTCGTCTGCGAGGACCAGCTCGTGGCCGCTTCGCTGATCTCCCGGCACGACAACGACTTCTGGCTCGGTTACGTGATCACGCACCCGGAGTGGAAGGGCCGCGGCTTCGGCACCGCGGTCGTCGCGGCCTCCCTGCGCGCCCTCGACGCCCCGGTCCTCGCCGCGGTCACCGACGGCAACACGCCGTCCGAGCGACTCCTCACGAGCCTCGGCTTCACTCCAGTGCCGCGCTGACCCGCTTCTCGTCCCCGGTCGCCAGCAGATCGAGCAGGGCACCCCGCAACAACGCCAGCTCCCGAGTGCGCTCCGCCAGCCCAGCAGGCGTGTCGCGCACGTCCTCGGGCTGTGAGGCCTTGAGCACCTCCAACCAGTCCTCCACGGTCGCGCGCGCGAAGCCGGCCCACGGCCCGTCGGGTTCCACGAGAGAGCGCGCGTAGGCCTCCAGCCACAACGTGAGCAACGGCCGATGAGCGGGCGCCGCCAGCCACTCCCACAGCCGCGCGACCACGTCGGGTCCCGTGCCGATGTCGGCGAGCAATGCCAGTTCGTCGGCCCGCGCCCGCGCCAGCAGCGCCTTGACCAGCCCGTCCTTGCTGCCGAACAGGTAGAGCAGCACGCGCGTGCTCGACCCGATCGCCGCCGCCAGCGGCCGCAGCGACACGTCGGCCAGCCCGTGCGTGAGCACGTAGCGGTAAGCGGCTTCGAGCAGTTCGGTCTCCCGCGCGGACGCCATGCACGCTATCTTCGCATTACTGAAACAGTCGTGTCAGTGGAGGCGAGCATGCTGATCCGCCCTCTGGGCAAGCCGGGCGACCTGGGCTGGGTCGTGCAGGCGCACGGCGAGCTCTACGCCGCCGAGCACAACTGGGACACGTCGTTCGAGGCCCTGGTCGCCAAGATCGTCGGCGACTACGCGGCCGAGCACGACGCCGCGAAGGAAGCCGCCTGGATCGCCGAACTCGACGGCCAGTGCGTCGGATGCGTGTTCTGCGTAAGGGAAACCGACACGACCGCAAAACTGCGCGTGCTGCTCGTGCACCCGAACGCCCGTGGCCACGGCGCGGGCAACAAGCTCGTCGACACGTGTATCCAGTTCGCCAAGAACGCCGGATACGAACGCATCGTGCTGTGGACGGTCGACGGCCTGACGTCGGCCCGGAGGATCTACGAGGCGCACGGGTTCGAGCTGATCGAGAAGACTCCGCAGCACAGCTTCGGTCACGACGTGATCGGCCAGTTCTGGAGCCGCGCCCTCTAGAACAGCGACCGAACGGAGCTTGTCCGGGTCGGCGCGACCACCCTATGGTCCTCCTTCTGGGAGCGCTCCCAGAAAACCGTCAAAGCGGACGGAGGACCTCAGGGCATGAGATCGACACGGTTGGCCGCGGCCCTGCTCGCGGTGCTGTCGGCAACCACACTCCCGGCCGCCGCCGCGGCGGACTACGAGCGGTTGCTGAACGGAACGTTCGAGAGCGGGACCGCCGATCCCTGGTGGAGCAGCGCGGGCGTGACCAACCGGATCACCGCCGGCGAGCTGTGCGCCTCGGTCACCGGCGGCACGACGAACCCGTGGGACGCCCTGATCGGCCAGAACGGCGTCCCGTACGAGACCGGTCAGTCCTACACCCTGTCGTTCGACGCCCACGCCACGACCGCGCAGAGCGTCGTGGCCGCGGCCGGCGAGAGCGTCAGCCCGTACCGGGGAATCGCCAGCCAGACCTTCGCGCTCACGACGACCAAGCAGCACTTCACCTTCAGCTTCACGTCCACGCTGGACTTCCCGGACGCCGGCAACGGCCAGGTCGCCTTCCAACTGGGCGGGCAGTCGTCCGACAACACGATCTGCGTGGACAACGTCTCGCTGATCGGCGGTGTGAAGCCACCCGGCGGCGTGAACCCCAACCCCACCAGGAAGGTCCAGGTCGACCAGGTCGGCTACGTGCCAGGTCTGCCCAAGCGCGCGACGCTCGTCTCCGCGGAGACCACACCTCAGACGTGGACGCTGAAGAACTCCGCCGGCACCGCCGTGGCCACCGGCAAGAGCATGCCCAAGGGAGCGGACAAGGCGTCCGGCGACCCCGTGCACCTGATCGACTTCTCGTCGTTCGACACCCCGGGCACCGGCTACACGCTGTCCGTCGGCGCCGACACCAGCTTCCCGTTCGACATCTCCGCCGACGCGGTCAAGCGGCTGCGCTACGACTCGCTCGCCTTCTTCTACCACCAGCGCAGCGGCACGCCGATCGAAGCGCGGTACGTCGGTGACGAGTACGCGCGCCCGGCCGGTCACGTGAACGTCGCGCCCAACAAAGGCGACAACAACGTGCCGTGCCGGTCAGACCTCTCTTGCGGCTACACACTCGACGTGCGCGGCGGTTGGTACGACGCGGGCGACCACGGCAAGTACGTGGTCAACGGCGGTATCGCGACGTGGCAGCTGCTCAACTCCTACGAGCGTGCGGTCCGGATCGGTGACGCCACCGCGTTCGCCGACGGCACCATGAACATCCCGGAGCGGGCCAACGGCGTGCCGGACCTGCTCGACGAGGCGCGCTGGGAGATCGACTTCCTGCTGAAGATGCAGGCACCGGACGGCATGGCGCACCACAAGATCCACGACGCCAACTGGACCGGCCTGCCCACCCGCCCCGAACTGGACGACCAGGTCCGCAGACTGTCCGCGACCAGCACCGCCGCGACGCTGAACCTGGCCGCGGTCGCAGCGCAGGCCGCCCGCCTGTGGCGAGGCATCGACGCCAAGTACTCCGGCACGCTGCTCACCGCGGCCCGCAAGGCCTACACGGCGGCCAAGGCGAACCCGGCCAAGCTCGCCGACCCCAACGACGGCACCGGCGGCGGTGCCTACAGCGACGACACCGTCAGCGACGAGTTCTACTGGGCCGCGGCGGAGCTGTACGCGACCACCGGCGACGCCGCGTACCGGGCCGACGTGACCGGCTCACCGCACTACCGGGCGGCCAGCCTGAACACGGGCGGTTTCTCCTGGGGCGGCACGGCGCCGCTCGGTGACATCACGCTCGCCCTGGCCCCCAGCCGTTTGCCGAAGGCGGACATCGCGGCGATCAAGTCGGCGTTCGCGGCGGTGGCGGACCAGCACCTCGCCTCCATGGCGCGAATGGGCTACGCCACGCCGTACGAGGGCGCCGACGGGTACGTCTGGGGATCGAACTCCACGGTCCTCAACAACGCCCAGGTGCTGGCGCTGGCACACGACTTCACCGGCGCCGCGAAGTACCGCGACGGCGTGTTCGAGGCGCTGCACTACCTCCTCGGCCGCAACCCGCTCAGCACCTCCTACGTGGCGGGCTACGGCGAGCAGGCGATGCACAACGCGCACCACCGGTTCTGGGCGCACCAGAACGACGCCAGCCTGCCGACGGCGCCGCCGGGCTCGTTGTCCGGTGGTCCCAACAGCTTCCTGCAGGACCCGGTGGCCGCCCGGCTGCTCGTCGGCTGTCCGGTGCAGAAGTGCTGGGTCGACGACATCGGCGCCTACTCGGTGAACGAGGTGGCGATCAACTGGAACTCCGCGCTCGCCTGGGTCAGCGGCTGGGCGGCGGAGCAGGTCAGCCGGCCGGGCTGCGAGGTGAGCTACGACGCCCACCGGTGGCATCACGGTCAGACGGTGAACGTGACCCTCAAGAACACCGGCAAGACCGCGTGGGCGGGGTGGAAGCTCGCGTTCACCCTCCCCGGCACCCAGCGGATCACCGGAGGCTGGGCGGCGCACTGGCGTCAGACCGGGCGGGAAGTGACGGCGACCGATCTTAGGTGGAACCACGCCGTCAAGCCGGGAGGGTCCGTCCACATCGGATTCGTCGCCTTGGGCAGCGGTGCCGATCCGACCGCGTTCACCGTCGACGGCAAGGCCTGCCGTACCGGCTGAGCTGCGGATTTCACCATCACCGCATAGTCGTGCAATCGCCGGCGGGCACTGTTCTCCCTCGTAGCACCGCCCAACCAGGAGGGGAACAAGCATGAAGCTCGCAGCTCGTGCGCTCGTCGGCATCTCGGCTGCCGCACTCGCGGCCATGATGGGAATGAGCAGCGCCCAGGCCGCCGCCGGCAACTACCACATCGAGGTCCGGACCTGCAACGTCGAGGACGCGGGCACCGACTCGCGGGTCGAGGCGCGGCTGAACGGCTCCGCCGGCTCGTCGGCCTGGATCCTCCTCGACAACCCCGGCGACGACCGCGAGCGCGGCCGCACGGACGTCTACGACAAGACGCTGTCCAACCTCGGCAGCGTCAACTCGATCGACATCTACTTCGCCAACAACGACGACAGCCCGCACTGGTGCCTCGAAGAGATCACCATCCGCAGGCCGGACGGTGTGACGACGGTCCACCCGTTCCACAACTGGCTCACGCGGGTCTACCCGAAGTCGGGCTCGACGGGCCCGCTGCGGCTCAACGCTGCCTGAGCGAGTCTCCCGGTGGCCCGCCCCTGCGGCGGGTCACCGGGTTTCAGAGCACGCGGGTCACGTACGGCATGATGCCGCCGTACCGCACGGACGAAATCCGCACCACAGCACCGGAATGCGGTGCCTCGACCATCATCCCGCCGCCCAGGTACAGCGCCACGTGCGTGCCACCACCCGGACCCCAGAAGATCATGTCGCCCGGCGCCATCTGCGACAGCGGGACCTTGCGGCCGGAGTTGTACTGGTAGCCGCTGTAGTGCGGCAGGTACACGCCGGCACCGGCGAACGCGAACATCATCAGGCCGGAGCAGTCGAAGCCGATCTTGCGGTAGTCGCCGTACGAGTCGGCCACGCCGCCGTCGCGCACGCCGTACGTCGGGCCGTTGTAGTTGCCGCCGCCCCACGCGTAGATGACGCCGCGTTGTGCCAACGCCCGGTTGATGACCGTCTGCACGCGGTTGCCTGACGGAGCGGGAGCAGCAGCCGCCGGACGTTGGGGTCCTGGCGCTGCAGCCGCCGCTTGGGCCGCCGCAGCAGCAGCGGCACGGCGTGCGTTCTCCTCGTCCTCGCGCTTCTTCGCCTCGACCCACTGGTCGTACTGCTGGCGTTGTGCTTCCAGTCCGGTGACCTGACCGCGCGCGGCGTTCAGCTCGCGTTCGACGGCGTCCTTGTCGGACTGGAGCTGCGTGGTCGCCGCGGCCTGCGCGGTGTGCGCGTCGACGGCCACCTGCTGGGCCTGGTCGGCGACCTTCTTGGCCTCGTCGGCGGCGGCCTGCTTCGCCTCGGCCTTGTTGAGCGCCGCGCGGGCGGCGGAGTCGAGGTTCGCGGCCGTGCCCTGGTCGCGGGTCACCTGGTCCAGGCGGTTCAGGCTGGACGCCGACACCGCCTCCAGCATCTGGGCGCGCGCCAGCAGGTCCTCCGGCGACTTGGCGCCGATGTAGGCGGAGAAGGAACCGACGGTGCTGCCCTGCTGGTACGAGGCGGCCGCGAACTCGTCCAGTTCACGACGACTCTGCTCGACGGCGGCGCCGGCGGCATCGGCCTGCACCCGTGCGGCCGTGGCCTCGCGGCGGGCGGCCTCGGCCTCGGAGATCGCCGTCTCCAGGTCCACCCTGGCCTTGTTGGCGAGCTCGCGCTTGTAGGAGACCTCGTCCATCAGCTCCTGCAGGCGTGACTCGGCCTGCGTCAGCCGCCCGGTCAGCTCGCCCACGTGGGCCGCCTTCGCGTCGGCCTCGGCCCGCGACGCCGAGATCTCCGCGTCGCTCGGGTTCGGCGGAGGCGGCGGCACCGCGTTGGCCGTGCCGGTCAGGAATGCCGCCATCAACACCACCACGGCGGAGAATCGTGTCAACACCGGACATCACCTCCGACCGCATTAGACCAATCAGACTCATTCGGCGCATCCGGAACTAACGCACCGTCAACCACACGTGTCACAGTGGAACACGGGCGGTGGTCCTTTTGGGACGATCGGAGTCCGGCGTGTCGCCGGAGTGGTCTAAGCAGGCTGCCAGAAGTTGTGTCCGTTACTCGCCTGACGGACGCCCGTTCGGCCTGATGGCGTCTGCAAGTACCGCCAACTCAACATCAACAGGCACTTTTCTACTACCAACAGGGCGGTTCTGGACGGAGGACACGGCGACGGTTCGTCGGGCGACGAACCGGTTGGGTGTAGTTGAGGGCGATTCGATCAAGAGTTGGTGGTACTTGCAGACGCGCTCGGCATCAACGAGTCGTGAGGTTTCGGACAAGACTTCTGGTCAGGTGCTTAGCGTGCACCGGATCCGGGGCGACCGGTTCCTCGTGGTGCAGCGAGTGCCGGACGTCTTCGCCCAGGTCTGGCACGAGGCCGGCGGCGGCTACGCGCTGGAGCACCGTGACGGCGCCGTTGACCGGCACTTCGAGACGACGGCCGGCGCTCCCGAAACCGTGCTCGCCCCCACCAGCCAGGTGCCGCCGCTCGACCTCGGCGACGACGACCGCAGGCAGCTGAGTACCGGGTCCACGAGGTGCTGGCCGGGGGCTACACCTCCCGCGCCGAACTGGCCGAGGACTACCTGGTCACCGCGGACCGCCGGCCCGTCTCCCGCGAGCAGGCGGTGATGCTGGCCGACCGGCTGTGGCAGGAGCGGGTCGCGGAGCAGACCACCTGGCAGGGCAAGACCGACCCCGAGCGGCTCACCCGCGCATTCGCCGCCCTGCAGCGGGCCGGCGTCACCGCCCGCGGCTTCGTCTACTTCCACACCCAGTGCACCGATTCCGCCGCCGCGGGCCACGGCCTGACGCTGCTCTACGGCGGATTCGACGGCACGTCCGAGACCACGGCGGCCATCGGCGACGAGGTCGTGGCCGCTCTGAAAGCAGCCGGCCTGCACACCGAGTGGAACCGTGATCCCGGACAGACCATCAAGGTCACGCCCCTGGACTGGCGGCGCCGCCTGGTCGGTTAGTTGACGCCGCGGTCCCTGCCCGCCCAGTACGACTCGCGCAGCTTGAACTTCTGGATCTTGCCGGTAGCCGTCCGCGGGATCGAGTCGCGGAACTCCACCGACGTCGGCGCCTTGTACCCGGCGAGGCGCTCCTTGCAGTGCTTGATCAGCTCGGCCTCGGTGACGTCCGCGGAACGCACGACCAGCGCCTTGATCGTTTCGCCCCACTTCTCGTGCGGCACGCCGATGACCGCGACCTCGGCGACGGCCGGGTGCGAGAACAGGCAGTCCTCGACCTCGATGGACGAGACGTTCTCGCCGCCGGTGATGATCACGTCCTTCTTGCGGTCGGAGATCGTCAGGTAGCCGTCGTCGTCGAAGTAGCCGCCGTCACCGGTGCGGAACCAGCCGTCCTCGATGGCGTCGGCGGTCGCCTCCGGGTTGTCCCAGTAGCCCTCCATGACCACGTTCGACCGCGCCAGCACCTCGCCGGTCTCGGAGATCCGCAGCTGCGCGCCCAACGCGGGCGCACCCGCCCGTGACTGCTTCTTCGCCTTCTCCTCACCTGCCGGGCCGGGCTGGGCGCGGTTAAACGTGAGCAGCGGCGCCGTCTCGGTCAGGCCGTAGATCTGCAGGAACTCCCACCCGAGCTCCTCGGTCACGCGCTGGATCGTGCGTGAGGGCGGTGGTGCACCGGCGCACACGATCCGTACGCGGTCACGGCCGGGGATCTCGCCGTCCCACGACTGCGCGGCGTCCAGCACGGCGTTCCACACGGCCGGTGCACCGCACATCAGCGTCACGCCGTGGTCGCGCACACGGCGCAGGATCTCGGCGCCGTCCACCTTGCGCAGCACCACCTGTGGCACACCAAGGCCGGCCAGACCGAACGGCATTCCCCAGCCGTTGCAGTGGAACATCGGCAGCACGTGCATGTACACGTCGCCCTCCCACGCACGTGTGTGCATGGCGAACGTGACGGCGTTGAGCCAGATGTTGCGGTGCGTGAGTTGCACGCCCTTAGGCCGCGCAGTGGTTCCGGACGTGTAGTTGATGGTCGCCGTCGCGTCCTCCGAGGGCGCGCTCCACGGCCGTGGCTCCACATCGAACCGAAGCAGCGACTCCGACTCCTCGCCCAACGTGAACCGGTGCCGCGCCACCACGTCGTCGAGTTCCAGCTCCGGGTCGACGAACAACGCCGACGCACCGCTGTGCTCGACGATGTACTTCACCTCGTCGGGCCGCAGGCGGAAGTTCACCGGCACGCAGATCCGCCCGCTGCCGGGCAACGCGTGCAGCAGTTCCAGCATCCGCGCCGAGTTGTGGCTGACGACGGCGACCCGCTCGCCCTCGCCGACGCCCAGTGCGTCGAACCCCGCCTGCCACGCGCGCACGCGGGTCGCCATCTCCGCGTACGTCGTCGTGTCCACCGGCTTGGCGGGCTGGTCGGGTTCGTCGATGGTCGCCGTCGTCGCCGCGAACGCGAACGACGCCCGGTCCAGGAAGTCCGTGGTGATCAGCGGTACGCGCATGAACCCGAC
This sequence comes from Lentzea kentuckyensis, assembly GCF_002150765.1. Classification (GTDB taxonomy): domain Bacteria; phylum Actinomycetota; class Actinomycetes; order Mycobacteriales; family Pseudonocardiaceae; genus Lentzea; species Lentzea kentuckyensis. The sequence goes on from NZ_MUYM01000057.1 coordinate 8,814, forward strand.
CCTACGACCAGGTACTCGGATCTCCCCAGGACGAGAATGTGCCTCCCCCGGATGGGGGAACCGAACTGAGGTCGGGCAGCACCTCACCGACGGGTTCGTGCAGCACCACCGCCGCCAGCGAGTCGTACGGCGTCGGTTCGGCGTTGCAGATGATCACCTGGGCACCGGCGCGCGCGGCCAGCGGCACGAGACCCGCGGCAGGTTGCACCGACAGTGACGTGCCGGCCACCAGCAGCACATCGCAGTCCAGCGCCGCGAGCCGGGCGCGCCGCAGGACCTCCCCGTCGAGCTCCTGCCCGAACGAGATCGTGGCGGACTTGAGGATTCCCCCGCAGCGCTGGCAGTCCGGCTCGACTTCGCCCTCGGCGACGCGCTTCAACGCATCACGCATCGGGCCCGTGGCACCACATGCCAGACACACCGTCGCATGCAACGTGCCGTGCAGCTCCAGCACCCGATGCGGATCGGAGCCGGCTTTCTGGTGCAGGCCGTCGATGTTCTGGGTGACGACGGTACGCAACCGGCCGGACCGTTCCAGTTCCACCAACGCCTTGTGCGCCGCGTTGGGCCTGGCCGTCCACACGGGACTGTCGAGCCGCGTCCGCCAGGAGAGCCTGCGCAGTTCGGGATCGGCGAGATAGGCGTCGAGGGAAGCGGCCTTGCCCGCGTCGGCGTCGCGGGTCCACAACCCGTCCGGCCCGCGGAAGTCCGGGATGCCTGAATCGGTGGAGACTCCGGCACCCGTCAGCACCGTGATCCGGTGCGCGGACGCGACCAGCGCCCGTGCCGCTGTGCACGCGTCGGAGGGCATCGGTTCACACTAGTCGGGTGCGCAGCGCAGTGGGAGCCGCCATCGCGGCCGGGATCATGGCAGTGGGCCTCGTCACTTCCATCGCCGGGACTTTCCTTCCCTGGCTCAAATCCGGATCGACCACGAGGGACAGTTACGAAGTGCTCTCGCTGCGTGATCTCGCCGGGTTGGACGGGGTGGCGGGCAGCGTCGTCACGTCGATCTGGGTGGGTCTCACGCCTCTCGCCATGATCGCCGTGGCCCTGTACGTGGTCCGATTTCGACGGTTTGCCGCATGCATCGGTCTTCTCTTTGGCACGATCAGTGGAACCGTGGCCCTACTAGCCACAGTCCAAGGGGATAGCAAGGGTTCATTGGTCGGAATCAGCATCGCTGGACCGGTCACGACTCTTGCCGGTGCCGTACTGACGATCGTGGGGGCGATCACGGTGCTCACCTCTTACAGGCGCAGCGCAGTGATACTTCCAGGAGGGAACCCGTGAGCTACCCAGGTGGCGGCGGCGGCCAGTGGCAGCCGCAGAACAACCCGTACGGGCAGCAGCCCCAGCAGGGCGGCTACCCGCAGCAGGGCGGTTATCAGCAGCAGCCGCAGCAGGGTGGCTACCCGCAGACCGGCCCCCAGGGCTTTCCGCAGCAGCAGCCGGGCGCGTACCCGCAGACCGGACCGCAGGGCTTCCCGCAGCAGGGATTCCCGCAGACCGGGCCCCAGGGTTTCCCGCAGCAGGGCTTCGAGCAGCAGCCGTACGGCTACGCCCCGATGGGCGGCGAGCCGCCGAAGAAGAAGCGCACCGGCCTGGTCGTCACGGCCGTGATCGCGGTGCTGCTGCTCATCGGCGGCGGTGTCACGTTCTTCGCGCTGAAGAAGTCCGACCCGGCGGCGAACGCGGGTCAGGACACCCCGGCCGTCGCGGCGAAGAACCTCATCGAGCAGCTCGGCAGCGGTGACGTCGTCGGCATCATGGCCTCGCTGGCGCCCGCGGAGGCGGCGCTGTCGAAGGACTACATGGAGTCGATGACGAAGGAGATGAAGCGTCTCGAGATCCTGAAGTCCGACGCCGACCCGAACAAGCTCACGGGCGTCGAGTTCAAGAGCGAGAACATCAAGTTCGACGAGGCCAAGGCCGAGAAGATCAACGACCACCTCACCATCAACAAGCTGGTCGAGGGGAAGATCACGATCACCTCGGACGCGTCGAAGATCCCGCTCACCCAGAAGCTCGTCGACGCGCTCGGCGACGACCTGAACCTCACCTCGACGAAGTCCGAGACCCTCGACATCACCGCCGAGGTGCAGAAGCGCGGCACGCCGATCGGCATCGCGTCGATCAAGGTCGGCGACAAGTGGTACCCGAGCGCCTTCTACACGATCGCCAACGCGGTCCTGGAGGACGAGAAGCTCAAGTGGCCGCAGCAGGGCTTCGCGCCCGAGGGCGCCGGCTCGGCGGAGGACGCGGCGAAGAACCTCGTCACCGCCGCGCTGGACGGCGATCTGAAGAAGGTCATCACGCTGCTGCCGCCGGACGAGGCCGGTGTGCTGCAGGACCTCGGCCCGCTGCTGCTGGAGCAGGCCGGCACGCAGAAGCCGACCGGTGCCAAGCTCAACGCGCTGGAGACCGACGTCAAGGACGTGACCGGCGGCAAGCAGGTCACGGTCAAGAAGCTGTCGGTCACCGCCGAGGGCGAGACCGTCACGATCACCCGCGACGGTGACTGCTACGCGGCCGACGTGCCCGGCCAGGGCTCGCAGAAGCTGTGCGCGGACGAGATCACGCAGCTGCTGCAGCAGCAGGGCGGCAAGAAGATTCCGGCCGCTGCGGTCGAGGTCATCGGCCGGGTGGCGGCGTCGGTCATGAAGACCGGTGTCGGCGTGGTCGCGACCGAGGTCGACGGCAAGTGGTACGTGAGCCCGATCCGCTCGTACTACGAGCTGGCGCTGACGGTGTTCCGCGGCTTCGAGCCGAAGGACGTCGACGCGCTGATCGAGCTGCTCAAGAAGTAGGTTCTCGCTGCTCACCAGGCCCTGTCACGGCGCAACAGCGCGGTGACAGGGCCTTGGCAGTCCACGGGTCGACTCTTCGGTCATGGACACTCAGGTTCTGATCATCGGCGCCGGCCCGACCGGCCTCACCCTGGCCCTCGACCTCTCCCGCCGCGGCGTCCCGTTCCGCATCGTCGACGCCTCGCCCGCGCCGTTCGCCGGCTCGCGCGGCAAGGGCCTGCAGCCGCGCAGCATGGAGGTCTTCCACGACCTGGGCGTGATCGAGCCCGTGCTGGCCTCCGGCCGGTTCCACATGACCATGCGCGCCTACAACGGCCGCGAGGTGGTGCGCGAGTGGGACGTGCACGAGGGCCGTCACCCCACGGTCGAGCGCCCCTACGCGAGCACCATGCTCATCCCGCAGTTCCGCGTCGAGCAGATCCTGCGGGACGCGCTGCCCGCCGGGACCGTCGAGTACGGCACACCGTTGACGTCGTTCTTCCAGGACGACGAGGGAGTCACCGCGGTGCTCGGTGCGGAGACCGTGCGGGCCAGGTACCTGGTCGGCTGCGACGGCGGGAAGTCGTTCGTGCGCAAGCGTCTCGGCGTGCGGTTCGTCGGCGAAACCCACGAGGACCAGCGGATGCTCGTCGGTGACGTCCGGGTCTCCGGGCTGGACCGCGACCACTGGCACAGCTGGGGAGGCCGCGCCGACCAGTGGCTCGCCCTGTGCCCGTTGCCCGGCACCGATCTCTACCAGTTCCAGGCCACCGGCGCCGGTGAACCGTCGCTGGAGCTGTACCGGCAGATCGTGCGTGAACGCACCGGCCTGGACGACGTCGTGGTGCACGACGCGACGTGGATGTCGTTGTACCGCACCAACATCCGCATGGTGGACAGGTTCAGGGTCGGCCGGGTGTTCCTCGCCGGGGACGCCGCGCACGTGCACTCCCCCGCCGGCGCGCAGGGCATGAACACGGGCATCCAGGACGCCTACAACCTGGGCTGGAAGCTCGCGATGGAGACGCAGCTCGACAGCTACGAGGCCGAACGCAAGCCCGTCGCGGAGTGGCTGCTCGGCATGACGACCGCGATCATGACGTCCGGCAACCCGTTCGAGAAGCGCGACGACCAGACCCTGCAGCTCTCGCTGTCGTACCGCGTTTCCGACGGACCGGGCCTGCAGCCGGGCGACCGCATGCCCGACGGGCAGATCGCGGCCGGCCGGATCTTCGACCTGGTGCGGGGCCCCGACTTCGTGACCCTGGACCTTCCTGACGGCCCGGTCCTGGTCCGCCCGGACGGCTACGTCGCCGCGATCGGCCGGTCAGCGATCGACGCCTACTTCGGCGCGAACCCGGTCACGCAGCTGCACCACCGACGGGTCGCTGCTGGGGCCGCCGCGTAGCCGTTCCGCCTCGTCCAGGGCCTCCCCCGCACTCCGGGGGTCGCCCTGGGCGAGCAGCCAGTCCGCGTACCACTCCAGGACCATCGCGTGGGCGGGCCCGTCCGCGCTCGCCTTGACCGTGTCGAGCGCCTTCGCGTGCTCCGCACCCGCTGCCTCGAGCCGCCCGAGCCTGGTGAGCGCCAGCCCGAGTCCGGCGTGGACGCTCGCCCGGAACTGGGTCGCGAGCGAGTTCTCCGTGGCGTGCAGTGCCTGCCGGTAGAGCGTCACGGCCTCCTCGAAGTCGCCCTTCCAGTACGCCATCTCGCCCTGAACCTGCACGACCCGCGCCTGGTCGAGGTCGACCGCCGAGGCCCGCACCTGTCCCAGATCCTCGCGCGCGCCCTGGAGATCGCCGATCCGGATCTTCAACCGCGCCGTCTGCACCAGCACCGACATCGGCACCAGCACGGCGTCCGGGTCCCCGAGCTCCTCCGCGACTCGTCTTGCCTCGCTCACCGCCTGGAACCCCTCGGCGAACGCACCGCGGTTGATCAGCACCATGACCAGGCACGACAGCCCGAACACCACGGCCCACCGGTCGCCCACGGCCCTGAACCTGTCGAGCGCCTGCCGGTACGCCGCCTCCGCCCTGGGCGCGGACCCGTCGCTGAACTCGCCCGCCACCACACCGCGGATGAGCGCCGAGAACGCCCGCATCCACTCGTCGTCAGACTGCTCCAGCCGATCCGCCAATGCGGAGAGCCGACCCCCGAGCTCGGCCGAACCCCACACCTGCCCGCTGGTCAGCATCAACGCGCACAGCGCCGTCGGCACGTCCTCCTGCCACAGCCGTTCCGCCGCGGCCAGCGCCCGCGGCGTGCCGAGCGAGGCCAGCACCTGCGACAACGGGTCGTCCGGCGTGAGCGGCGCCCATCGCCGGATCTCCTCGAACCGCTTGGTCATCACCAGCCAGTGCCACGTGCGGGCGGCCATCATCCGCCGGGCGAGCCCGTCGTCGTGCCCGATCGCCCACGCCTGCGCGGCGTCGAAGTTGGCCCGTTCCGCGTCGAAGACCCTGAGCGCCTCAAGCTGCCGCGGCCCGCGCAACAACGGTTCGTGCTGCTCGGCCAGCGCCACGTAGTAGGCGGCATGACCGGCGGGATCGGCCTGCCCGTACTCCAACGCGTACTCGCGCACGGTCTCCAGCAACCGGTACCGCTCACCGGCACGCACGACCAGCGACTTCTCGACGAGCGCCGACAACAGGTCCTCGGTGTCCCAGAGATCCCGATCTTGTCGGGGGTCCTGAGTACGTTGAAACGCAGGGGTTCCCAGCAAGGGGGTACCCCTGCGCGAGCCTGCCTCACGCGGCTCACGCACCCCCGCAGCCGCCGCTCGCCCGTCCGGGACAACGGCCTCCGACGACTCGCTCGCCTCCGCACCGACATCGCCGGCCGACTCCCGCACACCGCCCAGGCCACGTACAGCCGTTCCCAGCGAGGAACCCCCGCCCGGCAGGCCCGGCCCGCAGACCGCGTGCACCGCGGCAGCCGTTGCCCCGCCGACGAACACGGCCAGCCGCGCCAGCAAGGTCCGCTCGGCGTCGTCCAGCAGCTCCCAGCTCCAGTCGATCACCGCCCGCAACGTCCGATGCCGCAACGGCCCCGTCCGCGCGCCCCGGTCCAGCAGCCGCAGCCGGCTGTCCACTCGCGACTCCAGCTGCGCCGCCGACAACGACCGGGCCCTGGCCGCCGCCAGCTCCACCGCGAGCGGAATCCCGTCCAGCGCGGCACAAACCCGCCGCACCACGTCACCGTCGAAGGCGACACCGACCCGTGCGGCGAACAACCGGACGGCGTGGTCCAGGTCCAGCGGCGCCACCGGCACCACGACCTCGCCGGGAATTCCCAGCGGCTCCCGCGAGGTGGCCAGCACCGAAGCGGACGGCGCCGAGGCCAGCAACCGCTCGCACAACGAAGCCGCGGCGGTGACCACGTGCTCGCAGTTGTCCAGCACCACCAACGACGACCCGAGCCGGGAGAACACCGGCGTGGCCAACGGGTTCGGCCCCAAGGCGGCGTCCAGCGCCGCCAACGGTTCGGCGGCGGAGTCCAGCTCGACGAACCAGGCCTGGGCGACCGAGGCCGCGTACGTCAGCGCCAGCCGCGTCTTGCCCACCCCGCCGAACCCGGTCAGCGTCACCAACCGGTTGTCCCGCAACAACGACGACAACCGCGCCAGATCATCGTCCCGCCCGAAGAACGACCCCACGGACGCCGGCAGGTTCCCCCGGACCGGACGCTCCTGCAGCACCGTCGCATGGGCAGCCGCCAGCGCCGAACCGGGGTCCACCCCGAGCTCGTCCGCCAGCGCCGACCGGACCCGTGCGAACACCTCCAACGCGTCCGACCGCCGCCCGGCCGCGTGCAGCGCCAGCATCAACCGGGCCTGCACGTCCTCCCGCAACGGATGCGCGGCCGCCAGCGCCTCGATCCCGGCCAGGTCGTCGCGCAGCAACGCCAGCCGCACCGCCTCGTCGACCGCGAACGGCGCTTCCTCGAACGCCGCCCCGCGCCACAACGACGCGTCGCGCGTCCGCGAGAACTCCTCGACGTCGGTCGACGCCTCCAGCCGATATCCCAGCGCGTGCGACGAGACCACCGAGGCGCCCAGCGTCCGCCGCAACCGCGACACCAGCGACTGCAACGAAGCCGGACCGTCGACCGGCGGCTCGTCCGCCCACAGGTCAGCGATCAACCGGTCGGCGGCCACCACCCGGCCAGGCTCCATCGCCAGCCGGATCAGCAACCAGCGCAGCCTCTTCCCACGCACCTCGACGGGCGCGCCCTCGACCAGGACCTGCAGCGGCCCGAGCACGTTGACCCGCATCAGGCCCGCCGCACACCCACGACGACGGCGGCCGACACCAGCGCGACCCCGACGACCCCGGCCCACAGCACGGACAGCGAACTCTGGTTGTGCCCCAACGCGTCCAGCACCCACCCGAGCGGAGTAGCCCGCCCCAGCGGATACGTCAGCACGACAACCGCGAACACCGCGAGCACGGTCCGTCCGATGGAGTCGAACACCGGCCGCGCGAACATCAGTCCCACTCCGACACCCAGCAACGCACACACAGTATGAGCGCCGAGTCCGACAAAAAACTGACCTGCCGTGTACGGGTGGGGGTTCGTCACCACCGGCCACACCGCGGCGAGCAACGCCATCGCCAGCCCGCACGACACCGCGACCAGGGCGGCCGCGGTCAGCACCCGCGACCACCCGCCGGCCGACACCACCGTGATCTCGCGCCGCACCACGTCCTCGGACGTCGCCACCACGACCGCCATCCACGCCGCGATCGGGTAGAGCAACGCCGACGAACCCGAGTAGGCCTCCAGCGGCTGCCCGGCGTCACTGGCGAACAACATCCCCATCACACCGAGGAACACCAGCAGGGGCGCCAGATACCGCTGTCCCCGCAAGACATCGGCCGCGAGGTACCGCACCAGGGAGATCACCGCACGCTCCGCACCGAACAGCCGAGCCGCAACGCCTCGGCCAGCACCTGGTCACTCCGGTCCGGCGCCACCACCACCCGCGCCGACGACCCGCGCGACAACACGGACCGCACACCGTCCAGCGCTTCCAACGCGTCGAGCCCCACCACCCGGCTGAGTTCGATCGTCACGTGCCCACCGGCGAGGTCGACCCTGGTCGCCGACGCGAGATGTCCCTCGTGATCGGACACCAGCGCCGTCCGATCCTCCAGCAGCGACACCAGTTCCGCGGCGGCCGACGGGTCGAGCCCGGTCCACGGCTCGTCGAGCACGAGCACGTCGGAAGCCAGGAACGCCTGCGCCAGCGCGACTTTCTGCGCATTGCCCTTGGACAGCTCCGACATCGGCGCCGTCATCGACCCGACGAACCCCAGCCGTTCCAGGACGTCGTTCGCGGCAGCCCCGCGCACACGCCCCATGTGCGACAGGTAGGACGACGCGGACATCTTGACGTCGGACGGAAAACGCTCCGGGACGTAGCCGACCGACGCGGGCCGCACGACGCGCCCGGTCGTCGGCTTCAGCACCCCGGCGGCGATCTTGAGCAGCGTCGACTTGCCGGTGCCGTTCGCGCCGGTCAGCACGACCAGACCGGAGACTTCCAGCGTGAGGTCGCGCAGCACCCAGGGCCCGCGCCCGTACCGCTTGGAGACCTGATCGAGGAGCACCCCGCCAAGATAACCACTCATGACGCTCTTACCGCTCGCAACGGCGTACATCTGGCTCGGCATGGTCGTCGCGATCTCGATCGAGGCACCGCTCAAGTTCCGCGCCCCCGGCATCACCCTGCCGCTCGGTCTCGGCATCGGGCTGATCGTGTTCCGCGCGCTGAACCGCGCCGAGGTCGTGCTCGCGGCGGCGACCGCGGCGACGTTCGCGTTCGCTCCCCGGCCGATCGCCGCGACCGTGCTGCTGATGGCGCTCGCGATCACGCTGACCGTCCAGGTGCTCGTGGTGCGGCCGCGACTGGAGGCCAGGGCCCGGATCATCATCGACGGAGGGACGCCTCCCCGGTCCCGCGCCCACCTGTCCTACATCGCGCTCGAATGCGCGAAACTGCTGATGCTCGCCGCCTTCGGAATCATTCTCATGTTCCACTGATCACACCCTGCGTGAAACCACTTTTATCTGCGATGAATACAGCACCATGACATTTCACTCGATCGAGTGAAGTAGGGCGACAAACCGTTACCTCAGCAACAAGGATGACTGACCTGAAGCGCGAAATCTGAAGTCGCGCGGTTCAGTTCGACTTTGATTGCGGGTGACCACCCTGAACAGCGGGACGAAATTCTCCTTCGACTTGCTCGCGGGCGCATTGACCGGACGCGACACCGCACGCGCCACGGGCACGTTGCACGTCATGGGAAATCCCGGCGGGCGAATCCACCTGAGGGACGGCGGAATAGTCGCCGTGGAAAGCGCCGGTTCGCCGGGCCCGGACGCTTTGTTGTTGCGTTCCGGACGAATCAGCGAATCGGACTGGACGACCGCGCTGAGCGCCGGTGCCGAACTGCGGTCGCACCAGGCCGAACTCGTCGCCCGCGGTTGCATCGGCTCCACGGCGTTGCAGGTCGTCGCCATGATGGCCGCGCACGACGCCGCGTTCACCCTCGTGGCCGGTGACATCGAACGCTGCCTGCTCACCGCGGACGCGCACGACATAGCCATCCCGATGAACGCCCCGGTCGAGCCCGTGCGCCTGCTGCAGGAGACGTCGCGCCGGCTCTCCGCCCTGTTCGCGCTGCCGCACCCGCTGTCGCCGCACCGCGAACGGGTCGCGCCGACCCGCGGCCTGCACCAGATCGAGCGGGAACTCAGCCCGGCACGCAGGGAGATCCTGGTGCACGCGTCCGGCAGGCGCTGCGCGAGGGACATCGCGTTCGTGTGCGGCCGCAGCGTGTACGCCGTGACGATCGAGGTCTGCCGGATGGTGGGCGACGGCCTGCTGACCGTCGTGTCCGGCACGTCGATCAGCGGCCCGGCGACCGACCGGACACCGGCGCTGCGTCCGCGCCGGCCCGCCCGCCCGCCACTCCCGCCCGCACCCCAGAACCCGCCGCCGAAACCCATCGGCGACGCCGGCGACGACGTACCGCTGCCCCGGTCGCTGAGGCGCCAGCTGTTACCCAGGTTGTTCAAACAAGGAGAAAGGAAAAAGCTTTGAACCGCGACGTGCTGGCCGCCGAGCTGAACGGGCTGCGCGAACGGGTCGCCGGAATCACGGACACCCTGCTCGCCGCGAACGACGGCCTCCTGATCCTGGCGGACACGTCCGACAAGATTGACGCCGACGGAATTTCCGCACTCGCCGCGGCGGATCTCGGACTCGCCCGCACCACGTGCGCGGCGACCGGGCAGGGCGCATTCCGGCAAACAGTGCTCTACTGCAGCAACGGCTGCATGGCCGTCTACGCGGTCGGATCGATGGCACTGATGGTCGTGCTCGGCGACGAGGGAATCAACGTCAGCAGGCTCCACCAGGAGTCGCAGCCCGCAATCGAACGCATCAACCACGTACTGTCCGCCGCCGCGTGAAAAGAAGAGTGCATTGACCAATTCAGGGTTGAACCAGAAAGCGATGTCCGACCAGATGGTCGCGATGGTGAAGCACCTCAAGCAGGACGTGCCGGGCTGCGTGGCGGCCGGGGTCGTCGACATGGCCACCGGCATGCTGCTGTCGTTCGAGACGACCGACAGCCACCCGTCGGAGGTGCTCGACCTGCTCGCGGGAGCGACGCTCGACCTCTTCCAGGGCCGCACCGTCACGATGATCGAGAACATCTTCAAGGAGCGGCGCGGCATCGCGAGCGCCGAGCACTACTTCCAGGAGATCCTGGTCAACAGCAGCAACCTCACCCACCTGTTCATCCGCGACAACCACCACGAGGACGTCGTCGCCGTCGTGGTCTGCCCCAAGTCGGTCAACATCGGCATGCTGTTCGCCTCGGCCCGCCGGGTCGTCAAGGAACACGGCGGAGCCTGATCCGCCTTGCCACTCCGGTGGCCCGGCGGACCTCCGGCGCCGGGCCACCCGAGCAACGCCATCGATGAGTGACTTAGGGCAACCTGGGTTGAAGCGGCTAACAGGACACGCGTACTGTTTGGGGTCGAGGGGCAGCGGTCGACCCGGTGGGGAAGACTCTCCCCGTACCCCGAACTGACCACCGCGCTGTCACCAGATGGAGTTGCACGTGACTAACAGCCTGGACAGCTTCGGCGCCCGCGGCACGCTCAACGTCGGCGACGCCTCGTACGAGGTGTTCCGGCTGAGCGCCGTGGAGGGCGCCGAGCGTCTTCCGTTCAGCCTGAAGATCCTGCTGGAGAACCTGCTGCGGACCGAGGACGGCGCGAACATCACCGCCGACCACGTGCGCGCTCTCGCCAACTGGGACCCGGCCGCCGAGCCCAGCACCGAGATCCAGTTCACGCCGGCCCGCGTGGTGATGCAGGACTTCACCGGCGTGCCTTGTGTCGTCGACCTGGCCACCATGCGTGAGGCCGTCACCCAGCTGGGTGGCGACGCCGAGAAGGTGAACCCGCTCGCTCCCGCCGAGCTCGTGATCGACCACTCGGTCATCGCCGACATCTTCGGCCGCCCGGACGCGTTCGAGCTGAACGTCGACCTGGAGTACGAGCGCAACAGGGAGCGTTACCAGTTCCTGCGCTGGGGCCAGACCGCGTTCGACGAGTTCAAGGTCGTCCCGCCCGGCACCGGCATCGTGCACCAGGTCAACATCGAGCACCTGGCCCGCGTCGTCATGGTCCGCAACGGCCAGGCGTACCCGGACACGCTGGTCGGCACCGACTCGCACACCACGATGGTCAACGGCATCGGCGTGCTGGGCTGGGGCGTCGGCGGCATCGAGGCCGAGGCCGCGATGCTCGGCCAGCCGGTCTCCATGCTGATCCCGCGCGTCGTGGGCTTCAAGCTCTCCGGTGAGCTGCCCGCGGGCGCCACCGCCACCGACCTCGTGCTGACGATCACCGAGATGCTGCGCAAGCAGGGCGTCGTCGGCAAGTTCGTCGAGTTCTACGGCGAGGGCGTCGGCGCCGTGCCGCTCGCGAACCGCGCCACCATCGGCAACATGTCGCCGGAGTTCGGCTCCACGGTCGGCATCTTCCCGATCGACGGCGAGACCATCGACTACCTGCGCCTGACCGGCCGGTCCGAGGAGCAGATCGCGCTCGTCGAGGCCTACGCCAAGGAGCAGGGCCTCTGGCACGACCCGTCCCGCGAGCCGGTGTTCTCCGAGACGCTGGAGCTCGACCTGGCGACGGTCGTCCCGTCCATCGCCGGCCCGAAGCGCCCGCAGGACCGCATCGAACTGACCAACGCCAAGGAGTCGTTCCGCCAGGCCCTGGGCGCCTACGTCGCGCACACCGAGTCCGCGGCGCTGTCCGGCGTGGACGAGGCCGTCGACGAGACGTTCCCGGCCAGCGACCCGGTCGCCATCCACGAGGGCGACAACGGCTCCGGCAAGCCCGCCGTCTTCCAGTCCGCCGCCGAGGGCGCCACCGGCCGGGTCTCGAACCCGGTCAAGGTCACCGTCGACGGCAACGAGTTCGAGCTGGACCACGGCGCCGTCGCGATCGCCGCGATCACGTCGTGCACCAACACCTCGAACCCGTCCGTGATGCTGGGTGCCGCCCTGCTGGCCAAGAAGGCCGTCGAGCGCGGCCTCGAGCGCAAGCCGTGGGTCAAGACGACCCTGGCGCCGGGCTCGAAGGTCGTCATGGACTACTACGAGCGCGCCGGCCTCATGCCGTACCTGGAGAAGCTCGGCTTCCACCTGGTCGGCTACGGCTGCACCACCTGCATCGGCAACTCGGGCCCGCTGCAGGAGGAGATCTCGGCGGGCGTGCAGGAAGGCGACCTCGCGGTCGTCTCGGTGCTGTCCGGCAACCGCAACTTCGAGGGCCGGATCAACCCGGACATCAAGATGAACTACCTCGCGTCCCCGCCGCTCGTGGTGGCGTACGCGCTGGCCGGTTCGATGGACAAGGACATCACCACCGAGCCCCTCGGCTTCGACACCGACGGCAAGCCGGTCTACCTGTCGGAGATCTGGCCGTCGCCGGCCGAGATCGCCGAGGTCATCTCGACCTCGATCTCCGCGGAGGGCTTCACCAAGGGCTACACCAACGTGTTCTCCGGTGACGAGCGCTGGCAGTCGCTGCCCACGCCGACCGGCAACACGTTCGAGTGGGACACCGAGTCCACCTACGTGCGCAAGCCCCCGTACTTCGAGGGCATGGAGATGGAGCCGAAGCCGGTCACCGACATCTCGGGTGCCCGCGTCCTCGCGCTGCTGGGCGACTCGGTCACCACGGACCACATCTCCCCCGCCGGTTCGATCAAGGCCGACTCGCCCGCGGGCAAGTACCTGACCGAGCACGGTGTGGAGCGCAAGGACTTCAACTCCTACGGCTCCCGCCGCGGCAACCACGAGGTGATGATCCGCGGCACGTTCGCGAACATCCGTCTGCGCAACCTGCTCCTCGACGACGTCCAGGGCGGCTTCACCCGCGACTTCCTGGCCGAGGGCGCCCCGCAGACCACCATCTACGACGCGTCGGTGTCCTACGCCGCCGCCGGTGTTCCGCTGGTCGTGCTCGCGGGCAAGGAGTACGGCTCGGGCTCGTCGCGCGACTGGGCGGCCAAGGGCACGTCGCTGCTCGGCGTCCGCGCCGTCATCGCCGAGTCCTACGAGCGCATCCACCGCTCGAACCTGATCGGCATGGGCGTCCTGCCGCTGCAGTTCCCGGCGGGCGAGAACGCCGCGTCGCTGGGCCTCGACGGCACCGAGACGTTCGACTTCGCCGGCGTCACGGAGCTGAACAACGGCACCACGCCGTCGACGGTGCACGTGACCGCGACCAAGGCCGACGGCGCCAAGGTCGAGTTCGACGCGGTCGTCCGCATCGACACGCCCGGTGAGGCCGACTACTACCGCAACGGCGGCATCATGCAGTACGTGCTGCGCAAGATGGTCCGCAGCTAGTCAGAACGATTGAGAAGGGCCGCTCACCGCAGGTGGGCGGCCCTTTCACATTCACAGAATTGTTCTCACAGTAATCTCACGAATGCGCGTTGCATGTGATGTAACAAATTTCTCGCCGATTCGACTTCCCCGTGAACACCCTTACTACGGGAAGTGGTGAGACATTTGTTGAATCGTCCACGAGCACTGCTGGCCGCCGCCGGTCTCGGGGCGGCTCTGTGTGTCGCCCCGGCGTTCCAGGCCGGTGCCGCGACGGAGTCCACCTACGTCGTCCTCTACCACGAGGGCTCCTCGTCGTCGAACGCCGCGAGCACCATCGCGAGCGCCGGCGGCACCGTTGTCGCGAACTACAGCCAGATCGGCGTCGTGATCGCCCGGTCGTCGAGCACCGGGTTCGCCACCGCGTTGAAGCAGAGCGGCGACGTCGAGGGCGTCGCGGCCACGACAGGACTCGGCGTCCAGGTCGCACCGAACCAGGCCGGTGACGCGCAGGACGTGTCGGCCGCCGCGACGTGGGGCGACTCGCTGTCCGGTCTGCAGTGGGACATGCGGCAGATCAACGTGCCGCAGGCGCACCAGGTCACGCCCGGCAGCAGGCAGGTCGTCGTGGCCACGCTGGACACCGGGCTCGACTTCACCCACCCGGACCTCGCGCCGAACTACGACGCGTCGCGCAGCGCGGACTGCTCCAGCGGCACCCCGGCACCACTGCTGCCCGGCAATGACCAGAACGGCCACGGCACCCACACCGCCGGCACCATCGCCGCCGCCGCGAACGGCACCGGCATCGTCGGTGTCGCACCGAACGTGCGCATCGCTGGCGTGAAGACGAGCAACGACGACGGCTTCTTCTTCCCCGAGATGGTCATCTGCTCGTACATGTGGACCGCCACACACGGCATCAACGTCACCAACAACAGCTACTTCGCCGACCCGTGGCTGTTCAATTGCCGCAACGACGCCGAGCAGCGCGCGATCTGGAAGGCCGAGCGCAGGGCGATCCGGTACGCGCAGTCGAAGGGCGTCGTGGTCGTCGCCTCCGAGGGCAACGACAGCACCGACCTCTCGCACCCGCGCGTCGACGTGATCAGCCCCGACTTCCCGCCCGGCAGCGAGCAGGAACGGGAGATCACCAACGCGTGCGCGGTCGTCCCGGTCGAGGTTCCCGGTGTCGTCGGCGTGACGGCGACGGGCAACAAGCGGTTCAAGTCGTACTACTCCAGCTACGGCATCTCCACGGCCGACGTAGCCGCGCCCGGTGGTGACGCGCTTCTGCAACTCACCCCGGCCGCCCCGAACGGCCGCGTGCTGTCGACGTATCCCAGCTACCGGCCGTGCGCGCGTCAGGTCGTCGAGAACGGCGCGAAGTACTGCTACCTGCAGGGCACGTCGATGGCCGGACCGCACGTGGCCGGTGTCGCCGCACTGCTGCTGAGCCGGCAGGGCAGCACGGGGGCGGCCGCCAAGCTCCAGCAGGCGACCAACCCGCTCCCGTGCCCGGACACGTCGATCTACGCGGCGTTCCCGCAGAACAGTGGCGAACCGCAGACGTGCCAGGGCGGAACGGCGCACAACAGCTTCTACGGTTCGGGTGAGATCGACGCCCTCAAGGCCGTGAGCTGACGAGTGGGGCTGCCCGCCGCGTCCGGCGGGCAGCCCCTCCTCACACCGTCCACTTCGGACTCGGCGGTTGATCCATCAACCACCGTTATGTCCGGGTCCGAACCACTCGTAACAGCGCACGTTCACCCCGCGATGCCAAGTCACCCTGATCACCGCGGGAGACCCTCATGAGTTTGACCGTGCTCGGCGACCTGAACTGGTTAGCCGTCATAGTGGCCACGATCGCGTACTTCGCGTTAGGTGCCGTGTGGTACGCGGAGTTCGCCTTCGGCAAGGCCTGGCAACGCGCCGCCGGCTGGGACCTCAACCCACCGGAGAACGCGGGAGCCGGCATCTACGCCGTCCCGCTCGTCACCTGCTTCGTCGCGACGCTCGCCACCGCGATGCTCGGCGCCGCGTCCGGCACCGACAACATCATGGAGGGCATCCTGCTGGGCCTCGTCGTGGGCGTCGGCATCGCGTTGCCGGTGATGTTCGTGACCGGTACGTACGACATGACGAAGCCCGCGCCCAAGACCTTCGCGGCCATCGGCGCGGGCTATCACATCGTCGGACTCGCGCTCGCGGGAGCGATCCTGGGTCAGTGGATCTAGTGGTGCGCTGCCTTGTGCAGCTCACGCAGTGCACGCACGGACGAAACGGCGTACTCGCGGTCCACGGCCTGCACGGCCATGATCGAGATGTACTCGTCCTCCGGCAGCTCCAGGCGGGCCCACGCGGCGCCGTCCGGGAAGCTGACCGACAGCACGTCCTGCCACTCGAAGTGGTGGGACGTCACGACGTTGCGAACGTCGACACCGGAGGCGTCGGCGGTGACGCGCGGACGGGTCAGCAGCAGCACGCCGCCCGCCAGCAGGAAGCCCAGGACGATCATCGCGACCTGGTCGGAGGGCTGGAAGATCACGCCGGTCGGGGTTTGCCCCAGCAGCAGGCCGACCACGGTGAACACCGCGACCAGGCCGATCGCGCACACCCACGCGACGCGGCGGATCTTCTTGGGGCGCAGGACGATGGTGGTCACTCGAAACCCCGCTCGGTCCAGGGCTGGCGCAGGCCGCGCAGCACCAGTGCCGTGTCGATCGCGGCGACGGTCGCCTCGTACCCCTTGTCCTCCACCGAGTCCGGCAGACCGGCCCGAGCCAGCGCCTGCTCCTCGGTGTTGGTCGTCAGCACGCCGTTGCCGACCGGCGTCGACTCGTCGAGTGCGACGCGGGTGAGCCCGTCGGTCACCGAGTCGCACACGTACTCGAAGTGCGGGGTGCCACCGCGGATGACCACGCCCAGCGCGACCACGGCGTCGTGGTGACGCGCGAGTTCCTGCACCACCACGGGAAGCTCGATCGCACCCGCCACGCGCACGACGGTCGTGTCGACGCAGCCGGCGTCCTCGGCGGCCTTCAGGGCACGCTCGACGAGCTGGTCTGTGATCTTGGTGTGCCAGCGCGTCGCCGCGATCGCGACGCTCAGGCCCTTGCCGTCGAGCCGGGTCTGCTCTGGACGGCCCTCGCCGCTCATTCCTGGTCCTCCGTAGCGGAAACAACGGCCTCGTACTGCTCCAGCTGGTGCAGCTCGTGGCCCATCCGGTCGCGCTTGGTGCGCAGGTACCGCAGGTTCTCCGGGTTCGGGGAGATCGGCAGCGGCACCCGGTCGAGCACACGCAGACCGTAACCAGCCTCGAGTCCCACGCGTTTCGCGGGGTTGTTCGTCAGCAGGCGCATGGACTTGATACCGAGGTCCACGAGGATCTGCGCGCCCGTGCCGTAGTCGCGCGCGTCGGCCGGAACACCGAGCGCGAGGTTCGCGTCCACCGTGTCCGCGCCCTGGTCCTGCAGCTGGTAGGCCTGCAGCTTGTGCATCAGACCGATGCCGCGGCCCTCGTGCCCGCGCATGTACAGCACGACACCACGTCCTTGTGCCGCAACGGCTTCCAGCGCCGCGTCGAGCTGCGGGCCGCAGTCGCAGCGCAGTGAGCCGAAGACGTCACCGGTGAGGCACTCGGAGTGCACGCGCACCAGCACGTCCTCGCCGTCGCCGATCTCGCCGTACACCAGCGCGACGTGCTCGATGCCGTCGAGCGTGCTGTCGAAACCGACGGCGGTGAACACACCGTGCGCGGTCGGGATCCGGGCCTCCGCGACGCGCTCGACCTGGGTCTCGACGCGACGGCGGTACGCGATCAGGTCGGCGATCGTGATCAGCGCGAGGTCGTGGTCGGCCGCGAAGACCTCGAGCTCTTCGCGCTGGGCCATCTCCTCCTCGAGCTTCTGCGACACGATCTCGCAGAGCACGCCGGCCGGGGACAGCCCCGCGAGACGCGCGAGGTCGACGGAGGCCTCGGTGTGACCGGGGCGGCGCAGCACCCCGCCGTCCCTGGCGCGCAACGGCACGACGTGGCCGGGCCGGGTGAAGTCGCTGGCCTTCGCGGTCGGGTCGGCGAGCAGCCGGATGGTGCGGGCGCGGTCGGCGGCCGAGATGCCGGTGCCGATGCCCTCGCGCGCGTCCACCGTGACCGTGTAAGCGGTGCCGCGCTGGTCCTGGTTCGTGTGGTACATCGGCGGCAGGTCGAGGCGGTCGCAGTCGGAGTCGGTCAGCGCCACGCAGACGTATCCGGACGTGTAGCGGACCATGAACGCGAGCAGCTCCGGCGTCGCCTTCTCGGCGGCGAAGATCAGGTCGCCCTCGTTCTCGCGGTCCTCGTCGTCCACGACGACCACCGGCCGTCCGGCGGCGATGTCCTTGATTGCGCGCTCGATGTCCGCGAAGTCGGTGCTCACTGGGTCTCCTCGCCCGCGATGGCCCGCAGGTGCGGGACAGCCAGTCGTTCGACGTACTTCGCCAGCACGTCGACCTCGAGGTTCACGTGCGAGCCCGGCAGGCGGTGCCCCAGCGTGGTGAGGTCGAGCGTGGTCGGGATCAGGCTCACGGAGAACTGGTCCTCCGAGACGTTCACGACGGTCAGCGACACGCCGTCGACCGTGATCGAGCCCTTCTCCACGACGTAACGGGCGAGCTGGGGCGGCAGTCCGATGTGGACGATCTCCCAGTGCTCCGCCTTCTCCCGCGCGAGAATCACGCCCGTGCCGTCGACGTGACCCTGCACGATGTGGCCTCCGAGGCGCTGGCCGACCGCGGCCGCGCGCTCCAGGTTGACCTTGTCACCCTCCGCGATCTTCGCGAGGCTGCTGCGCACGAGCGTCTCGCGCATCACGTCGGCGGTGAAGGTGCCGTTCTCGACCTCCACGACGGTGAGGCAGACGCCGTTCACCGCGATGGAGTCGCCGTGCTTGGCGTCGCTGGTCACGACGGGCCCGGCGATGCGAAGCCGTGCCGCGTCCGGCAGGTCCTGCGTCGCGACCACGTGGCCGAGTTCCTCGACGATCCCGGTGAACACCGCTCCTCCTAAGTTTGCGGAACCGCGCTGATCCGCAAGTCTGGTCCGCTCATGGTGACGTCTTCGACGGTCAACCTCACAGCGTCCGTGATGGTTGACACCCCCGCGTCCAGCACCGCCGCGGGACCGTTCCCGAGGATGGTGGGCGCGAGGTAGGCGAGCACTCGGTCGATCCTCCCAGCTCTCAGGAACGCACCGGCCACAGTTGCCCCACCTTCGAGCAGCACGTCCACCACGCCCCGGCCCGCAAGCGCGGTGAGCACCTCGTCCGGGTCGTGCGTACGCAGGTGTAGCGCGGTGTGCTGGAGTCTGGCTCCATCCGGGAGATCGCTCATGCCCACGACCACCGGCAACGGCTGGTGGGGCAGCGGCATTCCATCGGCGTCCCTGGCCGTCAGCGCCGGGTCGTCCTTCTTGACCGTGTTCGTGCCGACGATGATCGCGTCCAGCTTGGCGCGCATGTCGTGAACCTGCCTGCGGGAGGTCTCCGAGCTGATCCACTGGCTCGTGCCGTCCTGCGCCGCGATCCGGCCGTCGAGCGACGCCGCGTACTTCCACGTGACGTGTGGGCGTCCCGTGCGCGCGTAGTGCAGCCACGCCCTGAGGGGCCCCTGACTGACTTTCTGGCACATCAGGCCACTCTCGACCGTGATGCCGGCTTGTTCGAGCTGTACCGCGCCGCCCGCCGCCTTCGGGTTCGGGTCGCTGACGGCGTGGATGACGTGCTTGATGCCGGCCTCGATGAGCGCCTCGGTGCATGGCGGCGTACGGCCGTAGTGCGAACACGGCTCAAGGGTGACAACGGCCGTGCCGCCCCGTGCTTTCGTGCCCGCTTCTTTGAGTGCCATGACTTCGGCGTGCGAACCGCCGGCCGGTTGCGTGCCGCCGAACCCGACGGCTCTGCCGCTGTCGTCGAGGATGACGCAGCCGACCGGCGGGTTGGGACTCGTGGTGCCCCGCACCCGCTCGCTCTCCGCGATGGCGAGCACCATCGCGTCCTCGGGAGTCACGTGGTTCCGGCTGTCTGGGCGCGGGCAGCCTGGGCGCGCAGTGCCTCGACGGCCTTGCCGGGATCGGCGGCGTCGTACACGGCGGAGCCCGCGACGAAGCAGTCCACCCCGGCCTGCGCGGCCTGTTCGATCGTGTCGGCGTTGATGCCGCCGTCGATCTCCACGAGCAGCTTGAGGTGGCCGGTGTCGACGAGGTGCCGCGCCTGACGCACCTTGTCCAGCACGTCCGCCATGAAGCTCTGCCCGCCGAAGCCCGGCTCGACCGACATCACCAGCAGCGTGTCGTAGTGCTTGAGCACGTCGACGTACGGCTCCAGCGGCGTGCCGGGCTTGATGCTCAGCCCCGCCTTGGCACCGGCCGCCCTGAGGTTCCCGGCCAGCTTGACCGGATCCTGCGCGGCCTCGACGTGCACGGTCACGTTGTAGGCGCCCGCCTCGGCGTACGCGATGGCCCAGCGGTCCGGGTCCTCGATCATCAGGTGGCAGTCGATCGGGATGTCGGTCACCTTGAGCAGCGACTTCACCACCGGCAGGCCGAGCGTCAGGTTCGGCACGAAGTGGTTGTCCATGACGTCGACGTGGATCCAGTCCGAGGTCGGCACCGCGGCGAGCTCGTCGGCGAGTCGCGCGAAGTCGGCGGACAGGATGCTGGGGGCGATCATCGGCGTGTGGACCACAAGGGTGAAGTCTAGGTGTCCAGCAGGTCGAGCAGCCTGCCGGGAGCCTCGTCAGTGACCACCACGACACCCGCTCCGGTGAGCGTCTTCAGATGTGTCTCCCACATCGGATGGCGGCGCTTGTCCGCGTTCGCCTGGGGCATGACGACGACCTTGCAGCTCTCGACGCCGATGGCCTCGTTCAACGCGGTCAGCGCCTGGTTGTCACCGATGCCCAGGGCGAGCTTGGCGACCGAGTTCGCGCTGGCGGGGGCGAAGATGAACGCGTCCGGCGTCGGGTAGGGCTTGGGCTGGCTCGGCATCCTCGGGTGCCACCGGATCTCCAGGTCGGTGAGGGCCTGGAGCTTGTCCAGCTCGTTCGCCTCCTCGAACCACGGGACGACCGTCGGCGTGAGCGTGATGGCGAGCCGCCAGCCGCGTTGCGCCGCCGGTTCGGCCAGCTCCGTGCGGAACCAGTTCTCGACGCCGCCGCAGCCGCTTGCGACCAGTCCGAGCAGCCCACGTGTCATGGTCATGATGCTAGGCAGCGTGGCCGACCCGGCTCATGGGGGACTTCGAGCCCAGGTCGGGCACTGAGCTGGAGCAGGCGCTCGCCCCGCTTCGCCCAGGAGGCGCCGGAAGCCGCTCGGTTGAGCGACTTCCCTTGCGCCACAAGGGATCCAAAACTGTCAGACCCCGCCGCTACTGTTGTCCCCGAGCGCTCAAACAGGGCGTCGCAGCACCGCGCAGAACATCGCGTCGGTGCCGTGCAGATGAGGCCAGAGCTGAACGTGCGGTCCTTCCCCGAGGTCCGGAACTCCCGGGAAGAGCTCCCGCGTGTCCAGCACTTCGGCCCCGGTCCGCCGGGCGACGTCCGTCACCACCCCTACGGTCTCGGAGAGATGAGGTGAGCACACGACATAAGCCACGACGCCGCCAGGACGCACCAGTCGCAACGCCTCGGTGAGCAGCTCACGCTGCAGCTTCGTGAGCGTGCCGACGTCGGCGGGCTGGCGCCTCCACCGCGCCTCCGGGCGCCTGCGCAGTGCACCGAGACCGGTGCAGGGCGCGTCGACCAGTACGCGGTCGAACGCCCCTTCGACGAAGTCGGTCTCACGGCCGTCGGCCACGTGCACGGTCACCGGCAGGCCTGAGGTGATCTTGCGCACGAGCTCGGCGCGGTGGGGTGCCTTCTCGACGGCGATCAGCTCGCCGCCCTCGATGCCGACCAGCGCGGCCAGCAGGGCGGCCTTGCCACCGGGGCCAGCGCAGAGGTCCAGCCAGCGGTCGTCCGTACCTCCGTTGTCACCGCCCTCGATCGGCGCGCGGGTCAGGGCGAGTGCGCAGAGCTGGCTGCCCTCGTCCTGGACGTGGGCGAGGCGTTCCCGGACGGGCTCGAGATCGCCCGGGTCGCCCGCCCCCGCCTCCAGGTGCACGCCGTAGGGCGAGTAGGGCGCCACGTCGCCGCCATCACCGGCGG
>NZ_MUYM01000058.1 GCF_002150765.1 Lentzea kentuckyensis
CCGCAAACGTCTTTTGCATAAGGGTGGATCGGCGCTGGTCAGGGCGTTGCAACGACCTCGGGGTCAGAGAGCGGCGAGGCGGTCCCGGAGGGTGTCGAGGCCCATCGAGCCCATCTCCAGGGCGTCCTTGTGGAACTGCTTGAGGTCGAAGTCGGCGCCCTTGCGGGCCCGCGCGTCCTCACGGGCGGCCAGCCACAGACGCTCGCCGAGCTTGTACGCCGGCGCCTGGCCCGGCCAGCCGAGGTAGCGGTCGAGCTCGTCACGGGAGGCCGCGGGCTCCTGCAGCGTCCTGGTCAGCATGAACTCCAGGCCCAGCTCCGGGGTCCAGCGCTCGCCGGGGTGGAAGCCGGTGCCGGCCGGGATCTCGAGCTCCAGGTGCATGCCGATGTCGATGATCACGCGGGCCGCGCGGAACAGGTGCGCGTCGAGCATGCCGAGCAGGTCGCCGTCGTCGTCGAGGTAGCCGAGCTCGCGCATGAGGCGTTCCGAGTACAGCGCCCAGCCCTCGCCGTGGCCCGACACCCAGCACATCAGGCGCTGGAAGTCGTTCAGCGTCTCCGACTGGTACACCGCCGTCGCGCACTGGAGGTGATGGCCCGGCACGCCCTCGTGGTAGACCGTCGAGGTCTCGCGCCAGGTCGGGAACACCGTCTTGCCCTCGGCGATCGACCACCACATGCGGCCGGGACGGGAGAAGTCGGCGGTCGGCGGGGTGTAGTAGGCGCCGACGCCACCGCCGGGCGGCGCGATCCTGCACTCCAGGTTCATCAGCGCGTCCGGCAGGTCGAAGTGCACGTCGCGCAGGTCGAGCAGGGCCTTGTCGGACAGTTCCTGCATCCACGCCTGCAGCCCGTCCTTGCCGTGCACCTGGTAACGCGGGTGCTCGTCGAGGAACGCGGCGGTCTCCGCCAGGGTGGCGCCCGGCTTCATGCGTGCGGCGACCTTCTTCATCTCGGCCTCGATGCCGAGGAACTCGTCCCAGCCCCACGCGTAGGCCTCGACCAGGTCGAGCCGCGACCCGGTGAAGTAGCGCGAGCCGAGGCGGTAGCGCTCCTCGCCGACGGCGTCCTTCGTCGGCGCCTGGGGAGCCAGGGAGGTGCGCAGGAAGGAAGCGAACTCGGCGTAGGCGGAGGAAGCCGCGGCGGCACCGGCGTCCAGGGACGACCGCACCGCACCGTCGACGTCGGCCGACGCGACGAACGAGGTGAAGAACGTCGAGGACCAGACGTCGCACTGCTCGGCGACCTTGGTCACCTGGCGCAGCGCGGAAACGTGACCACGGGAAGCAGCGTGCGAGAGAGAGGCGCGCAGACCCTCCAAAGCGGCGGGCACGGCCGAGAGACGACGACCGATCGTGGCCCAGTCATCGGGCGTGCCGGTCGGCATGTGGTCGAAGATGTCGCGCACCGACTGGATCGGGCTCGCGATCACGTTCAGCGCGGACTCGGTCTCACCGGCCTCGTAACGCTCGTGCTCGAGGCCCGTCCGTTCCAGGAACACGGCTCGCGCGGCGTCCTCCGAGGCATCCGCGGGCTCGGCGGCGGTGATGGCGGCGAGCGCGCGGACGGCGAGTTCGTCGCGCGCCGCGTGCCCTTCCGGGGAGAGGTCCGTCAGCTTGTCATCGGACCCCGCGAAGCCCAGGTGGGTGGCGGTGATCGGGTCGAGCGCAACGTAGTCGCTGACGAACTTGTTGCTGATTTCGTGCACGGATGCCATGCGCCGAGACGCTACCTCGCGCTTCTCGACACGAAAAGGTAGTTAGTCAAGCTCACGACTTGTGGGGGGACTGCGTCGTTTGGACCGTGCTGGCAGGATGTCCGCCGTGCGTCGATCCCGGGCACTGCTGCTGCCGGTCTTCTTGCTGCTCACCCTGTTTTCACTGAGTGGTTGTGTTCGCGTGTACGCGGCCATGGCCGTGTCCGACGACGACCGCATCTCGGGGGAGATCGTCGCGGCCACGCCGCCCACTCAGGACAACGACCCCGGGCCGCAACTCAAGGTGCCGCCGGAGCTCGCGAGCCGGGTCACGACCAAGCCGTACCGGGTGGAGGCGTACGCCGGCACGCAGCTGTTCTTCAACGGCCTGTCGTTCGACGAGATGCGCACGCTGTCGATGTCGACCAGCTCGTCGAACAGCCGCTACAGCCTCAACTTCCGCCGGTCGGGTGATCTTGTCACGCTCTCGGGGTCGGTCGACCTGACCCAGGTGCCCGTGGAACGCGCGGACATCCAGTTCAAGGTGAGCTTCCCCGGCAAGGTCGTGAACACCAACGGCCGCGAGGAGGAGAACAACACGATCGCGTGGTCTCCCAAGCCCGGTCAGGCGTCGATGCTCCAGGCGACCGTGCAGTACGCGGGCGAGGAGTCCACGTCGTTCCTCGGCTGGGCGCTGCTCGTCGCCGGGCTCACCGGAGGAGCGGCGCTGATCGTGGTCGTGCTCGCCCTGATCGCGCACAAACGGAACGTCACGGTCTAGGCGCGGGCGACCAGACCCAGGCGCCCCAGCACTTCCTTCGTCGCCTTCGACCGGTTCATCGTGTAGAAGTGCAGCGCCGGCACGCCCTCGTCGAGCAACCGCTGACACATCTCGGTCGCGATGTCGATGCCGGTCGCGCGGAACCCCGCGACGTCGTCGGCGTACGGCTCCAGCCTGCGCGAGACGTCGAGCGGCAGATCCGCGCCGGACAGCTCCACGATCTTGGACAACCCGCGCGGCGACAGCATCGGCATGATGCCCGGCAGGATCGCCGCCGAGCAGCCCGCGGCCGCCACCCGGTCACGCATGCGCAGGAACGGCTCCGGCGCGTGGAACAGCTGCGCCACCGCGTAGTCCGCGCCCGCGTTGAGCTTGCGCAGCAGGTACTTCAGGTCGGTGTCGAGGTCGGCCGAACGCGGGTGCCCGTACGGGAACGCTGCCACGCCCACGCAGAAGTCGCCGAGCTCGCGGACCAGCCGCACCAGCTCGTCGGCGTAGTTGAGGCCCTCCGGGTGCGCGACCCAGTCGCCCATCGGGTCGCCGGGAGGGTCGCCGCGCAGCGCGAGGACGTTGCGCACGCCGATCGCCGCGTACCAGCCGATGACGTTGCGCAGCTCGGCCACCGAGTGGTCGACGGCGGTCAGGTGCGCGACCGGCAGCAGCGTGGTCTCCTGCGCGATGCGGCCGGTGGCGCGGATCGTGCGGTCCCGGCGCGACCCGCCGGCGCCGTAGGTGATCGAGACGAACGCCGGGTCGAGGCCCTCCAGCTCGCGGACGGCCTTCCAGAGGATCTTCTCGTCCTCCGCGTCCCGTGGCGGCAGGAACTCCACCGAGAACTTGGGTGACTCTCCCTGGAGCCGCTCCACCACCGACGTCATGTGAACAACCCTAGTGGTACTTCCGCTGGGTGAGACATCCGCTCACTATGTGGTACGCGGGCCAGGCCAAGGTGGTATCCAGCCCCCGGGATGCGGGTGGTCCCGGACACAGCGGACCATGGACGTGTGTCCCACCACCACATCGACGTCGCGCTGCCCCAGCACGTCGAAGAAGCGTTGACCACCTACCTGGCCTCCCGGCGCGCGTCCGGCGAGTCGATGGACCCGAGCTTCGCGAGTGCGGTGGACGCGCTCTCCGACTTCGTGCTGGGCGGTGGCAAGCGCATCCGCCCCACCTACGCGTGGTGGGGCTGGCGCGCGGCGGGCGGCGACCCCGACGGTGAGCTCGCCAACGAGGTCCTCACGGCGGTGAGCTCGCTGGAGCTGATCCAGGCGTGCGCGCTGATCCACGACGACCTGATGGACGCCTCGTCGGTGCGCCGGGGAAAGCCGACCGTGCACATCGCGTTCGGCGCGCGGCACCGCGAGCAGGGCTGGCTCGGCTCGTCGGAGCGGTTCGGCATGTCGGCAGCGGTCCTGATCGGCGACATCGCGCTGGCGTGGGCGGACGACATGCTCTTCGCCGCCGGGCTGCCGTCCGAGGTGCTGCGCCGGATGAGCGAGCCGTGGCGGGACATGCGCACCGAGATGCTCGCCGGCCAGTACCTGGACGTGCTGACGCAGGCGCGGGGCGACTCCTCCCCGGACGCGGCACTGCGGATCGACCGGCTCAAGACGGCCGCGTACACCGTCGAACGGCCGTTGCACATGGGCGCGGCGATGGCGGGCGGCTCGCCTGAGCTGATCGACGGGCTGCGGGCGTTCGGCGCCGACATCGGCGTCGCGTTCCAGCTGCGCGACGACCTGCTCGGCGTGTTCGGCGACCCCGAGGTGACCGGCAAGCCCGCGGGTGACGACCTCGCCGAGGGCAAGCGCACCCTGCTCGTGGCCCTGGGCATGCAGTTCGGCGCCGATATATTGGATATCGCTCTGGGCAAGCCCGACCTCGACCTCGACACCGTCGAGGAGGTGCGGCGCGCGCTGGTGAAGGTCGGCGCCGTCGACGCCGTCGAGGAACGCATCGAGGAACTGACGAAGAGCGCTCTGTCGGCACTCGACGGGGCCGCGGTGTCCGAGCCCGCGGCGACCAAGCTGGCCGATCTCGCGATCAGTTCCACGAAGCGAACTTTCTGAACCACCAGGGTCGATTAACTCCTCGTGACCATGTGGGCCGTTGCTTGCTGACGCTTCCGCGCCTTGTGCAACGATGTTCGGGCGATGGCAGCAACTCCGTCCCTCCCCCGCACGAGCTCCGAGGCGTCTCCACAGGAGCTTCATCCAGTCGTGCGCGCGAACACCTACGCCATCCCCATCCGCACGACCATGCTCGGCCTGCTGGGCGTGGCGCTGATCGCGCTGGGCGGCATGGGTGCGGGCGCGATCCTCGAGCGTGACCCCCTGCTCGCCCAGGTCGGGCTGAGCTGGCTGCGCTACGGCCACGGTCACGACCTCGCGAGCATGGTGCTGTACCTGGGCCTGGGCCTCGTCGTCTGGGCGTGGGTCCGGCTCGGCAGGCTCGTGCGGTGGGGTGAGATCGACGACTTCGCGGTGCTGGTCGCGGTGACGGTCTGGACGTTGCCGCTGCTGTTCGCGCCGCCGCTGTTCAGCAAGGACATCTACAGCTACCTGGCGCAGGGCCAGCTCGCGCTGACCGGGTACGACCCGTACGTGGTCGGTCCGTCCGTGCTGCAGAGCACGCTCAGCGAGAACGTCAGCTGGGTCTGGCAGCACACGCCGGCGCCGTACGGGCCGTTGTTCATCCTGGTCGCCAAGGCGATCGTGTGGGCGACCAACGCGAGTGTGATCCTCGGCGTCGTCGCGATGCGGGTCGCGCTCGCGGGCGGGCTGGTGCTGCTGTGCTGGGCGCTGCCGGGCCTGAGCCGGCACCTCGGCGGCAGGTCGGCGATCGCGCTGTGGCTGGTGGCGGCGAACCCGTTGCTGCTGATCCACCTGGTCGGCGGCGCGCACAACGACCTGCTGATGATCGGGCTGATGGCCGCGGGCGTGCTGCTGGTGCTCGACCGCAGGCACGTGCTCGGGTTCGTGCTGCTCGCACTCGCGTTCTCGGTGAAGGCGACGGCGGTCGTGATCGTGCCGTTCCTCGTCTGGATCTGGGCGGCGCGGCTCGAGGGCGACAAGCGCACCCAGTTCCGCAAGGCGCTCCTGCCCGGTCTGGCGGCATTCCTCGGGACGTTCGCCGTGTGCACGCTGATCGCCGGGGTGAGCCTCGGCTGGATCCCCGCGCTGCGCAGTTCGTCGATGATCATCAACTGGCTGTCGATCCCCAGCGCGGTCGGCGACTTCGTGCGCATGGTCGTGAACTGGTTCGTCTACGTCGACGGCGGCATCTTCATCGGCGTCGCGCGGGCGCTCGGTTCGGTGGTGCTGATCTGGATCGCGTACACGCAGTGGTGGGCGGCTCGTGACGGTGACGTCCGCGACGGCATCCGGCGCGGCACGCTCACGATGCTGGCCGTCGCGCTGCTCTCCCCCGCGACGCTGCCGTGGTACTTCAGCTGGCCGCTGGCGCTCGCCGCCGGGTTCGCGTGGAGCACGGGAGCGCTCGTCACGATGACGGTCGCGTCGGTGTTCCTGCTGCTGGTGACGTTCCCGAACGGCGACACGGCCCTGTACTCGTGGGGCTACCTGCTCTTCGCACTGATGGTGTCGGTGCTGGCGGCGCGGTCGCTGGTGAAGCCGGACCCGTTCGGCCTGTCCACCCGCTACGAATGAGCCCGCTGCGAACAAGCCCAGGCACAGCGAGCCTGGCCTCCGCCTATGCCGCCTGCCGCCGGGTGAACGCCCGGTACGGCAAGACGTTCTTCCTGGCCACGACCCTGCTGCGGCCCGAACAACGGCCCGCGGTGCACGCGCTGTACGCGTTCGCGCGGTGGGCCGACGAGATCGTCGACGCGGCCGGGGTCGACGACCGCGCGGGCGAGCTCGACCGGCTCGAGAGGCTGCTCGACAAGGAACCGTCGAACCCGGTCCTGCACGCGCTGGCGGACACCATGCACCGCTACGACATCGACCGGTCGCTGTTCACGGACTTCCTCGCGTCGATGCGGATGGACCTCGACGTCACCGAGTACGCCGACCTCGACGCGCTCGACGTCTACATGCACGGCTCGGCGGAGGTCATCGGGCTGCAGATGCTGCCGGTGCTCGGCACCGTCGTGCCCCGCGCGGAGGCCGACCCGTACGCGGCGCGGCTCGGGGTGGCGTTCCAGCTGACGAACTTCCTGCGCGACGTCGGTGAGGACCTCGACCGCGGCCGGGTCTACCTGCCGCAGGACGTCCTCGGCGCGCACGGCGTCGACCGCGACCTGTTGCAATGGTGTCGTCGCCATCGTCGCGCAAACGACCGGGTGCAAAGGGCGCTCGACGACCTCGTCGCGCACTCGTATGCGATATATCAGTCGGCTGAGCCGGGGATCGCGATGCTGTCGCCGTCGTCGCGGCCCTGTATGCGGACCGCGTACACGCTGTATCGCGACATCCTCGCGCTCGTCGGCTGCGAGGTGCTGTGGCGACGGGTGGCGGTGCCGAACGCCAGGAGGCTCGCGGTCGCAGTGCCCGGAGCCGGCCGGGCACTGCTCGCGCGTGCGATGACGAGATGAATCCCGCTTTAGATGATCACCACTCCGACGATGTTGGACGTCGCGGAGGCGTAGACGCTCGTGCCGGGGAAGTAGAGACGCAGGTCGGCGGACGCGTCGATGGTGAGCTTCGCGGTGAACGTCGAGTTCGGCTGGCAGTTTTTGGTGTAGATGCTGGACCAGGCCGAGGCACCGACCCTGACCTGGGCGAACACGTCGAGCCCGAGGGTCAGCTGACGCTCGCCCTGGGCGCCGAGCTTGCCCTTGATCTGGAGCTGGTTGCCCTTCTTCAGCTTCACCTTGGCGCCACCCGCGTCGAGTTCCAGGGTGGTCGGCTTGGCGTGCACGGCCGGCGCGGCAGTGGCGGCGACCGGCGAGAGGAGCAGCCCGACAGCGGTGACGCCGGCGAGCAGAGTCTTGATGATCATGCCCACCAGTTCAGGGGTTCCAGGCGTCTCCCGCTTGCGGAGACGCCTGGAACCGCTGCATCGGGTGAACTAGAAGCCCATGGCTTGCGCGCGTCGCTTTACCTCACGCCCACGGTCTCCGCGCAATGCTTCGATCGGAGTGCCAGGGAGGCTCTCGTCCTCCGTGAAGAGCCAGCGCAGAATCTCGTCCGTGGAGAAGTTCTGGTCGCGCAGCACCGTGATGGTGCCGGGAAGCCCCTTCACCACGGTTGCGGCGGCGAGGAACGCTTCGGGAACGACGAGGACGCCGTCCCGCCGCACGGCGAGCAGTTGCCCGTCGCGCAGCAGTTGGTGGACCCGCGTTACCGGGAGTCCCATTCGGTCGGCCACCTCGGGGAGAGGAAGAACCTCCAGGTCGGCAGCCAATACATCCGCAGCGGCAGGAATCGCACTCACGGGGGTCACGATGCCATAACCGAACTGGGAACGCCCTTCCGCCAACCGGGTCATCCTGAGCTTTACCATCTCGCACTGTGGAGAGGTCGGTTTCGAACGTGATGGGTGGACTGCTGGAGCAGCGCTACCGGGTGGACGCCGTGCTCGCGCGCGGTGGCATGTCCACCGTGTATCGAGGTCGCGACACTCGCCTCGATCGCGATGTGGCCATCAAGGTGATGGATCCGCACCTGACGGCGGACCCGGCGTTCGTCGCGCGCTTCGAACGGGAAGCACGCGCGGCGGCCCAGTTGCATCACCCGGCCGTGGTGTCCGTGCACGACCAGGGCGTCGATGGTGACCAGGTGTACCTGGTGATGGAGCTGATCGACGGCGGCAACCTCCGTGACCTGCTCAATCAGCGCGGCAAGCTCGTTCCCGCCATCGCGTTGAGCATCCTCGGCCCGGTGCTGTCGGCGTTGGGCGCCGCGCATCGCGCCGGGCTGGTGCACCGCGACGTGAAGCCGGAGAACGTGCTGATCGGGCCTGGTGGCCAGGTGAAGGTGGCGGACTTCGGGCTCGCTCGCGCGATCGGCGAGAACGGCGTCACCAGCGACAGCGAGATCCTCGGCACCGTTGCCTACCTGTCACCTGAACAGGTGGAAACGGGCGCCGCGGACGCGCGCAGTGACGTCTACGCGGCCGGCATCGTGCTCTACGAGATGCTGGCGGGGCAGGCGCCGTATCGCGGCGAGACGGCCATCTCAGTGGCCTACCAGCACGTGAACTCGGACGTCCCGTCGGTTCCGGAGATCCCGCTGGCGCTCGACACGCTGGTGCGCAAGGCGACGCGGCGGGATCCGTCGTTGCGGCCGCCGAACGCCGACGCGTTCCTCGGCGAGCTCGAACGGGTGGGCGCGGAACTGGGGCTCACCCCGCAACCGGTGCCCGTGCCCGGCAGCGCGCCCGAGAACGACAGGACGGTCGTCATGCGGCCGGTCCCGGTCGCCGTGGGCGCCACTCCCCCGTCGGCCGCCGAGCTGACCACGCCGGTGGTGCAGAAGCCGCCGGTGGCCCAGCAGATGGCTTCGGCGATGACGACCATCAGCACCGGCCCGCCGACGCCTCCACCCGGCATCGCGGGCACCCGCACGATGCAGCGGCCGGAGCAGCCACGGCGTCGTCCCCCGCAGAAGAAGAAACCCAAGGTCGACCCGGTCGAGGAAGAGCGCAAGCGCCGCAAGAAGCTCTTCATCATCTGGGGCTCCGTGGTCGCCGTGCTGGCGCTGATCGTCGGCCTGTTCTCCTGGTACCTCGGCGCGGGCCGCTGGACGGCGGTGCCGGAGGTGGTCGGCCAGTCCGAGACGAACGCCGTGCGGCTGATGGCGAGCGCGAACCTGACGGCGCTGATCGACAAGGTCCCGTCGGACGACGTGCCGAACGGCCAGGTCATCAGCTCCGATCCCGGCACGGGCACGGAGCTGCGCAAGGGCCAGTCGGTGAAGCTCATCGTGTCGCGTGGCAAGCCCCTCGTGCCGTTCATCAACGTCGGCGCCGAGGTGGAGGCCGCGACCAAGGAGATCGAGGCAGCGGGCCTGAAGGCGGTCAGGGACCCCGCGAAGGACGCGTTCCACGACACCGTGCCGATCGGCAAGGTCGTGGCGCTGGACCCGCGTCCCGGCACCTCGCTCAAGATCAACAGTCCGGTGACCCTCGTGCTCAGCAAGGGACCGTCGCCGCGCACACCGGTGCCGAACGTCGCGGGCAAGACGAAGGACGAGGCGTTCGCGGAACTGCAGCGCGCCGGGCTGGAGCCGGTCGAGGCGACCGGCGACGACGCCGCCGAGAACGGTGACTCGCGCGTGGCGCGGACGGATCCGCCCGCCGGCACGGTGCTGGAGGGAACGGGGAACAAGCGCGTCACGGTGTTCTTCCAGAACAACCGCGAGGTCGAGGTTCCCGACGTGACCAGGCAGAAGGTGCGCGAAGCCAAGGAGGAGCTCGAACGAGCCGGCCTGAAGGTGAAGGTCGAGTTCAACAAGAGCAACAACGCGACCGTCGTGAACCAGTCGATCCCGCCGCGCACCCGCGTGAAGCGCGGTACCGAGATCACGATCGTCGGCCTCTAGGCAGGGAAAGGCGAAGGGCCCCGCGTTCTCGACGCGGGGCCCTTCGTTCTTCAGCTCGTCTTCAGCAAAGA
The DNA here is from genome assembly GCF_002150765.1 of Lentzea kentuckyensis. Lineage (GTDB taxonomy): Bacteria > Actinomycetota > Actinomycetes > Mycobacteriales > Pseudonocardiaceae > Lentzea > Lentzea kentuckyensis. Next base: position 10,056 of record NZ_MUYM01000058.1, read on the forward strand.
CCTACGAGCGCAGCATCTCGGCGACGAGGAACGCGAGCTCCAGCGACTGCTGCGTGTTCAGGCGCGGGTCGCACGCCGTCTCGTAGCGGCCGGCGAGGTCGTCGTCGGAGATCTCCTGCGCGCCACCGAGGCACTCGGTGACGTCCTCACCCGTGAGCTCGATGTGGATGCCGCCGGGGTGCGTGCCGAGGCGGCGGTGCACCTCGAAGAAGCCCTGGACCTCGTCGACGATCCGGTCGAAGTGCCGGGTCTTGTAGCCGGTGCTCGACTCGTGCGTGTTGCCGTGCATCGGGTCGCACTGCCAGATGACCTTGTGGCCGCTCGCCTCGACCTTCTCGATGATGGCGGGCAGCACGTCGCGGACCTTCTGGTTGCCCATGCGCGAGATGAGCGTCAGGCGGCCCGGCCGGTTGTGCGGGTCGAGGCGCTCGACGTACTCGACGGCCAGTTCGGGCGACGTCGTCGGGCCGATCTTGAGCCCGATCGGGTTCGCCAGCATCTCCGCGAACGCGATGTGCGCGCCGTCGAGCTGACGGGTGCGCTCACCGATCCACACGAAGTGCGAGGACAGGTCGTAGAGCCGCGGCTCGTCGCCCGTCGTGTCGAGGCGCAGCAGCGCGCGCTCGTAGTCGAGGAGCAACGCCTCGTGCGAGGCGAAGATCTCCGTGCCGTGCAGCGACTGGTCGTTCACGCCGCACGCCGACATGAACTTCAGGCCGCGGTCGATCTCGCCGGCCAGTGCCTCGTAGCGCTCACCCGCGGGCGAGGTGCGCACGAAGTCGCGGTTCCAGTCGTGCACGCGGTGCAGGTCGGCGAGACCCGCGCCGGTGAGCGCCCGCAGCAGGTTCATGGCCGCGCCGGCGTTGGCGTACGCGCGGATCATGCGGCCCGGGTCGGGGATCCTGGCCTCGGGCGTGGCGACCAGGGAGTTGATGATGTCGCCGCGGTAGGACGGCAGGCCGAGCGCGTCGATGTTCGACGAACGCGGCTTGGCGTACTGGCCGGCGATGCGGCCGACCTTCACCACGGGCAGGCTCGCGCCGTAGGTCAGCACCACGGCCATCTGCAGCAGGGTCCGGATGTTCGCGCGGATGTGCGGCTCGGTGTTGTCCGCGAACGTCTCCGCGCAGTCACCGCCCTGCAGGAGAAACGCCTCACCGTTCGCGACCTGCGCCAGTTGCGTGTGCAGCCGGTCGATCTCGGCGGGCACGGTGATCGGCGGCACGCTCTCGAGCACGGTCCGCACACGACGCACCTGTTCGGCGTCGGGCCATTCGGGCTGCTGGGCAGCCGGGCGCGACAGGGCGTCGTCCAGGCGCTTGCGCATCTCGGGAGGCAGCGGCGGAAGCTCGGGAAGCGTGTCGATGGGCACGTCCACGGTCCAGTTCACGCTGCTCATCCTAGTTGTCCCACACTGAGAGACCGGGCCGGGCCTGTCAGTCGTGCGACGGGCTTGTCAGCGCGTGCGTCCGGCGGGGTGAAGTCTGTTACTTGTCAACCATCGACCTCTGCCCAGTTGAGACATCGCCCTGCATGATGTGGGCCATGAACGCCACCCGATTGGATGACAGCACCGCGACCCGGCTGCTGGCCATCGCGATCGACAACATCCAGCGCGACCACCCGGTGCATTGGACGCACGTCATCGACGGCGACCACCGGCTGGTGCCGCAGCGGGTGCTGCATCCCGTGTTCGCCGGGTCGTTCGACTGGCACTCCTGCGTGCACCAGACGTGGCTCGCCGTGCGCCTGCTGCGCCTGCGCCCGTCGATCGCCGGCGCCGACCTGGCCCGGGACGCCCTGGACAAGCTGATCACGCACGAGAACTGCGCCGTGGAGGCCGAGTTCTTCGCCTCGCCGGCCGGGCGGTACTGGGAGCGCCCCTACGGCTGGGCGTGGCTGCTGCTGCTCGACGCGGAACTGCGGACGTCCGGCCTGCCGTGGTCGGTGGCGCCGATCGCGGACGTGCTGCGCAACCGGTGGCTGGAGTGGGTCTCGGCGGCCCGCCTGCCGATCCGGACGGGCACCCACAGCAACACCGCCTTCGCGACCGGCCTGGTGTTCGACGCCGCCCAGGTGACCGGCGACTCCGAACTGGCCTCCGCCTGCGTCGACGCCGCCCTGCGGTGGCACCGGGACGAGGTCGCGTACGGCGGGTTCGAGCCGGACGCCGCCGACTTCCTCTCGCCCGCGCTGACGACGGCCGACCTGATGCGCCGCGCGCTGGACGGCCCGGACTTCGCCGCGTGGCTGGACGCCTACCTGCCGGAGCTCGAGTCGGACCGGTGGCGCGTGCTGCGCGAGCCCTACCCGGTCGACGATCCCGGCGACCCCTACGGCTCACACCTCGCGGGCCTCGCCCTGTCGCGCGCCTGGAACTGGGAGGCCATCGCCGAGGCGCTGCCGGCCGGGCACCGCTACGTCGAGTTGGCCCGGACCGCTTCGGCCGCCCACCGCGAGGCCGGGTGGACCTACGTGTTCGGCGGCCACGGCTACATGGCCGACCACTGGCTCGGCACGTTCGGCGCCTACCTCGACGTGAAGGCCTTCTGACCGCAACCCGCTGACCTGCACAAACCCACCCTTATGCAAAAGACGTTTGCGGTCGTCCGCAAACGTCTTTTGCAT
>NZ_MUYM01000059.1:0-49527 GCF_002150765.1 Lentzea kentuckyensis
GGGTCAGGAGGGTCGTGAGCAGCAGGGCGGTGGGGAGGAGGGGCATGGGTCAACGGTCGGCCAAGGGACACCCTGGGGACCAGCGGTGATCGGGGAACTGTGGATTACTCGCCGGTTGTGGACAACTGCCACCTGCGCTTGAGGGGCGATTCGAAGTTTGTCGGGGTTGGGGAGTAGACTTTTGGGCGCGTCCCGTCTGTGCGCGGGACGACTTCGCGTGCCAACGCAGATCCGACCGGCTGATCCCAGCAGGGTCGAGTCACGACGTCCGACGGTCCTGACGGTGCAGAGATGCTCCGCGGGTGCGGACGGCGGCCACGGCACCAGGGCTGAAGGCCGACCCGGCCGGAGGCACAAACCGAACCGACGCGCAAAGGCGAGACCTGGCGCGTCCGACAGATGAGGTGCGAACCGGCCATGGCCGTCGTAACCATGAAGCAGCTGCTTGACAGCGGCGTGCACTTCGGGCACCAGACCCGGCGCTGGAACCCGAAGATGAAGCGCTACATCTTCACCGAGCGCAACGGCATCTACATCATCGACCTGCAGCAGACGCTGACCTACATCGACCGGGCTTTCGAGTTCGTCAAGGAAACGGTCGCGCACGGCGGGTCGATCCTGTTCATCGGCACCAAGAAGCAGGCGCAGGAGGCCATCGCCAACGAGGCGCTCCGCGTCGGCATGCCCTACGTCAACCAGCGCTGGCTGGGCGGCATGCTCACCAACTTCACGACGGTGCACAAGAGGCTTCAGCGGCTCAAGGAGCTGGAGTCGATGGAGCAGACCGGCGGTTTCCAGGGTTTCACCAAGAAGGAAATCCTGATGATGAACCGCGAGAAGGACAAGCTGGAGCGCACGCTCGGCGGTATCCGCGACATGTCCAAGGTGCCCAGCGCCGTGTGGATCGTGGACACCAAGAAGGAGCACATCGCGGTCGGTGAGGCTCGCAAGCTGAACATCCCGATCGTCGCGATCCTCGACACCAACTGCGACCCGGACGAGGTCGACTACCCGATTCCGGGTAACGACGACGCGATCCGTTCCGCGGCCCTGCTGACCAAGGTCGTGGCCGAGGCCGCCGCCGCCGGTCTGATGCAGCGCTCCGGTGCCCGCCGCGACGCCGCCGAGGGCCAGGACAAGCCCGAGGTCGCGAGCGACGAGCCGCTGGCGGAGTGGGAGCAGGAGCTCCTGACCAACACCTCGGCCGAGGCCCCGGCCGAGCAGCCCGTCCAGTCCTGATCTCCCCCACGCGGCGCCCGCACACCAGCGGGCGCCGCGTGACCTAAGCGCGTACATCGCAGAAGGAAAACGATGGCGAACTACACCACCGCGGACGTCAAGAAGCTCCGCGAGCTGACCGCCGCCGGCATGATGGACTGCAAGAAGGCGCTGGACGAGGCCGACGGCGACTTCGACAAGGCCGTCGAGATCCTGCGCATCAAGGGCGCCAAGGACGTCGGCAAGCGCGCCGAGCGCACCACGTCCAACGGCCTCGTCGCCGTGCAGGACGGCGCGATGGTCGAGCTGCGTTGCGAGACCGACTTCGTCGCCAAGAACGCCGACTTCATCGCCCTCGCGGACGAGATCGTCGCGATCGCCAAGGCCAACAAGGTCGCCGACGTCGAGGCCCTCAAGGCCATCGAGGTCGACGGCAAGACCGTGGACGCGCTGGTCCAGGAGTTCTCCGCCAAGATCGGCGAGAAGCTCGAGCTGGCGAAGGCCGTCGACTTCGACGGGACCGTCTCGGTCTACCTGCACAAGCGCGCCGCCGACCTGCCGCCCGCCGTCGGCGTGCTGGTCGAGTACACCGGTGACAACGCCGAGGTCGCCAAGGGTGCCGCGATGCAGATCGCCGCGATGCGCCCGAAGTTCGTCACCCGTGACGAGGTTCCCGAGGAGCTCGTCGCCAACGAGCGTCGCATCGCCGAGGAGACCGCTCGCGAGGAGGGCAGGCCCGAGGGCGCGCTCCCCAAGATCGTCGAGGGTCGCGTCAACGGCTTCTTCAAGGACGTCGTGCTCCTCGAGCAGGCTTCCGTGACGGACAGCAAGAAGACGGTCAAGGCTCTTCTGGACGAGGCCGGCGTGACGGTTACCCGTTTCGCTCGGTTCGAGGTCGGCCAGAGCTGATTCGCATGAGGGCGGGGTTGCAGGCACCAGCGACCCCGCCCTTGGCGTGTCCAAGACTTCCCAATCGCGCGAGGTGAGGGACCAGTGAGCGAAGAAGGTAGCCACGGCTACAACCGGGTGATGCTCAAGCTCGGTGGCGAGATGTTCGGCGGCGGTGGCGTCGGTGTTGATCCCGACGTCGTCCAGACGGTCGCCAAGCAGATCGCGGCCGTCGTCCGCTCCGGCGTGCAGGTTGCCGTCGTGATCGGTGGCGGCAACTTCTTCCGCGGGGCCGAGCTCCAGCAACGCGGCATGGACCGGTCGCGCGCCGACTACATGGGCATGCTCGGCACGGTCATGAACTGCCTCGCCCTGCAGGACTTCCTGGAACGCGAGCACGGCATCGACACCCGCGTGCAGACGTCCATCCAGATGACGCAGGTCGCCGAGTCCTACATCCCCCGCCGTGCGATGCGCCACCTGGACAAGGGCCGCGTCGTGATCTTCGGTGGCGGCGCCGGCCTGCCGTACTTCTCCACGGACACCACCGCCGCCCAGCGCGCGCTGGAGATCGGTTGCGAGATCGTCCTGATGGCCAAGGCCGTCGACGGTGTCTACACGGCCGACCCCAAGATCGACCCGGACGCGCTGATGTTCGACAACATCACCCACCGCGAGGTGCTGGAGCGCGGCCTCAACGTCGCCGATGCCACGGCCTTCAGCCTCTGCATGGACAACAACATGCCGATCCTCGTCTTCAACCTCCTCACCGAGGGGAACATCGCGCGCGCGGTGCGTGGTGAGAAGATCGGCACCCTGGTGAGCACCCCCGGTGGCCGTCCGGCCTTCTAGACCTGGTGGGATCTCAGACCAGACCGGGATTCGGGCACGTACACGCAGAGCAAGGAGCAGTCGTGATCGACGAGACCCTCCTCGACGCCGAGGAGAAGATGGAAAAGGCGGTTTCGGTCGCGAAGGAGAACCTCTCCTCCGTCCGAACCGGTCGTGCGACTCCCTCGATGTTCAACCGCATTCACATCGACTACTACGGCTCGATGACGCCGCTGAACCAGATGGCCAGCATCACGGTCCCCGAGGCGCGCATGGCGGTCGTGAAGCCGTACGACACGAGCCAGCTGAACGCGATCGAGAAGGCGATCCGGGACTCCGACCTGGGCGTCAACCCCAGCAACGACGGCACGATCATCCGCATCGTCATCCCGCAGCTCTCCGAGGAGCGCCGCCGGGACATGGTCAAGGTCGCGAAGCAGAAGGGCGAGGACGCGCGCGTCTCCGTCCGCGGTGTCCGTCGCAAGGCGAAGGAAGAGATCGACAAGCTCGTCAAGGACGGCGAGGTCGGCGAGGACGACGGCGCGCGTGGTGAGAAGGAGCTCGACGCTCTGACCCACAAGTACACCGCGCAGGTCGACGAGCTGGTGAAGCACAAGGAAGCCGAGCTTCTCGAAGTCTGATGTTCCTGTTGGATTCGCCCGGCCGAGTTCGCGCCGCAGGCGTGAGTGCCCTGGCCGGGCGGAGGTCGTGATGGGAGCACAGGTGGCAGGCGGTCCCGCGGAGGTGCCCGCGTCGAAGCCGTCGCGCGCGGGCCGTGACCTGCGCTCGGCGATCCTGGTCGGCGTCGGGCTCGGCGCCGTGGTCATCGCGTCGTTGCTGACCGTCCGGCAGACCTTCATCGCCATCGTCGCGGCAGCCGCGGCGGTGGCGACGTGGGAACTCGCGACCGAGCTGAAGAAGAAGGACTACAACGTCGCGCTGTGGCCGGCGTTGATCGGTGGCCAGGCGATCATCTGGCTCTCCTGGCCGTTCGAACGCGCGGGCATCACGACGGCGTTCGTGATCACCATCCTGGTGTGCATGGCCTGGCGGTTCCGCGGTGGTTCCGACGGCTACCTGCGCGACCTCAGCGCGTCCGTCTTCGCCATCGCGTACGTGCCGTTGATGGCGGCGTTCGCGGCCATGCTCGTCGTGCCGGAGAAGGACGGCGCGGGGCGCGCGTTCGCGTTCCTCATCGGCGTCGTGCTGTCGGACGTCGGCGGTTACGCGGCCGGTGTCTTCCTCGGCAAGCACCCGATGGCTCCGACGATCAGCCCGAAGAAGTCCTGGGAGGGCTTCGCCGGGTCGTTGATCGCGGGCATGGCCGGTGGCGCGGTCACGGTCACCACGCTGCTCGACGGCCAGTGGTGGCACGGCGTGCTGTTCGGCGCCGCGCTCGTCGTCACGGCCACCGCGGGCGACCTGGTCGAGTCGCTGATCAAGCGCGACCTCGGCATCAAGGACATGGGCACGCTGCTGCCCGGCCACGGCGGGATCATGGACCGGATGGACTCGCTCCTGCCGTCCGCCGTCGCGTCCTGGCTGCTGCTGCACCTGTTCGTGCAGTAGCAACGCCCGTCAGTCGTCGTACGGGTCGTCCGCCTCGATGCGCGGCCCGGCCTCGATCACGCGTGACTGGTCGATCACCGAGAACGCCGCACCCGCGTGGTCCTCGACGACGGTGATGCGCCCGTACGGGGTGTCGTAGGGCTCGACGGTCACCCGGCCGCCGAGCTCCAGCACCCGGTACGCCACCGAGTCGGTGCCGATCTCGGGCGCGGCGTTGAAGTACACCATCCAGTGCGACCGCTCCGCGTACGGGAACTCGCGGCCCATCTTCTGGCGGCCGATCACCTCGGTGCCCTCGACGGACCACGACGCGTAGTCCAGCCGGTGGCCGTCGCCGATCTGCGTGATGTCGTAGTGGCAGAGCTCGCCGAAGAACTCGTCGGCCGCCGCGCCGTCGCGGGTGTTCAGCTCTGCCCACGCGTAGGCGCCGTGCCCACCCGTCCCGAACCGCCAGTCCGGTGGCACGTGCCGGAACCCGACGACGGCGCCGGTCGGGTCGGCGATCACGGTGCTCTGGGTGTGGTCGGCGGCGTCCTCGGGATTGCGCAGCACGGAGCCGCCGAGGTGGAACGCCTTCTCCGCGGTGGCGCGCGCGTGGGGCGTGACCAGGTACAGCCGCCACGGTTCCGGCTCGCCCTGCGGCAGTCCGGCGACGGGGATGCCGTCGACCATCGCCACGGTGTAGCCGGCGTCGTCGGCGTAGTGCCAGCCGAACAGGCCGGTGTAGAACTCGATCGCGGCCTTGAGGTCGTCGACGGCCCGCTCGGCCCAGCACGGACTTCCGGACAGCAACGGCGCGAGCTGGGGTGTGTTGGGCGCGATCGACACTGCCGCCTCCTGCAGGGGAGAGATGCGATCAACGCTACGCCGTAGTTGGACGAATTCGAACGGTAACCGGCAAAACGAGGCTCTACAGTGTCTTGGTGAGGGGATTCGTGCGGGCGGCGCTGAACGCGGTGCGTCCGGCAGAGGTCGTGCCGAGCCCGAACATCTGGCATTGGCCTGACGTCTACGAGGTCGAGAATCGCGCGCAGGACGTGCACGGCGCGATCTGGACGGCGATCAGTGACGAGTGTCCGTTCGGCAATCTCGATGTCGTGGACGTCGGCTGCGGCGACGGCTTCCACCTGCCGATCTTCGCCCGCACCGCGAAGTCCGTCACGGGCGTCGAACCACATCCGCCGCTCGTCGTGCGCGCCCGGCACCGGGTCGCCCAGCTGCCGAACGCCCGCGTCGTCTCCGGTCCCGCGCAGGGCCTGCCGCTCGACGACGCCTCCGCCGATCTGGTGCACGCCCGCACCGCCTACTTCTTCGGGCCTGGCTGCGAACCGGGGCTGCGCGAGGCGGACCGGGTGCTGCGGCCCGGTGGCGCGCTCGCGATCGTCGACCTGGACGGCGCGGCCGATCCGTACGGGCCGTGGCTGCGGGCCGACGAACCGCGCTACAACCCCGCCGCCGTCGAGAAGTTCTTCGCGGACAACGGGTTCTCGCTCACCCGCGTCACCACCGAGTGGCGCTTCGAGAGTCGGGCGGACCTGGAATCGGTGCTGCGCATCGAGTTCTCGGCCGCGGTCGCCGAGCGCGCGATCGCGTCGGTCGGCGGGCTGAGCTTTCCGGTCGGCTACCGGCTGCACGTGCGCCGCAAGCCGACTGGGCTGATCGCGCCTTGATCCACCCGCGATAGGACCGTTCGGGCGCTGTCGCCCGCGCTCGTCTCGTATGTACAGTCCCTCAGCTTCGTCGGTGACCTGGGGGTACGCCATGAGACGTCGGTTCCTGCTGTCGCTTTTGCTGATGCTGGGCGTGCTCGTGGTGCCACCGAGCCATGCCGCGCCACCGGCGTCCGACCTCAACGCCATGTTCAACACCTATGGCGATCAAGGCGGGCACTGGACCGGCGCCGACAGCACGGTCTCGGTGCAACTGCCCGACGGCCGCGTCGCGTGGCTGTTCTCCGACACGTTCCTCGGCACGGTCAACGCGGACCACTCACGGCCGAAGTCCGCGCCCTTCATCCACAACTCGATCGTCGTGCAGCAGGGCAACCAGCTCGTGCAGACCCTGCACGGCGGCACGGCGGCGAGTCCCACCTCGCTGGTCAACGCCACCAACCCGGACGAGTTCTACTGGATCGGCGCGGCCAAGGTGCAGGACGGCGTGCTGAAAGCGCTGTACGGGCGCTACAGCAAGGCCGGCGAAGGTCCGCTCGGCTTCGCCAGGGTCGGCACCGCGCTGGTGACGTTCTCGCTGCCCGCGCTCGCCGTCACCAGCGTCACCGACCTGACCCTGGACAAGAAGGTCGGCTGGGGCTCGGCGATCGTGTCGGACGGCGGATACGACTACGTCTACGGCACTGAGGACGTCGACGGCTACAAGTTCGCCCACGTCGCCAGGACGACGGGCCTCGGCGGCGCGTGGCAGTTCTGGAACGGCACCACGTTCGTCGCTGACGAGAGCCAGTCCGCACGCCTGCTTTCGGGCGCCGGCACCGCGTTCTCCGTGGTGCGCAACGGCAATCAGTTCGTGCTCGCCACGCACGACGGCAACACGCCCTTCGGTCCGTGGCTCGCCGCGTACACCGCGCCCAGTCCGACCGGACCGTTCACCGGGCCTACGTACCTGTACAAGGCGCCGGAGCCGGAGAGCAGCACCAGCTGGCAGTTCCCCTACGACGTGCAGCTGCACCAGGAACAAGCGAGCCCAGGCACGCTTCTGGTGTCTTACAACAACAACAGCCTCAACAACGAGGACAACTACACCGACGCGCGGATCTACCGGCCCCGGTTCGTCGACATGCCGTGGCCACCCGCGACGCCGGACCCGTCGACCGTGCCCGGCGCACCGTCCGGAGTCGCGGCGACGACCAACAGCGAGGGCGGCGGCAAGGTCACCTGGAACGCCCAGAACGGCCTGAAGTACTGGGTCTACCAGCGGGACGTCACGGCCGGGCAGACGCACTTCGCGCGCTCTCCCAACCAGGACGCCGCCGGTGAGCACGGCCTCGGCGGGCTGCGGGACGGGCACACCTACGAGTTCAAGGTGTCCGCGACCAACGCGAACGGCGAAGGCGCTTTCTCCTCGACGGTCAGCGTCACCGCACACGTCACGCCGCCGCCCGCACCGACGAACCTCCGCGCCACCCCGGGTTCGGACGCGGACGTGGCGCTGCAATGGGACGCCGTGACCGGCAACGCGCAGTACCAGATCTACAAGCGGGACGTCACCGCGAACGACGCCGACTTCAGCGAGGTGTGGTTCCCGAGCCCGAGCAACACCAGCTTCACCGTGACCGACCTCGTCCCCGGTCACACCTACGAGTTCAAGGTCCTGGCACGCAACGGCGGTGGCCAGAGCGGCCCGTCCAACGTCGTCCAGGCCGTCGTGCGGGTCGCGCCACCGCCCGTGCCGACCGGTCTGACCGCCGCCGCGCAGTCCGACGGCAGCGTGAAGCTCCAGTGGGCGTCCGCGGGAGATGGCCTCTGGTACTGGGTCTATCAGCGCGATGTGACGGCCGGCGAGACCGACTTCAAACGGCTCACGTACCCGGTCGCGGACGGCACCACCGCGCAGCCGGGCCTGCTGCAGAACGGGCACGTCTACGAATTCGCGGTCAGCTCGATCAACCGGTTCAACGTCGAGTCGGGACGGTCGGCAGTCGTGTCCGTGACGGCTCGCTGGGACAAGCCTGCCGCGCCCACCGGCCTGACCGCGGTCGCGCAGTCCGATGGAAGCGTGAAGCTGCAGTGGAACTCTGCCGGCGAGAACCTCTGGTACTGGGTGTATCAGCGGGACGTGACGGCGGGTGAGAGCTTCATCAAGCTGGAGTACCCGATCACCGACGGCGCGAGCTTCCAGCCGGGTCTGCTGCTGAAGGACCACGTCTACGAGTTCAAGGTGAGCGGGATCAACGCGGGCGGTGAGGGTCCGGCGAGCGCTGTTGTGCAGGCGACGGCCCGGTACGACGCACCGGCCGCGCCCGTCGGCCTGACCGCCACACCGGGCGACGGCACGGTCGCGTTGAACTGGAGCGCCGTGCCCAACGCATGGTACTGGATCTACCAGCGCGACGTGACAGCCGGCGAGGAGAACTTCACCAAGCTGGAGTACCCGATCACGACCGGTGCGTCGTTCACGGCGGGTCTGCTCGCCAACGGTCACACCTACGAGTTCAAGGTCTCCGCGATCACCAACGGCGGCGAGGGCGCGGCGAGCGCGGTGGTGTCCGCGAAGCCGATGCCGCCGCTGCCCGCCAAGGTCACCGGCCTCACCGCGACGCCGAAGCCGTCCGGTGAGATCGAACTCGGCTGGACCGCGTTGCCGAGCGTCTACTACTGGATCTACCAGCGGGACGTCACCGCTGGACAGGGCTTCACCAAGCTGCCCTACCCGGCGGGTGAGGCGAAGTTCACCGCCGGTGGGCTGACGCACGGGCACGTCTACGAGTTCAAGATCGCGGCGACCAACCTCGCCGGTGACGGTCCCGCCTCCGACGTCCGGTCGGCCACCGCGAGCTACGCGCTGCCCGCCGCTCCCGCCAACCTGAAGGGCGGAGCGGCCGGTGACGGCAGCATCGACCTGCAGTGGGACTCGGCCGGGCCGAACCTCTACTACTGGGTCTACCGGCGGGACGTGACGGCGGGCGAGACCGCGTTCACGCGCGCCACCTACCCGACCGACCAGACCACGATGAGCTGGGAAGGGCTGCGCGACAGCCACGTCTACGAATTCCAGGTGCGCGCGGAGAACGCGGCTGGGCTCGGGCCCGTCTCCAACACCGTCAGCATCACGTCGCGCGGTGGACTGCCTGCTCCGCCAACGAACCTGACGGCGTCACCCGGCAACGGCAGGGTGGTGCTGAACTGGACCGCGTCGCCGTCGGGGAGTGTCTACTACTGGGTCTACTACCGCGACGCGTCGATCGGTGAGGGCTTCCGCAAGCTCGACGTGCCGTTCGGATCGCCTACGGCGACGCTGGAGCCGTTGACCAACGGGCACACCTACGAGTTCAAGGTGTCCGCGACGAACTCGGCCGGTGACAGCAAGGCGACCCCGGTTGTGAGCGCACGGCCGTTGCCGCCGCGACCTGCTGCCGCTTCGTTGACGGCGATCGCGGGCAACGGCGAGGTGGGCCTCGGCTGGAACGCGGTCGAGCACGCCACGTACTTCTGGGTCGAGTACCGCGACACGACCGCGGGACAGGCCGGGTGGCAACGACTTCCGCTGCCCGTGCAGGCGTGGGCGCACACCGTGAAGCCGCTCGCGAACGGTCACCGTTACGAGTTCCGGGTGATCTCCGGCAACGTCGCGGGGGAGAGCGGTGCGTCGAACGTGGTGGCGGCAACGCCGGTGCCACCACCGCCGGCCGCTCCGTCGAACCTGCGTGCCGTCGCGGGCGACAAGAAGGTGACGCTGACCTGGAACGCGAGCCCGAGTGGTCCGGTGTACTACTGGGTGTACTTCCGGCCGCAGGGCCACAGCCAGTGGTACTACTTCCAGTACCCGGCGAGCGGTACGTCGTTCACCGCGACCGGTCTGCTCAACGGGTTCAACTACGAGTTCCGGGTGACGGCGGCGAACCTCGGCGGGCAGAGTCCACCGTCCAACGTGGTCAGTGCGAAACCGTTCCAGCCCTTGCCTTCCGCGCCGAGCGGGCTGTCGGCGAGCGCCGGGGACGGGCGTGCGCAGCTCAGCTGGAACCCGAGCAGTGGAGCCGACTACTACTGGGTCTACTTCCAGCCACAGGGGCAGACGAGCTGGTTCTACTTCCCGAACCCGGTGCACGGCACGTCGTTCAACGCCACCGGCTTGCTCAACGGCTACAACTACTCGTTCTACGTGCGCGGGGCGAACGAGGCAGGGCAGGGCAACCCGTCGAACACCGTGACGGTGAAACCCCTGCCGCCGCTCCCGGTCGCACCCTCGTGGATCTCCGCCGCGCCCGAGCGCGACACCCCGAAAGTGAACATCTCGTGGGGTGCGAGCCCGACAGCGGGCGTCCTCTACTCGCTCGAGTACCGCAACGCGTCCGACAACGGCCCGTGGTACCCGATGTCCACCACCAACCGCACGAGTGACTACCTGCACCAGCGGCCGGTCGGGGTGAAGTGGGAGTTCCGCGTCTCCATGTCCAACATGGCCGGCAAGGTGTACTCACCGGTCGCGAGTGCGGTGTCCAACGTGTGGATGCCGGATTTCCAGTACAACTGGCAGAACATCGGCAACGGCTCGAACGGCGCCGCGTACCTGCTGGTGCAGAAGTTCGGCCTGGAATGCGCGACGAGCAACCGTCAGCGGGTGTGCTTCGGCTTCACCCCGGCGCCCACCGGCCAGCCCATCACGATCGGTGACTACTTCTTCTTCCCACAGGACAAGGAGAGGCTCAACCGGCTCACCACGTGCGAAGCGGAGCAGAAGATAAGCCTCCGCGGTCGGTTCGGCACGGGAACGGCCGAAAACTACTCGCACCAGTTGCTCAAGCACGAGGCCGTGCACACGTGGCAGACGACGTTCTTCTCGTCGTACGGATCGTTCCTGAGCTCCTACGCGATCGCGTCCGGCTACTCGTGGAAGGTCGCGGGCAACGCCTGGCAGGCGAATGTCTTCGAAACACAGGCGAACCTGTACTGGGGTGGTTACCTCGGGCCCTACGGCAATACGCAGAACTGCTACTAGCGCATTAGGCTTCGGTTCGTGGAGAAGCGAATCGCAGGCAGGTTGAACCGCGAGGTCGGCGTCGTGGGGCTGGGTTGCTGGCAACTCGGCGCCGACTGGGGCGAGGTGGACGAGAGCGAGGCGCTCGCGCTGCTGCACACCGCGGCCGACACGGGTGTCGACTTCTTCGACACCGCCGACGTGTACGGCGACGGTCGCAGTGAGACGCTCGTCGGCCGATTCCTGAAGGAACGCGGCGACGGCGTCTTCGTGGCGACGAAGATGGGGCGGCGGCTGCCGGCGCAGACCACGGAGGGGTACAACCGGGAGAACTTCCTCGCGTGGAACGACCGGAGCCGCCGCAATCTGGGTGTCGACACGCTGGACCTCGTGCAGCTGCACTGTCCGCCCACGCCGACGTACAGCCGTGACGAGGTGTTCGACACCTTGGACGAAATGGTCGAGCAGCAACGGATCGCTGCCTACGGCGTGTCGGTGGAGAAGGTCGAGGAGGCGCTGGCGGCGATCAGGCGTCCGCACGTGGCCAGTGTGCAGATCATCCTGAACGCGTTCCGGCTCAAGCCCCTCGAACAGGTGCTTCCCGCGGCGGCCGAGGCGGGTGTCGCGATCATCGCGCGGGTGCCGCTCGCGTCCGGCCTGTTGTCCGGCAAGTACACGGCGGCAACGACTTTCAGCGCGGACGATCACCGCAACTACAACCGCAACGGCGAGGCGTTCGACGTCGGCGAGACCTTCTCCGGGGTCCCCTACGAGGTCGGCCTGGAGGCCGTCGAGCGGTTGCGGCCGCTGGTGCCGGAAGGTGCCACGATGGCGCAGTTCGCGTTGCGCTGGATCATCGACCAGCCCGGTGTCACGGTCGTGATCCCCGGTGCGCGCAACGTGGCGCAGGCTGCCGCGAACTCGGGGGCCGCCGCGCTGGAGCCGGTCGATTCGGCGGCCGTCAGTGCTGTTTACGACGAACTGATCCGGCCGCACGTGCACGACCGGTGGTAGGTCACTCCTCGGCGAGGATGGCGTACAGCTTGCGTCGCAACTCGTTGTAGAGCTCGGCGGCGCGTGTCTTCTGCTCGGGCGTGCCCGCGTGGGAGATCTGCTCCATCGCGCTGCCGAGCAGCCGGACCGCGGTCCGCAGCTCGCCGTCGGCCGGGTCGAGCTGGATGTCGATGTCGCGCCAGGGCGGGGCCGGGTGCTCCGTCCTGCCGTGCTCGGTGAGGGTGAACAGCTTCTTGCCTCCTTCTTCCGCGGCGGAGATGAGGCCTTCGTCGGCGAGCATCTGCAGCGTCGGGTAGACCGAGCCGGGGCTCGGGCTCCACACGCCGCCGGTGCGCCCGGCGATCTCCTGAATGATCTCGTAACCGTGCATCGGCCGTTCTGCCAGCAAGGACAGCACGGCCGCCCGGACGTTGCCGCGCCTCTGGCGGCCGCCCCTGCCTCCGCCACGGCCGCCCCCGAAGGGCCCGTGGCGATGCCTGTGGTGTTGCTCTCTGTGGTGTGGCTGCATCATCATGTCATTAACGATATATCGGAATCTATCGCGATGCAACGGTCTTGTGGTGTCGAAGTTCGTGGGACACTAGATGTGCTATGACCTCGCTTCCCCTTGTCTTCGACGCGCCCAAGCGCGGCCTGCCGCCGCGCCACCTCGTCGACCTGTCGCCTGCCGAACGTGCCGAAGCCGTTGCCGCCCTTGGTGAGAAGCCGTTCCGCGCCAAGCAGCTGTCGAACCACTACTTCAGCCGCCTGACCGTCGACCCGGCCGAGATGACCGACATCCCGGCGGCCACGCGCGACAAGCTCGTTGCCGACCTGATGCCGCCGCTTTTCACGGTCGTGCGCAAGGTCACAACCGACGAGGGCACCACGGCGAAGACGCTGCTGCGCGCGCACGACGGCACGCTCATCGAGTCGGTCCTGATGCGCTACCCGGACCGCGCGACGCTGTGCATCTCCTCGCAGGCCGGCTGCGGCATGGCGTGCCCGTTCTGCGCGACCGGCCAGGGCGGCCTGCAGCGCAACCTGTCGACCGCGGAGATCGTGGACCAAGTGCGGTTGGGTGCCGCGGCGATGCGCGACGGCGACATCCCCGGTGGCCCCGGCCGTCTGTCGAACATCGTGTTCATGGGCATGGGCGAGCCACTGGCCAACTACAAGCGCGTGATCGAGGCTGTGCATCGCATCACCGCGCCCGCTCCCGATGGGCTGGGGATTTCGCAGCGCACGGTCACCGTGTCGACGGTCGGCTTGGTGCCGGCGATCCGGAAGCTGACCGAGGAGAAGCTGCAGGTGCGGCTGGCGGTGTCGCTGCACACGCCGGACGACGAGCTGCGCAACACGTTGGTGCCGGTCAACACGCGGTGGGACGTCGCCGAGGTGCTGGAGGCCGCCCGCGGGTACGCCGATCAGACCGGGCGGCGGGTGTCGATCGAGTACGCGCTGATCCGGGACATCAACGACCAGGGGTGGCGGGCCGATCTGCTCGGCAAGAAGCTGCGCAAGCACCTCGGGCAGTTGGTGCACGTGAACCTGATCCCGTTGAACCCCACGCCGGGGTCGAAGTGGGACGCGTCGCCGAAGCCGGTGGAGCGGGAGTTCGTGCGGCGGGTGCGGGAGCAGGGTGTCGAGTGCACCGTGCGGGACACTCGGGGTCAGGAGATCGCGGCCGCCTGCGGTCAGCTCGCTGCTGAGGGCTGAGCAGCGCGCCTCGCGCGCTTCCACCGCACGTATTCGCCGAGTGCGAGGTCCGGCGATTTGCGGAACGTGTGCGGACGTCGGCCAGACAGCTTCTGTTCGACCGCGTCGGCCGTCGCCGTGTCGATCGCGGTGTCGATGGAAACCGTGGCGCCGAGCAGGATCTGATGTGCTCGGTGTCGATTCGCGCGGTGTACCCGAGCGCGCGTGCGCGGGAGGTTCTTCCGTGACGCTTTGTCGTTCTCGCCGTAGACGTTCCTGTGGTCCTTGGCATAGCTCAGCCGCTTCTTCTCCTGCGGCGTCTTCCTCCGATTCATGGACCTGGCCTAGGTGTGCTGTCATCGGGATTTCCTGCACACGATCTTGCTGGGTGGGTGTGTGGACGCATTGTGAGCTGGGCGGGAAATAGGTCGCTCAGGCCCGGCTGTGGCCCCTACCGTTCCTCCGCGATGAAACTTGAGGGGGAACGCTGGCGCACGCTCGTCAGCACGGTGCGGCTGGGGCGGGACGAGTACCGGGTGGTGCGGCCGGCTAGGCCGTTGACGCATGCGCCGATGTACTTCAGCGGGCGCGGGGTTCAGATGATCGTGGACAAGGCCTCGGCGCGGGAGTTGGCGATGGCGTGGGCGTTCGCGATCAGGTCGGCGCGGACGTTGGTCTACTTGCCGTTGCGGCACAACCAGTCCGCGTGCCGTGGGTACGGGGATGGGACCGAGGCGCTGCAGGATCTTGTGCTGATGCACGACAGTTTGGCGTTTCCGGCGTCGCGGTGGAAGGACGTGCGGGCTCGGCTGGGGCAGGGGAGGCCGCACACCGTTCAGACCCAAGGGCTGCCAGAGGTGGAGTGCACGCGGTACGAGAAAGAGGCGTTGCGGCACCACGTTGCGGCGGACACGGTGTTCATCTCGGGCAGTCGTAAGGCGTTGGCGCTGGAGGGGAACGCCTTGCGGGCGTTGGTCGAGGAGTGTCCGCGGCACATGCACGAGAACCCCGGAACGCATTGCTGCGCCGAGATTTCGGTGGAGCAGGAGTGGGAGTGGATGCACGTGATGTACTGCGGCGAACATCGCGTGCACGCCTGAGGGGATGTTGGTTGTGGGAGTGAGGTACGACTACTTCGCCGCGCCGTCGGACGAGGTGGCGGCTGCTGTGCTCGATGGCGGGCCGGCACACCTCGAGCCGGTGCGGACCGAGTGGCTCGACCCCGCTGGGATGATGGTGAAGCTGGAGTTGTTGCTCACCGGGCGGGCTCGCGACGACGTGCTCGACGACGAGCGGTGTGCGCAGGCGCTGGCGATGAAGGGTTACGGCGAGGTGGTGGTGCTCACCATCACCGACGACCTGAGAGACGGGCTTGGGAAAGCGAGCGGGTTGACCGAGATCGCCTCGGCCTGGGCGCAGGCCGAGGAGTTGAGCGGGCGTGACCCTCAGCAGCTGGCGGGGGTTCTGGGCGAACTTCAGGTGCTGGCGAAGAAGGCGGTCAGCAAGGGGGAACGCCTGTACTGCTGGATGTGCGTTTAGCGCCGCCAGGAAACCGGCCGGTCCGGCCGGGCGGCTACCATGCCGCGCGTGGGGGAAGCGACAAGGCTGGTCGCGGGCAGATACGCGACGATCAGAGAGCTCGGCCGGGGCGGCATGGGGATCGTCTGGCTGGCCGAGGACCGGGTCATCGGCCGGCAGGTCGCGCTCAAGGAGCTGCGGACCACCGAGACCGAGCGCGTGCTCCGCGAAGCCCGCACCGCGGGGCGGCTGAACAGCCCGAACGTCGTCGGCATCTACGACGTCATCGTCGAGGACGGCGTCACCTACCTGGTCATGGAACTCGTCGAGGCCCCGACGCTGTCCGAGGTCATGGCCGGCAGGCACCTCACCGAGGACGAGGTCGCGGACATCGGCCTGCAGACGCTCAACGCGCTGGAGGCGGCGCACGCGGCGGGCATCGTGCACCGGGACGTCAAGCCCAGCAACATCATGGTGTTGCCCGACGGACGCGTGAAGCTCGCCGACTTCGGCATCGCCCGCGCGATGGACGACCCCGGTCTCACGGCCACCGGCGGCATCATGGGCTCGCCCGGTTACATGGCGCCGGAGCTGTTCGCCGGCAAGCCTCCCTCGCCGTCCAGCGACCTCTGGGCCCTGGGCGCCACCATGTTCCACGCCTCGGAAGGCCGCGCGCCGTTCCACCGCGACACGACCGCGGCCACCATGCACGCGATCATGTACGAGGAGCCGGTGCTGCAGCGCACCAAGGGCCCGCTCGCCGCCACGATCATGGCGCTGCTCACCCAGAACGACGCCCAGCGCCTCACCGCGGCCCAGTTGCGCGAACGGCTGAGCGATCGCACCAAGGTCGTCACGCCCACTCGGTCCGAAGAGACCGTCGTCATCGAGCCCGTCACGACCTTCGTGGCGCCGCAACCCACGCGCGACGACGAGTGGAACGACGAGAAACCCAAGTCCCGCAAGAAGATCGGCGTGTTCGCCGGTGCCGCGGCCGCGGTGGTCGTGATCGCCCTCGCCGCGATCTTCGTGTTCAAGCCCGAAACCCCCGGCAGGGCGTCGGCGCAGCAGGGGCCCAGCTCCAGCGAACCACCGACGTCGCAGAGCAGCACCGCCTCCAGCGCGTCCAGCAGCAGTGCTCCGGCGTCCAGCAGCAGCGCGGCGCCGAGCAGTCAGTCGAGCGCCGCGAAGCCCACTCAGGCCACGCAACCGAACCAGCCGGCGCCGACGACCACGCAACCGAAGCCGCAGCGGCAAACGCTCGCGTTCTCCCGCTACCGCAACGGAGGCGGCTGGCACTACAGCGGCACGTCGAGCATTCCGGTCCCGGCGGGCTTCACCGTGGAGAACACCGGCGGCCTCGGCAAGCTCCTCGCGAACGCCGAGGCGAACACGAAACCGTTGTACAGCTGCCAGATCAACAACTCCGAGGACCGGATGACCTCGTCGTCGACCGACTGCGAGGGCCAGCGCGTCTACGACGTGCGCCCGCTCGGCTACGTCTTCACCGTCAAGCCGGCGGACGTGAACGTGCTACCGCTCTACCGCTGCAACGCGGGCGGCCACCACTTCGACTCGGTGGTGACCAACTGCGAGGGCGACCAGTACAAGAACGAGTTCATGCACGGCTGGGTCATCGCGTGAGACCCGCGGGTTCCAGGCCGACGGGGTCCGCGGTGTCGAACGTCTCCCGCGCCTCGGCGACCGACTCGTAGTTCTTCTGCGCCCACAACCGCAGCGCGGCCAGCGGCTCGGTGACGCTGCGCCCCAGCTCGGTCAGCTCGTACTCGACGCGCAACGGCACCGAGGGGTAGACCGTGCGCGTGACGAGCCCATCGCGCTCCAACGTGCGCAACGTCTGTGTGAGCATCTTCTGACTGATGCCCTCCAACCGGCGTTTGAGCTCACCGAACCGCTTGGGCCCGTTCTCGAGGTCGCCGATCACCAGCGCCGTCCACTTGGACGCGACCATGTCCAGCAGGTCGCGGCACGGGCACATCTTGAGGTAAACGTCCCTGATCACAGCTAGTTTCTATCAGGTACCTAGTGCACAAGATAGTGCCTGATTGCCAGAAGAGACCTGGTCTCCGAAACTGGTGACCATGCGAGCGATCATCCAGCACGAGTCCAGCGGCCCGATCACCCTCACCGACGTCCCCCAGCCCGCGCCCCTCCCGACGGAGGTGCTGGTCAGGGTGCACGCGGCCGGCGTGAACCCGGTCGACTGGAAGACCCGCGCGGGCAGTGGCATGGCCGGGCTGCAGACCTTCCCGTTCATCAACGGCTGGGACGTCTCCGGTGTCGTCGAGGAGGTCGGCTTCGGCGTCACGACCCTCAAGCCCGGCGACGAGGTCTACGGCATGCCGCGCTTCCCGCACGCCGCGAGCGCCTACGCCGAGTACGTCACCGCCCCGTCCCGCCACTTCGCGAAGAAGCCCCAGGGCCTCAGCCACGTCGAGGCGGCCGGACTGCCGCTGGCCGGGCTCACCGCGTGGCAGGTCCTGATCGACACCGCTGACCTGCAGCCGGGGCAGAAGGTGCTGGTCACGGCGGCAGCGGGAGGGGTCGGCCATCTCGCCGTGCAGATCGCGAAGGCACACGGCGCGTACGTGATCGGTACGGCACGCGCGGCCAAGCACGCGTTCCTGAAGGACCTCGGCGCCGACGAAGTGATCGACTACACGCAGGGCGACTACGAGGGCACCGACGTCGACGTGTTCGTCGACCTGGTCGGCGGCGCGTCACCGGCCTCGGTGCGCGGCGGCGGGCTGTTCGTCGGCGTGCCGTCCGGAGTGGACAGCGTGCGCCGTGACGACATCAGGATCAGCTCGATCCTGGTCGAACCGGACCGCGCGGGTCTGGAGGCGATCACCGCGCTGGTCGAGTCCGGTGAGCTGCGGGTGCACGTCGACGCGACGTTCCCGCTGGCGGACGCCGGAAAAGCACATGCCCTGGGCGAGACGGGCCGCACCCAGGGCAAGATCGTGCTGGAAGCTCTCTAACGGCGCCAGGACGTCCGGCGGCGAGCCGTGTCCCACACCAGGAAAGCGATGATCGTGACCCCGGTGGCGACGAGGAAGATGTCCTCGGTCTTGCCGTGGTGGTTGCCGATCAGCATCAGGAAGCAGAAGCCCGCGGAGAGCCAGCCGGCGATGCGCGTGCCCTTGGGGAACGTGCCGTGCCAGCCCCACTCGTGCGACGGCTCCTCGTGAGGGTCGACGGCAGGACGCTTGTCCAGTTCCGAGGACGAAGCCACGGTTTCCTCCACTGCTCATCCGGATTACGAGGTCATCGTCGCACATGATGATGAGCACGGAGGTGTGAGGTCGGGCGCGCACGACTTACGGGCGAGGTCGGGCGCCGATACGCTCGGCGTGGCCACACCCGTCCGATCTTGCGAAGGCGCCTCGACTTGACCGGCTTCTCTCCCGCTGAGGCCTCCACCCCGGACACGTTCGCCCCCGTCGAGATCGGCCTGCACGGGGTGCGCAAGAGCTTCTCCGACCAGGTGGCGGTCGACGGCATCTCGCTGAACGTCCACGAGGGCGAGTTCTTCTCGGTGCTCGGCCCGTCCGGCTGCGGCAAGACCACGGTCCTGCGCATGATCGCCGGGTTCGTCGACCCGGACGAGGGCCGCATCGAGCTCGACGGCAACGACATGGTGGGCGTCCCTCCGTACCGGCGGGACGTCAACACCGTCTTCCAGTCGTACGCGCTGTTCCCGCACATGTCCGTGTGGGACAACGTCGCGTACGGCCTCAAGCGCAAGAAGGTCCGCGGCGACGAGCTGAAAAAGCGCGTCGGGGAGCACCTCGAACTCGTGCGGTTGTCGCAGTTCGCCAAACGCAGGCCAACGCAACTGAGCGGCGGACAGCAGCAGCGCGTCGCCATCGCCCGTGCGCTCGCGGCGGGCCCACAGTTGCTTCTGCTGGACGAACCACTAGGTGCGCTCGACGCCAAGCTCCGCAAGGAACTGCAGATCGAGCTGATGCGCATCCAACGCGAGGTCGGCACGACGTTCCTGTACGTCACGCACGACCAGGAAGAGGCGCTGGTCCTCTCACACCGCATCGCCGTGATGAACGCGGGCAAGATCGAGCAGGTCGGCTACCCCGAGGACGTCTACGAACGTCCCGCGACCCGGTTCGTCGCCGGCTTCATCGGCACGTCGAACATCCTGGACGCCGAGGTGTCCGGTGTGGACGGTGAGATGGTCGCCCTGACCGCACCAGGTGCCACCAACCTGCGCGCCAAGTTCTCCGGAAGCGTCAGTCACGGCAAGAAGGTCGCCGCGACCGTGCGTCCGGAGAAGGTGCACCTGTTCAACGAGACCGCCGAGCCGCCGACCGGCTGGTGCGTGCTGCAGGGCGTCGTCCACGACGTCGTCTACACGGGCGTTTCCACGCAGTTCGTGGTCGACACCCCCGGCGGCGAGCTCGTGGCGTTCGTGCAGAACGCCCAGCGCATCGACGACGCGGGCGCGCCGGGCCAGCCGGTGCGGATGGCGTGGGACCCCGAGTTCACCGTGCTGCTGGACCACTCCGATGGCTGATGCCAACGTCCGGATCGCCCGGCTGTGGGACGTCGACAGCCCACGGGTGACCCGGCGCACGATGCTGGGCTCGATGGCGTTCTTCGCCCTCGCGGCGTGTGCTGTCGGGCCGGCGCCGGCCAACAACGGTGGTGCGAGCGGCACGGCCAAGGCCACGAACCTGACGGACGAGCCCAAGCTCAACTTCTACAACTGGACCGACTACATCGCGCCGGAGACGCTGCCGGGCTTCCAGCAGATCACCGGCATCGAGGTCACCTACGACAACTTCTCCACCAACGACGAGATGGAAGCCAAGATCGCGTCCGGCCAGGCGGGCTACGACCTGGTCGTGCCGAGCGACAACTTCCTCCGCCGGTTCCTGCGGTCGGGCCTGCTCCAGCCGCTGGACCACGACGCGATCCCGAACCTCGCGAACCTGGAACAACGGTTCGTCGAGGCCGAGTACGACGCCGGCAACAGGTATTCCGTGCCCTGGGCCTGGGGCACCACGGGACTCGCGTACTCGAAGTCGCAGATCGGCGGCGACGTCACCGGCTTCGACGCCTACGACCTGCCGAACGCGCAGGGCCGCAGCTCGATCCTCGACGAGGCGCGCGACGGCATGGCGATCGGCCTGCTCAAGCTCGGCCACGACCCGAACACCACCGACGTGAAGCAGATCGACGACGCGGCGAACTTCCTGCTGTCGTTGAAGAAGAAGCTCGGGCAGATCACCTCCGACGTGATCGAACCGCTGACCTCGGGCCAGGTCCGGCTCGCGCAGGCGTACTCCGGTGACGCGTTCCAGGCCCGCGAGACCAGCGAGGACGTCGGCTACGCCATCCCGGCCGAGGGCGGACTGTCCTACGTGGACCTGCTCGTCATCCCGAAGGACGCGCCGCACGCCGGAAACGCGCACAGGTTCATCGACTACGTCCTGGGCGCGGAAGCGGGTGCGGCGCTGTCCAACGCGGTGCGGTACGGCAGCCCGAACGCCGCCGCGAAGCCGTTGATCGACAAGGACCTGCTGAACGACCCGCTGGTCTACCCACCGGAGGAGCAGCTCAGCAAGCTCCCGTTCACCAAGGACCTCGGCGGCGACGTCGAGGCGCGCTACGCCGACGCGTGGACCAAGGTCAAGACCGGCTGACCGGGAAGCTCTTCAGCCCCCTGATCGACACCGAGTCGCGGAACGTCACCGGGCCGCTCTGCCGCAGTTCGGGCAGGTGACGAGCCAGCGCGCGGAACGCCACCTCGCCCTCCATGCGCGCGAGCGTCGCGCCCAGGCAGTAGTGAATGCCGCCGGAGAACGCGAGGTGCTCGGGCTTGTGCACGCGCATCACGTCGAACTTGTGCGCCTCGGGGTAGACCTCGGGATCGCGGTTCGCGGCACCGATGAGCACCATCACCGGCTCGTCCTTGCCGATCCGGTCGACCTGCTCCTGCGCGACGCGACTGGTCAGCTGCACCGGCGCCGCCCACCGCAGC
The DNA here is from genome assembly GCF_002150765.1 of Lentzea kentuckyensis. Taxonomy (GTDB): domain Bacteria; phylum Actinomycetota; class Actinomycetes; order Mycobacteriales; family Pseudonocardiaceae; genus Lentzea; species Lentzea kentuckyensis. The sequence goes on from NZ_MUYM01000059.1 coordinate 21,389, forward strand.
GTCTCCTCGACGACCGCGGACGCGAGTTCGGGGTTGGCCTTGAAGAGCTTCCACTGCGACGGGTGGTCGAGCAGCGCGCGGGTGCCGTTGCCGATCAGGTTCACCGTGGTCTCGAAGCCCGCGACCAGCAGCAACGCCAGCGTGCCGACCATCTCCTGGGCCGTCAGCCGCTGCTCGGCCTCGGCGGCGACCAGCGAGCTGATCACGTCGTCGCCCGGCGTCCGGCGACGCTCGGCGATGAGCCGGTCGAACAGCGCGAGCAACTTCTCGTTGGCGCCCGCCATCTCCGCGGTGACGCCCGTGTCGAACGATCGGGCGACGAGCGCACCGAACTCGGCGAACTCGGCGGTCTCGTCGTCGGGGATGCCCAGCAGGTCGCTGATCACCGAGATCGGCAGCGGCGCCGCGAAGTCCGCGATGAGGTCGAACTCCTCGGCATTCGGGTTCTCCGGGGAGAGCAACGCCTCCGCCACCTTCTCGACGCGCTCCCGGTACTCGTCGATCTTCTTCGGGCTGAACGCGGGCGTGGCGATCCTGCGCAGCCGCGTGTGGTCCGGCGGGTCGAGCTCGACGAACGACTCGGGCAGCAGCCGGTCGCGGCCGCCCCAGTAGCTGTCGTCCGAGTACTTGTTGCCGAACCGCCGGTCGCGCAGGATCTTGCTGGCCAGCGGGTGGCTCGTCGTCACCCACATGCCCCCGTCCTGCGTCAGCGGGCCCTGCGCGCGTAGCCGGTCGTAGATCGGATGCGGGTCTTCATGTCCGGTCAGTTGCTCCAGCATTTGCTACCCCCTCGAAGACTCTCTGGTCCAGCGTAGGGATGCGGGCGTGCGATGCGAGGTCCCGTTCCGCTTCTGGAAAGCGTTTCACCCGTCGCATGGCATCATCTGATCTCGTGTCGCGACGCTGGCTGAAGGCCAACGCCCTGCTCACGCCCACCGGGTTGTGGCTGGGGATTTTCCTGATCGCGCCGTTGTGGGTCGTCGTCCAGTTCAGCTTCGCCACGCGGGACACCGGTGTCGCCCGCGCGGTGCTGCCGTGGACGGCGCAGGCCTACCTGACCGCGCTCGATCCGGCGTTCCTGCCGATCTTCGGCCGGACCCTGGTCTACGCGGTGGCGACGACGGTCGCCTGTCTGCTGCTGGGATTCCCTCTCGCGTGGTTCATCGCACGGTACGGCGGCCGTTTTCGGACCGTGCTGCTCGCGGCCGTCCTCATCCCGTTCTGGTCGAGCTATCTCGCGCGCATCTACGCGTGGAAAGCCCTGTTGGACGGTGAAGGCCTCGTCAACACCATGCTCGGGTGGGTCGGGTTGGGCCATGACGGCGGTTTCCTGCTCACGCACGGAGCGGTGATCCTCGGGCTGACGTACGGCTTCTTGCCGTTCATGGTGTTGCCGCTGTACGTGGCGTGCGAGCGTTTCGACTTCCGGCTCGTGGAGGCGTCGTTCGACCTCGGCCACGGGCGGGTGTCGACGTTCTTCCGGATCGTGCTGCCGGGTGTGTTCACCGGCGTGCTGGCCGGGTCGTTGCTGGTGCTGGTGCCCGCGGCGGGTGACTTCGTGACGCCGAAGCTGCTCGGCGGCGTCGGCCAGTCGACGTTCGGGTCGGTGATCGACGACCAGTTCCGCGGCGGCAACAACTGGCCGCTGGGCTCGGCGATGGCCGTGCTGCTGCTCGTGCTGGTGGTGCTCGTGCTCCTCCTGCGCGGGCGGCGTGGGGAGGACGTGCTGTGAACCGCCGTCCGTGGGCACTCGGGCTCGTTGTCGCGCTGGTCTTCCTGTTCCTCTACGCACCGATCGCGTGGCTGGCCCTCGCGTCGTTCAACTCCTCGCGGTCCCTCAGCCGTATCAGCGGTTTTTCGACACAGTGGTACGTCGAGCTGTTCGACGACACGCGCGTGCTCCGGTCGCTGGAGCTGACCCTGCAACTGGCGCTGGCGTCCGCGGTGATCTCGACGGTGATCGGGACGCTGGCGGCGTTCGGGCTGCGGCGGTCGTTCCCCGGTCGCGGGCTGTGGACCGTGCTGTTGTCGCTGCCGCTGGTGGTGCCCGAGGTCGTCGTGGGCGTGGCGATGCTGGGGTTCTTCGTGAAGCTCGCCGGCGTTCCACTCGGGTTCGGCGCTCTGCTGTTCGCGCACGTGGCGTTCTCGCTGAGCTTCGTGGTCGTCGTCGTGCGGTCGCGGGTGTCCGGAATGGACGTTCGGCTGGAGGAGGCCGCCGCCGACCTCGGGGCCTCGCCGTTCGTGGCCTTCCGGACCGTGACGCTGCCGCTGGTGGCGCCCGCCGTGGCGGCCGGTGCGGCGTTCGCGTTCCTGCTGTCGTTCGACGACGTGGTGATCTCGTCGTACCTGACCGGTGTCGGGTCGACGACGTTGCCGGTGTTCGTCTACGCGCAGGCGTCGAAGCGCGGCATCTCGCCGGAGATCGTGGCGCTGTCGACGTTGATGGTGACGGCGACCGCGCTGCTGTTGATCATCGGCGTGGTCGTCGCCTCCTGGCGTGCGAGGAAGGCCGGATCCACCGCTCAGCTGGTTTAGGCGTCAACTTTCGTCGCGCGAATTCGATACTCCAGCGTGCCGCGCGCACATGGGACCTCTCGTTAGCTTGAGAGCGTGATTACTGCTGGACGGACCAGGGCTGAGGCGCTGCTCGCCGACACCCGGTCCCGGCTCACCGCGCTGACCCCCGTGCGCGTCGTCGGCGACGTGATCGTGGTGCTCGCCGCGATCCTGCTGGACCTCTGGCCAGGGCCGTGGGCCGAGACGAAGCCGTCGGGCTGGGCGCTGGTGGCGTACGTCGCCGCCTATCTGGTGCTGATGCCGTTGCGGCACGTGCTGCCGGCGACGGTCATGATCGCCGGAGCGGCGATTCCGTTCGCCGGACCCGCGTTGGTGGTCGTGCTGAGCTACACGGCCGGCCGCCGGATCGAGTCGTGGGTCAAGGCGGTGGTGTCGACCACGCTCACGTTCGTCGTCGTGGTGCTGCTGTGGGACTGGGACGCGCGGCCGCTCGACATCGAACCGGTCTACGGGATGCTCATCCTGATCACGATCTTCGGCGTCGGCGTGGCGCTGCCGTTCCTCGTGGGCAGGTACCTGGCGCAACGCGAGGCGCTGGTGCAGGCGATGCAGGACCGTGAGATCCGGATGCACGGCGAGAACAAGATGATCTCCCGGCAGGTCCGCCTGCGGGAGCGCAGCCGCATCGCCCAGGACATGCACGACAGCCTCGGGCACCGGCTCTCGCTGATCTCGGTGCACGCGGGCGCGCTGGCGCTCGACCCGTCGCTGGCGGACAAGCAGCGCGAGGCGATCGGGGTGCTGCGCTCGGCCGCGTTGACCGGGATGGAGGAACTGCGCGCGATCATCGGCGTGCTGCGGGCCGAGGACGGTCCCGACGACGACCCCGCGACACGGACCGTGGAGTCCATCGACTCGTTGGTCGGCGACGCGCGCAAGGCCGGTGTACTGGTGTCGTTGGTGCGTGGTGGGCAGGCGCACCCGTTGCCGTCGAGGGTGTCGCACGCGGCGTACCGGGTCGCGCAGGAGGGGCTGACCAACGCGTCCAAGCACGCGCCGGGGGCGGCGGTGCAGGTCACCGTGAAGTACGAACCGGACGCGCTGGTCGTGGAGGTGCGGAACAACCCGTCGCGCAATGGTTCGGCGGCGAGTGAACCGGGTGTCGGCCTGATCGGCCTGACCGAGCGCGTGCGGGTGGCGGGCGGCATCCTGCACGTCGGCGCGTTGCCGTCGGGCGGCTTCCGGATCGCGGCGGTGCTGCCCTACGAGGAGACCCCGCTGCCGGACGAGCCAGAGGACGAGCAGGACGAGACCGTGTCGCCGCGGCGGATCCGCAAGTGGGCGGGGGTCGGCTCGATCGCGGGCGCGTCGATCGTGCTGGCCGTCATCATCGGCGGCTTCACCTACCTCGGCGCGCAGCCGGTGACCGAGGTGGTGTCGCAGGAGAACCTCGACAAGATCCAGGAAGGGCAGTCGGAGGCCGACGTGCTGAAGCTGCTGCCCGTCGGCGACGAACCCCTGGTGGCTGACGGCGAACGCAAGTCGCAGGCCTCTCCCGAACCACCGGGCGCGCGCTGCGTCTACCACATCACCGACGAGCAGTCGTACCTCGCCAAGGGCACCCGAGTGGTGCGTTTCTGCTTCCGGGACGGCAAGCTGGTCGAGAAGAAGATCCACGTGCAGAGGACTGGTTCATGATCCGGGTGCTCATCGCCGACGACGAGCCGCTGATGCGCGCGGGCATCAAGGCCATCCTCGGCACCGCTGACGACATCGAGCTGGTGGCGGAGGCAGGCGACGGCCGCGAGGCGCTGCAGATCGTCCGCGAGCGCCGCGTCGACGTGGCCGTGCTGGACATCCGCATGCCGCGGATGGACGGCCTGGCGTGCGCTCGCGAACTGCGCACCGTCGCGCCCTCGGTCCGGGTCGTGATGCTGACGACGTTCGGCGAGGACGAGAACATCGTGCGCGCCCTGTCCGACGGCGCCGCCGGGTTCCTGCTGAAGGACTCCGCGCCCGAGGAACTGCTGCGGGCGGTGCGCGCGGTCAACAACGGCGAGGCCTACCTGTCGCCGATGGTCACCTCGCGGGTGGTCGGCATGGTGGCGACGTCCGGGCAGCCGAAGCGGCAGGAGGCGCAGAAGGCCGTCGCGGGGCTGACCGAGCGCGAGGTCGAGGTGCTGGCGCTGCTCGGGCAGGGCATGTCGAACGCGGACGTCGGGGCGAAGCTGCACATGTCCGAGGCGACGGTGAAGACGTACGTGTCGCGGTTGCTGGCGAAACTGGGGCTGACGAACCGCGTCCAAGCAGCCTTGCTCGCCCGAGACGCGGGCCTGGCCACCTAGCTCGCTTTGCCGCACGCGGGGGCCTCGCGTGCGCGCTGAGTGCACGAAAGCTCCCCGCGTGCACTCAGCACACACGAGAGAGGCCGTTCGGGTGACACCCGAACGGCCTCAACCGTCTCATGCGGCTAAGCGTGGGTTCGCCTGCCCGTTACCAGGCGGTAGATGCCCAGCAAGATCAGCGAGCCGACGATGGCGAGCAGCCACGTCCGCAGGTCGAAGAACGAACCCAGATCAGTCGCGAAGAGCGCGGATCCGATGAAACCACCGAGAATCGCGCCGACGATGCCGAGCAGCATCGTGATGATGAAGCCGCCGGGGTCGTTACCAGGCATGATTGCCTTGGCGATGGCGCCGGCCAGCAAGCCGAGCACGATCCAACCGAGGATGCCCACGGAGAGTCTCCTTCCATCGACTTGTCGAGGATGGAATGCCCCCAAAGTGGCGACTTCACGCCTCCAAAACCGCTCCGTTATCAAAGTAGCGGGCTGTGCCGGGCTCTCAGGCACTCTCCGGAACAATGAGGGGCGATGAGTACTCCACGCACTGTCCTGATCCTGGGATCGACCGGTTCGGTCGGCACCCAGGCGCTCGACGTCATCCGGCGCAACCGCGATCGCTTCCAGGTCGTCGGGCTCGGCGCGGGCGGGCGTCAGCTGGACCTGCTCAAGCAGCAGGCAGCCGAGTTCGACGTGCCCGTAGTGGCTGTCGCGAACGGCGCCGAGGTACCCGGCGTCAAGACGTTGACCAGCATGGTCGACCTGATCGAGGCGGCGCCGGCGGACGTCGTCCTGAACGGCATGGACGGGTCGCGCGGCCTCGAGCCGTCGTTGAAGGCGCTGGAGTCCGGTGCCACGCTCGCGCTCGCCAACAAGGAGTCGCTCATCGCGGGCGGGCCGCTCGTGCTGAAGGCGGCCAAGCCCGACCAGATCGTGCCGGTCGACTCGGAGCACTCGGCGCTCGCGCAGTGTCTGCGGGGCGGTGCGTCGCACGAGGTGCACAAGCTGGTGCTCACGGCGTCCGGCGGGCCGTTTCGCGGCAGGAGCAGGAAAGACCTCGAAGCCGTCACCGTGCAGCAGGCGATGGCACATCCGACGTGGTCGATGGGGCAGGTCGTCACCATCAACTCGGCGAACCTGGTGAACAAGGGCCTCGAACTGATCGAGGCGCACCTGCTGTTCGGGGTGCCGTACGACCGCGTCGACGTCGTGGTGCACCCGCAGTCCATCATTCACTCGATGGTGACCTTCACCGACGGCTCGACGCTGGCCCAGGCGTCGCCGCCGGACATGCGGCTGCCCATCTCACTGGGCCTCGGATGGCCCGAGCGCGTCGCCGGTGCCGCGGCCGCCTGTACCTTTGACACCGCCACCTCGTGGACGTTCGAACCGCTGGACAGCGTCACGTTCCCGGCGGTCGAGCTGGCGCGGCAGGCTGGTACCGCGGGTGGTTGCCTGCCCGCGATCTACAACGCCGCGAACGAGGAGGCACTTGCCTCCTTCGTCGCCGGCGACACGTCGTTCCTGTCGATCGTGGACACCATCGGCCAGGTTCTCGGCGAGGCAAACGTTTGGCAGAAGGATCCCGCCGATGTGGCGGAGGTCCTTGCCGCCGAGGACTGGGCACGCGCACGTGCCCGCGAGCTGGTTGGAAGGAACTGAACGTCTCGTGAACACATTCGTCAACTTCCTCGGGGTGCTGCTGTTCGCGTTCGGCATCGCGGTGTCCATCGCGCTGCACGAGTTCGGGCACCTGCTGACCGCGAAGTTCTACGGCATGAAGGTCACCCGCTACTTCATCGGCTTCGGCCCGAAGCTCTTCTCGTTCCGCAAGGGCGAGACCGAGTACGGCCTGAAGGCGATCCCGGCCGGCGGCTTCTGCGAGATCACCGGCATGACGGCGCTGGAGGACGTGCACCCGGACGACCGGCCGCGCGCCTTCTACAACCAGAAGGTCTGGAAGCGCGTCGTCGTGCTCTCGGCGGGCTCGATCACGCACTTCATCCTCGGTTTCATCATCCTGCTGATCCTCGCGATGTCGCTGGGCCTGCCGAACAACAAGGACCTGCCGGTTCTCGCCCAGATCACGCCGTGCGTGCAGGACCACACCGTCGGCCTCGACGCGCCGTGCGCGCCCGGTGCCCCGGCCCCGGCCAAGGACGCCGGTCTGCAGGCGGGCGACCAGGTCACCTCCATCGCGGGCAAGTCCATCTCGACGTGGTCGGACATGCTCCGGATCACCCGCGACCTGAGCGGCCCCACCGAGTTCAAGGTGCTGCGCGACGGCAAGGAGGTCGCGCTCACGGTGAACGTGCCGCAGGTCACCCGCGAGGTCACCGACGGCAAGGGCGGCCGCGAGGTCAAGAAGGTCGGCGCCATCGGCGTCACCTGGCAGCAGAACTTCACCTACAACCCCATCGAGGCGATCCCGGCCTCGCTGGCGTTCACCGGCGACATGTTCGTGAACACCTGGAAGGGCCTCATGCGCTTCCCGGAGCGCATCCCGGCCGTGGTCAAGGCCATCGGCGGCGGCGAGCGCGACCTCGACACCCCGATCTCCGTCGTGGGTGCGTCGCGCCTGGGCGGTGACGCCGCGGAGCGCGGGCTGTGGGCGTTCTTCATCCTCATGCTGGCGGGCCTGAACTTCTTCGTCGGTGTGTTCAACCTCCTGCCGCTGCTCCCGCTTGACGGTGGTCACATCGCCGTCAACCTCTACGAACGGGTGCGAGACTGGATTCGGAAGCTGCGCGGCAAGCCCGCCGGCGCCCCGGTCAACTACATGCGCCTGTTGCCGCTCACCTACGTGGTCATCTTCATCGGCGGCGCCATCACGCTGCTGACCGTGACCGCCGACATCGTCAACCCGATCAGGTTGCAGTAGTGATTTACGGAAAGGTGCACAACCCATGAGTGACGGCGTGATGCTCGGAATGCCGGCACTGCCGCCGCCGGTGCTGTCGGAACGTCGCAAGACCAGGCAGCTGATGGTGGGCAACGTCGGTGTCGGCAGCGAGTTCCCCGTCTCCGTCCAGTCGATGACGACGACCCTGACGTCGGACGTCAACGCGACGCTGCAGCAGATCGCGGAACTCACCGCGGCCGGCTGCGACATCGTCCGGGTCGCCTGCCCCTCGCAGGACGACGCGGACGCGCTGCCCGCGATCGCCAGGAAGTCCCAGATCCCGGTGATCGCCGACATCCACTTCCAGCCGAAGTACGTCTTCGCCGCGATCGAGGCTGGTTGCGCGGCAGTCCGGGTGAACCCCGGCAACATCCGCAAGTTCGACGACCAGGTCAAGGAGATCGCGGCCGCCGCCCGCGATCACGGCACGCCGATCCGCATCGGCGTCAACGCGGGTTCGCTGGACCCGCGGCTGCTGCAGAAGTACGGCAAGGCCACCCCGGAGGCCCTGGCCGAGAGCGCGATGTGGGAGGCCTCGCTCTTCGCGGAGCACGACTTCCACGACATCAAGATCTCGGTGAAGCACAACGACCCGGTGGTCATGGTGCGCGCGTACGAACTGCTGGCCGAGCAGTGCGACTACCCGCTGCACCTCGGTGTCACGGAGGCCGGCCCGGCCTTCCAGGGCACCATCAAGTCCGCGGTGGCCTTCGGGGCGCTGCTCCGCCAGGGCATCGGCGACACGATCCGCGTGTCGCTGTCCGCCCCGCCGGTCGAGGAGATCAAGGTCGGCCACCAGATCCTCCAGTCGCTCAACCTGCGCCCGCGCAAGCTGGAGATCGTGTCCTGCCCGTCCTGCGGCCGCGCCCAGGTCGACGTGTACACGCTCGCCGAGCAGGTCACGGCCGGTCTGGAGGGCATGGAGGTGCCGCTGCGCGTCGCCGTCATGGGCTGCGTCGTGAACGGCCCCGGCGAGGCCCGCGAGGCCGACCTGGGCGTCGCCTCCGGCAACGGCAAGGGCCAGATCTTCGTGAAGGGCAAGGTCATCAAGACCGTGCCCGAGCACGCGATCGTGGAAACCCTCATCGAGGAGGCCATGCGCCTCGCCGAGGAGATGGAGCCGGTCGAGGGCGGCGCCCCGGCCGTAACCGTCGGCTAACCCTGTTCGGAATGCACGCGGGGCGCCTTCGTGCGGTCTGAGTGAACGAAAGCTCCCCGCGTGCACTTCAGCAGGTGCGGATCGTCACGGGCGGTAGGCACTGTTGGCTGATGCCACACGTACGTCTTATCTGGCACGCTAGGTGACGTGCTGAGGCTTGCCGGAGCGCGCGTACTCGACGAGCGCGACCTGATCGACGTGCGCGGGGTCTTCGACAACGACCCCGTAGCCGCGTGCATGGTCGCGGCCAGGGTGGAAGTGGCCGGCCTCGACCCGTGGCGGTTGGGCGGCGAGATGTGGGGCTCGGACTCCAGGCCCATCAGAGGCCGGGTGGACGGCCTGTGCTTCTCCGGCCCGAACCTGATCCCGCTCAAGGGCAATGCCTCGGCGATGCGCATGTTCGCTGATCGAGCGAGGCGCCGCGGCCGGATGTGCTCCAGCCTGGTCGGCCCCGCCGAGCAGGTCCTGACGCTGTGGGACGAGCTCCAGCCCGACTGGGGCCCGGCCCGCGAGGTGCGCGGCGACCAGCCGTTGATGGCGATCTCCAGCAGCCCGAAGGTCACCCCGGACCCGCTGGTCCGCCAGGTCCGGCCGAGCGAGCTCAGCCGGTACCTGCCGGCCGCCATCTCGATGTTCGTCGAGGAGGTCGGCATCGACCCGTGCGCGGAGGACGGCGGCGCGGGCTACCGGGCCAGGGTCTCCGAGCTGATCGCCGCAGGCAGGGCGTTCGCCAGGTTCGAACACGGCGAGGTCGTCTTCAAGGCGGAGATCGGCGCGATGTCGTCCCGGGTCGGCCAGATCCAGGGCGTCTGGGTGCGACCGGACCGCCGCGGCGAGGGCATCGGCACCGCGGGCACGGCGGCCGTGGCGGACCGGCTCACCCGCGTCCTCAACCGCACGGCCAGCCTTTACGTCAACGGCTACAACCACGTCGCGCAGGCCGCCTACCGCCGAATCGGGTTCGAACAGGTCGGCCAATACGCCACTGTGCTCTTCTGAACGGGCATACTCGCGCGGGTGCGACTTCTCGCGACGATCACGGTGGTGCTGGTGACGGTGAGCGGCTGCGGCCTGTTCAAGTCCGAACCAGGAGCGCCGGAGATCACCAACGAATTCCTGGCGAAGCTCGCGTCCGGTGACGTGCAGGGTGCCGCCGGGCTGACCGACAACCCGAACGACGCCAAGGAGACCCTGGAGAAGTTCCGGGGCGCGTTGAAGCCGGAGGGGCTCTCCAGCAAGGTCGACCAGATCCGCAAGAACGGTGACACGGCCTCCGAGGCGAGCGTGAGCCTCGACTGGGACCTCGGCAAGAACCGCCACTGGACCTATCCGACCAAGTTCGACGTGCGCAAGGAAGGCGACACGTGGAAGGTCCACTGGGCGTCGTCGGTGGCGCATCCCAAGCTCACGCCGCAGCAGTCCATCAAGGTCACCGAGCTCAAGCCCGACCCGGCACCGGTGCTCGACCGCGACAGCACGCCGCTGCTCGCCCCCGAACGCGTCGTGTCGGTGCTGCTCGTCGCGAAGGAGGCCGGTGACGTCCCGGCCGTCACGAAGGCCCTCGCGGACGCGCTGAACCCGCTGGACAAGGCCATCACCCAGCAGACGATCACCGAGGGCGTCGGCAAGACCCCCGAAGGCCAGGCCTACCAGGTCGCGGCGCTGCGGGACCCGGACTACCAGGCGGTCAAGCCGAAGATCTACGAACTGCCCGGTGTGCGGTTCAGCTCGCAGACGTCACTGCTGGCGCCGAGCCGCACCTTCGGCTCCCAGGTGCTGCCCGCCGTGCGCAAGCTGGTCGAGGCCGACATCGCGGGCCACGAGGGCTTCCGGGTGGCCACCGTCGACGCGCAGGGCACCGAGGTCGACGAGCTGACCTCGAAGGCCCCCGAGCCCGCCAAGGCCGTGAACATCGCGCTGTCGCGGGCGATCCAGACCGCCGCCGAGGACGCCGTCGAGCCGATGACGCAGCCCACCGTGCTGGTGGCGATCCAGCCGTCGACCGGCGACATCCTCGCCGTCGCGCAGAACGACCTGGCCGACGCCCAGGGCGCCATCTCGCTGACCGGACGGTTCCCGCCGGGCTCGACGATGAAGGCCGTGACCGCGGTGGCCGCGCTCCAGTCCGGCAAGGTCACCGCCGACACCCCGCTGCCGTGCCCAGGCAAGACCACCATCGACGGGCGGCGGATCGTGCCGAACTCCAACGAGTTCGACAAGGGCACGATTCCTCTCCGGAGCGCCTTCGCGTTCTCCTGCAACACCACGTTCGCGCAGCTCGCCGTCGACATGCCGCCGGACCTGCTGACGAACAGCGCGCTGTCGCTCGGTCTCGGCGCCGACTTCGACATCGCCGGCCTGACCACGATCACCGGCTCCGTGCCGCCCGCGACCGACGTCGTGGAACGGGCGGAGGACGCGTTCGGTCAGGGCAAGGTGCTGGCCTCGCCGTTCGGCATGGCCCTGGTCAGCGCGTCCATCGCGAAGGGCTCCATGCCGGTGCCGCAGCTGGTGCGCGGCAAGGAGACCAAAGCGGACAAACAGCCCACCCCGCCGACGGCCGCCGTGCTCGACCCGGTGCGGCAGATGATGCGCGAGGTCGTCGACTACGGCACTGCACCGCAACTCAAGCCGTACGGCGATGTGCGCGGCAAGACTGGTACCGCGCAGTTCGGTGACGGCGTGCACTCACACGGGTGGTTCATGGGCTACCGGGGCGATCTCGCGTTCGCGACCTTGGTGCTCGCGTCGGACACTTCGACCCCGGCCGTGGATGTGGCAGCGAGGTTCCTCAAGGCGGTGCCGTGATGAGCAGGACCAAGGACATGACGATGCGGGAACGCCTGATCCGGGCGGCGTCCTGCTGCCCGCGCAGCGTGGTGTGAGGGACTTGCCGGCTCCGGTCGAGTTCGATGTCGACGTCTCGGCCGAGCTGCGGCGGCAACGCGCGGAGCATGTATGTGATACATTGTGAAACATGGAGACTGAAACGGAATCGGTCGGCCTTCGCGACCTCCGGCATCACGCGGCCGAGTATGTCCGCCGCGCGGAGGCAGGTGAACGGATCGCGATCACTGACCGGGGCCGGGTGGTCGCCGAGATGGGTCCGCCGAGTGACCCGGCGAACGTGCGTCTGATGCTGGCAGCCAGTGGACAGCTCGTGCGGGGGCGAGGCCGGCAGTTGCCACGCCCGCTGCCGCCGCGCGATGGTGTCCAGCTCTCGGAGAAGCTCCAGCAGATGCGTGACGAGGAGCGCTGGTGATCTACCTCGACACGTCGGCACTCGTGAAGCTGGTGAGGACCGAGGCGGAGACGGATGAGCTTGTCGCGTGGCTCGGTGACCGCACGGACTTCGTCACCAGCTCCCTCACGCGGGCGGAGCTCATGCGTGCGGTTCGTGAGGACGGCGAGGCGGAGAAGCGCCAGGCCGCCGCGATCCTGGTCGAGTTCGATCAGGTGCCGATGACCTTCGATCTCCTCGATGCCGCAGGCGCCCTGCCGCAGCCGGTGCGTTCGTTGGACGCGATCCACTTGGCGTCCGCGATGCGGCTGCGTGACGTGCTGGATGCGTTCGTGGCCTACGACAAGCGTCTGCTCGCCGCCGCTGACGAGGTAGGACTCCTCACCTTGGCACCCGGCGCGGACGGCTAATCTGGGGAGCATGGCCGTTCGTTCTGTGTTGCAACCCGGTGTGCAGTCACCGCGTCGTCAGGTGCCGTCGCGCATCGTGCGTCCCGAGTACGTGGACAAGCCCGCACCGACGCGCGGCAACGACCCGTGGGTGCAGACGCCGGAGATCATCGAGGCCATGCGGATCGCGGGCCGTCTCGCCGCCCAGGCGTTGCAGGAGGCCGGCAAGGTCGTCGTTCCCGGCGTCACGACGGACGAGATCGACGCGGTGGCGCACGAGTTCCTGTGCGACAACGGCGCGTACCCGTCGACGCTCGGCTACCGGGGCTTCCCGAAGTCGTGCTGCACCTCGCTGAACGAGGTGATCTGCCACGGCATCCCGGACTCCACGGTGGTGGAGGACGGCGACATCGTGAACATCGACGTCACCGCGTTCATCGGTGGCGTGCACGGCGACACGAACGCCACGTTCCTCGCGGGCAACGTCTCCGAGGAGAACAGGCTGCTGGTCGAGCGCACGCACGAGGCGACCATGCGCGCGATCAAGGCCGCGAAGCCCGGCCGTGAGATCAACGTCATCGGCCGCGTCATCGAGGCGTACGCGAACCGCTTCGGCTACGGCGTCGTCCGCGACTTCACCGGCCACGGCATCGGCCGCGACTTCCACAGCGGCCTCGTGGTCTTGCACTACGACGAGCCGTCGATGAAGACGGTGCTCGAACCCGGCATGACGTTCACGATCGAGCCGATGATCACGCTCGGCGGCTACGAGCACGACATGTGGGACGACGGCTGGACCGTCACCACCCAGGACAAGAGCTGGACCGCTCAGTTCGAGCACACCATCGTCATCACCGACACCGGCTCGGAGATCCTCACAGTCTGCTGACCACGGCTTTCAGTGCGGCCGCGACCGTCGAGGGCGACGTCGCGGCCGCCAGGTGGTGCGACTCGACGCGTTCGACGGGCCAGCCCAGCTCCTCGGCTTTGGCCGCCGCGTCGTCGTAGGCCGACGACAGCAGCACGTACCCGCACGGCCCGGACCACTCGACGACCGGGCGCTGTTCCTTCAGGAACTCCCACGGCACCTCCGGTGCCTCGTCGCGCATCTCCTCGCGCAGTTCGGCGGGCACCAGCTTCAGCGGGTCCGAGTCGAACCACCGGTCCCAGCGCGGCAGCCTGCCGTCCCGCACCGAGGCCTTGACCTGGCTGACCAGCGCGGGATCGACGGTCTCGCGCCACGCCCTGCCCGGTGTCGGCAGGTTGGAGTCGAGGAACACCAGTCCGGCCACGTCCAGTTCCAGCGCGTCGGCGAACGCCGGCAGCAACGGCCCGGCGCCGCTGTGGCCGACGAGCACGAGCTGCCCGTCGACCCCGGCGTCCTCCAGGGCGTCCGCGAACGCGCCTATCAGCCGTTGGTGCACCGGTGCCTCGTTGATGGTCATCTGCAGGTCGACCAGGAGCACGTCCACCCCGTCGGAGGCCAGTTCGTCGGCGAGCGGACGCATGCTCGACGGGCCGAGGAACGGGCTGTGCATGAGCACGACGGTGGGCATGCCCGTGATGATGGCAGCATTGGCGTCCATGCGGGGCGCGATGTTGATCTGTGGGACGACCTCGGACGCGGGCAAGAGCGTCCTGGTCGCCGGTATGTGCCGGTTTCTGGCTCGCCAGGGCGTCGACGTCGTGCCGTTCAAGGCGCAGAACATGTCGAACAACTCGTTCGTCACACTCGACGGCGGTGAGATCGGGCGAGCCCAGGCGTTGCAGGCGCGGGCGGCGTTCAAGGAGCCGAGCGTGCGGTTCAACCCGGTGCTGTTGAAGCCGGGCAGCGACCGCACGTCCCAGGTCGTCGTGCTGGGCAAGGCGGTCGGCGAGGTCTCCGCGCTGAGCTACCGCGAACGCAAGCAGCAGCTGCTCGACACTGTGTTGTCCACTTTGGACTCGCTGCGGCGCGACCACGAGGTCGTCATCTGCGAGGGTGCTGGCTCACCGGCCGAGATCAACCTGCGTCCCAACGACATCGCGAACATGGGCCTGGCGACGCGGGCGAACCTCCCGGTGCTCGTCATCGGCGACATCGACCGCGGCGGGGTGTTCGCGCACCTCTTCGGCACGGTGGCGGTGCTGGACGCGGCGGACCAGGCGTTGGTCTCGGGGTTCGTCATCAACAAGTTCCGCGGCGACCAGCGCCTGCTCGAACCGGGCCTGCACCAGCTCAAGGCGCTGACCGGACGACCCGTGCTCGGTGTGCTGCCGTGGCGTGAGGAACTGTGGCTCGACGCCGAGGACTCGTTGTCCTACAACGCCGATGGTGTGATCGGGAGGCCCAGTCCGCCGGTCAGGGACTGGCTGCGGGTCGCCGTGATCCGGTTGCCGCGCATCTCCAACGCCACCGACGTCGAGGCGCTGGCCTGCGAGCCTGGCGTTTCCGTGCGGTTCGTGACCGAGCCGTCGCGGCTGGCGGACGCGGACCTGGTCGTGCTGCCCGGCTCCAAGGCCACCGTCTCCGACCTCGCGTGGCTGCGCGAAACCGGCCTGGCGACCGCGATCGGGCGGTTCGACGGTCCGGTGCTCGGCATCTGCGGCGGGTTCCAGATGCTCTCGAAGCGCATCGAGGACGACGTCGAGTCCGGGTGCGGGGTGACGGAAGGACTCGGTCTGCTCGACGTCGACATCCGCTTCCAGGCGCGGAAGACCCTCGCCAATCCGTCGAGCACCGCGTGGGACGAGCCCGTCACCGGCTACGAGATCCACCACGGTCAGGTCGTCCGCAGCACCGAGAACCCGTTCGTCGGTGACGAAGGCGCGGCGACCGACCGCGTCCTCGGCACCCACTGGCACGGCCTGCTGGAGAACGACGCGTTCCGCCGCAAGTTCCTGCGCTGGGCCGCGTCGTGCGCGGGCCGGGACTTCGAACCGGGCGAGGTGAGCTTCCAGGCCGCCCGCGAGGCCCAGTTGGACCTGCTGGGCGACCTGGTGGCGGAGAACCTCGACACCAAGGCCGTCATCGACCTGCTGGAACGAGGAGCTCCGGCCGGACTTCCGTTCGTGCCGCCCGGCGCCCCACCAACTGCGGGATAGCGAGCCCCAGCAGCACGATCCCGCCGGCCGCCGCCTGCAGCACGCTCAGGTCCTCGCCGAGGAACGCCCACGCCGAGAACATCCCGAACACCGGCACCAGCAACGAGAACGGCGCCACGACCGAGGACTCGTACTGGCGCAGCAGGAATCCCCAGATGGCGAACCCGAGCAGCGTCGAGATCCACGCGACGTACCCGACGGCGCCCGCACCGGCCCAGTTCAGCCGGCCCAGCGCCGACACGTCCTCGGTCAGCAACGCCAGCCCGAACAACGGCAGCACCGCCACCGCGCTCACCCACACCATGAACCGCAGCGTGTCCGCAGGCCTCGCGTACCGCATGAGCACGTTCGACACGCCCCAGCACGCCCCCGCCCCGACCAGCAGCAGGAACCCGAGCAGCGGCGAGCTCAGCCCGTAGTCCCACGCGATCACCCCGATGCCCGCGACGGCGAGCGCGATCCCGGTGATCTGCACCGGCTTCGGCCGTTCCCGCAGGACAGCGGCGGCGAACACGGTCGTGAAGATCACCTGGCTCTGCAGCACGAGCGACGACAGCCCGGCCGGCATGCCCACCTTGAGGCCGATGAACAGGAAGCTGAACTTCGCGACGCCGAGCACGAGCCCGACCGCGATGACCCACTTCCACGCCACCGACGGCCGTCCGACGAAGAAGATCGCGGGCACCGCCGCCGCGAGGAACCGCAGCGCCGAGAACAGGATCGGCGGGAACTCGTCGAGACCGATCTTGAGCACGACGAAGTTGAAGCCCCAGATGGCGGCGACCAGCACGGCGAGCAGAACGTGGCGGGGACTCATGCCACTAAGCTTGCACGTGCTAACTATTTAGCACTAGTTCCGCTTACTACGGTCGTTGGTTTAGCATCGCTACATGCTCGATCTCGGCAGACTGAAGGCCCTGCACGCCATCGCCATCCACGGCACCGTCGGCGCCGCGGCCGAGGTGCTCGGCTACACGCCGTCCGCGGTCTCGCAGCAGATCGCCAAGCTCGAACGCGAGACCCGCACCACGCTGCTGGAACGCCGCGGCCGGGGCGTCCGCCTCACCGACGCCGCCCGCCTGCTGGCCGACACCGCGGGCCAGGTGCTGAAGCTCGTCGAAGAGGCCGAGGTCGCCCTGGAGGAACAACGCGGCGCCGCGATCGGCCGCCTCTGCGTCGGCTCCTTCGCCACGGCGGCGCGCGGCCTTCTGCCGGAGGTCCTGGCGAGGCTGGCCGAGCAGCACCCCGCCCTCGACGTGCGGCTGACGGAGATCGACCCGCCCCACGCCACCGAGGCGGTCGCGCGCGGCGAGCTCGACATGGCGATCGTGCACGACTGGGCGAACACGCCACTGCCGGTGCCGGAGTCGCTGTCCCGCGCGTTCATCGTCGAGGACGTCGCCGAGGTCCTGGTACCCGCCACGAACCCGTTGTCCCGCCGGGAGTTCCTCGAACCCGCCGACCTGGCCGGCGAGCGGTGGATCTGCCAGACGGAAGGGTCGATCTGCTACGACTGGCTGGAGCGGACGTTCCACGGCGCGGGCATCGAACCGGTGGTGGCGTACCGCATCAGCGAGTACCGGACGCAGATCGCGCTGCTGGACAAGGGGATCGGGGTGGCCCTGATCCCGCGGCTCGGCAGGGGAGAGGTGCCGGACACCGTGCGTGTCCTGCCGTTGCGGCCCACCCCGACGCGGCGGCTGTACGCGGTGTGGCGCACCCAGGCTTCGAGGCGGCCGGCGATCACGGCCGCGCTGGACGTGATCAAACAGTCCGTTGCCGATCAGATGTCCTCACCCTCGTCGTAGACGCCTGCGGCACGGTCGCGGGCGCGCCGGGTGGTCAGCGCGGCGTGTGCCTCCTGCGAGATGATGAGCAGGTCGATCTCGACGGGCTCCTGGTCGGCTCTCACCTCGCCGACGTCGTCGATCATGTCCTCGACGATCGATTCGGCGTACAAGCGGGCGACTTCGCGCTTGTGAGCCATGGGCGCCTTCATGTTGGCGATCTCGACTTCCGCAGTGCCGGCTGCGGGCTTGTTCTTGCGAATGCGGTCGACGATCGCGCTGTACATGCGACTGATCTTGCTGCGAACGAAGACGGCGGGGTGTCGTCCCACCTCGGTGAGGTGCTCGACGTCCAGACCGTACTTCTTGCGTCCACCGTGGAGGTTCTGGAGCTTTGAGGCCGCCGCGCGCAGATACCGGTACACGGAGGCTTCTTCCTGAGAAGCTGCCGCACTGTCGATGCGCGCGTTGGCATCTCTGGTCGCGTTGTTCTTGCGAGTCGCAGATGCCGTGCTTTCGTTCACGGCCCTGTCCACGGCTCGCCGGTTGAACCCGACCGCGTGATCTGACAGGTGCACCGGTACAGCTCTCACCTGGCCCATCTCCTGGCCGGGCTTCGGGCTCTTCCAGTTGGCGAAGTTGTTCAGGTAATCCTTCATGGTCCGGGCTGCCGTGGACTCAAACAGGCTGGCCGCGGCCTCCGCGTCCTCTTCCTCCTCGGCGGGGATGTCGTAGCTGTCCGTTTTCATGGTCTGCACGTGCACGTGCTCGGACTTCGACTCCTTGCGTTCCACGACGAGGTTGAGCGGCACGTTGTACTTGTTGCGGATCTTGGCGAGGCGACTTTCCGCGTCGGCGTGCGACTTGCTGGCCCGCAGCGCCTTCCCGGCGGCCTTGATCGCGGCCTCCTTCGGGTCGGCGGGCTCGCCGGTGACCTTCGCCTTGACCGCGGCCGCCTTGCCCTTGACCCATTTCTTGCCCGCGTCGACCTTGCCCTTCACCCAGGCCTTGCCCGCGGCCACCTTCGCCTTCACCTTGCCGCTGATCCCCTTGGCGGCCTTGATGAGCGGCGCGGCCAGCGTCAGCCCCTTCTTGATCACCCAGTCGAGCGCCTTGTTCACCGGCTTCTGCAGGGTCTCGATGATCGACCGGATCTTCGCGCCGATGCCGCCCAGCCCGATGGCGCTCGCGAGGAAGCCGATGATGATCGGGACCATCTGGCCGAGCACGTCGTTGATCTTGTCGACGACGCCGCTCACGTTGCCGCGCACGATGTCCGCCACGGAGTCGATGACGGTGTTGACGAACTTCATGATGCGACTGCCGTTGTTCACGAAGAACATCACGACGTCGTAGATCAGCTTGCAGGCCTTGATGAACGCGGCGGCGGGGTTCAGGAGTCCGATGAGCCAGGTGATGCCGGCGGTGATGATCTTCGTGATCACGAAGTCCTTCACCTGGGCGAGGATCGTCTCCTTGATGTCGCCGAGCTTGTCCATCAGCATCTGCCACAGGCCCGCGACGCCCTGGGACGTGAGGACCTGGAAGATCTCCACGCCCTTCTCGGCCGCCGCCATGGCCGTTTCGCCGATCTGCATCACCAGTCGGTTGCGAATGTTCGCCCAGGTGAGGCCGAAGATCGACGCCAGCAGTTTGATGATGCCGCGCAGGTCGAACTTCTCCGGCAGTTCGATGCCGGCCTCGGCCAGCGCGCCGAACAGCCAGCCCATCAGGCCCTTGCGCAGGTGGTCGAGGATGTTGTCCTTGAACTTGAGGATGCCGCCCTTCACGCCGGCGATCAGGTTGCCGAGGAACTCGACGGGCTTCTTGATGATGTCGCCGACCACCCCGGCGGCGCGGGACAGCACGTCGCGCAGCATCGCGGCGAGCTCGCGGATCGTGTTGACGACGCCCTTGACCGCGTCGATCGCGGCGTCGACGAAGCCCTTGTTCTCGGCCTGCAACGCCTCGATGCGTTCGTCGACGGCTTGGCGTGCCTCGACGTACTTGGTGGCCAGCGTGTCCACGACCGAGTTCTGCTTGTCGGTGACGTCGCTTTCGAGCTGGTCGAACTTCTCGTTGATCTCGGCGGACGCTTCGGCGCCGACCTTCGCGAGATCCGGTGAGAGGGTTTTGACGAACGCGGCGATCTCCGCCTTGCCGGACGCGATCTTCTGCTTGGCCAGGGAGAGGTCGCCGCCCACGATGTCGGCGACGCGGGAGATCACGCCGTCCATCTGCTTCAGGTACAGCTCGCGGCCGGCGGTGTAGAACTCGTTCACCTTGTCCGGCATGCTCAGGACCTTGTCCTTGAGCCAGCGGTAGCCGCCGAGCCAGCCGCTGTAGCGGTCCTGCTTGTAGGCGTTCACCTTGGCGGCCACGAAGGACTCGAACGCCTTGCGCGCCTCGCCTTCTCCCTTCGTGAACTCCTGCTCGACCTTCGGGTCGATGCCGTCGAGGATCTTCTTCACCTCGGCCTCGGTGGCCGCGAAGATGCCCTGGATCCTCGTCGTCACCTCGGCGCGCTTGGTCTCGTCCTTGCTCTTCGTCTTTCCCTTGTCCGCCACCAGCTTCGCCAGTGCCGCACCCTTGGCGCCCTGCATCCCCGCGACACCCTCGGCCGTGACGGCGCCCGCGTCGGCCTTGGCCTGGCCGAGCACCTGCTGTTCCTGCGCGCGGAACTGGCCCGGTGCCGTGTCGGCGTGGGCGGCGGCGGTCTGCTTGGCGTCCAACGCCTGTTGGAACTGCGGCTCGTTGGACTGCCGCATCTGTTCGTCGGTGACGTCGCCCTGTTCCTGCGCGACCTGCTGCTTGCCCGCGCTCAGATCGGTCTGCGACGGCGGCGCGGGCTTCGGCGCGGCGCCCGCGGCCGGGATCGTCACGGCGGCGCCGGGGTTCTCCTGCGCCATCGGCGTGACCGGCTTCGGCACCGCCTTCGACTGGTCCGGCGGCGCGTCGGTGGCGGCGGTGATGTCCTTGGCCTGGCCCTCTTTGCCTTGGGACACCATGCCTTTCACTTCGGTGGCGACCCCGTCGGCCTTGCCCTGCGGTGAGGTGCCCTCCTGCAGCGTCTTGGGCGACTTCGCCTCGATCGCCGTCTTCACCGCCGCGATGAACGCCTGCTTGTCGAACGAACCCGCCTGTTGCGCGTCCATCGAGTCGACCTTCGAGGCCTTCGCCTGCCCGGCCAGGTCGTCCGCCGGCGCCTGCGCGGCGTCCTGCGCCTCCTTGGCCTTCGCCGCGGCGGGCGGATGCGCCTTCTTGGCCGCGGCGAACCCCTTGACCTTCTCGGTGACCTGCGTGAACGCCGGGTCGGCCGCGGCAGGCGCGGGAACGGCCGGCGCCGCGGCGGGTTTCGCCTGCGCACCACCGGACTTCGCCGCGGGACGAGCGCCCGCCGTGCCGAGTTTCGACTTCGCGGGCACCGGTTTCGCGGGCGGCGTCGGTTTCTTGGGCTGCACCGCGTTCGGGCCGAACCCGGTCGTCGTCACGGCCAGCGCGGACGCGGGCGGCTTCGGGCCTTCCAGCGTCACCGGCACGCCCGCCGACTGCGCTTCCCTGAGGCCTTTCTCGACCACGTCGATGTCCGGCTCGCCGCGCCGGACCTCCTTCAGCGCCGCGTCGACGTGCGCCGCGTCCGGCTGCTTCTGCTTGGCCGCCATCAGTGCGCCCACGGCGGCGTTGCCCGCGTCGCGTTGCAGCGCGAGCAGGGCGTGCGGGCCGACGGCGGGACCGGGACCCGTCTTCCGTTTGGCGTCGGTGAGAGCGCCCGTGACCTCGGCGTCGGCTGACCGGCGTGCGACGACCATGGACCGAGCCTGATCGACCCACTACGCGTGGAAAACGACCGCGAGGCACCCTTGAGGGCACGAAAAACTGCCCTATGGGGCAGTGATCACGTGGTCCTTCTTCGGCGCCATCACCTTCAGCACCGCCTGGGCCTCGCGGACCACGCCCGCCAGGTCCTTCTTCATGGTCTTGAAGTAGGGCTCGATCCTCAGCGTCGCGGTGTCCTTGGTTTCCACGACGTTCCACGTGCCGTGCAGAAACCCGTCCACGAGGAACGTCGGCGGGAACACGCCGTTGCGCACCGCACCCCACCGCGACCGCGCGTCCTCGTTCATGATCCGCGTCCGGTCCGCGTGCCCCAGCAACACGTTGTCGAACGCCGGCAACAGCCGTGCGGGCGCCGGTACGTCCTCGGACACGATGACGCCGTCCGGCACGTCCAGCAGCACCTTGCCGTCCTCGTTGCGGTACCGCACCAGATCGAGGCCGGCCGCGTGCTCCTTCAACCCGGTCAGCCGCGACCAGGCCTGCACGTCCGCCAGCGTCGACGGCCCGAACGCCCGCAGGTACCGCGTGATCAGCTCGGGCACCGCGGCCTGCGCCGGCAGGTCCCGCCCGAGCCACGTGGCCAGCGCGATGTTCTGCGGCACCCCGCCGACGCCCCAGATCCCGCGTGGCGGCACCTGGACCATCGGCACCAGCATCTGCGCCTGCGTCGACAGCCCGGTCGCCCCGGGGAAGTGCTGTTCCAGGTGCGCGTTGACCTCCGCGACGGTGCGCGGTTCGGAGTCGACGTACTCGCGGGTGATCCGCGCCAGCGCGTCCAGGTCGATCTCGACCCTGGTGGCCGGCGGCATCACGTTGCGCGCCCACTTGGTCAGCTCCGGCTGCAACGCCGTGCGCATCAGGAACACGTCGTCCGCCGAGATCAGGTGCAACGTACCGCGCCACAGCGTCATCCGCACCAGCGAGCGGTCGATGATCAGCCTGCTCAGCGCGTCGACCTGGAACGCCTCGAGCCGGGTCCACAGCGCCAGGTACGGCGGGATCGGTGCCTGGGCCTGCAGGCCGCCGAGGTGTTCGACGGCCTGCACGATCGGCATGGACGTGCGCTGCAACAGCATCTGCCGCGCCAGCAGCGTGCGGTTGAGGGTGCGGTTCGAAAGTGTTGTGCTCACAGCGATCCGAAGAACTTCCTGATGTCCTGGACCAGCAGGTCCGGCTCCTCCATCGCGGCGAAGTGGCCGCCGCGGTCGAACTCCGTCCAGTGCACGATCGTCGGGATCAGCTTGTCCGCCAGCGATCGCACCGGCGTGCCGATGTCGTGCGGGAAGACCGCGACCCCGGTCGGCACGGTGGTCGGCTGCTGCTGGCCCCACGACGCCGACTGCTCCTTGTAGAGCTGTGCGGAGGAACCCGCCGTGCCGGTGAACCAGTAGATGGACACGTTGGTCAGCATCTGGTCGCGGTCCACCGCGTCCTCGGGCACGCCGTCGTTGTCGGTCCAGTCGTGGAACTTCTCCACGATCCACGCCAGCTGCCCGGCCGGCGAGTCGGTCAGCCCGTACCCGAGCGTCCGCGGCCGGGTGCGCTGGATGTGCATGTAGCCGGAGAGTTCCTTCTGGTAGTGGTCCAGCGTCTCCAGCGCCCGGAGTTCTTCCGGCGCCAGGTCGTTGACGCCCTGGGGCCGGAACGTCAGCAGCATGTTCACGTGCACGCCGATGACCTGCTCGGGGAAGACCCGGCCGATCTCCTGCGCGATGCCAGAACCCCAGTCGCCGCCCTGCGTGCCGTAGCGGTCGTAGCCCAGACCCTCCATCAGCTTCGCGAACGCCCACGCGACGCGCAGCACGTTCCAGCCGGGCCGTTTGACCGGCCCGGAGAAGCCGAAACCGGGGATCGACGGGATCACCAGGTGGAAGTTCTCCGACAGCGGCTCGATCACGTTCAGGAACTCGACGAACGAGCCGGGCCAGCCGTGGATCAGCAGCAGCGGCACCGCGTCCGGGTTCTGCGAGCGGACGTGCAGGAAGTGGATGCGCTGCCCGCTGATCTCGGTCGTGAACTGCGGGTAGGAGTTGAGCCGCTCCTCCTGCGCGCGCCAGTCGAACCCGGTCGCCCAGTACTCGGCGAGCGGGCGGAGATAGCTCAGCGGGATGCCGTAGGACCAGCCGACGCCCGGCATGTCCTCCTCCGGCCACCGCGTGCCGGTCAGGCGGGCGCGGAGGTCGTCGACCTCCGCCTGCGGGATCTCGATGCGAAACGGCGTGATCTCCATGGCCCCCACGCTATGAGCTCATGCGGACAGGTTCGGTCCGCGTTGGTTCGCGATCAGCAGAACTTCTCGATCAACTCCTCGAAGAACCCGCCCGCCTCGATCGCCGCCTTCTCCTGGTCTCCATCCCTGACCGCGTGCAGCAGGCCGGTGTGCGACACCTGGTCGGTCCCCGGCTGGCTGGTGTCGACAGATGCCGCCACCGAAGCTTTGACCGCCTCGGTCAAGCCCTGGTAGAGCTCCGCCAGCAGCGTGTTGTGCGAGCACTGCACGAGCAGCACGTGGAACGCGGTGTCGTGCTCGATCACCTCGGCCCACTGCTCGGCCTCCATCGCCGCGTCGCGCTTGTGCAGCAACTCGGTGAGGCGCGCCAGTTCGGCGTCGGTGCGGTGCTTGGCGGCGAGACGCGCGCCCTCCATCTCCAGGGTGCGGCGGACCTGGAGGACTTCCTTCAGTTCTGTCCCGCACATGCGGCGGACCGCGCCGGAGATCTCGCTGGTCGCGCGGACGAACGTGCCGTCGCCCTGCCGCACCTCCAGCAGTCCGGCGTGGGAGAGCGCGCGCACGGCCTCCCGGACCGTGTTCCGACCCACCCCGAGCGCGGTGACCAGCTCGGGCTCGGGCGGGATGCGCTGCCCGACGGGCCATTCACCAGTCGTGATCGCGCTGCGCATCTGCTCGATCACCTGGTCGACGAGGCCCGCCCGTCGGGTAGTGGCCAACGGCACAGCGTCATCCTTTCATCCGAACATCCTACGTCTGCGATAGTGGTGCGCATGACGATTCAGCAGACGACTTATGTCGCACAGACTGCCACCGATCCAGGTCGCAGGGTGACTGTCGTCAAGAATCGTCACGTTCCGCTGGTCGGGTCCACGCTGCTCGCGATCGGGGTCGCCCTCGCGGCGGCGAATCTCCGCCCTGCGGTGACCAGTCTGGCCTCGGTGCTCGGCGATGTCCGCGCCGCCCTTGGGGTTTCGGCCGCTTGGACCAGTGCGTTGACGGCCGTTCCGGCGCTTTGTTTCGGCTTCGCGGCGTTCGCGGCGCCGTGGCTCGGCCGCCGCCTCGGCATGGCCCGTGCGATCGGACTTTCCCTGGGGGTGCTCACGCTCGGCCTGGTGCTGCGCGTGATCGACGGTCCGTGGGTCGTGCTGGGCGGCACTTTCATCGCCTGTGCGGGCATCGCCGTGTCCAACGTGCTGATCCCGGTCGTGGTGAAGGCGTCCTTCCCGAACAAGGTCGGCCTGCTGACCGGTGTCTACACGGGAACGCTCGCCGCGGGCGCGGCGGTGGCCGCCGCTCTCACGCCCCGGCTGGAGGACTACCTCGGCTCGTGGCGGCTCGCCGTCGGCGCGTGGGCGCTGCTGTCGGCCGGTGCGGTGATCGTGTGGTTCGCCGGTGCGCGGCACGGTTCCTCGTCGACCGTGGTCCGCTCGGCCGCGCCGGCCGAGAAGCGTTCGTTGCTGCGCAGCCCGCTGGCGTGGGTCATCACCGTGTTCTTCGGCCTGCAGTCGCTGTTCGCCTACACCGTGATGGGCTGGCTGCCCGCGATGCTGGTGGACGCCGGGGTCGACCGGAACACCGCCGGCATGCTGCTCGCGGTGTCGATGCTGCTCGGCGTCCCGGTGAGCCTGTTCGTACCGCCGATCGCCGCGCGGTTCTCCAACCAGGGCCCGATGGTGCTGGCTCTCGGCGCGCTGTCGTTCGCGGGCATCCTGGGCATGCTGGTGGCGCCTGCCGCCGCGCCCGGCCTGTGGGTGGTGCTGATCGGGTTCGGCATGGGCATGTTCCCGCTGGCGCTGCTCATCATGTCGCTGCGCACGAAGTCCACTTCGGACACCGCGCGGCTGTCCGCGATGGCGCAGAGCCTCGGCTACCTGATCGCGGCCTCCGGCCCGTTCGCGTTCGGTGTGCTGCGCGAGGCCACCGGCACGTGGACCGTGTCGCTCGTGCTGCAGCTGACGTTGCTCGCCGCGCTGACCGTGCTGGGCGTGATCGCGGGCCGTCCGCGCTACGTCTAGTGGCGTGACCAGCCGCCAGCTCCGCTCAAGCTGGTCAGGAATCGAGAAGCGGTGCGTTTGCGCTGCTTCTAGCGTTGCCGGCATGGACATCAACATTCACGCCACGTTCCTCCCGCACACCGACCCCGACGCCTCGCTGGCCTTCTACCGCGACCTGCTCGGCTGGGAGGTCCGCGCCGACGTCGGCCAGGGCACGATGCGCTGGATCACCGTCGCACCCGTGGGTTCGGGCTCCGCGCTCGTGCTCGAACCGCCGGCCATGGCCGAGGGGCTCACGGACGTGCAGAAGACCGCTGTCGCCGAGATGATCGACGGTGGCTCGTACGGGTACATCCAGCTGTCCACGCCTGATCTCGAAGGCGTGTTCGACAAGCTGCAGGCGAGTGGCGCTGACGTCGTGCAGGAGCCGACCGATCAGCCGTGGGGCGCGCGTGACTGCGTGTTCCGCGACCCGGCCGGCAACAACGTCCGCATCATCCAGGCCTAGTGCGGCACTGGTTCACGTCAGTTCGAGGCGAATCCGCGGTGCAGCACCGTGAGCTGGTCGGCGAGGTACCGGGCCCAGGCCTTCGCCCGATCCCAGTCCGGTGCGGCACCGCCGAAACTCACCGGCCCGATGGCGCCGAGCCTGCGCACCATGCGCGTGACGTCGTTCGGCACGGGTGGAGCGCCGCGGTGGAACAACCACATCGGCGTGTGTTTGAGGGAAGCTTTGTGCCGCCGGACAAACCGATGCGCGTCACGCGCCGCGGCGTCGCCCATGATCACGGCACCGAACCCGTGCAGCGTGTCCGCGGCGGCGACCGAGAGCACGGTGACTCTCAACCCGCAGCCCGCGAGTTCGGTGCCGATGATCTCGGCGATCTCGTCGGTGGCGGCGATTTTCGAGGTGTACGCGACGAGGACTCTGTCAGTCATCGCTGCATCGTGGTTGGTAGTTCGGGTTTCCGGCAGTTGCGGAAGGCCCTGTCGTTTAAGGCCTTCAGTCCAGCGGCAGGTTGAGGAGCGCGTTCTCGACCAGTTCGGGCATCGCCGGGTGGATCCAGTACTGCCCACGTGCCACGGACTTCGCGTCCAGCCCGAAGCTCATCGCCTGGATGAGCGGCTGGATCACCGTCGAGGCCTGCGGGCCGATGATGTGCGCGCCGATGAGCTGTCCGGTGGCCGGGTCCGCCAGCAGCTTCGCGAAACCGGTCGTGTCCTCCATGGCCCAGCCGTACGCGATGCTCGCGTAGGCCTGGCTCGCGGTGACGTACCGGATGTCCTTGGCCTTGGCCTGCTCCTCGGTGAGCCCGACGGTGGCGATCTGCGGGCTGGAGAACACGGCTGCCGGCACGAACCGGTGGTCGCTCTTCATCTGGTCGTCGGGGTTGAGCAGGTTGTGCTGCACGACGCGGCTCTCGTGGTTGGCGACGTGCTTGAGCTGGTAGTCCGAGCTGATGTCGCCCAACGCGAGGATGTGCTGCTGACTGGTGCGCTGGTACTCGTCGACCTTGACGCGGCCGTCCGGGTGGGTCTCGACGCCGGCGTTGTTCACTTCGAGCAGGTCCGTGTTCGGCTGCCGGCCCACGGCGACGAGAAGCTGGGCCGCCTCAACGGTTTCCTCGCCGTCGGGTCCCTCCATGTGCAGCTTGACGCCGGACGCGGTCTTCTCCGCGCGGATCGTCTTGCGCTGCAGGCGGACGTCCCACTTCTGCTTCGCGACCTCGGTGAAGCGCTCGGCGATCTCCAGGTCCTCGTGCCGGAGCAGGAGGTTCGAGCGGGCGATCAGGGTGACCTTGACGCCGAAGCTGCTGAACACGTGCGCGAACTCGGAGGCGATGAAACCGCTGCCCAGGATGATCAGGTTCTCGGGAAGCTCGTCGAGGCGCATGATGCTGTCGCTGGTGTGGAAACCGGTGGTCTCCAGGTCGGCGATGTCCGGGACGGTGGGCCGGCTGCCCGCGGCGATCACGATCCGGTCGGCGGTGATGGTCTCGCCGGTGCCCGTGTCGATCGTGTGCGCGTCGATGAACTTGGCCGTGCCTTCGTAGACCGTGACGTTCGCGTTCTCGTTCGCGCGCCAGTTCCGGCCGCCTTCGGCGATCGGGTCGATGCGGTTGAAGATGCGGTCGCGGATTTCCGGCCAGTGGACGGCGTCTGTGTGCGCGTCCACGCCCAGTTTCTTGGCGTTGGCCGGGGCTGCGGCCTGGTCCGCGGTGTGGACGAACATCTTGGTGGGGATGCAGCCCACGTTCAGGCAGGTGCCTCCGAAGGTTCCCTTTTCGAGGATGGCGATCTTCCAGTCCGCCATCGCGTCGTTGGGGATGGAGTTGCCGGAGCCGGTGCCGATGATGACCAGGTCGAAGTGCCTCACGATCCGATCCAACCACTTTGGGGTGGGTGGTGTTCCCTTTGTGGGGTTACGTGGGGCTTACGGGGGCTTACGAGGGGTTTCGGTTTGGGTTTCGATCTTGTCGGGGTGTGAGTACGTTGAGATGTAGGGGTTCCCGGGTCGAGGCAAGGCCCCGGCAAAGTCGTTTCTGCTGGTGGGCGTCTGCAAGTACCACCAACTCTTGATCAAATCGCCGCCAACTACACCCAACATGTTCGTCAGTTGCCGAACATGGCTGGGCCGGGCGCTGGGATCGACGA
>NZ_MUYM01000059.1:49572-100738 GCF_002150765.1 Lentzea kentuckyensis
GACTTTGCCGGGGCCCTGCCGGGTCGGGGGCCTGCGTTAGCGCGCGACCTTGTGGGTGGTTGCCTTGCGGTGGGCGGGTCGCGTTTCGGGTGGGGCGCGACCGGGCGCGTGGTCACCTTGCGCGGGGCGTGTCACGTTCCGAGCGGGGCGCGAGTTTGAGGGTGGTCGCCTTGCGGGCGGCGACCATGCGGTTGCGTGCCTCCCCTTGGGGGCGCTGCCCCCAAACCCCCGCCAATCTGATCGGGGTCCAGCGCCGCGGGCGGGTTGATGGCACGCCTGGTGCGTTGGGCGGCTGCCAGTTCCGTAGTTGGTGCGGTCCGCACGGGAAAACAGCTCGCCTTCGGCGTCGCCAAAGCAGCTCGGCTTCGCCTTCGCGTCGTCTCCGCGATATGCGATTCACTCTATTGTGCCCTGCTTGTCTCGTTATTGTCTCGTGATCTTGCGGTAGGGTAGAACATGTGATCGAAACCCGACTCCTCCCCACTGACGAGCTGCTGCGCGGCATCGTCGATGACGTGGCGGAGAAGCAGGTTCTCGAGAATTCCATCTTGCAGAAGGTCGCCGAGTTGGATCGGCGTGGGGCTGCGAGCGAACTCGGGTACAAGAATTTGGTGCGGGTGTTGCGGCACGCGGTCCGCTGGGATCTCACCATGGCCAGGAAATGGGTCGCGAACGCCGAATTGCTGGCGAGCGAGATCACCCCGACCGGCAGCGAACTCGCACCTGAACTCCCGGTGACCGCCTCGGCTGCGGCCGAGGGCGCGCTGTCGATCGAGCATGTCGCGGTGGTCGCCGAGGTCATGAAGGCCCTGCCCGCCGAAGCCGAGGACTCCGTCGTCAGCTTCGCTCGGGAGCACGAGCCCAGTGCGGTGCGTGAGTTCGGCAAGAAGCTGGCCTACCGGCTCTACCAGAACGACCCCGAGCCCCGTGACGCCGAGCCTGTGCCGCCGGTCAACCAGCATGTGATGCGCTGGAAGAACGGCATGCTGGAGATCAGGGCGTTGCTGGACGCGGTCACCGGCGCGAAGTACGAGGCGTTGCTGGACCCGCTGGCCAAGCCCCGTCCGGAGACCGTCGAGGACGGTCCTGACCTGGGATCACGCGCCGAGCGTGAAGGCGACGCCTTGGCCGACTTGGTGGACCTGATGCTGCGTGCCGACCAGCTGCCGGAGCACGGCGGCGAGCCGGTCACGCTGACGATGACGATGCGCTACGACGACCTCGCCGCCCAGGTCGGCCAGGCCACGCTGGACAACGGCGAGCGCGTCCCTGTCGACCAGGTCCGTCAGCTCGCCTGCAACGCGGGCATCATTCCGCTGATCCTGGGCACGCAGTCGCAGCCGATGGACATCGGCCGCAAGACCCGCACCTTCCCGGCCGGAATCCGCCGGATCCTGGTGACCCGTGATCGCGGCTGCGCTTTCCCCGGCTGCGGCAGACCGCCCAAACAATGCGACGGCCATCATATTCGCCATTGGGCGGACGGCGGCGATACTTCGGTCGACAACGGGGTCCTGCTCTGTCGCCATCACCATACGCTCGTCCATCAAAGTGAATGGGAAGTGGCAATGGTGCACGGCCTGCCAACTTTCTATGCGCCGAAGTGGCTCGACTCGGAACGCAGGCTGAGACGCAATCTGATCCACGCCGCCTGATGCCCCGCCGGTCAAGCGGTCAAGAGGTGACCACCGCGCGATTGGGGCTTGACTTCGGGTGTGAGGTGCTACCGTGTTCGGATCGGCCGGGCGCTCTATATGCCCGGCTTTTGAAGGCCGATACGCGCCTCGCAAGGGCCCCGAAGTCAAGCCCCAATCGCAATCGTCGCGAAGCGGCGATGAAATGACCCGGCCCGGTATTGCCCGCAGGCGGCCGCGCCATCCAGGACGTGTTCGTCTAGTGCTGGTAGGTCGGCGTGATGATTGCGCGCGCCAGGGTGTGGAAGGCCAGGTTGAAGCTCACCACTGCGGGGGAGGCGTCGGCGTCCACGTCCAGCTTGTCCACGTCCACGGCGTGCACCACGAAGTAGTAGCGGTGCGGGTGGTCGCCCTTGGGTGGGGCGGCGCCGCCGAAGGCTCGGGTGCTGTAGTCGGAGCGGACGTGGAAGGCGTCACCCGGAAGTGTGGCGTCTGAGGTGCCTGCGCCGGTGTCCAATTGGGTGGTGGTTGCGGGGAGGTTCACCGCCACCCAGTGCCAGAAGCCGGAGGGGGTGGGGGCGTCGGGGTCGTAGCAGGTGACCACGAAGCTGCGGGTTTCGGCGGGGAAGCCGGACCAGGAGAGCTGGGGTGAGGTGTTGCCGCCTTCGAAGACCTGGGCGTCGGGGAGTTGTTCGCCGTCGCGCACGTCCGTGGAGGTGACGGTGAAGGTGCCCACCTGTGGGAGCAACTGGTAGGGGTCGGGCGCTACTGGGCGCTCGAGGCTCATGGAACTCCTCCTTTTTGTGATCAGTTCGAGCCTATCCCCGTGCAACCATGAGGGCCTGCGCGACGTCTTTCGCGTGGAGGGGGATTTTGATGTCCAGGTTGCGGCTTTGCGCTGCGTTTTTGCTGGTTGTCGGGCTGGTTTCGTGTGGGGAGCGGCCCGATGCCGAGTCGAGTGGGCCTGTGCTCACGACGGCGTCGCCGCCGGTGACGACCACGACGTCGGAGCGGCCCAAGCGGATGTTCGAGCCGCCGTACCCGTACGGGACGGTGCAGGCCAAGGCGCCTTCGGTCGTGGACGGGATGGTGCCGGTCGTCACGCACATTCCGATGGACAAGCCGTATGTGTTCATCACGATCGACGACGGTGCGGTGCAGCATCCGAAGGCGCGCGAGTTGATGATCGAGGCGGGCGTGTGGCCGTCGATCTTCCTCAACACGAAGTACGCCGAGGGGCACAAGGACTACTTCAAGAGCCTGCCCGTCACGGTCCACAGCCACACGAGCAACCACCCGAACCTGCAGGGCAAGCCGTTCGACTTCCAGAAGAACGAGATCTGCGGGAACGCCGACTTCCTGGCGGCCGACTACGGCAAGCGGCCGACGCTGTTCCGGCCGCCGTTCGGCAACTACGACGCGACGACGCGCCATGCGGCGGCCAGTTGTGGGTTCAAGGCGCTGGTCAACTGGACGGCGGCGGTCAACGACGGGCGGGTGCAGTTCCAGCAGGGGGACAAGCTCAAGGCCGGTGACATCGTGCTGATGCACTTCCGTACAACGTTCGTTGAGGATTTCACCGCGTTCTTGAACCGGGCCAAGCAGGATGGACTCACTCCGGTGCCGCTGGAGGACTTTCTGGGGTAGTTGGATCCGTGAAGAGGGGGATCTTCATGAAGCGCATTTTCGCTGTGCTCATCGCCGTCGTGATGGCGGTGATGGTTGTGC
Organism: Lentzea kentuckyensis; assembly: GCF_002150765.1. Lineage (GTDB taxonomy): Bacteria > Actinomycetota > Actinomycetes > Mycobacteriales > Pseudonocardiaceae > Lentzea > Lentzea kentuckyensis. The sequence continues at coordinate 52,935 of NZ_MUYM01000059.1, forward strand.
CGAGCGCGTCGGCCGCGAACTACGCGCAGCTCACCGACGTTCGGACCGGGCATCACGCGGCGTACGACCGCGTGGTGTTCGACCTCACCGGTGACCAGGTGCCGGTCAGCATCAACACCATCTCGGAGCCGGTGAGCTGCGGCTCCGGCAAGCCGATCTCGGCGGTGGGGGTCGAGTTCATCGAGGTGCGGCTGCAGCCGGCCGACGGGCAGCTCTACAAGAAGTCGCGCAACATCACGACGGGTCTGCCGACCGCGCAGAGCGTCGTGTTCACCTGCGACTTCGAGGCGGATCTGTCGATCGCGATCGGGGTGAACCACCGGAACCCGCGCGTCGTGGCGGGCTATTACGTCAGCCCGCTGCGCTATGTGGTGGACATCTACCACAGCTGACGCAACTGTGACGGCGGTCACGCGTCTGTTCTTTCATCGAGCAACCCTGAGAGGGGGCCATGATGAAGAACAGACGCTTGGCCGCGGTGCTGTTGGCAGTGCTCGCGGTCTTCACGCTCGCCCCGATGGCGTCGGCGCAGAGCACGCCGACGATGTCGAACATCCGGACCGGTCTGCACACCGGCTACAACCGGATCGTGCTGGACATGTCCGGACTGCCCACCGAGCACCGGGTCCGGGAAGTGACCAGCGTGTCGGACTGCGGTTCCGGCAACCCGATCTCGATGCCGAACAGCAACGAGATCCTCGAGGTCACGTTGATCGGCGCCGCCGCGCACGACGACAACGGCAACCCCACCTACACCGGGCCGCGGAACTTCGAGCCGCCCAACCTCAACAACGTCCGCCGGATCGCGCTGACGTGTGACTTCGAAGCCACGCTGGGCATCGCCGTCGGATACGGCAACGCCAACTCGTGGCATCGGGTCTTCACGCTGACGAACCCGAACAGGATCGTCATCGACATCGGCTTGTAGCAACGAAAAAGCCTCGTGGGGACAGCAGTCGCCGCTACTGCCCCCACGAGGGGTCTGAGAACCCTTACGCCGCAACGGTGGCGACGGTCTCCTTCGAGAGCGCGTGCTCCAGCACCTCGGCCACGTCCGAGACGAAGTGCACGGTCAGCTGCTCACGCACCGACTCCGGCACGTCGTCCAGGTCCGGCTCATTGCGCTGAGGCAGCAGCACGGTCGTGATGCCCGCACGGTGCGCGGCGAGCAGCTTCTGCTTCACGCCACCGATCGGCAGCACCCGGCCGGTCAACGAGATCTCGCCCGTCATCGCCACGTCCGAGCGCACCGGGCGGCCGGACAACAGCGAGGCCAGGGCCGTCGTCATCGTGACGCCGGCGGACGGTCCGTCCTTCGGCACCGCGCCCGCCGGGACGTGGATGTGCACGCCACGGCCGTCCAGCGATGCCGCCTGGTCGTCGTGTGCTCGCAGGTACGACAACGCGATCTGCGCGGACTCCTTCATCACGTCGCCCAGCTGACCCGTCAGCGTGACGCCGGACGCGCCGGTGTCCTTGGGGGCCAGCGAGGCCTCGATGAACAGGACGTCACCGCCGACGCCCGTGACGGCCAGGCCCGTTGCCACACCGGGAACCGAGGTGCGGTCGGCCGACTCCGGCGCGTTCTTCGGGCTGCCCAGGTACGACTTCAGCGACGGCTGGTCGACCACGACCGGCAGTTCCGAGTCGCCGAGGGCCACCTTCGCGGTCACCTTGCGCAGGATGCGCGCGAGGGCCCGTTCCAGTTGCCGCACACCGGCTTCCCGCGTGTACTCGCTCGCCAGCTGGTGCAGTGCGGGCTTGTCGAACGTGACGTCCTCGGCAGTGAGGCCGGCACGGTCGAGCTGCCGCGGCAGCAGGTGCCCGCTGGCGATCGTGACCTTCTCGTCCTCGGTGTAGCCGTCGAGCTGCACGAGTTCCATGCGGTCGAGCAACGGCGCCGGGATCGACTCCAGGACGTTCGCGGTCGCGAGGAACACGACGTCCGAGAGGTCGAGCTCGACCTCCAGGTAGTGGTCGCGGAACGTGTGGTTCTGCGCCGGGTCCAGCACTTCGAGCAACGCCGCCGTGGGGTCGCCGCGGTAGTCGGAGCCGACCTTGTCGATCTCGTCGAGCAGCACGACCGGGTTCATCGAACCGGCCTCGCTGATCGCGCGGACGATCCGGCCCGGCAGCGCGCCGACGTACGTGCGGCGGTGACCGCGGATCTCGGCCTCGTCGCGCACGCCACCCAGGGCGACGCGCACGAACTTGCGGCCCATCGCCCGCGCCACGGACTCACCGAGCGAGGTCTTGCCCACGCCGGGAGGGCCCGTCAGGGCGAGCACGGCGCCGGAGCGGCGTCCGCCGACAACGCCCATGCCGCGGTCGGCACGGCGCTTGCGCACGGCCAGGTACTCGGTGATGCGCTGCTTCACGTCGTCCAGGCCGGCGTGGTCCGCGTCGAGGATCTCGCGCGCGGCCTTGATGTCGTAGGAGTCCTCGGTCCGGGAGTTCCACGGCATTTCGAGAACGGTGTCGAGCCACGTCCGGATCCAGCCCACCTCCGGCGACTGCTCGGAGGTGCGCTCCAGCTTGTCGACCTCGGCCAGCGCGGCCTTGAGGACCTTCTCCGGCAGCTCGGCGGCCTCGACGCGGGCCCGGTAGTCCTCCTGCTCGGTGGCGGGCTTGCCGTCGAGCTCGGCCAGCTCCTTGCGGATCGCGGCCATCTGCTGGCGCAGCAGGAACTCCCGCTGCTGCTTCTCGACGCCTTCCTTGACGTCCTTGGCGATCGTCTCGTTGACGTCCAGCTCGGTCAGGTGCGCCTGGCCCCACTCGACCAGCTTCTCCAGCCGCGTGGTGACGTCGCTCGTCTCCAGCAGCCAGATCTTCTGCTTCTCGTCGAGGTAGGAGGCGTAGCCCGCGAGGTCGGCCAGCGCCGACGGGTCGGTGATCTGCTGCACCGAGTCGACCATCTGCCACGCGCCGCGCGTCTGCAGGATGTTCGTCACGAGGGCGCGGTACTCGCGGGCGAGCTCCCGCGTCCGCTCGGTGATCGGGGACTCGTCCGCGATCGTCGCGTTCACCCACAGCGCCGCGCCCGGCCCCGTGGTGCCCGTGCCGATGCGCACGCGCTTGGTGCCACGCACGACGGCGGCGCGCTCGCCACCGGGCAGGCGGCCCACCTGTTCGATCTCGGCCAGTGTGCCCACGGCCGCGTACTTCCCGTCCAGACGTGGGACGAGCAGCACTTGATGATTTGCCGCGGTCGTAGCCGCGTCTACGGCCGCCCGGGCCTCAGCGCTCGCGTCCGCACCGGAGATGCGGATCGGCACCACCATGCCGGGCAGCACCACGACGTCGTCCAGCGGCAGTACCGGCAGGGCCAGAGTCTCGCCCATCACGTCACCCTCCAAAGTTGAGTCTGCATCGCTCAACCAACTGGAGCGTGATGGTGTTCCCCTCCGGTGTTCGCTGTCAGCGAGCAGCCGCACAACGGGTGAGGCCGGTGGACACTCGTGTGCACACGAGTAAGGATGCGCCCGTGATGGAAGAGCTGAAGTGGGTCCCGTCCACGGTCGACGTCACCCGCCCGAGCGTGGCGCGCATGTACGACTACTACCTGGGCGGCTCGCACAACTTCGAAGCCGATCGTGCCGCGGCGAAGCAGGTGGAACAGCTCTTCCCCGGCGTCGCGCAGAGCGCGCAGGCGAACCGCTCGTTCCTGCGCCGGGTCGTCCGCCACCTCGCCGCCGAGGGCGTCGACCAGTTCCTCGACCTGGGCTCGGGCATTCCGACCGTGGGCAACGTCCACGAGATCGCCCAGCACGACAACCCGGACGCCCGCGTGGTCTACGTCGACTTCGAGCCCGTCGCCGTCTCGCACAGCAACGCCCTGCTGGCCGACAACCCCAACGCCACTGCGGTGCTCGCCGACCTGCGGGCGACCTCGTCGGTCATCGCGGCCGCGCGCGAGATCCTCGACTTCACCCGGCCGGTCGGCGTGCTGATCATCGCGGCGCTGCACTTCGTCCCGGACTCCGACAAGCCGTACGAGGCCGTCGCGAAGTACATGGCGGACCTGCCGTCGGGCTCCTACCTGTCGATCACGCACGCTTCCTGGGACACCCTCACCGACGAGGAACAGGCCGAGGCCGCCAAGATCAAGAAGATCTACAACAACTCCGACAACCAGCTCACCATGCGCACGCACGCCGAGGTGTCCAGGTTCTTCGACGGTCTGGAGCTGCTGGAGCCGGGCGTCGTCCCGGTGAACGACTGGCGCCCGGACTCCTTCGGGGACCACACCGGCATCTACGGCGCGGTCGCGCGCAAGCCCTGAAGCAGCCGGTCCCGGATCTCGTTCGTCTCGCGGTCGGTGAGGGTGCGTTCCGGCGCCCTCATCGTCACGCGGATGAGCACGTTCTTCTGACCCGGCCGGGCTTCGAGTCGTTCCTGGACGTGGGCCGGCAGGTCCTCGGTCCGGGTTTCGCTCAGGATCGTGATCTCCTCGACCACGTCCTCCGGCACGAGTGCGCGGATCCGGTCTCCCAATGTCTCGATGTCCTCGTGGGCATCGGCCATGATCGAGATGTCCCTGATCGCGGCCGGGTGCCGTGAGATCGACCGGTACTCGTCGAGGTCCAGCATCTGGGTCGCGATGCGCGGGTCGGCGTTGCGCAGCAGGCGGATGTCCGGAATTCCCTTGCGCAGCATCAGGATCCGGTCCAGGCCGAGGCCCATCGCGAGGCCGTGCGGGTGGTCCTTGATGACGTGCCGCGCGGCCCGCCCGCACTCACCGATCTCCACCCACTCACCGTCCTGTTCGACGTCGATCTGCTTGCCGTGCGTGGTGTACGGGTGTTGTGCGTCGACCGCGCGATATCGCTTGCCGGGCAACAGAGTGGTGACGACGGTGTCGATGAGGTCGTCGAGTGGTTCCTGGCCGGTGCTGATCCGCCACACGTCGAGCTGGTGCGGAGTGCCGGTGTGCAGGCGGTCGACCGTGTCGCGGCGGTAGACGAGGCCGGGACAGACCAGTGTCACGTCCGGGGTGGCTTCCCTGAGCGCGGGCGGGATCATCGCCGTGGTGTGGCTGCGCAGCATGCAGGTCTCGCTGACGTACCTGGTGTAGCGGGCTTCGCGGGTGATCGCGTCGGACGGATAACCGAGATGCTCGTAGTTGTGCTCGACCGGCACGAGCGGGTGGTGCCGGACCTCCCGCGGATTGTGCAGGGCCGCCTTGAGGTCGGCGATCAGCAACTGCATCGCGTGCGGGCCCTGCGCGGGATCGGAGAGATCGCGGACGTTCAGGGCGCGGACGAGTTCATCGGTGCGGTACATGGGGTTTCCCGTTCTCGGTCTGGGTTCCTGGATGCGGAGTCCCCCGACCGACGGGAAGGTTTCTCAGGCGCGCGCCACCCACGCAGGTCGGGGGCGGCTAAATCGCGTCATGAACCCAGGTTAGCGCGCTTACTCGGGTGGCGTCAGCCGCAAATCCGGATCCACCGGCGGCGCTCCGTCGAACGGTCCGTCGTCCTTCAAGCGCCCTACGTGGTCCAGCGCGATCTCGACCCCGGCCCGGTCCGGATCACCGTCGGCCGGGGGAGTGCGGAACCACTCGTGCAGCTCCTCGGGAATCTCGAACCGCGCGAGCAGCTCCTCGTACATCGCGTCGCGGTCCGCGGCCTGCACACCGAGCTCCTGGTACTCGCGCACCGCCATGCGCAGCCGGATCCAGCGATAGCGGTCGGTGTTCTGCTGCTGCTCGAAGCGTTCGCGCAGCAGGTCACCGGCCTTCTGGCCGCGCAACGCGAGCTTCCTGATCGTGGCCGGCGGCATGAACAGGTTGGTGCCGCCCTCGTCGTCCGCCTGCCGCACGTGCGCGATGCGGCCGCGGTAGCCGGGCAGCGCCGACTGCATGGTGTCCCGCCAGTCCAGGAAGGTGTCCAAGATGGACACCAGGAAACGCGGCATCGTGTTCAGCGACGCGTAGCGCGCGCCGGACGTCGACGCGTCCTGCTCCGGCAGCCACACCTCGTTCGTGTCGCCGTTCGGATAGGGCTGCAGGCTCAGGCCGAACGTGGGCCAGCGCGGCAGCAGCGCGTCGAAGAAGTGGATCGGGAAGTTGCTGGTGATGCCGCCGTCGGAGAACCAGTGCACGCGCCCGTCCCGGCACAGCGGCACCGCGGCGATCAGGCCGGGGAACGACAGCGACATCCGCACGGCGAGCACGACCGGCAGCCGGTCCCGTCCGGGCAGGTCGCGCAACGGCATGTGCTCGTGCTGCGGGCACTTCACGGCGGTCGCCGGTCCGTTCATCTGCTCGACCACCCGGCGCGGCAGCACGTACCCGAGACACTCCTCGCAGTACTGCCACTCCTGTTTGAACGGCAACCGGTACGGCCGCCCCTCCGACAGGTCGGTCGTCATCAGCACCAGGTTGATCTCACCGAGGTCGCCGAACGTCACGGCGTGCTCGGTGCCGGCCAGCGAGTCGAGCTGGTCCGCGATCCAGTCGGCCAGCGGCGGCACGCCCGTGGACTTCGGCATGCCCGCCAGCCGGTCGAGCCACGACGGCGTGAAGTCACCGGTGCCCGGCACGAGTCCGAAGTGGATGGACCGCGCGTTGTGCTTCAAATACCGTTGCATGGCATACCCGTAGGTGACCGTCAACGCGCTGACCGCCGCGAGGCTGAGCACCAGCCACACCAGCAGAACGATCGCGGCCGTCGCATAGTGCCGTGAGAACGCCAGCCCGAGCACAAGAGGTACCGCGGCGAACACCCATGCGGGCCAAGGCAAACTCGACCGCAACGGCCACAGCACCAGCACCACGCAAGCGATTGCCAGCACCACGACCAGCGTCGCGAGCCAGCCGGGGTAGTCCGCCGGCGCCAGCCACGCCGAGAACAACACAGGCCCGCCCAGCCACAGCAACGCCATCAGCGTCAGCACCGCTTTCGCCCGCAGGCCAACGGCTCCGAGCAACGCGAAGAACAGGCACGAGATCGCGCTGCGCCCCGTCGTCTCGCGCTTCTGCATGGTCGCGACGACGATCCGGTACAGCGCACGGGTCTTGTCCGTGGGCTGGAACAGCTGCGCGAGCCGCCACTGGTCCGCACCGGTGCCGGAGATGAACCAGTCGATGAGCTTCGTGAGCTTCTCGAAGCCACCGGAGGCACGACCGCGTTCGGCCGCCGCCGTGAACGCCGCGGCGATCGCTCCCGCGGACGCGCCACCGATCTGCTTGAACTCGTAATGGCGCGCCAGCGATGCGACAGCGAGCGGATACACGACGCCGCTGGTCGTGCCGCCGCGCATGGTCAGGTCGCAGTAGCGGTCGTACTCCATGTGCTCATGATCGCGCGATCAGCGCCGTCCGTCGCCGAAGTTCACTCGGACGCCGTCGAATCGATCTCATTCCGCTGAGCACGGAGGTTGGCAGCGGTTGGCGTGATCAGCAAGCGCTTGCCTTAGCACTTTTCTACCGCCAACTGAGACCACCATCCCAGTGATGCAAGCGTTCCAGGAACGAGTACAGGCAGTCCGGCGCCTGCCGGACAAGCTGATCAGATGCGTTCCGCGGCCAGCCAACCCGTGACGACGTCCTGCGCCACCTCGGCCACCGGCTGGTCGGCGGCGACCACGAAGTCCTCGACCCAGGCCTCCGCGAAGATCTTCTCGAGTTCTTCCGCGCGGTTCAGGTGCCATTGCAGGGCCGATTCGTGGTGCCGCGCGGTGAGACGCTTCCGGATCACCGACAGGTCCGCCGTCAACCGGCACACGGTGAGCTTCGTCCCGATCGCCTCGGCGTACCGGGCGCGGTCCGCGCGGCGTTCCAGCACGCCCGCCAGCACCAGCCGGTGCGCGCCGGCCTCGGCGTAGTTGCGGGCCACGGCGCGCAGGTTCCGCAGCTCCAGCTCCAGGTTGAACGGATCGTCCGCAGGGCTCGGCCGGCTGAACCGCAACCAGTCGAGGTCGATCACCGCGTGCGGGACCGAGGCCGCGGCGAGCCAGTCGCCGACGGCCTCGGCCACCGTCGTCTTGCCCACCCCGACCGGGCCGGTGACGAGCAGCGCCTTCACTCCGCGACCGCCGCCAGCTCGGCCGGCGTGCCCTGCATGATCACGCGGACGTGCTCGGTCACCTTCTCCACCGGCCAGTCCCACCACGCGATCCGTTCCAGCAGCTCGACTTCCTCGTCGCTGTACCGCCTCCGGAGCAACTTGGCCGGGTTTCCGCCGACCACGCCATAAGCCGGCACGTCCGACACGACCACCGAGCCGGACGCGATGATCGCGCCGTTGCCGATGTGCACGCCGGGCATGATCAACGCCTGGTATCCGATCCACACGTCGTTGCCCACCACCGTGTCCCCGCGGCTCTCCGCCCCGAGCGCGATGTCGAGCGTCTTCTCGCCCCACACCCCGCCGAAGATCGTGAACGGGAACGTCGACACGCCGTCGGTGCGGTGGTTGGCGCCCGACATGATGAACCGGACGCCCTCAGCCAAAGCGCAGTAACGGCCGATGACCAGCTTCTCCGCGCCGAAGTTGTAGAGCACGTTGCGGCGCTCGAACTCCTCGGCGTGGAAAGGGTCGTCGTAGTAGGTGTACTCGCCGACCTCGATCTGCGGGTTCTTCACCAACGGCTTGAGCAGCACCGTGCGCGCGATGTCCGGCAACGGGTAGAGGTTGTCCGGCGAGGGAATGGTCACGGTGCTCCGATCGGCTCTTCGCTGAACTGCGTGCGGTACAACTTGGCGTAGTGGCCTTCCAGCGCCAGCAACGACTCATGCGTACCACGCTCGACGATCTGACCGCGTTCCACGACCAGGATCTGGTCCGCCGCCCGGATCGTCGACAGCCGGTGCGCGATCACCAGCGAGGTCCGGCCCGCGAGAGCCTCGACCAACGCCTCCTGCACGGCCGCCTCCGAGCGCGAGTCCAGGTGTGCGGTCGCCTCGTCCAGGATCACCACGCGTGGCTTGGCCAGCAGCAACCTCGCGATGGTCAGCCGTTGCCGCTCGCCACCGGACAGACGGTAGCCGCGTTCGCCCACCACGGTGTCCAACTGATCCGGCAGTGACGACACCAGGTCGGCCAGCCGGGCCCGCGTCAGCGCGTCCCAGATCTCCTCGTCGGTCGCGGACGGCGCCGCCAGTCGCAGATTGGCGCCGATCGACTCGTGGAACAGGTGCCCGTCCTGCGTCACCATGCCCACGGTCTCGCGGATCGAGTCGAACGACAGGTCGCGAACGTCCACACCGGACAGTCGGACCGTGCCGGAATCCGCGTCGTACAACCGGGGCACCAGCGACGCGATCGTCGACTTGCCCGCACCCGAGGCGCCGACCAGAGCGATCAGCGAACCGGGCTCGGCGACGAAGGAGATCCCGCCGAGAATCTCCTCGCCACCGCGAGTGTCGAGCGAAGCGACCTCCTCCAGGGAAGCCAGCGACACCTTGTCCGCGGACGGGTAGGCGAAGCGAACGTCAGCAAACTCGACGGCGACCGGCCCCTCGGGCACAGCGACCGGCTCAGGCTTCTCCTTGATCAACGGCGGCAGGTCCAGCACCTCGAAGACCCGTTCGAACGACACGAGCGCGGTCATCACATCCACGCGTGCCCCGGCCAACGCCGTCAACGGCGCGTACAGGCGGGTCAGCAGCAGCGCCAGCGTCACGATCGTGCCCGGCGCCATCTGACCTGCGAACACGAAGTACCCGCCCAGGCCGTAGACCAGCGCCAACGCCAGCGAGGACACCAGCGTCAACGCGACCAGGAACAGCCACTGCGCCACGGCCGTCCGCACGCCGATGTCGCGCACCCGCCGAGCCCGCGATCCGAACTCCAGGCTTTCCAACGCCGGCCGGCCGAACAGCTTGATCAACGTCGCGCCCGGCGCGGAGAACCGCTCGGTCATCTGGGTCGTCATCGCCGAGTCGAGGTTCGCGGCCTCGCGGTGCATGGACGCCAGCCGCTTGCCCATCCGCCGCGCCGGGAACAGGAAGATCGGCAGCAGCGCCATCGCGAGCACCGTCACCTGCCACGACAGCGTCAGCATCACGGCCAGGGTCAGGATCAGCGCGATCACGTTGGTGACGACACCGGAGATCGTCTCGGAGAACGCCCGCTGGGCCGCGATCACGTCGTTGTTCAGCCGCGACACCAGCGCACCGGTGCGAGTGCGGGTGAAGAACGCGATCGGCATCCGTTGCACGTGGTCGAAGACGGCCTGGCGCAGCCGCAGGATCAGGTCCTCGCCGACGCGCGAGGACTGCCACCGCTCGGCGAGCGAGAACCCGGCCTCCAGCACCGCCACGCCGGCGATCGCCAGCGCGAGCCACACGACCAGCCCGAAGTCGCGGCCGCCGATGATGGTGTCGACGACCCGGCCGGCCAGCACCGGCGACGCCACCGCGAGCACCGCGGCGAGGGACGAGGTGGCCAGCAACGCGTACACGGCCCGCCGCTGCGGGTGGGCGAACCGGGCGACACGCTTCAACGTCGCCCGGCTCACCCGACGGCTTTTCTCGTCCTGCATCGCGCTTTCGAGCGCGTACCAGGCGTTGAAGTCGATGTTCATGACGACCAGTCTCGAACCTCGACCTACAACGAGGTCAAGCTGTTTTCAGAAACTCGTCGACTTCGGCGAGGGCCGCCGCGCGCACCGGCTCCGGCGACAGGAACAGGTCGTGCATGCCCGCCTTGATCTCCACGACCTTGACCGAGGTCCCGATCTTCGGACCCCACTTCCTCATGCCCTCGACGTCCAGCACCGCGTCGGCCTTGGCGACGTCCTCGCTCCACTCGCGAGCGTTGAGCATGCTCTTGTCGGAGTGCAGCACCAGCACCGGCACCCGCACGTCGAGTCCACTGTGGACCTTCTCCTGCGCGATCAGGATCGCCCGGATCCACCCCGCCAGCACCGGGAACCCCGCGAGCGGCTTCCACTTCAGGTCGAAGTCCCACTCGCCCTTGCGCGAGTTGTGGATCGCCGACCCGTACGCCTCACCGAGGTTCGCGCGGATCTTCACCTTCGGTGCGAGCTGTCCGATCAGCTTCACGACCTGCCGCATGAACGGCGGCTCCACGACGTCGAGCCACGGGCTGTTGAGCACCAACGCGCTGATCAGCTCGCTGGAGCGGCGTTCGTGGGCCCACAACGACGTGGTGAGCCCGCCCGTCGAGTGCCCCATGAGCACCACCCGCGAATGCTCTTCGCGAATGACGGCGATCGCGGCGTCGATCTCCTCGAAGTACACCGCGATGTCGGTCGTGTAGTTCGGCACCTCGCCGTCGCGCAGTGACCGGCCGTAGCCGCGCAGGTCGACCGCGTAGAAGTCGTAGCCCTGGGCCGTGTAGTGCTCGGCCACGTGCTCCTGGAAGAAGTAGTCCGCGAAACCGTGCACGTAGAGGATCGCGCCCCGGTCGTTGGCCGCGGCGCGCCGGCGGACCAGGGTCGCTGCGGCCCCGCCGCGCAACGGCAGAACGGTGGTGTCTTCGTCGCTGCTCACCGCGCAAGTTTGCAACCATCCGGCGCCGATTCCGTGCACCCTTGTCCGGATCGTGTCTAACCTGGGTGGTGTGACGGGGGATATAGAACAGTCATCGAGGGTGCGTTTCATGGGCATCAGCCCGCGCGCCTATGAGCATCCTGCCGACCGAGGCGCCCTCGCGGTGCTGAGGGCGGTGCCCGCCGTGGCACCGATCCTCAAGGCGGTCGCCGGAGCCTTCACCGAGCGGGGTGAGCGCCTGCTGCAGGTGGCTTCCTCCGTCCGGGTCGGCCCCAAGCAGTATCCGCAGCTCGACCGCATCCGCAACGAGGTGGCGGCGACGTTCGACCTCGACGAGGTGCCCGAGCTCTTCGTCGAGCGCAGCGCGCAGGCCTACGCCTACACCTACGGCATCGACAAGCCGTTCATCGTGATCAGCACCGGCTCGGTCGACCTGCTCGACAACGAGTCGCTGCGGTTCCTCATCGGTCACGAGACCGGCCACGTGATGTCGGGCCACGCGCTCTACAACACGCTGCTGCGCCGGCTCATCGACCTGACCACGTCGTTCGCGTGGGTGCCCGCGGGCGCCATCGCCATGCGGGCGGTCATCGCGGCGCTGCGCGAGTGGCAGCGCAAGACCGAGCTGTCCTGCGACCGGGCAGGCCTGCTGGCCTGCCAGGACCCGCAGGCCGCGCTGCGCACGCACCTCGCGCTCGCGGGCGACCTCGGCGGTCAGGTCGACATCGCGTCGTTCCTCGCCCAGGCTCAGGAGTACGAGGAGGTCGAGGACATCCGCGACAGCATCCTCAAGCTCCTGCACACCGAGACCCGTTCGCACCCGCTGGTCGTGGTGCGGGCCGCCGAGCTGCAGCGCTGGTCGGCGAGCGAGGAGTACCGCGAGATCCTGACCGGCACGTACCCGCGCCGCGAGGACGACCGGCCGACGAGCAACCTCACCGACGACGTGAAGTCCGCCGCCCGTTCGTACAAGGAGTCGATGAGCAACTCGGCCGACCCGCTGATCAAGACGATCAACGACATCGGCGAGACGGTCATGGGCGCGGCGGGCAGGGTTTGGAGCAAAGTTAGTCCGAACGGCCCAGCGGAGTAGCTACCATCTGGAGTCATGAGACGACTCCTGGTGTTGGTTCTCTCCGCACTGCTAGCCGCAACAGGCACCGCCGCCGCCAACGAGCAGGTCGTTGGCGGCGAGCGGGCGTCCATCGAGGCCAACCCGTGGGCCGTCTACCTCACCGACGACCGCGGCGCGCAGTTCTGCGGCGGCACCATCGTCGCGCCGACGAAGGTGCTCACCGCGGCGCACTGCGCCCTTGGCCACTCGCCCTCTGACCTGCGGGTTGTCGCAGGTCGCGAGGACAAGCAAGATCGCGACTCCGGCGTTTCCGTCATGCCGGTGGACGTCTGGATCCACAAGCAGTACGTCTCCGCCGACGAGGGCGAGGACGTGGCCGTGCTGACCCTGAAGACGGCGCTGCCGTACACCCCGCTGCCCATCGCGGAACCGGCCGATCGGGCGCTCTACCAGCCCGGCACGCAGCTGCGGGCGCTCGGCTGGGGCCGCACCAGCGAGAACGGCAAGACGTCCCGCTACCTGCTGCAGGCCACCGTGCCGGTGCTGTCCGACGAGTTCTGCGTCGAGACGTACCCGCAGTTCGTGAAGACCGACATGTTCTGCGCCGGCTACGAGGGCGGCAAGATCGACACCTGTCAGGGCGACTCCGGCGGCCCGATCGTCGCGCAGGGCAAGCTCGTCGGCGTCACGTCGTGGGGCGAGGGGTGTGCGCGCAGGGGCAAGCCCGGCGTGTACGTCCGGCTCTCCCGATACGCGAAGGATCTTCACTCGGTCGTGGATGCTTTGCCGCCTGGAGTTGTCGACCCGTAGACCCCTCGGTTCAGTGGGCGCATGCGTCTGCTGGCAGCGGTTCTGGCTCTGCTCGTGATCACCGTGACCCCGGCGCACGCACAGCCCAGAATCGTCGGCGGTGTCGTGGTGGACAACGCCGGCGAGGCGCCCTGGATGGTCGCGCTGACCACGTCGTCCGGCTACCAGTTCTGCGGCGGTGCGCTGATCACGCCGAACGTCGTCGCCACGGCCGCGCACTGCGTCCACGACCGCACGCCCGCCTCGATCAACGTCGTCGGCGGCCGGCTGGATCTACGCACCGACGGCGGCAGCACGTCCGTCGTCGCGAAGTACGATCTCGTGGACGGGTACTCGACTCCCTCGCGCGGCAAGGACATCGCGTTGCTGACGCTCGCCGTGCGGATGCCGTACCAGGTACTGCCCGTCGCCGGTACGACCGACGTGTACGCGGCGCGCAACGTCGGTGTCGTGTACGGCTGGGGGCGGCAGGCGGAGACCGACACGAACAAGAGTCCGTTGCTGCACAAGGCGTCGATCCCGATCGTGGCGGACGAACAGTGCGCGGCGGTCTACGCGCGCTACGACGCCGTGGCCATGTTCTGCGCGGGCTACCCGGAGGGCGGCATCGACTCGTGCATCGACGACTCCGGCGGTCCGTTCGTGGTCGACGGCCGGCTCGCCGGGATCGTGTCGTGGGGCATCGGGTGCGCTCGTCCCGGCACGCCCGGCGTCTACACACGGGTCACGACGTACCTGAGCTGAGTTCCCTGACGAGGTCGGCGCGGTAGCGGAGGCCGGCCGACTCCGCTCGTTCGATCGCCTTGCCGTACAACGCCTCGTCGTGGGTCAGTGCCGCCTTGCCGGCGAGCGCACGTACCTCGATGATGCGGAACCCGGCTTCGGTGGCGCGGCGCAGCACCTCGTCGTACTCGGCGACCGAACGGTTCACCTCGGCGAGCACCAGACCCGCGTCGACCTCGATGAACAGGTCGTCCTCGCCGGCCAGTTCGAGCGCGCGTTCCGCCTGTTCGCGCGCTTCCTCACGTCGATCGGTCGCGATGAGCAGTTCCGCGTACTCGACCCGCGTGGACATCTCGATGGGCCGCAGTCCGTGGCGTTGCGACAGGTCCAGCGCTTCCGCGAACGCTTCCTCGGCTTCCGTGTGCTTGTGCTGTGCCGCCAGGACGACGCCGAGGTTGTTGAGCCCGTTGGACGTGTGCTGCAGGTCGGCGCTCTCCCTGGCGAGCGCCACGGACCGCCGGAGCGCTTCCTCGGCCTGGTCGAGCCGGCCCAGTTCCAGCTCGACCAGGCCGAGGTTGCCGAGACCGCCGATGAGCTGCGCGTGCATGCCGTTCGGTCCGTAGAGCCGCAACGCCTCGCTGAGGTACTTGCTCGCGTGGTCGAGTTCGCCGAGGTCGTGGTAGATCCCGGCGAGGATGTTGAGCGCGGTGGCCTGCTCTGCTTCCCGCCCGGCGGCGCGGAACTCGGCGATCGCCCGCTCGCAGTGCGAGATCGCCGTCCGGTGTTCGCCGAACCGCCAGTCCAGGTAGGACAGGCAGACCCGCATCGCCGCCGCCCGCTGCCCGGCCTCGACGCCGAGCGCGGCCTCCGCGGCCGTGCGCAGATCGGCGTAGTAACCCGACTGCAGCAGGTACGGGCGCATGGCCACGACCAGCCCGGCATCGGGTTGGTCCTGGGCGAGCGCGACGAGGTTGAGCCTCTCCGCCTCGAACCAGGCCAGCGCCTCGTCGCGGTCCGCGAACGGGACGTGGTCGGCCGAGGGCGGCAACAGCCGGGTGAAGCCGATGTTGAGCACGGCGTCGGCGCCGTCCGCCCGCTTGAGGTACCAGTCGAACAGAGTCCGCCGGTCCTGTGCGGTGGCTCGTTGGTGGGCGTACAGGCGCAGCAGGTCGTGCAGCTGGAAGCGATCTCCGTTCTGCTGCACCAGGTTCGCGGCGACGAGCTCGTCCATCCGCTGGCCGGCGAGGCCGCGCGGGATGTCCGGACCGGGCACCGCGCCCAGGAAGTCGAACGTCCGCCGGGCCTGCTCCGACAGCTTTCGGTAGGAGAGGTCGAACGTCGCCTGCACGGCCGTGTCGTCGTCCTCGATCTCCAACGCCTCGAGCCGGTGCTCCCTCAGCTCCCCGACGTAGTCCGGCAGATGCCGCCCGGCGAGGTTCGCCCCGGCGATCCGCAACGCCAGCGGCAGCCGCGCGCACAACCCGATCAGCTCGGTGGTGTCCCCGTCGACGCGCATGCCCTTGAGCAGCTCGTGCGCCTCCTGCTCGGCCAGTACGCCCAGCCTGACCTGCGTGAACTGCGGCAGGTCCTGGCGGCTGGTGATCAACGCGGCACAACCGGGCGTGGCCGGCAGCAGCGGCGCGATCACGTCCGCCGTCGCGTTGTCGAGCACCACCAGCACCCGCCGGTTGCGCAGCAGTTCGCGGTAGTCGTCGTTCGGTCCGCCGCCGAGTGCCTTCACGAACCGCGCCAGCGCCTGCTGGACCGTCATCGACGGCCCGGTGGAGTATCCGCGCAGGTTCACGTACAGCTGCCCGTCCGGGAACTGCTCGCGCAACCGGTGCGCCTCCCGCACCGCCAGCACCGTCTTGCCGACGCCTGGCAACCCGGTGATCGCCCGCACCGGCGCGTCGATCAGCTCCAGCCGCGCGATCTCCTCCTCGCGGCCGACGAAGTCCGGCAGATCGGCGGGCAGCTGGCACGGCGCGGGCGGGCGCGGCACGAGCCGGTACCCGGTCGGTTCGGTGACCACCTGCTCGGTGCCCCGCAGCCGGCTGACCAACGTGCGCAGGGCGGCGCGCGGGTGTTTCGGCGGTTCGTCCGGCCACACGGCGGCGGCGAGCGCGTCGAACGGGACCGGTTCTCCGGGGCGTGCGGCCAGCGCGTCGCGCAGCGCCCGCAGTCGATCCGCCACTGTGCCTACGACCTGCCTTCGCCCAGTCCGGCGAGCACGCGTTCCAGCCCGTACTCGAAAGTCTTGTCCCGCAACGCCTTCGACGTTACGCCGGGCAGTGCCAACTCGTCCTCCGACTGGCCACTGCGCGCCAGCAGCCGCAGGTACGCCGCCTCGCTCACGGTCATCCCGATCACGTAGCCGAGCACCGTCTTCATCGCGAGGTCGGCCTCCTCACCGGGAAAACCGCTGTCGGTGAACAACGCCAGCAACCGGGCCGACCGGTCCGACAGGTTCGGTCCCAGTTCAGCGAGCCCGACCTGGCCGAACACCGACGCGACCCACGGGTGCCGCAACACCATGGCGCGCAGGCTTCTGGCCGCATCGGCCACGGACCGGCGCCACCGCTCGCCCTGCGGCACCTCCATCTCGCCGTACACCTCGTCGACGACGAGCTCGATCAGCTCGTCCTTGTTGGCCACGTGCCGGTAGAGCGAGGTCGCCCTCGTGTCCATGCGGGCGGCGAGCGTGCGCATCGACAACGCCTCCAGCCCGTCCGCGTCCAGCAGTTCCACCGCCGCGGCCACGATCCGTTCCCGGCTGAGCCCTGCCCGCGGTCGCTGCTCCCGCGTCCACACCGAAGAAACCATGCGTCCACTGTACGCACTTGCGTACAGTTTCGCGGTCTGCGTACAGTGTTCGCATGACGCGAACGATGTACGCACAGGACCTGCTCGACACCCTCCGCGAGGAGCACGGCGTTCCCGGCGCCACGCTCGCCGTACTGGTCGACGGCGAGATTCACGAGTTCGCCAGCGGTGTGCTGCACACCGGCACTGGCGTCGAGGCGACCACCGACTCGGTCTTCCAGCTCGGCTCGGTCGCGAAGATCTACACGGCGACACTGGTGATGTCGCTGGTCGAGGAGGGGTTGCTCGACCTCGACGCCAGGGTCGTGGACGTGCTGCCGGACTTCCGGGTCGCCGACCCCGAGGCGACCAGCCGGATCACCGTGCGGCAGCTGCTCAGCCACACCAGCGGGCTCAGCGGCGACTTCCAGCCAGACACGGGCCGTGGCGACGACTGCATCGAGCGGTATCTCGAAGCGTGCGTGAAGCTCGGCCAGGACGTGCCGCCCGGCTCGACCGTCTCCTACAGCGGCGCCGGCTACGTCGTGCTCGGCCGGATCGTCGAGGTGCTCACCGGTACGACGTGGAACCAGGCGCTCGCCGACCGCGTGCTCACGCCCCTCGGCCTGGCGCACACCGTGACCCTGCCGGAGGAGGTGCTCCGGTTCCGTGCCGCGATCGGCCACTTCGGCGGTGCGCCGGCGCCGGTGTGGGACCTCATGCCGCGCGCGGCCGGACCGGCCGCCGCGGTCTGCGCCAGCGCCGGTGACGTCGTGCGGCTGGCGAAGGCGCACCTCGACAACGCCGTGCTGAAGCCGGAAACCGTTGCCCTGATGCAGGAACGTCAGGTCGACGTGCCGGACAAGTGGACCGTGAACGCGGACGGCTGGGGTCTGGGCTGGACGCTCTACGACTTCGTCGGCACGCCAGGCATCGGTCACGACGGTGCCGCGACCGGCCAGTACTCCTACCTCCGCGTGCTTCCCGAGCAGGGCATCGCCATCGCGCTGCTGACCAACGGCGGCGGCGCGCGCCCGTTGTCGTCGGCGATCCTGCGTGAGCTCCTCGGCCGGTTCGGCGTCGAGATGCCGCCGCCGTTCGCGCCGCCCGCCGAGCCGTTCGAGGTCGACATGGCGCCGTTCAACGGGGTCTACCGGCGTGAGGGTGTCGTCATCACGATCAACGGCCGCAAGGCGCGGTACGAGTTCGTGGACGACATGGCGATCTACCCGTCGATGGACATGGAGCTGGTTCCGGTGTCCCGCAACGTCTTCGCGGCCACCGGCGCCGGGTCGTCGTTCCAGGACGACTTCATGCCGGTCGTCTTCGACAACGGTTACTGCTACATCGGGATGCGCGCCGCTCCCAAGGTCTGCCCAAAATGATCAACTCTCGGACCAGAAGACCGGCCGGCATGGTGAGGGCATGAGTGCCAGAACGCTACCTGCTCGAGCCGGCGCCCGTGCGCGACGAGGCGTCGGTGGCAGTCGACGAGCCGGGAGCCAGGTCGCTGGTGATGGCGCGCATCGAAGGCAGCACGGCGCCGACGAGAGAGGGGATGACGATCAGGACCACGGCGATCCACAGGGTGAAGTGCAGGCCGATCAGGGAGACCACCGGGCCCGCGAGGGCGAGGCCGAGCGGTCCGATGGACATGTTGGCGAGCTGGTTGAACGCACTGACCCTGGACTGCTCCGAGGCTGGGATGCGGTGGTGCAACGCGGTGTTCCAGTAGACCCCCATCAGTGAGACCGAGATCCCGGACAGAACCGCGACCATGGCGATGGGCGTGGTGCCCGCGCTCAGGGCCATGAAGAGGAACTGCGGTGCGAGCAGGGCCGTGGCGGCCATGCCGACCGCGATGGGACGGCGGGGCGTCCAGCGCATCGCGACCAGGCTGCCCACGATCAGGCCCACGGAGTTGCCGACCATGATGGCGGCCCACGCGCCGGCGCCGCCGAGTTCGCTGTCGGCGGTCATCGGGCCCAGCACGCGCAGGGCGGGCAGGTACGCCAGGGCCACCACGCCGTAGAGGACCATGCCGTGCCAGACCCAGGGGCGGCGAGCGACGGCCCGCCAGCCCTGCTTGGCGGAGGCGAGCAGCGATCCGCTCTCGTCGTGGTCAGCTGACGGCAGGGCCAGGCGGCACAGCAGTGCGGCGCTGAGCAGGAACGAGACCCCGTCCACAGCCATGGCCCAGCCTGCGCCGGCCGTGACGACCAGCAGGCCGCCCAGGGCGGCTCCACCGACGGTGACGAGGTTGGTGGTCAACCGCAGGAGCGCGTTGGCGGTCTGCACCCCGGCGCGCGGGACGGTCTGCGGGATCGCTCCCTGGGCGGCAGGGAAGAACAACCCCGCGCCCGCGCCGCCCACGGCCGCGAGCACGATCAGGTGGGTAGGCGTGGCGATGCCGGTGAGCATGAGCATCGCGATCGCCAGCTGGGCCAGGCCGGCGAGCACGTCCGCGACGACCATCACCCGATGGCGGGGGAAGCGGTCGGCGAGCACCCCGCCGACCAGCATCGCGAGTGCCAGCGCGAGTTGCTGGGCCGCCACGACCACACCGATGTGGGTGGCGGACCCGCCCACGGCCAGGACGGCGAACGCCAGGGTTGTCGTCGCCACCGCGGTACCCAGCGTCGAACACGTGCGGGCGGACAGCAGCAGGAGGAACCTGGGGTGCCGCAGCACGGCGGCCTTTCCGGTGTCCTCCTCCGCCTGGTCGGCTGGTTTCCTCCGTGGTCTCACCTGCCTGACCCTATCCGGTACGGCGCGAGGCCAAGGATTTCTCAACAATTCCTGGTGGCAGTTGCACAAACAGTCCGTTTGGGGTGGGTTGTGCAACTGGGATTCTTTCGTGGTCAATTCTGGTAGAAGTGGTGGGGCAATGTTCATTCTCTCCAGGTTTTGGGGGTTCTTGTCGTGAACGTTCAGGATGTCAAGAAGGAGAACGGGCCTTCCTCGGCGAAGAAGTCGGTCGAGTTTCGGCCTATCAAGGATCGCGAGGCGCTGAAGGTGAGCGCGTCGACGATTCTCTTCTCGAAGGGTCAGCTGATCTGATTGTGCGGTTCTCCCGTTCCGGTCGGGACGGGAGAACCGTTCTTCCGGCTTTCGCTCGATAATTGACCTGGGGGAATCCATGAACACGCTCTCGATCGAGTCCATCCCGTTGCGCACGATCTACGAACTCACCCATCGGCCTGGCCTGCAGCAGGCGATCCGTGTCGCGTATCACGCGCGGATGCTGGCTGACCTGAGGGATTTCGCCGCCACGACCGAGGATCTGCTCGGGCTGCCCGCCGAGTGCAGTCGCGTCCTGGAGAGCCTGGACGGCGCCCGCCTGTCGCCGGGACTGGCGCACGTCCACGCCGAGTTCAGTCTCCTGATCGGCGATCAGGTGTATCCCGAGCAGCTGGCCGCGGTGTACCAGGAACTCGACGAGGTGCTGCGTGAACCCGTCGCCGCCGGGTTGACCGTCCACTCGTTCACCCAGGACAACCTGTTCCACCGGCGATTCCGGCAGTTCGCGCTGGAACAGGAAGCGCGGTCCGCCGAGTTCGACGACCCGGCTCACCGCGTACCCGCCGCCATCGCCCCGATTCCCGGCGCCGAGTTCTCCCGGTTGCGGGAGATCATCGAATCCGTGCTGGCTACGCTGAAGGTCGCCGCACCGGTTGCCCACGACGACATCACCGAATTGGTCAGCGACATCGGTGTGTTTCGGGGAAGGCCCGTGCGCGGGGCATCCGCACCGGCCTTTTTCGGCTGCGTTCTGGTGCGCGAGGCGGACGAGGACATCGCGCCCTGGATCTGGTTCGCCGACCACCTCACGCACGAGGCCGCGCATCACCGCCTCTACACCGCGATCGTCGACGACCCGCTCGTGGTGGACGACCGCACCGTGACCTCTCCGGTCCGCAAGGACCCCCGTCCGCTGTCCGGCGTGGTCCACGCCCTGTACGTCGAGACCAAGCTGATCGACACCTTCCGGCGGCTCCAGTCCGCCGACGTTCCGGTCAGCCAGGCCGAACTCGCTGACAAGCTGGCCGAATTCACCTTGTTGCACCAGCAGTGCGTCGAGGTGATCTCCGAGCACCGCGACGCCCTCACCCAGGGCGGGCGCGACCTGCTGGACTACTGCGCTACCGCCGTCTGACCAGCTCTTCGCACCGGCGACGGAAGAACAACGCCCAGCGTCGGCGGGGTGATCCGCCGACGACCATCCAATGGAACGGGAGGCCACGTGGACGATCTGCTCGCCGAGGCCCGGCACCAGCCGCCGCTGCCGTCAGTGCCCGTGGCCTCTTACCCGATCTCCTTCCCGCTGCCGGGCTGGGCGGCCAAGTGCGGGATGGAGATCGGCATCGGACAGGACACCCTCCGGCTGGGCGGGTTCGCGCTGCGCGCCACTCGGCAGCAGGCGGAGTTCGTGGCCAAATGCGAACTGACCGAACGGCTGCTCGCACTCCGTGACGTTCACGAACTCGTCGCCGGGCCGGCCGCCGGCCACTTCCCGGTCTCCGCTCGCTGGACCGTCGCCGGACCGGCTCCCGATCCAGCGCTCATGATCCCCGCGGAGGACGTCTTCCTCGACGACGCCACCTCCGTCGGCCTCGGCTTCGGCCACACCGCGCACCAGGCCGTCGACCACGCCATCGGTGAGGCCCTGGAACGGGCTCTGATCGGCGCGGTCTGGTACACCGGCCGGGTCCGCTTCCGCCAGGTCTCCGACCACACCGACACAGCCGGAGTCCGCACCCGCGTCCTCGGTCTGGCGGCCGTCCCGCTGGCGGTTGTGATCACCACGACCGCCGAGGTGCCGGGGGTCTTCGTCGGAGCGGCCGTACGCGACCGGTTCACCTCCGCCGTCACCTCGGCCACCTGGGAGTCAGCGCTGCTCCTCGCCGACGCCCGGCACGGTCATGACGGCAGGCTGCAGAGCAACGCCACTCACGACAGGGTCGTGCGGATCCGCACCGGCGAGGCCCAGGCGGAGACCGAACAGGTCCTGGCTGATCGGATCGAGCCGGGCGGCGTCGCAGTCGCCCCTGCCACGTTCGCCGAGCAGATCCCTGTGGCCCTGCGGCTGCTCGGTCCCGACGCTGAACTGCTCGTCACCCCGTTGCTGGACACCGAAGGAGTCCACCTGGTCCGGGCTTCCCTGCGCGGTGCCCCCACTCTCTCGGACTTGCGTGCGCTGCACGCTCACGAGATCCCGCACGACCCGATCGCCTGATCCGCTACAGCACCAGACCCACGGACATCGTGAGGAACACGGCCGCGCACACCGCGTCCAGCGCCGTCGTCACGCCGGGCCGCCTCAGCCGCCCGGCCACCCGGGACGCCGCCAGCACGATCATCAGCTCCCACACCGCGGCCAGTCCGAGGAACACCACGGCGAGCATCGCGAGCTGCGGCGCCGGTTCACCCGATCCGATGAATTGCGGCAGGAACGCCAGCGAGAACAGGATCATCTTCGGATTCGTGATGTTGGTCAGGAAGCCCTGCCGGAACGGCCGGTCGCTCATGACCTCCTCCTGCTCGTCACCGGTGCGCTTGAGCAGCCCGCGCGCGATGGAAATCGCCAGGTAGAGCAGGTAGGCGGCGCCGATCCAGCGCAGCGCCGTGAGCACCATCGGGTACTGCGCGAGCACCACGCCGAGGCCCGAGATCACCAGGGCCACCTGGACCGCGGCGGCCGTGTGGATGCCCGCCAGCGCGAGCAGGCCGGCGCGGGTGCCGGAACGCAACGACGTGCGCAGCAACAGGAACGCGTCAACACCGGGGGTCACGATGACGACCGCGCACGCGATGAGAAAGGCCGGAACCTGGCCGAAGTCGAACAACACCGTACATACCCCCGTGAGCTACACCACTGGCCGTAAAATCTTCGGCGTGACGCGACACTAACACGAGAATCTCCGGTTTTGACGCCGTCCTAGCGCGATCGCTACGGTTGGTGACCAATCGTCCACCTGGCGCAACGAGGAGTGGTCCGTGAGGGGTAAGCGGTTTGCCGTGCTGGTGGCGGTGATCGCCCTGGTCAGCGGTGCGTCGACGGCCGATGCGATCGTTGGGGGGACACCCGCGCGGGTGTCGGACACCCCGTGGGTTGTGGCCATCACCACCACGGACGGTCAGCTGATCTGCGGTGGCGCGCTCGTCGCACCGGACAAGGTCATGACCGCCGCGCACTGCGCGACGCTCAAGGGCGTGCTCGGCAAGAACCAGCGGCCGGCCGAGCAGTTGCGCGTGGTCGCGGGACGCACGGACCTGCGCGTCAAGGGCGACGGCGTCGAGTCCGCCGTCGCGAGCGTGTGGCGGCATCCCGACTACCAGGAGGTCACGAAGGGCGACGACGTGGCCGTGCTGACGCTGGCCCAGTCGTTGCCGTACCGGACGATCGCGCTCGGCGAGGTCGGCGACGACGGGGTCGTGCTCGGCTGGGGCCGGACTGCCGAGGGCACCCCACCGGCCATGACGCTGCGCAAGGTGACGGTGCCGATCCTGTCCGACGGCGAGTGCGTGCTGAAGGAGCCGGACTACCGGCCGGGCGCGATGCTCTGCGCCGGGCGCGGGGGCCGCGACGCCTGCACGGGCGACTCGGGCGGGCCGCTGGTCGTCAAGGGCAGGCTCGCGGGTGTCGTGTCGTTCGGCCGCGGTTGTGCGCGCGCGGATGAACCTGGTGTCTACACCCGGCTGGCTCACTACCGATCCATACTGGGCTTCTGATATCCACGGTGACGTGCGAACCACACCTTTTCCGGCGACCCTGCGCCGGCAGTGGGGACTCGACCTGAGTCCCTCCCAGCTCTACGCGATCCTGAGGCTGCGTCAGGACGTGTTCGTCGTTGAGCAGAACAGCGTCTACTGCGACGTTGACGGCCGTGACCTCGAACAGGGCACACGGCACTTCTGGCTGGAATCCGATGGATCGCACAACCCGCTCGCGTACCTGCGGCTGCTCGAGGAACCCGACGGCACGTTCCGCATCGGGCGCGTCGTCACCGCACGGATGGCGCGCGGACGTGGGTTCAGCCGCAGGCTCATGCAGGCCGCTCTGGCAGACGTCGGCGCCACGTCGTGCGTGCTCGACGCGCAGACGTACGTGGCGGACTTCTACGCGTCGTTCGGCTTCGTGACCGAAGGTGCGGAGTTCATCGAGGACGGGATTCCACACCTGCGGATGCGGCGCACTCCCTGATCACGCGCACCGCGCGCTCGATGTCGGCCTCGGTCAGATCGGCGCGCGCGGTGAGCCGCAGCCTGCTGATCTGGTCCGGCACCGACGGCGGCCGGAAGCAGCCGACGATCACGCCGTTGGTGCGGCAGTTCTCGGCCCACTGGAACGCCTGCTCCGGCGACGGCGCCCGCACGCTCACGACAGCGGCCGTCGGCGTGCTGACCTGGAAACCGGCCTCCTTCAGGCGGTTGCTCAGGTCGTGCGCCACGGTCAGGGCGCGCTCGGGACGGTCCGGCTCCTCGCGCAGGATCTTGATCGCCGCCAGCGCCGCCGCCGCGCTGCTGGGCGCGAGACCGGTGTCGAAGATGAACGTGCGCGCGGTGTCGATCAGGTGCTTGATCACCCGGCTCGGGCCGAGCACCGCGCCGCCCTGCGAACCGAGCGACTTGCTCAGCGTCAGCGTGGTGACCACGTCCGGCGCCTTGATGAGGCCGGCCTCGGCCACCGCGCCGCGTCCGCCGGGACCGACGACGCCGAGTCCGTGCGCGTCGTCGACGACCATCGCCGCACCGGTCGCGCGGCAGGCTTCGTGCAGTTCGTTCAGCGGGGCGATGTCACCGTCGACGCTGAAGACCGAGTCCGTGACGACGATCGCGCGACGCTTGCCGCGGGTCTCCAGCGCGTGCCGGACCTGGCCGACGTCGCAGTGACCGGCGACCACGACGTCCGCCTTGGACAGCCGCGTGCCGTCGATCAGCGAGGCGTGGATGTGCTGGTCGGCGACGATCGCGGTACCGGGACCGGTCAGCGCCGTGACCGCGCCGAGGTTCGCCAGGTAGCCGCTGCTGAACACCAGCGCGGACTGCGCGCCGCAGAAGTTCGCGAGCTCGTACTCCAGCTCGTTGTGCAGCTCCGTCGAGCCCGTGACCAGGCGTGATCCCGTGGAACCCGCGCCCCACTTGAGCGTGGCTGCGGCCGCGGCACCCGCGACGCGCTTGTCCTTGGCGAGGCCCAGGTAGTCGTTGCTGGCGAGGTCGAGGTCCGTCGAGTCCGCGGTGCGCGGCCGAACCCGCCGGGTCAGACCCGCCTTGGCACGCGCTTCAGAGCGGACGTCGATCCAGTCGAACGTCGACTCACCGCCACTGGAAATCGCCTCAGTTGTGCTCACGGTCACCGACTGAGTCTCCCATCCGCCGACTAGCGTGCCGTTCGTGGACCTGTTCACCTTCACCCGCGCCGAACTCACCTCGCCGGTGCAGTTCGCCGACGGCCGCTGGGTGGTGTCGGACCACGACGACGTGCGCGCGGTCCTCGCCGATCCCGTGACGTTCCTGCCCGACAACGCCCTGACCGCCGTCACGCCGGTCGCGCCCGCCGCGTTGCGTTCCCTGGTCAGGGCCCGCTTCTCGTTGCCGCCGACCCTGGCGAACAACGGGTCAGCGTCGCACACCGGCCTGCGGCGCCTGGTCGCGTCGTTCTTCACACCGTCGCGCGTCGCCGCCGCGGAGCCTCGCATCCGTTCGCTGGTTTTGGAACGGCTGGGTGGCTCAGATCTCGTGCGGGACCTGGCCTGGGACCTGCCCGCCATCGTGCTGATGGAGCTGCTCGGCCTGGAGAACGTCGACATCCCAACCCTGAAGCGGTGGAGCTCAGGTTCGCTGGAGTTCTTCTGGGGCGACATCTCCCGCGAACGGCAGCTGGAGCTGGTCGACGACGTCGGCGACTTCCACCAGTGGCTGATCAAGCGCTACCACGCTCGTGACGGCGAGTTGTTCTGCACGCTGGCCGACGCCGGTGTGTCCGCTGAGGACTCCGCCGGGCTCTGCTACTTCCTGCTGATCGCCGGCCAGGAGACGACGACTCAGTTGTTGTCCACGGCGTTGCGGCGAGCTTTGTCCGACCGTGCGTTGTGGGCGCGTCTGCCTTCGGCCGGGGTCGCGGAGTCGTTCGTCGAGGACGTGCTGCGGACCGACACGCCCGTGGTGACCTGGAGGCGGCTGACCGCTCGTGAGGTCGTGCTGTCCGGTGTGCGCGTTCCTGCCGGTGCTGAGCTCGTGTTGTTGTTGAGCGGCAAGGAGAGCGACCCGCGCCATCTCGCGTTCGGCTATGGCCGCCACTTCTGCCTCGGCGCCGGACTGGCCCGGCTGGAAGCCGCGGTGGCGTTGCGGACGGTGGCCGAGCACGAGCCTTCGCTGCACCTCGTCGGCGACGATCCGGAGTGGCTGAACCTGCTGTCGTTCCGCGCGCCCAAGTCAGTGGCCGTGAGCCGCTGACCTGAGGTTTGATGCTGGGGTGTTGAACCGCCAGCTCTCCGGAGTCACGAAGCGCACCCTGCTGGACGAACTCGGCCCCGTGCCGGACGTCGAGCCCGACCGCTACGGCGAGGGCGGCCCGGTGGGCGCGCTGGAGCAGCGGGTCGCGCAGCTGCTGGGCACCGAGGCGGCGTTGTTCGTGCCGACGGGAACGATGGCGCAGCAGATCGCGCTGAAGTGCTGGGCCGACCGCACCCACAACCCGATCGTGGCGATGCACCCTGCCGCGCACCCGTTGCATCACGAGGACGACGCGCTGACCGTGCTGTCGGGCCTGCGTCCGATCAAGGTCCGCAACTCGGAGGTGGCGGGATGCCCGGAGCCGTTCGGGACGCTGCTGGTCGAGGTGCCGGACCGCGAGGCCGGGTTCGTCCTGCCGACCTGGGACGAGCTGACCGAGACGGTCGACGCGGCGCGGGAACGGGACGCGGTGGTCCACCTCGACGGCGCGCGGCTGTGGGAGAGCACACACGGCCTCGGCAAGCCGCTGGAGGAGATCGCCGGCCTGTTCGACTCGGTGTACGTGTCGTTCTACAAGTCGCTGGAAGGCATCTCGGGCGCGGCGCTGGCGGGCACCCAGGACTTCATCGACCAGGCGCGGGTCTGGCGGCACCGGTACGGCGGCATGCTGTTCCAGCAGTGGCCGGCGGCCCTCTCCGCTATGCACGGCCTGGACACCGTGCTGCCTCGACTGGGCGCGCAGGTCGCGCACGCCAAGGTCGTTGCCGAGGCGATGGGCCTGCCCGAGCCGCACACCCACCAGTTCGCGTTCCACCTGCCCGGCGACCCGACCCGGCTGACCGAGCTGAGCGGGAAGTTCCTCGGGTCGTTCTGGCGGGACGGCACGCTCGCCAAGACCGAGGTGACGGTGGCCGGGCCCGCGCTGGAGTGGACGGCGGACGAGGTCCGGGAGGCCTGGGCGGAGTTCCAGAGCCTGCTCTGACGCACTCGAGCTGGCCATGAACGGCGCTTTTGTGGACCTCAGGTCCACAAAAGCGCCGTTCATGGCCAGCGATAGCGCGATGTCGCTCACCTGGCTGTTGGTCCCGCAGGTGCGAAATGCGACGATGCCGGGGCTGTGAGGGGAGCGCGAGGAAGCCGGTGCGAATCCGGCGCCGTCCCGCGACTGTGACCAGACGTGGTCTGGGAGTCAGGAACTCGTCCCCCTCTTCACCCACCGACCGCGGGCGTGGACACCCGAGGAAGGACTTCGCCGAGCATGTTCCCCTTTTCGGCTGTCGTCGGACATGACGACCTCCGCCTTGCCCTGCTGTTGAACGCCGTGCATCCCGGCATCGGCGGTGTTCTCGTGCGCGGCGAGAAGGGGACCGCGAAGTCGACGATCGTGCGTGCCCTGGCCGCGCTGCTGCCCGAGCTCGACGTGTCGCGGAACTGCCGGTTCGGCTGTGTGCCCGGCAGCGCCGACTGCCCGGACGCGCCGCACGACGGCACCGAGCGCAGGCCGGCCCGGCTCGTCGAACTGCCCGTGGGCGCCACCGAGGACCGGCTGGTCGGGTCGCTCGACCTGGAGAAGGCGCTGACCGAGGGCGTGCGGGCGTTCCAGCCCGGGCTGCTCGCCGCGGCGCACCGGGGCGTGCTCTACGTCGACGAGGTCAACCTGCTGCACGACCACCTCGTGGACCTGCTGCTCGACGCCGCCGCGATGGGGCGTGCGCACGTCGAACGCGAAGGCGTCTCGATCTCGCACCCCTCCCAGTTCCTGCTGGTCGGCACCATGAACCCGGAGGAGGGCGAGCTGCGGCCGCAGCTGCTCGACCGGTTCGGGCTGACCGTGGCGGTGAAGGCGGCGCGCGACGTCGGCGTGCGCACCGAGGTGATCCGGCGACGGCTCGCCTACGAGGCCGACCCCGTGACGTTCGCGGCGCGGTGGGCGGCCGAGGACGCCCGGCTCAAGCAGCAGATCACGGACGCCCGCGCGCACCTTCCCCGCGTCTCGCTGCCGGACAGCGAGCTGCGCCGGATCGCCGCCGTCTGCGCGGCTTTCGAGGTCGACGGCATGCGCGCGGACCTCGTCGTGGCTCGTGCCGCCACCGCCCACGCGGCGTGGCGGGGGGCCACCGAGGTCGAGGAGACCGACGTCGAGACCGCGGTCCGGCTCGCCCTGCCGCACCGGCGCCGCCGCGACCCGTTCGACGAGCCCGGCATCGAGGAACAGCAGCTCGAGGACGCGATGCGGCAGGCGGCCGAGCACGCGGAGGAGCCCGACGAGGGCCCTGACGACGACGGCCCCGGCGGTGGCGAGCTGCCCGAACCGCAGGAAGGCCCGGCTGGCAACGGAAACGCGCCTGCCGACCGGCCGGCACCGGAGCCCGCGCCCGCCTTCAAGGCGCGGCTGCTGGAGGTGCCGGGAGTCGGCGAAGGTGCGCCGGGCAAGCGTTCCAGGGCTCGCGCCCGCACCGGCCGGATCGTCCGTTCGTCCAAAGTGGACGGAAATGGTCTGCACCTCGTCGACACGCTCATGAACGCGGCACCGCACCAGCAGGCACGCGGCCGCAGCGGCCCCGGACTCCTGCTCACCGCCGGAGATCTGCGCAGGGCGGTCAGGGAGGGCAAGGAGTCGAACCTCGTCCTGTTCGTCGTCGACGCCTCGGGCTCGATGGCGGCACGGCAGCGGATGTCGGCCGTCAGCGGCGCGGTGATCTCCCTGCTGCGCGACGCCTACCAGCGCCGGGACAAGGTCGGCGTGGTGACGTTCCGCGGCAACCAGGCCGAAGTGGCTCTGCCCCCGACGACGTCCGTGGACGCGGCGGCGACGCGCCTCAAGAAGATGCGCACCGGAGGCAGGACGCCGCTCGCGGACGGACTGCTGAAGGCACACCGCGTGCTGGAGATCGAACGGTTGCGCGACCCGCAGAAGCGCCCGCTCGTCGTGTTGCTGACCGACGGCCGCGCGACGTCGTCCGGTCTCGGCGGCGACCCGACCAAGGACGCGTTGAAGGCCGCCGGCCTGCTCGAACAGACCGCCGTCGTGGTCGTGGACTGCGAACAGGGCCACATCAGGCTCGGCCTCGCGCAGAAGATCGCCGAGGCCATGCAGGGCACCTGCGTCCGCCTCGACCAGCTCAGCGCCGACCACCTCGCCGGCGTCGTCCGGGCCGCATAAGGAGAAAACCAGTGCCTCAAGGACAACCCACCGAGGTGCCGAAGGACGGCCTGACGACGCGCCAGCGCCGCAACCGGCCGTTGCTGATGCTGCACACCGGTGAGATGAAGGGGAAGTCGACGGCGGCCTTCGGCATGGCGCTGCGCGGCTGGAACCAGGGCTGGGACGTCGGTGTGTTCCAGTTCGTGAAGTCCGCCAAGTGGAAGGTGGGCGAGGAGTCCGCGTTCAAGGCGCTCGGCCGGCTGCACGAGGAGACCGGCGAGGGTGGCGCGGTCGAGTGGCACAAGATGGGCGAGGGCTGGTCCTGGTCGCGCAAGCAGGGCACCGAGGACGACCACGCCGCGGCCGCACTCGAAGGCTGGCAGGAGATCTCCCGCCGGCTTCGGTCCGAACGCCACGGCTTCTACGTGCTCGACGAGTTCACCTACCCGCTGCACTGGGGCTGGATCGACGTCGACGAGGTGGTGGACACCCTGGTCAACCGGCCTGGCCACCAGCACGTCGTGATCACCGGCCGGTACGCGCCGGAGAAGCTGATCGCCGCCGCCGACCTCGTGGTGGAGATGACCAAGGTCAAGCACCCGATGGACGCCGGACAGAAGGGCCAGCGGGGGATCGAGTGGTGAACCGGCTGGTCGTCGCGGCCCCGGCTTCGGGCAGCGGCAAGACCACGGTCGCGACGGGCCTGATGGCCGCGCTGCGCCGGGCCGGGTCGCGGGTCGCGCCGTTCAAGGTGGGACCCGACTACATCGACCCCGGCTACCACTCGCTGGCCACGGCCCGTCCCGGCCGCAACCTCGACCCGGTCATGGTCGGCGAACACCGGATTCCCGGCCTGTTCGCGCACGGGTCCAAGGGCTGCGACATCGCCGTGGTCGAGGGCGTGATGGGCCTGTTCGACGGCCGGGTCGACACCGCAGGCGTCGGCTCGACCGCGCACGTCGCGAAGCTGATCAACGCGCCGGTGCTGTTCGTCGTGGACGCGCGCGGGCAAAGCCGGTCACTCGCGGCGTTGTTGCACGGGTTCCGCGGCTACGACCCGACGGTCCGGCTCGGCGGCGTGATCCTCAACCAGGTCGGCTCCGAGCGGCACGAGCAGGTGCTGCGGTCGGCGTGCGACGAGGTCGGCCTCGACGTGCTCGGCGTGTTGCCGCGCGACTCGCAGTTCTCCTTGCCTTCCAGGCATTTGGGGCTCGTGACGGCGGCGGAGCACGGTTCCGAGGCCGTCGCGGCGGTGGACGCGATCGCCGCCGCGGTGGCCAAGCACGTCGATCTCGACGCGGTGCGCCGGCTGGCGCAGTCGGTGCCCGCGATGGCGGTGTCCGCGTGGGAACCCCAGGTCGAGCGCGTCGAGGGCGAACCGCTGATCGCCGTGGCGGGTGGACCGGCGTTCACGTTCGGCTACGCCGAGCACGTCGAGGTGCTGAAGGCGGCGGGCGCGGCCGTCGCGGTCGTCGATCCGTTGAAGGACGAGGCCCTTCCGGCAGGAACCGCGGGGCTTGTTCTTCCTGGCGGATTCCCGGAGCAGCACGCGGAAGCCTTGTCGGCCAACGCCGAGTTGCGCGAGGCCGTCGCCCGGTTCGCTCGATCGGGTGCGCCGGTGCACGCCGAGTGCGGTGGGCTGCTGTACCTGTCCCGGTCGCTCGACGGGCACCCGATGTGCGGCGTGCTCGACGCCGACGGGTTCATGACCCCGAAGTTGACCTTGGGATATCGGGACGCCGTGGCGTCTGCCGGCTCGCCGCTGCACCCGCCGGGCAGCCGTGTGACCGGCCACGAGTTCCACCGGACCCAGCTGTCCACACCGCACTCGGCGCCGCCCGCGTGGCACTGGCGCGGCGTCGATTCACGGCCCGTCGCGGAAGGGTTCGTGGTGGGCGGTGTGCACGCGTCGTACCTCCACACGCACCCGGCCGGTGATCCGGAAGCGGTAGCCCGTTTCGTGCGGGCCTGCCACCCGTTCGTGGCCGGAGCGGCAGACGGTACGGTCTTCGCCTAAGCCTCTCCCCGAAACCCCTGTGGAGCTGTCGTGACGACGACCGGTCGGGTCTCCTTCGTCGGCGCTGGTCCCGGTGCCGCCGACCTCATCACTCTCCGAGGCGCGCGCCGCATCGCCGAAGCCGACGTCGTCATCTGGGCCCCCAGCGCCGTCGACGCCGAGTGCGTCCGCGAGCACGCCCGCGGCGACGCCGACCTGGTCGACTTCTCGCGCGTGACGCCTGAGGAGATCACGGACCTGTACCGCCGTGCCGCCGCGTCGCGCCAGGTCGTCGTGCGGCTGCACGCGGGCGACGCCGCCACTGGTGGCGGCGTGCAGGAGCAGCACGACCTGTGCGTGCGTCTCGGCCTCGAGGTCGAGGTCGTGCCGGGTGTCTCCGTCGTGGCCGCCGCCGCCGCGAAGATCGGCCGCGAGCTCACGCTGACCGAGGCGTCGTCGACCGTGCTGATCTCGCCCGAGAGCAGCGAGCTGGTCCGCGAGTTCGCCGCGCTGCAGACCACGATGGCCGCCACCGTCTCGGGCGCGCGCACCGGTCAGTTCGTCGAGAAGCTGCTGCAGGGCGGGTACCCGGCCGAGACGCCGGTCGTGGTGGCGTACAAGGTGAGCCAGGCCGACGAACTGGTCGTGCACACCACCATCGCCGAGCTGGAGTCGGTGGTGAAGCAGCACAAGCTGTACCGCCCGACGCTGTTCCTGGTCGGTGCCGCGGTGAAGGCGCCCACGCGCCGTGTTTCGGCCTCGGCGACGGCGTCGGTCGACGAGCCGCTCCGCGCCGCCCGCCCGACCCGTTGGTCACGCCGTGCCGCCTCCCGCATCGCGACCCGCGTCGACGAGCCCATCCCGGCCGCCGCGCCAGCTCCAGCTCCGGCTCCGGCATCCGCCGCCGAGTCGAACCCGGCGTGGACGGCGGTCGAGGAAATACAGCAGTCGGTTCGCAAGCCCGCCGAGGAGCCCGCGCCCAAGCCGAAGCTGACGGTGGTGGCGGCGGAGAAGCCGAAGCCGCCGACGGTCCGCGCCTCGACGGCCACGCCGAAGAAGAAACCGGCCGCCGCCCGTAAGCCCAAGCGCACCGCCGGAAACTGATGACAGTGCAGGCACTGCAGGCATTGCAGGAGGCAGCGGGCCGTCCCGTCGAGATCGTCGACGCCGCGGACGGTCTGCGTCCCGCGCTGAACGTGTGCCGCGCCCGCTCAGCCGTGATCGTGCGGCTGGCCGAGGGCATCGGTCCGGCCGAGATCGGCGCCGGCCTCGCGGGCTGGCGCCGCACGCTCATGGTGTCGGACTCCGGCGAACTGACCACTGTGGACCCACGTGACGCGGTGACCCGGCGCTGGACCGCGCCGGACGCCGTGTTGTGCCTGGCGGACAACGAGTTTCTGCGATCGAACGACGGCTGGGCGCTGCCGGACGAGGTGTTCGCGAGCCGCACGCACGTTCTCGGCGCCGAGGTCCGCGCGTTCGTGCTGGCCCGTCTCGCCCCACGTCCCGGCGTGCTGGTGTGGGACGTGCTGGCCGGTTCCGGTGCTGTGGGCGTGGAGTGCGCACGGCTGGGTGCCGCGGTGATCGCGGTCGAGCCCGATCCCGTGCAGTGCGTGCGGATCATCGCGAACGCCTCCGCGCACGGCGTCGACGTGCGGGTCGAGGAGGCCGAGCTGGACGCGCCGTCGTTGCCGCGCCCGGACGCGGTGTTCGTCGGCCGCGGTGAGATCACGGCGGTCAAGGCTTCGGCCGCGGTGTCCGCGCGCCGCGTGGTCGTCGCGACGGAGAGCGTGGACGAGATCGTGCCCGCCCGCGATGCGTTGCAGGCGGCCGGATACGAGGTGGAAGGCGTGCACTGGACCGCCTCACGCCTGCTGGACTCGGGGTTCGCTCCGGCGGTACCGGTGACCGTGCTGTGGGGAAGCAAGAAGTGATCGGTGTTTTCGCCGGCCCTGCCCAACGCGGTGACGCCGCCGAGCTCGCCGGTCTCCTGGGTGCCGACGCGGTCGTCCCGGACGGTCCGTTCAAACCCGCAGTCCACCAGCTCTGGCCACGCCTCACCGCCGCCATCCTGTTCCTCGACGCGGGCGCCGCGGTCCGGTTGATCGCGCCTCTGTTGCGGGACAAGCGATCCGGTCCCGCCGTGGTCTGCGTGGACCAGCACTTC
This sequence comes from Lentzea kentuckyensis, assembly GCF_002150765.1. Classification (GTDB taxonomy): domain Bacteria; phylum Actinomycetota; class Actinomycetes; order Mycobacteriales; family Pseudonocardiaceae; genus Lentzea; species Lentzea kentuckyensis. Next base: position 86,570 of record NZ_MUYM01000059.1, read on the forward strand.
GCGGTGGCGCTGGCCGGTGACGCGGACATGATCGCCCGCCAGGTCGCGGACCTGTTGGCCCGCACCGCCGTCGTGACCAGCGGCCCGTCGATCGACTCGGTGCTGGACGAGCTCGTCGAGCAGCTGGACGCCACCGCGGACGGCGATGTCGAGGCGTGCGTCGCCGCCATCGAGGCTGGTGAGAAGGTCGTGCTGCGCAACCCGTTGAGTTTCCCGCTGCCTGCTTTGCCGCCGAACGTCATCGCGGCGGGCGAGGACGCGACGTGGATGATCGTCGTCGACGACCGGGCCGCCGCGACCAAGGAGAACGTGCTGCGGATCGTGCCGCGCACGCTCGTCGTCGGGGTGGGGTCGACGCGCGGTTCGTCGGCCACGAGCGTGGGCGCGGCACTGGCCGAACTGGACGCTCAGGGCGGCCTGGATCTGCGCGCCATCAAGGCGTTCGCGACCGCGGACGCCAAGGCGGACGAACCCGGCATCGTGGACGCCGTGGAGGACTGGGGTTTCTGGCACGGCGACACCGCCGAGCTGCTGACGTTCCCGACCGCGGAGCTCGCCGAGATCGGCGTGCCGAACCCGAGTTCGGTGGTGCGCAACTCGATGGGCACCGCGAGCGTCGCGGAGGCCGCGGCAGTGCGCGGCGCACAGCTTCTCGGGCACGGCGCCCCGGTCGAGCTCGCGGCGGAGAAGTTCAAGCGGGACAACGTGACCGTGGCCGCGGCGCGGATGTTGCCACGCGGCCGGCTCGCCCTGATCGGACTCGGACCGGGCTCCGCGGAGGAACGCACACCCCGTGCGGAAGCGGAGATCCGGCGCGCGGCGTTCGTGGTCGGCACGCCCGAGGCGATCGAGTCCGTCGCGCCGATGTTGCGGCCCGGCACGGAGGTCCGGCACGAGGGCGCGAGCGATTTGGCTGCTCGTGGTGCGGCGGTCGCATTCGTCGCTTTCGGAATCGGGCCAACGTTGGACAATCCGGTCGAAGCCGACGTGATTGTTGTTCCCGGAATCCGGGATCGCTGAGGTTTTTCCTTCTTTCGTAGGGTCTCTGTCGAAGTTTTCTTGATTACCGTCGCCACGCACACGGCCCACCCCCTGCCTCGGGCCCGAAGCACTGGAGACCGACATGAGAGCCCGTCGTCTCGTTGCTGTCGCCTGCACCGCCGGCGTCGCACTGTCCCTGCTCGCGATCAACGCCCAGGCCGCGGCGCCGAAGGAAGGCCTGCGCCTGCTGACCGTCCGCGACTCGCTGACCGCCACGCACACCTGGTACGAGCAGACCTACGACGGAAAGCCCGTGCTGGGCGCCTACTACGTCGAGCACGTCGACAAGGCGACCGGTGTGAAGACCGTGGACGACGGCCGCATCGCCGTCGGCACGGTCGACGTGACGCCCGCCGTCACCGCCGAGGACGCCAAGACCAAGTCGGCCGGTGTGCCCGAAGGCGCGAACCTCAAGGTGCTGCCCGGCACCGGTCTCGTCTACGAGGTGATCTCCGACCAGGGCAAGGGATCCGAGCGCACGCTGGTGCACGCGGAGACCGGCGCGGTCGTGAAGTCGGAGAGCCTGGTCAAGCACGCGGACGGCACCGGCAAGGTGTTCAGCCCGAACCCCGTTGTCTCGCAGCAGAACCAGAACCTCAAGGACGCCAACGACGCCGACTCGGCCGTGCCCGCCGCGGCCTACAAGTCCGTCAAGGTGACCAATCTGGACAGTTCAGGCTTCCTCAGGGGCGACTACGCGTACGTCACGGGTGCCACGAGCAAGCTCGCCAAGAGCAGCACCCGCACGTTCGAGTACACCAGGCACAACCCGTTCTTCGAGCAGACCAACGCGTACTGGGGCATCACCGAGGCCCAGAAGTACATCCAGAGCCTCGGCTTCACGAACGTCAACAACGAGAAGCAGAAGTTCACCACGCTCGGCCTGACCGACGACAACTCGTTCTACGACCCGGGCAAGGACCAGATCACGTTCGGCACCGGTGGCGTCGACGACGCCGAGGACGTCGAGGTGGTGTGGCACGAGCTCGGCCACGCGATCCAGGACGCCCAGGTGCCGGGCTTCGGCTCGACCCTCGACGCCGGCTCGATCGGTGAGGGTTTCGGCGACTGGTGGGCGATGATCATGTCCTCGCGCGACTCGAAGGACACGACCACGACCCCGTTGGCGTGCATCATGGACTGGGACTCGACGTCCTACACGACCACGACGCCGCACTGCATCCGTCGCACCGACACCAACCTGACGGTGAGCCAGCGGCAGAACGAGGTGCACTTCGACGGCCAGATCTGGTCGCGCGCGTTGTTCGACATCTACCAGAAGTTCGGCCGCGACAAGGCCGCGAAGCTGGTGCTCGAGGCGCAGTTCAACTACTCGCCCTCGACGACGTTCAGCGCTGCCGCGGCGGCGACCGTCGCGACCGCCAAGGCGCTCTACGGTGACGCGGACGCTGCCACGGTGAAGGCCGCGTTCACGGCACGTGGAATCGCCTGAGTCAAAAGTCAAACCGCCCGTACCAGACAAGTGGCGGTTGTGCCGCTGAATCACCGCCCGTGACGCTGTGTGTGCTGCCGCTCTACACCCTGCACACACAGCGTCATCGGGAAGGACTGGCTACATGGCGAAAACCCTGCATCGCCTGATCGTGTCCGTCGTGGTGTCCGCTCTCGCGAGCATCTTCTTCGTGGCCCCGGCCGCCAACGCCGACGTCTCACCGATGATCGTCGGTGGCACGAGGGCGAGCACGTCGACGTACCCGTGGGTCGTCTACCTGGCGTCCACCGCCGGGTCGCAGTTCTGCGGAGGCACGCTCACCAAGGCCAACAAGGTCGTCACCGCCGCGCACTGCGTGAAGGGCCGCACGCCGGCCAGCACGCGCGTCGTGCACGGCCGTGACGACAAGCAGAGCACCGCGGGCACGGTCGCGAACGTGACCAAGATCTGGGTGCACCCGAGCTACACCACCGCGACCGCCGGCTACGACGTCGCCGTGCTGACGCTCGACCGCAACATCAACTCGGCCACCCTGCCGCTGGCCACGCCGTCCGACACCGCGCTCTACACGGCCGGCAACTCCGCGCTGATCCTCGGCTGGGGCACCACGTCCTCCGGCGGTTCCGCCTCGCGGTACCTGCTCCAGGCCAACGTGCCGCTGACCTCGGACGCGACCTGCAAGACCGCGTACTCGCAGTACAGCAACACCTCGATGGTGTGCGCGGGCTTCCCGCAGGGCGGCACCGACACCTGCCAGGGCGACTCCGGTGGCCCGCTGGTGTTCGGCGGCAAGCTCATCGGTGACACGTCCTGGGGCCGCGGCTGCGCCGGCGCGGGCTACCCCGGCGTGTACGGCCGCATCGCGCCGTACTACTCGGTGATCACCGCTCAGCTGTAACGACTCACTTGCCATGCCCGCAGGATCACGCGCATCCTGCGGGCATGGCTGATCTTGAAGCGATGCCTGAGGACTGGTCGAGCGCGTTGGTCGTCGTCGCGCACCCCGATGACATGGAGTACGGCGGTGCGGGCGCTATCGCGCGTTGGACCGCTCAAGGCAAGAAGATCGCGTACCTGCTCGCGTGCCGTGGCGAGGCCGGCATCGACACGATGAAACCGGCGGAATGCGGACCGTTGCGGGTCAACGAGCAGATCGCAGCCTGTGCGGCCGTCGGCGTCAACGTGGTCGAGTTCCTGGACCACCCTGACGGTCTCATCGAGTACGGCGTGCCGTTGCGGCGCGACATCGCGGCCGCCGTTCGCCGTCACAAGCCGGAGCTCGTGATCACCGGCAACTTCCGCGAGACCTGGCCGGGAGGCGGGGTGAACATGGCGGACCACATCGCGGTCGGGCGCGCTGCCGTCGACGCGGTGCGGGACGCGGCCAACCGGTGGATCTTCCGGGAACTGAGACTCGAACCGTGGAACGGCGTCAAGTACGTGGCGGCGGCGTCATCGCCGTTGGCCACTCACGCCGTGGACATCACCGACTCGTTCGACGCTTCGGTCGAATCGCTACGCGCGCACAAGGCGTATCTGGCTGCGCTGAGCGGGGACATGGCTGAGCCCGAGCCGTTCCTGCGGGGCATGGCGGAGGCGGTGGGACAGCGGTTCGGAGGCGTTCTGGCGACCTCTTTCGAGCTGCTTCGGCTGTGACCATGTTCCCTTCAACTGGACACGGCGTGTCGGGTGTGGATGCTTCTACGCATGCCCTTTGAACAGCACTACCTGGCCGGCCTCGACCTCCGGGGCCGGCGCGTCCTCGTGGTCGGCGGAGGCACGGTCGCCCAGCGCCGCCTGCCCCGCCTGATCGCGTCCGGCGCCGCCGTCGAGCTCGTGTCGCCGTCCGTCACGCCGTCCGTCCAGGGCATGGTCGATGCGGGGGAGCTGACATGGCACCAGCGGCGTTATGAGGCCGGCGACGTCGAGGGCGCGTGGTACGTGGTGGCGTGCACATCGAACGTCGAGGTGAACACGCAGATCGGCGAGGAAGCGCTTGCTGCCCGTGTGTTCTGCGTGCGCGCGGACATCGCCGTCGAGGGCACGGCCGTGACACCGGCAACGGGCACGCACGACGGGATGTTGATCGGTGTGCTCGCGGGTGGCGAACACCGTCGTTCCGCGTCGGTGCGCGACGGGCTGGTCGCGGCGTTGCGCGACGGCCGGATCGCGGACCAGGCCGCTCCGCCGGTCGGCGTCGCGCTGGTGGGCGGCGGTCCCGGTGACCCGGAGCTGATCACCGTGCAGGGCAAGCGTTTGCTGGCCCACGCGGACGTGGTCGTCGCCGACCGTCTGGCCCCGCGCGAGCTGCTGGAGGAACTGCCCGCGCACGTCGAGGTCGTGGACGCGGCGAAGATCCCGTACGGCCGTGCGGCCACGCAGGAGTTCATCAACCAGACGCTGATCGACCGCGCCAAGGAGGGGAAGTTCGTCGTCCGGTTGAAGGGCGGCGATCCCTACGTCTTCGGCCGCGGCTTCGAGGAACTGCTGGCGTGCGCGGAGGCCGGCATCCCGGTCACCGTCGTGCCGGGCGTGACGTCCGCGTTCGGTGTGCCCGCATTGGCCGGTGTGCCGGTAACGCACCGAGGCGTGGCGCACGAGGTGGTCGTCGTCTCTGGCCACGTTGCACCAGACGACCCGCGCTCTCTCGTGGACTGGTCCGCAATCGCACGCCTGCAGGGCACTGTCGTGCTGATGATGGCCGTCGAACGCGCCGGTGCGTTCGCCACGGCGTTGATGGAAGGCCGTCCTCCGACCACTCCTGTCGCCGTGATCCAGGAAGGCAGCACCGCCGCGCAGCGCGTCTTCCGGTCCACTTTGGACTCGCTGGCCGAAGACGTGAAGCGCTGGGAAGTGCGCCCGCCGGCGATCATCGTCGTGGGTCCGGTAGCGGGTATTGCTTCCGCAAATAGTTAGATAAGTTTCTTTACAAAAGCCGCTCGGCCGGTGGACTCTGCATGCACGCCGCCTAAGTCCACCGGTTCTCGCGGAGGCACGCATGAAACGCGCCCTGTCTGTGGCGGCAGGCATTTTGCTCATGATGTCCGGTTTGTTCGCTTCCTCACCCGCGAGCGCCGCACCCCAACAGGTCTTCTGGACCTTCTACGGCTGGTACGACAACACCCCGCCGGGCGGCGACATCGCCTACCCGAAGATCCACGACACCGCGGGCGGCAAGGGAACCTGGTCGGACCCGATCACCTTCGCGACGTCCAGCAAGGAAGCCAAGCCGGGCACGAAGATCTACTTCCCGCGCGTGAAGAAGTACTTCATCATGGAGGACTCCTGCTCCTCCTGTGAGCAGGACTGGAACGGCAACGGCCCCAACGGCGGCCCGAAGCTGTGGCACTTCGACGCGTGGGTCGGCGGCAAGGGCGGCAACGCCATGAACGCCATCGACTGCGAAGACGCGCTGACCAACTACCACGACGACGGCAAGCCCGTGATGGAGGAAACCATCCTCAACCCGCCGTCGAACCTGACCGTCGACCCCACGCCGATCTTCAACACACAGACCGGCGAGTGCTACGGCGGCGCCAAGCCCAAGACCACCAACGGCGAGTACAAGAACGTCTCGACCGGCAAGTGCCTCCAGGGCGGCGCCTCCGGCTCCCAGCTGACCACGGCCGTGTGCAACGGTTCCGCCGCACAGCAGTTCAAGTTCCACGGCGCGTTCATGGAACAGGGCTCGCCGCAGCAGTGCACGACGCTGTCCTCGGGCAAGGTGCTGCTGAAAAAGTGCGACGGCGGCCCGAACCAGCAGTGGTCGATCAACCCGAACAAGACCATCTCGGACATGCAGTACAACACCAAGTGCTACCGGGACGCCTCCGGGAAGGTGACCGCGGCGTCCTGCTCCGGTGACGTTGCCAAGTGGACGTTCAAGGCGGCAGCCAAGAAGTGAGTTCGTAACGGCTTCAGACTGAACAACCCGACCGCGGTGCGCAGCGTGATGGCGACGTACCAAGGCGCCAACAGTCCGAAGTGGTCCGCAGTCAGCCCGCCCAGCAGCGCGCCGACCGGCTGAACACCCCAGGTGATCAGGGTCTGCGCGCTGCTGACGCGGCCGAGCAGGTCCGTGGGCACCACCCGCTGCCTCATCGCCGCCGTGGCCACGCCCCACACCGCCGTGCAGAACGAACTCACCACCGCGAACACCGCAACCGTCGCAAGGTTGTGGGCGACCGTGGCAATCCCCAGCCACATCAACGGAATCATTACCACGGTCACCGCCACCGTGTGGCGATAGCCGGCAAGCAGCCGTTCGGCGAGCAACCCGCCCGCGACCCCACCACATGCGAGCGTGGCGAGAAACGCGCCGAACCCCGCGTTGGTCAGCCCGAGCCGTTGCTGGGCGAACAACACCAGCGTCGCCATCGTCATCGCGATGCACAGGTTCGTCGTCGCGGACACGACGGTGACAGCCCTCAACGCCTTGTGCTGCATCAGCCAGCGCAGGCCCTCGCTGGCCTTAGGTCGCGTTGGCGACGGTTCCTTGCGTTGGGTGCGCATGCACATGACCAGCATCGCGGCGATCGCGAACGTCAACGCGTTGACCCACAACGGCGCCGGCACCGCGATCGCGAACAGCAACCCACCCAACGGTGGCCCCGCGAACTGCAGCGCCACCGCCTGTGACGCGAACAACCGCCCGTTAGCCCGCTCCAGCAGGTGGTTCTCGACCGTGGCTTTGATGAGCGGCTGCCCCACCGCCCTCGGCACGGTCTCGGCGGTGCCGATCAGGAACGCCATCCCGTAGAGGAACGCGATGTGGGTGCTGTGAAAGGCGGCGAGCAGGGACATGAGCGCGCATTGGATCCAGAGGGCCGCGAGAAGCAGACGTCGGCCGTCATGGCGGTCCGCCGCGGCACCGGCCGGGAGCGCGGCGAGCAGCCAGGGCAGGGCGCCGAAGAAGCTGACGCCGGCGATCAGTTTCGGGTCCTGGGTGAAGGTCGTGGCCAGCAGGGGGAGCGCCGCCAGGAAGATGCCGTCTCCCAACGCCGAGACGGCGCTGCCGCTCCACAGCAGGTACCAGTTCCGCCCCATGCCGCACCGTACACACGGCGAAGGCCGCCTCCCCGCAGCGGGAAGCGGCCTTCAGCGTCGAACTAGATCAGTGCTGCGGTGCCCGGCGCGGACGACCCGCGCCACGCTCGGTCCGGCCGAAGGTACGGCCGCCCTCGGAACGCTCCGAGCGACGGGGGCCGCCGCGGAACTCGCCGCCCTCGGTGCGGCGGCCGGAACCGCCGCGGTACTCGCCGCGGCCGCTGCCGGCAGCCGGGGCGCCGAAACGGCGACCGCCGCTGCCGCCGCCGCGACGGGCCGGCTTCTCGCGTTCGATGATCGGCTCGCCGCTCGGGGTGCGGGCGCCGGTGATGCGGACCAGGTCGTCGTCGCCGGGGCGCACCTTCGTGCTCTCCGGACGGATGCCCGCGCGGGCGGCCATGCCCTGGACCGCGCGGCGCTGGTCGTGGGTGACCAGCGTGACGACCGTGCCGGACTGGCCGGCGCGGGCGGTGCGGCCTGCGCGGTGCAGGTAGTCCTTCGGGTCGGCCGGCGGGTCGACGTGGACGACCAGCGAGACGTCGTCGACGTGGATGCCGCGGGCGGCCACGTCGGTGGCGATCAGGACCGGCGTGGTGCCCTCGCGGAACTCGCCGAGCACTCGGGTGCGAGCGCTCTGGGCCTTGCCGCCGTGCAACGCGCCGGCGTGGACGCCGACCGAGCGCAGCTTCTTGGCCAGGCGGTCGACGTGGTGCTTGGTACGCACGAACATGATCGTGCGGCCCTCGCGCGCGGCCACCTCGGTCACCACGTTCTGCTTGTCCTCCGCGGACACGAACAGCAGGTGGTGGTCCATCGTCGTGACGCTCGCGGTGGCCGGGGCCACCGAGTGCGTCACCGGGTTGTGCAGGTACTGGCGGACCAGCTTGTCCACGTCGCCGTCGAGCGTCGCGGAGAACAGCAGGCGCTGCCCGTCCTGAGGGGTCAGGTCGAGGATCGCGCGGACCTGGGGCATGAAGCCCATGTCCGCCATCTGGTCGGCCTCGTCCAACGCGGTGATCTCGACCGAGCCGAGGTCACAGGTGCCCTGACGGACGTGGTCGGACAGCCGGCCCGGCGTGGCGATCAGCAGGTCGACGCCGCGGCGCAGGTGTTCGATCTGGCGCGGGAACGACGTGCCGCCGACGACGACGCGGCACCACAGGCCCAGCGAGCGGGCGTGCGGCGTGAGCGCCGTCTCCACCTGCATCGCGAGCTCGCGGGTCGGGACGAGGATCAGGCCGCGCGGCTTGTTCGGCATGGAGCGGCCGCTCGCGAGACGGGTCAGCATCGCGAGACCGAACGCCAGCGTCTTGCCGGAGCCGGTCTGACCGCGGCCGAGGATGTCGCGACCGGACATGGAGTCGGGAAGGGTGGCCGCCTGGATCGGGAACGGCTCGGTGATTTCGTTGGCGACGAGCGAGCGGATCAGCGCGTCGGCAAGGCCGAGTTCAGCGAACGAGGGCAGCGGGCCTTCCGGCAGCGTGCTCTCGAAGTGCTCGGCGACGATCGGTTCCTCGACCCGCTGCTGCGGACGCGAGGAATTGCCCTGGCGACCCGAGCGACGCCGCGGTGCCCTGCGGCTGTTGGAGCGCTCGGAACGACCTTCGGACATTGATGGCAAAACAAACCTCCGGGACATGGCACGTCTCGAGGCTGCCCCGCGCGCTACCGCGGTGCCGATCACAAGGACGGGCCCGGCGTGATGGTCACGCCGCTGATGAGTGGGTGGAAACACCGGTCAACGGCCGTCAAGCCTTCATCGGTGTACAGCACAGTCTAGCTGATCAATGGTGATGACCTGCGCGCCCGGCAGTGTCGTTGGACACGGCCGGACGCGCAAGGTGACTCACCCCATACCCGCCACGTCCAGCAGCGTTGCCACCAGCGCGGATGGGTCGGAGATCTCCGGCGGCAGGCCGCGCGAGGCGAACCAGCCGCTGACGTTGCGGACGTCGCGGTCGAGGAACTCGACGCCGCGAGGGTTCGCGACGAGGTCGACCACCTGCGGCAGGTCGATCATGATCAGCCTGCCCTCGTGAACCATCAGGTTGTACGCGGACAGGTCACCGTGGGTGAGGCCCGCCTCGGCGAGCGTCATCAACGTCGCGACCAGCTGGCGCCACAGGTCGAGCAACTCGTCCTCGTCCGGACGTGTCTGCGCGAGCCGCGGTGCCGCGTTGCCCTCGTCGTCACCGATGAACTCCAGCAGCAGCTCGGTGCCACTGCGCTGCACCGGATACGGCACGGATGCCCCGGCCTGCCACAGCCTGGCGAGCGCGGCGAACTCCGCGACCGCCCACTGCTCCGCGATCAGGTTGCGCCCGAACGAGGTGCGGTTCTGGATGGCCCGCAGTTCGCGGGACTTCTTCATCTTGCGCCCCTCCAGATACCCCGCGTCGCGGTGGAACATCCGGTGGTCGTTGCTGCGGTAGCGCTTGGCGGCGAGCAGGCACGCCTTCTCGCCCATCGCGCGTTCCAGCAGGAAGACGTCCGCCTCCTTGCCGGTCTTCACGATGCCCAGCTCGCGGTCCACCGCGGCCAGTTCGGTGACGAGCCAGCTCGGGTACGGCTTGGGGCCCTGGTCGGCGTCGCCCCACGTGGTCCAGCGATCGCCGTCCTCCGGGGTGTCCGCCGTGCTGAGCTGGTCCTCGCGCAGTCGCGAAATCCGCAGCTTCTCTTCTTCGGTCATGCGGCCGCGACGCGTGGGTTCCGCGTCGACGGCGTTCTTGTTGGTGCGCTTTCCCTTGCGCCGCATGGTTTCGTCGGCGCCATCGAAAGCAGACTCGTAGCGTTCGTAAAGATCGTGCTCGCGCACTGTGGGGTCTCCAGAAAAAAAGATGAAGGTGACCGCCCCACTGGCGCTCTGCGATCAAACGATGCTGATCAGGCGCGAAGGGCGGAGGACGGGGTCGCGTATGCGGTGCCACGTCCAAAGACAGGCTCTGACATCACGCACCTCCTCGTTCCTCACGCCGCACTTCGGCTGCGGTGAAGCTTGCCCGGCCGGCCGCCAGGCCCGCAACCGAATTAATCGGTGATCAGGTCGGCCGTCCTCGCGCCGGTCGGCACGATCTTGAGCCCGGCCTTCTGCGCGAGCTTGACCAGGCCTTTCAGGTCGCTCGGGTCCGTCCTGCTGGTCGCGATGGCGCGCGCGAGCAGACCCTTGTGGGCCTTGTTGAAGTGGCTGACGACCTTGCCCTCGCTCGTGATCACCCGGACGACGACGGCGTGCGGGATCTTCGCGAGGCTCGAATAGGCGCCTGAACGCAGGTCGACGATGAACTCGTCGGCGTCCTTCAAGACCGGCTCCAGCGCCGGCTTCCACAGCGTGCGCAGGCTGCCGTGGGACGGGAGCGTGCTGCCGCCGGACAACCGGTACGCGGGCACCGGGTCGCCGCCGCGGATCGCCCCGAACAGCGCCGATGCGACCACGAGCCGTTCGTAGGCCCGCTCCTTGTCGGCCTTCTTCAGCGACGGGAAGTCCAGGTTGTCGTAGAGCACGCCCGTGTAGCGCAGGAGCGCGGGCGTGGTTTCCGACGTGCGCAGTGCCGCGTTGCGGTGCACCTCGTCGACCTGACGCTCGGAGATGTCGAGCGCCTTGAGACTGGCGGGGACGTCCGCCGCGAGATCGGCCAGTGCCGACACGAGCTTGTCGCGGACCGGGTTGAGCTCGGGGAACGACAGCGCGTCGAGGTCGAGCGGCGCACCCTCGCCGCCGATCGCCTTGGTCTCCGACGGGGGAAGCAGCACCAGCACGGTTGGAAAGGGTAGGGCAACCCGCGAAAACCGCTGGACCTGCGTGGTGCTCTGGAATGCGTGGACGCATTGGACCGTCTCTACAGCTCGCTCGACGCACGGCTGCGCCCGGAGGACGTGGCCGCCCTCGTGCTGGAGGCACAGCCGTCGCTGACGCATCGCGAACGCGCTGTGCTCCGCGACGTCGCCACGCATGCCGGTCGATGGCACGGCTTCACCGGGATGAGCGACGACTACGCCCGCCCGGTCGGTGCCGCGCGCCAGGTGACCGCCGCCCGCTTCCTGTTCGGGGTGGACGGAGGTGACGTCGACGTCGACGACCCGATCTCCGTGCTGGAGTTCGCGGCGCTCGCCGGTGCGGAGATCAACTGGAACCCGGCCCGCACCGACTTCCTCACCGACCGGCTCAACCGCGAGGCACGCGCCTCGGCGGGCATCGAGCTGTCGAAGCGCCAGTACAACCGGCGTTTCCGCATGCTGCGCCGGTTGTCCGCGAAGGCAACGCGTCTGGAACGCGCGCGGAAGACGCGTCGCATGACGCTGCTGGCGGCGGCCGGGTTCGTCGGTGCCATCGACGCCGATCGGTTCCGTGCCGACCCGGACGCCGGGTGCTTCATCGCCTACTTCACGGCCCGGCGCAAGCTGCGCCGCGAGTTCACGCTCGCGGGCCGCGAGAACCCGTTCGACCAGGTCGCGGACCTGCTCTTCGCGCGCTGCACGGCGCGCGCCGGCACCGACTGGGCGATGATCGCGCTGGCCTGCCCGACGTGGGACGTCCTGCGCCGGCTGCGCCCCGACCAGCTCGGCGAGCTGCTGGGCCGGTGGTCCAGCGCGACCAGGTCGGTGGCGTCGTCGCTGGCCGAGCTGTGGCGGTCGTCCGAGATCGACAAGGCGACCATGATCGTGCGGCGCGGCGTGGACTCGTCGACCTGGAACGCCCTGGCCGGCGCCTACAACGCCGCGCGGGCGGGGTGGATCGCCTGCCTGCACGCCTCCGGGCTGACGTCGTTGATCGAGGACGCGTGGCCGGGCAAGGCGATGCGCGTGATGGCAGCGGACCTCGCTTTCTGGCACCAGGAGTCGGGAGGCAGCCTGCACGTGGACACGTCCGTGTGGTCGCGTCTGCCGTTGCCGTGGGACGTGCTCGACGGCACGACTCCGTGCACACGCGCCGATGTGGAGGCGGCGTGCCGTGAGCACCGCGTGGAGCCCGAGCGTTCCGGATGGACGGCACCGCGCACGCACCGCGGCATCGCACGCTTCCGCCCGACCCCGGAGCTCGTGCACGGCGTGGCGGTCACGGATCCGTTGTGGGCCATGGCGTTGCGTCGGGCACGGGTGTTCAGCGGCAAGCCGGTTGCCGGTGAGGTATTGGGTGGACAGGACGCTTTCGAGTGAGCAGGCTGTAGTGCGTTCGGCTGTAGTTCAGCGGTAGAACACCCGGCTCTGGGGCCGGGCGGACGCCGGTTCGAGCCCGGCCGGCCGAACGCCCTGAACACGTAGCTCAGTGGTAGAGCGCCCGGCTCTTAATCCGGGGGGACGCCGGTTCGAGCCCGGTCGTGTTCTCTACGGCGCCTGCAGCGTCACGTAGGCGAGGCCCATCGTGGCGCGCCACCCGCGCAGGCGGTAGGTGCGTGCCCGGTCGGCCTTGGCCCGGACGTCTCCGGCGTGCGGGGAGTCCGGGTTGGCGCGCAGCCAGCGTTCCCACGCGAGGGCGTGCCCGTTCTCGAACACGTCCCACTCGTCGAGGCTCGCCTGCTCCACCGCGAGCATCCGGTACCCGTGCGTGTGTGCGAGGTCCACCAGGTCGGCGAGCGAGCCGTACTGGTTGCGCGGGACCGGCATCGCGGCGAGCTGTTCGCCGGTCGGCTCGCGTTCCCAGAAGCCCTCGCCCAGCAACAGCCTCCCGCCTGTGCGGAGCAGCCCTTTCGCCGCCGTGAGCGCGTTCGCCGTGTGGTGCAACGGGTCTCCGCCCCACACCTGCGTGGCACCGTTGACGATGACCACGTCGGCCGGCCGATCCGGCTGCCACTGCGCCACGTCGGCCACTTGCAGGTCGACGCGTGAGGTGAGGCCTCGCGCCGCGGCATTGGCCTGGCCGTGTGCGATGGCGGCCGCGTCCAGGTCGACGCCCGTGCCGGTCGCTGTCGGCTCGGCCTCCAGCACTCGCAGCAGGAACTCCGCCCAGCCGCAGCCGACGTCGAGCACGTGCGCGCCCGCGAGCGGTTGCAGGGACTGGATGAGGCGGGCGGCTCGTTCTTTCGACAGCGGTCCGTGGAACGTGAGGTCCTCGTGCAGCGGCGCGATCTCAGGTGTCGTCATCGCACGCAGGATGGCGTTCGCGGCTTGGCAGGGCAACGCTTTATTCGGTTGTTGGCCCCATCACCTCCCCGTAGCTTCAGTTGTCGTGGAACTCGTGTGGCGCTCGCTCACGACAGCGGACATCCCTGTGGTGGCCGCGCTTCACCACGCGGCCGAGGCGGTCGACGACACCGGCGAGCTGTTGTCCGAAGAGGACTTCGCCGAGTCGTTCGCCGAAGCGGACCTGCCCGGCGGGTCGCTCGCCGTGCTCGTGGACGGCGTCCTCGCGGCATACGGCTTGGTCGTGTTGCGCGATGCCCCCGTGGACACGCACCGCGTTCGCCTGGACGGGGCGGTGCACCCGGAGTTCCGCCGCAACGGCATCGGCCGTGAATTGCTGCCGCGGCTCGTCGCCATGGCGCGCGAACTGCACACCGCACGCCACCCGGCCATGCCGATGGTCGCGTGCACCATGGCCGAGAGCCGTTCCACCGGCCACATCGCGTTGTGCGCCGAACTCGGCTTCAGCGCGGACCGCTACTTCCACGAACTGGAGGTGGCACTGGGCGAGT
>NZ_MUYM01000006.1:0-15400 GCF_002150765.1 Lentzea kentuckyensis
CACGACCAGCGCAGTTGGTGGTAGTTGAGGTGATCTGCAATCGATTACATCGGCTCGTAACTACAACCAACTTACAGGTGCAGCATCGTGAGAGCGCGACCACCGGGGTTGAGCACCTCAGCGCCGCTCTCCCGGACGCGATCACCGAAACCCGGTCCCAGCCCACCCCGCCTCGCCGCCACCGCGCCTGCCCGATGTCCTGGTCGCAGAAGTGCAACGGGTGTTTCACGGTGAGAGACAGCCGATTTCCTGTTCGGCTCGCGTCCGGCAGGCTTCATGGGTCCGGAAAATCGCCTGGGGGAAGCGGGGAAGTTCGTGGGTTTCCTGGTCATCTGGCCAACTCGCGTTCCGAGTTTTTTCAATGCGGGGCATCATTCATGTCGAATTCACCCTGGAAGAGCGCCGCATTCGCCGAGCGTGCGTCCGACGCCCCGGCGCTCCGGTGAGCTGTCATGACGATGCTCTTGTTGAACGCCCGTAACCTGCTGCGAAGTGTGCCGCTGTGGTTTCCGGACAGCGCGGACGAACTGGTCGTGCTGTCAGCTTCACGTGCGGTGCAGGGCATGTCCCCCGAGGACCAGCGCGAGCTGGCCGATCGATATCTCCATTTGGAGATCATGGAGGACTACCGGACGGATCGACTGGTCGGCCGTGCGATGGAGGTCTGCCGGGAGTTCGGCGTCACGCGGATTCTGACCGTGTCCGAAACGGACATCCTGCGAGCGGCCGAGATGCGTCGGGATCTCGGACTTCCAGGTCAGCAGGTGGAGTCCGCCATCGCCTACCGCGACAAGTTCGTGATGAAGACGATCGCCGCCGCGGCAGGGATACCGGTGACGCCGATGCGCCCGGTGGGTTCGTGGCCAGAACTGCTGGAAGCGGCGGAGGAGTTCGGCTACCCGCTGGTGATCAAGCGGCGCGATGGTCGCGCTTCGACGGATCAGTGGGTCCTCCAGGGAGAGAAAGAGCTTCGCGGGCTCACTGGCCTGTGGGGGGAGTCCCATTCCGGGTCCGCCTACCTCGCCGAGAAGTGGGTGTCCGGCCACAAGCTGAACGTGAACGGCCTCATGAGGGATGGCGAGGTAGTGCAGCAATCGCCATGCCGATATCTGCATTCGCCCTGGGAGACCCGGAACAGCAACCGGCATGCCGCCATGGGGATGTTGCCGCCGGAGGACCCGCTGTACGGGCGTCTGTGCCAGATGACGGCAGGGGTGATCGCGGCTCTGCCCGCTCCGCCCGGTATGTGCCCGTTCCACGCGGAGTTCTTCCTCGACGACCGAGGAGAACTGGTGTTCTGCGAGATCGCCTGCCGGGTGGGTGGCCTGCGCATCATCGATGCCTATGGGCTTTCGTTCGGTGTGAACCTGTACGAGGCTGGTTTGAAAGGGCAGGCGGGACGGTCGAACGAAGTCGAGCTCCGCGAATCCGGCGAACGCATCGGTATGGCGACCTTTGTTCCACAGCAAGGGGTTCTGCGGTCGATCCCGTCGTCCTGCCCACTTCCGCAGGCTTTCGACTACCGCGTCATGGGTTCGATCGGGCGTGGGTACGTCGGTTCGAACACCTCCAGCGATGAAATCGCCTCGGTTCTGCTTCGGCAGGAGGACCCGGATTGTCTGGCCGAGCTGTGGGAAGCGACGAACTGGTGGGACGGTGTGGTCAGCTGGGAGGAATAGCGCCACATCGACAGATCATAAAATGCGGAGACCGTCCATTGTGACGGGATCATCAGTGAAGGGTTCCTGACGACATGGAGTTAGTGCGACCAACGGACCGAACCATCCAAAGCAGGTATGACGAACTGTGTGAGAAAATAGCAACAGAGCGATACTGCCGACTTTCCGGGGCATCGACCGAGAATCTCCTCTCGCTGGCCGTGCCACGCGCGATGGACGACTGGGACGAGTTTCGTGCCAGCTGGCAGCGAATGCAGCTGGACACCTACATGGGTGACGGTGGGCGTTATCGGCGGCGGCGGCACACCGTCCTGACCGCTCCGCCCGGAGGACGCGCCCGCAAGATCGCGGAGCCGCGGCCCGTGTACCAAGACCTGGAGTTCAACTCACTCAACGGTGGTATCGCCAGGAAGTACGAGCCGGTGGAGGAGCACATCCTCAACGGAGCGGTGATGAGTGGCCTGGTCGATCTGGGGTGCGAGGTTTTCGGGCGTCTGGCCCCGACGTTGCCGTGGTACCTGGACATCCACCAGTTCCGCATCGAAGCGACCAGTGAGTTCATCGGCCGGCCAACCCCGGAGGGCATACATCGAGATGGAGTCAACTTCGTGCTGATGATGTTGGTCAACCGGGAGAACGTGGCCGGCGGGATCAGCGCGTTGTACGACGTGGACAAGAAACTCATCACGCAGGATTCGCTCCTCGAGCCCTTGGACATGTTCCTGGTCGACGATGCGCAAATCTTCCACGGAGTCAACCCCATCGAGCCGGAGGACCCCCAGCTTCCGGCGGTTCGGGACATGTTGGTCATTACCTACAAAGAGCATATTTCCTGAATTCCTGGTCGGGAGATCAAGTCGCGTATCAGTCGTGATGTCTGCTGGTACGCCACACGAGAGGATCGGAAATTTGACAATCCAGCCGCAGCCGAGCATCGATCAAATCGACACGGCCAGTGCCCCGCGACGTGTGCTCCCAGTAGGTGGAAGCGGGACGCTGTGGTCGAGCATGCCGGGGCATGGAATCGTCGAATTCCGTGGGCGACACCTCGACATCGTGGTCCCTGATCCGGATGAGGTCCTGTTCCCGACGGATTGTGGCCTGAGCCTGGTGGCGGCATTGCATCGTGACCACTCCGTGCACATCGAGGGCAAGAACGTGCTGGACATCGGCAGCGGCTCGGGGGTGTACGCCGTCGCCATGCTCGCGGCCGGCGCTGGACAGGTGACCGCGCTGGACATCAACCCGGCCGCGGCCGAGGTGACAGCGGAGAACGCCAGGAGGAACGGTCTGGACAGCGGACGGCTCACCTGCGTCACCGGTGACCTCGCCGACTTCCAGCCCGATCGGCGGTTCGATCTCGTCGTGGCCAACCCACCGCACCTGCCCTACGACGATCGGTACTCCGGCCACGGTGGCTTGGAGACCGCGCTGGTCGGCGGTGCCGACGGCAGACTGCTCTACGACCTGCTGGTCAGTCGTGCCGATGACCTGCTTGGTGAGGACGGGGTCATGATCGTCGCGCACTCCTCGCTCGCCGACATCGCTCGAACGATCGACGACATGAGTGCCCGTGGCTTCGTCCATCAGACCATCGAGGTCTGTGAGATGGACATTCCGCTGGTGAGGTACGCCGAACACCGGGAGACCGTGCTCGCCAGGCTCGCTGTTCTCCGTGAGCTGGGTTGTGCCTCGTTCGACGGCAAGCGTTTCTGGGTGAATGTGCTCGCGTTCTCGCGGTCTCACCGGTCCGGGACGAGGTAGGCGCGCGCCACGGACTGAGCGCCACCCGGTTCATCTGGCGAAAATCGGTGCCGCACCAGGGCGTTCCGGCCAGCACGCTGAACGGGTGCATGAACATTTTCGCGACTTCGCGACCGTGTCGGCGACGGTGCGACCGGGACGGCTGTACCGCGTTGGCTGGACGTTGCTCGCCGGGTGTCCGGTGGGGATGGAGGCGGCGCCGGGTGCGGTGCTGATCGACCTGCGCAGTGCGGTGGAGATGACACCGCTCGTGGGGGCGGTGAGCATTCCGATCGACGTGCCCGGTGTGGTGGCGCGGCTCGGCGGACGGCCGGCCGACGCGGAGTACTCGGCGCTCTACGCCGCCACGGTGGACTTGTGCGGCCGGGAGATCGTCGGCGTGGTCACGGCTGTCGCCGGGGCCGCGGGGCCGGTTGCTCTCGGGTGTTCGCTGGGCAAGGACAGGACGGGGCTGGTCGTCGCGTTGCTCGGCGTGCTGGTCGGCGTGCCCGAGGCCGAGGTGCTGGCCGCGGACGTGCTTGCGCGGCGGGGGATTCTCGGGTGTGAAGCCGCTGTGCGCACGTATGCGGCCGCTCGAGGGTGCACTGTGGACGAGCTCGTGCGCCGGTGTTCGCTCGATGACTCGGCTTTGCGGTTCACGCTGGAGCACGTCCGGGTGCGCTACGGCGGGGTGGAGAAATACCTGCTGGCCAATGGACTTGGTGCATCCACAGTGGACAGGCTGCGGGAGTCACTGCTCGAGTGATGACCTGAGCAGGCGGGCGCAGGCGGTGGCGCCTGCGCCCGAGAGCATCGTGTCGTGGTCGCCGGGGACGGTGTGTTCGGTCAGGCCATGAGCGCGGAGCACGGCCAGCCAGTCCTGTTCCTCCGCGGAGTCCTCGGCCGCCTCCGCCGGGCGGATCAGCGTCACCCTGCCGGGGTAGGGGAGAGGTCGCCAGGTCGTCAGGGCGGCCGCGTTCGCCTGGTGCACAGGGGTTGTCGCGTTGTCCGTGCGGCCGGTCAGCCGCGGGTCGATCAGGGTGACCGAGCCGACCGCTCTGCCGGCGAGGGATAGCAGGCGGGCCATCTCGTAGGCGACCACGCCGCCGAACGACCAGCCGGCCAGGTGGATCGGGGCGGCGGGGTGGGTTCGCGTCGCCAGGTCCGTGTAGTGCCGGGCCATGTCGGGGATCGAGCGCAGGGGCTCGGACAGGCCGTCCAGACCTGGTGCCTGGACGGCGGAGATCGCCGGGGCGTGGCCCAGCCCGGCCACCAGTTCGCGGTAACCGAGCAGGTGGCCGCCTGCGGGATGGACGAGCACCAGGTGCGCGGCGTCCGTGCGGCCGGAGCCCAGGGGGACCACTGTCGGCCACGGCTCGGCGGGGTGCGTGTGGCGCAGCAACGCCGCCAGCCTCGCCACCGTCGCGTCGCGGAACAGGGCGGACACCGGGACGGACCGGCCGGTCACTTCTCTGATGCGGCCCATCAGCTTCGTCGCGAGCAGGGAGTCGCCGCCCAGTTCGAAGAAGTCGTCCGTCACGCCGACCGGTTCACGGCCCAGGAGGTTCTCCCACATCCGGGTCAGCAGCAGTTCCGCGTCGTCGGACGGCGGCACGGTGCCGCCGGCGGGAGGCGGGGGCAGGCTCGCGCGGTCGAGTTTGCCGTTGGGAGTCAGGGGAAGGTCGTCCAGCAGCACGACGGCGCCGGGCACCATCGCCGGAGGCAGCCTCGTCAGCAGATGGCGGCGCAGTTCCGCGGACAACAGCGCCGGGTCCGACCAGGCGCCGGTGCCCGCTTCGGCGGGGGAGAGGACGCTGCCCGGCCGAACCGCGTACAGCAACGCCAGTCCGGCGCCGTCGCGCTCGCCCTGGTGGTCGACCGTCGTGCGGAAACCGTGACGCTCCAGCAGGTTCAGCACGGTGTCCAGCCTGCCGCCGATGTCGTGCACCTCGGCGGCGACCTGGTGGATCATGGGCCAGTGCTCGTCGTCGATGCCCGCCAGAACGGCGAGTTCGGCGCGTTCGACGTCGATCTTCAGCAGGTCCACCCTGGTGACGCCGTGCTCGCGGATCACCGAGGACAGGGTGCGGACCGGGCACAGGATCCGGCGGGCGCGCAACGCCTCGTCGAGCACGGTCTCCACCTGGTCGGCGGCGGCGCCCGCCCTGGACGTGACGTGATCGCGCACGGCGCGGCGGTCGAGCACGGGGTCCGCGTACTGCCCGGAGATGATCGAGACACCGGGGTAGTACGTGAACGGCACCTCGCCGTTGGTGCCGGCCAGGCCGTAGGCACCGACGTGCGCGTTCACGCCGTGCAGCTCGGTGTTCAGCCGCAGCAGCGAGTGGATCTCGGGTACGGGCTCGAAGGCGAACACCCTGACGCCGTCCCCGAACCTGGCCGCGAACAGGCTGAACATGCCGATGTTCGCGCCCACGTCGAAGACGCAGGCGTCCGATGCCAGGCCGAGGCCGTGACGCAGGTACACCCGCTGCTCGAAGATCTCCCGGTACAGGAACTCGGTCTCCGCCGTGCCGTGGTGGAACACCAGCGTGCCGTCCGGCAGCCGGTGCCTGCTGTGCCCGGCCGTGCGACCCTCCGCGTCCCACCGCGTCAGCCTTCTCACGGGGCCTGCCCGGTCCGCGTCCGGCACCACGTGCGCGACCAGTCGCGCCTCGCCAGGCGGCACGGAGACGACGGCCGACTGCACCGCCGGATGGTCGGCGAGCACCGCCTCGATCTCGCCCGGCTCGACCCGGACACCGTGCACCTTCACCTGGTGATCGGTGCGGCCCAGGTACTCGAGTGCGCCGTCGGCGGCGAACCGGCCGAGGTCCCCGGTGCGGTAGAGCCGCGCGCCGGGGTCGTCGTCGAACGGGTCGGGGACGAACCGCTCCTCGGTGAGCTCGGGACGCCGCAGGTAGCCGCGGCCCACGCCGACACCGCCCAGGTAGATTTCGCCGGCCATGCCGATCGGCACCGGCGCGCGTTGTTCGTTGAGCACGTGGACGCGCACGTTCGCGATGGGGCGCCCGATGGGCACGGTGTCCCTGATGTCCTCGGCCGTGCAGTGCCAGTGCGTGACGTCGATGGCGGCCTCGGTGGGGCCGTACAGGTTGTGCAGCTCCGCGGGCAGGTGCTGGTGGAAGCGCCTCTGCAGCGGCACGGTGAGCGCCTCGCCGCTGCACAGCACGCGGCGCAGGCTCACACAGCCGGCCGACCCCGCGGCCTCCAGGAACCCCCACAGCATCGACGGTACGAAGTGGACGGTCGTGATGTGGTGCGTGCGGATCAGCTCGGCCACCCGCACCGGGTCGAGGTGGGCGCCCGGCTCGGCCAGCACCAGCCTCGCGCCCGCCAGCAACGGCCAGAAGAACTCCCACACCGAGACGTCGAACGAACAGGGTGTCTTCTGCAGCACCGCGTCGGTCTCGTCCAGCCCGAACCGCTGCTGTGTCCACTGCAGACGGTTGCCGACCGCGCGATGGGTGTTCAGCGCGCCTTTCGGCGTGCCGGTGGAACCCGACGTGTAGATGACGTAGGCCAGGTTGGCGGTCGACGCCACGGGTTCCGGGTCGGTCGCCGGAAAGCCGGCCAGCGCGGCACCGCCGGGACCGAAGCCGTCATCCATGTGCAGCAGGAGGTCCGCCGGCCCGACGGCGTCGAGCCGCCTCCTGGTCAGCACCAGCGCGGGTGCGGCGTCGTCGACCATCGCGGCCAGCCGGGCGGGCGGGTGGTCCGGGTCCAGGGGCAGGTACGCGCCACCGGCTTTGAGGACCGCCAGCAGAGCGACCACCAGTTCGACGGAACGGTCGAGGTGCACCGCGACCACGGACTCCGGCACGACTCCCCTGGTGCGCAGGTGATGCGCGAGCCGGTTGGCCCACTCGTTGAGCTCGCGGTAGCTCAGCCGGCGGTCGCCGGACACGAGCGCGGTCGCGGCCGGCGACCGGCGCACCTGCTGTTCGACGAGGTGGTGCACGGTGACGTCGGGGAAGTCCACGTCCGTGCGGTTCCACTCGGCCAGCCGGCGCCGCTCGGCGGGCGAGGCCTCCGTCCTCTGATCGGTCGCCGTCATCCGGTGATCGCGATCCCGGCGCCCAGCGCGCGCAGCCGCCGCGCGAAGTGACCGTAGCCGCGGTCGAGGTGGTCGATGCCGTGGACGACGGTGCGACCGGGCACCGTCAGCGCGGCGGCGACGCAGACGGCCGCGCTGCGGGTGTCCGACGGGCGGAGCGGTTCGGCTGCCTCGCGGAACCGGCTCGGGCGGATGATCAGCGTCTCGCCCTCGACGCGGACGTCGGCGCCGAGCAGCTCCAGCTGTGCGGCGTAGTCGAACCGGCTGCCCCAGATACGATCCTCCACTGTGGACTCACTCGTGGCGTGGTGCAGCATCAGCGCGAGCAGCGGCGTGATGTCGGTCGAGATGCCGGTGGACTCGGCGACGAGCTTCGCCCCGGCGTACGGACCGGGGGCGGGGCGCACGGTGACGGTGTCCGCACCGAACTCCGGTTCGATGCCGAACCCGCGCAGGAACGCCAGCTCGCGGTGGACCGCCGAGAAGAGCCTGGGCGCGTCACCGACGTCGAGGGTCAGTTCCGAGCCGGTCATCGCCGCGATCGCCTGCCAGGTGGCCCACTCGACGGGGCACGGCATGAGGTCGTAGGGCGTGGTGGCCGTCCGGAACGACCCACCGGTGACCAGCCAGCACGCGTCCCGCTGCTCGATCGTCACCCCGATCGCGCGCAGCAGCGAGATCAGCTCGTGCTGGGCCTCCCTGGCGTGCGGGTGCAGGATGATGCTGGTGCCGGGGGACGCCGCCGCCATGAGCAGCGCGGTCTTCGACGCCCCGGACACCCTCGGGCCCTCCGGCAGCACTGGGTCCGTCGACCACCGCGAGATGTCGATCGTGGCGGGCCGCAGCGTCTCGGCGGTCACCCGCAGAGTCGTGCCGGACTCCCACCGCGCCGTGGCGCCGAACTCCGCCATGACCTCGAGCATGTGGTCGATCGGACGCGCGAGGCCGCGTTCGAACCGGCCGAGCCCGTCCCCGCCGGCGCCGTGGAAGACGACCGAGCCGCGCTGGGCGAGCACGGCCGGGAGCAGGTAGAGCGACCCGTGCACCAGCCTGGTCAGCTCGGCGGGCAGCTCCGAATCGGTGATCTTGCCGTGCACCTCCAGCGACGTGCCGGTGCCCTCGACCCTGCCGCCGAGCGCGCGGACGATGTCGGAGAGCACCAGCCGGTCGGTGAGCGCGGGCACGTTGCCGAGCGCGACGGTGGCACCGGTCGCGACGGTCGCGGCGAACGCGAGAACGGTGCCGTGCTTGGTACCGGGCACGGTGACCCTGCCCCGCAGCGGCCTCCCGCCGTCGATCACCGCGACGCGGCCGTGCTGGGAATCCTGTTCGGGCATGCGTTTCCTCACTTGCCGTGGACGTCGACGTGGGTCACGACCGCACGCAGTTCGCGGAGTTGGTGGCGCGAGCTGATGCCCAGCTTCGGGAACAGCTTGTAGAGGTGGTCGCTGATGGTGCGGGGACTGACGAACAGCTCGGCCGCTATCTGGCGGTTGGTCATGCCCTCGGCGACCGACTGGACGATCTGCAGCTCGCGCGGTGTCAGCTCGGCGAGCACCTCCGGCTCGGTCGTCGGCCCGCCGCCCGCCGGATCGCCCGCGGCCCGCAGTTCCGAGCGGCTGTGGGCCGCCCACAGCTCCGACCCGAGCGAGTCGAACCGGGTGAGTGCCGCGTGCAGGTGCACCTTGGCGTCCTTGACCCGCCTGGCCCGCCGCAGCCGGGAGCCGAGCAGCAACCGGGTGCGGGCCTGCTCGAACGGTGGCAGCACGTGCTCCGACAGCGCCTCGGCGAACAGCGCCACGGCCTGCTCGTCGCCCGAGACCAGCGCCCGGCACCGCGCGGCGAGCGCGCGGTGCACCGCGGTACCCGACCTCACGGCCAGCTGTTCGTGACGTTCCCGCAGCTGGCGTGCCTCACCGAGGTCGCCCTCCCGCACGAGCGCCTCCACCAGGTCGGGCAGCGCGGCGAGAGCGACCGCGGGATGCCCGCCGGGACCCCGGTCGTCGACGGCCTCCCGCAGGTGCAGGCTCGCCTGGCCGACCTTGCCCTCACCGAGCGCGAGCAGGCCGAGCGCGCGGTGTGCCACGGCGGTGCCCAGCGCGATCCGCCGCGGTGTGCCCGTGTCGAGCGCGGCGGTGGCGTGCTCGCGGCACCGTTCAGCGTCGCCTCGCGTCGCGGCCACCCACGCCAGCAACGCGTGCAGCAGGCACGAGGTGCCGAGCTGCTCGGCGGGCAGGCGGCGCAGCGCGGCGTGCGCCCGGTTCTCCGCCTCGGACAGGCGCCCGGCCTCGATGTCCGCGATGACCAGTGGTGGCGCGCCGAGCGGCAGCGACCGTGTGCGGGCGGGAGCCAGCTCAGCCGGCCAGACGAGGGCCGCCGGCCACGAGGTGACCTCGGACGGCCGGTCCGCCGGGCCCAGTCCGGCCGGTGACTCGCGAACATCCGGTGGCGCGGGTTCGTTGTGCGTGGTGCCGGCCGCGGCCGGTAGTTCGTGTGCGCCCGCTGGTGCCGGCCGGTCGAGCCCGGCGAGCATGTCCAGGGCGTTGGTCAGCGCGGGTCCGTCGTTGCCGAGCCATGCCGCTCGGGCGGCCATCACGACCATCTCGCGGGCGAGGTCCGGGTGGGTGCGCAGCACGGGGCGCGCGCCGTCGAGCAGGAGCCGGTGCGAGTCGGCCGGCGAACCGTCGGCCTGCGTCGCGGTGCCACGCAGGTAGGCCACCCGCGCGCGGAGCTCGGTACTGCCGCCGGTCGGGTCCGCGAGGTCGAGCAGTGCGCGGGCCCGCGGCGAGTGCCCGCTCAGCCACGAGCACTCGGCCGCGCGCACCACGTGACTGATCTTGTGTTCGTGCCTGCCGGTCAGCTGCGCCGCGCGTTCCAGCGTCCTGGCCGCGGCCTGGTGGTTGCCCTCGCCCAGGTAGCGGCCGGCGACCTGGGCGAGCTCTTCGGCCAGCGGTTCGTCCACCTGCCACGCGCAGGCGGCGCGGTGCAGGACGCGGCGCGGGTCGTCGGCACCGAGCACCGCGGCCACCGACCGGTGCGCCCGTTGCCGATCGGCCGTCGACGCGCCGTGGTAGACCACCGACCGCAGCATCGGCGGGTGGAACCGCAGCCGGTGGTCCGTCGTGGCGATCAGTCCCTTCGCCACCGCCGTGCCGATCGACTCCGGCGGCAGGCCCGCCGCGCGGGCGGCGGCGATCACGGTGCCCAGTTCGCCGTCGTGCTCCGCCGCGGCCAGCAGCAAGAGGTGCCTGGTCTGTTCGGGGAGCCGCTCGACGAGCCGGAGCAGGCTCGTCGCCAGCCTGCCCGTCGTCCGCAGGTGTTCGGGGATGGGCTCGACGCCGCGCACCTGGTCGGCGGACAGCGCGCGGGACAGTTCGAGGAGCGCCAGCGGGTTGCCCGCCGCCTCGGCGAGCACCCGGTCGACCACGCTCGGCACGGCGTCACCGCACTGCGCCAGCAGGAGCGAACGGGCGTGCTCGTCGTCCAGCGGGCCGAGCCTGATCTCGTCGAGCCCGGCGAACCGGCCGCCGCGGTCCCCGGTCGCGATGATCACCGCGACCGCCTCGCGCTCGATCCGGCGGGCGACGAACGTCAGCACGTCGGCGGACCGCGAGTCGAACCAGTGCGCGTCGTCGACCGCCAGCACGACCGGTCGTTCCCTGGCCACGTCGGTCAGCACGGTGAGCGTCGCCAGCGAGACGAGGTAGGCGTCGGGGACGGCCTGCTCGAGCCCGAACACCGCCCGCAACGCGGTGCGCTGGGGTGCGGGAAGGCCGTCGATGCGGTGCCGAAGCGGTCTGAGGAGCTGGTGGACCGCGGCGAACGGGAGGGCCGACTCGGCCTCGGATCCCGCCGCCCGCACGAGCTGCGTGCCCGCGGTGTGGTCACGGATCACCGCGTCGAGCACCGCGCTCTTTCCCATCCCGGCCTCACCGGTCAGCAACGTCGTTCCACTGACTCCGGCGCGGGCTCCTTCGATCAGGCGCCACAGCGCACGCGTTTCGTTTTCTCGGCCCCCATGCACGCTTCGCAGGCTAGCGTCGGGCGGGTACGTGATCGCGAGCCGAGTTTCACGGCGTGGAATGAGGATCGGCCCGCGGTCGTACCGTCAGCCGACAGATGCGCGGGTCCGCGAGGACGTCCGGACCGCCAGTCATCTGCCCGATTTCACCCGCGGTGGCGAAGCCCGACGCTGGGGACATGCCGAAGCGCTTCTCGACGAAGAATCTGACTGTGGTCGAAGAGCCCACCGCCACGCGCAGTGGAGTGGGCATATTCGAGTTCACCGATGATTATTCGGTCTTCCACTTCGGCAAAATGCCGGACGTCATTCCCGGCAAGGGCGAGGCCATCTGCCGCATGGCGGCGTTCAACTTCCGCATGCTCGAGGAAGCAGGCGTGCCCACCCATTTCCGCCGCCAAGTCGCGCCGAACAAGATCGAGTTCACGCTGGTGCGCGTGCTCAACCCCGAGCACGCGCCGATCCCGGCGGGTGAGCGGAACTACCTGGTGCCCCTGCAGGTCGTCTTCCGCAACGCGTTGCCACCGGGGAACTCGCTGCGGCGCAGGCTGGCCTCCGGGGTGACGACTCTCGAAGCGGTCGGGCTGGACCGGCTGCCCGCGGAGGGTGAGCCTCTCGCCGAGCCGCTGATCGAGTTCACCACGAAGCTGGAGGAGATCGACCGCTTCGTGCAGGTCGAGGAGGCGCGGCGGATCGCGGCGCTGGACGACGCGCGGCTCGCCGAGATCAGGCGCAACACGCTGCTGATCGACAAGGTGATCACCGAGCACGCGCGGTCGGTCGGACTCGACCACGCCGACGGCAAGGTCGAGCACGGCGTCGACCAGGACGGCCGGGTCATCCTGGTGGACAACGCGGGCACGCCCGACGAGAACCGGCTGACGATCGACGGTGTGCACATCGGCAAGCAGGTCATGCGGGACTGGTACCTCGCCCGCGACCTCGAGGCCGAGGTGCAGCGGTACGCGGCCGAAGGGCTGGACCGCTCGCGCTGGCCCAGGCCGGAGCCGTTGCCGATCGGGTTCGTCGCGCCGATCGCCGACATGTACCGCTCGCTGTGCGAAGCCTGGACCGGGGAACGGATCTGGGGCGCGCCCCCGCTGGAGGACGTGGTGGAGACCGTGCGCCTGCTGAACACCGAAGCTGTCAGCTGGTGACGATGCTGCTGCGCCCGGAGGTGGTCGTCGTCGGCTGCCTGCCGGGCCTGCCGGGCACGGCCGCCGTCACCGAGATGCTCAGCGCTGGAGCCGACGCCGTGGTGCGCGCGCCGGACGGGCCCGGTTCCGCACGGGTGAGCACGCAGGTGCCCGGCGGTGGCAACGGCGCTACCGGTGTGCTCGGCGACGGCTGCGCGGTCGACCCGGCCCTGCTGCTCGCCGAGATCGAGGCGCGGCGGCGCACCGGCGTGGCACTGGCCGTCAGCGAGCACGCGCCCGTGATCATGCCGTACCACCGCGTACAGGATGCCCAGGTCCAGCGGTGGGCGGAGCTGCCGGCCACCGGCCCGTTGGCCGGCGCCGGTCCCTGTCACGAGGATCGGATCGCGGGGATCGGGTTGCGCATGGGCGACCTGCTCGATCCCGGCGTGCTGCGCGCCAGGCTGAACCGGCTGGTGCCGCTGAAGCTCGCCCTGCTGGAGAGGCTGTACGGCTGGGTGCCCAACGGGCAGCGGGCGCTCTTCGACGTGGACGTGCTGGTCGACAGCTATCGCGACTACGGCCAGAGGCTGGAGCCGCATCTCACGGACGTGCCGGACTTCCTGACCGCGGTGCGGGCCCGTGGCGGACGCATCGTGCACGAGGCCTGCGGACCGGACGGCTGGGCCGCCGCCGCGCTCGGCGCGATGTCCCCGGACCTGGTGTCGGTCGTCGGCGTCACGCCCGCCTGCACCTCGGTCACGGCGGGACGGGTGGAGGGCCTCGACCTGACGAGGTTGCGCAGGACCGTCCGGCACGCCCGCGTGGACTGGTTGTGCGTGACCGGCGTCGACGTGCTGGCGGGCCTCGGCGACATCCCGGTCGCGACGGAGCAGGGGTACCTGCCGGGCTGGCCGGTCGTGGACTGGGCCGAGGTCGCGCGTGTCGGCGACAGCGCCCTGCCCGCCGCCGCGCGTCGCTACGGCGAGTACGTGGCCAACGTCGTGGGCGTCCGGCTGGGCGGTCTGAGCGTCGGCCACCGCCCGGAGGACACCATCCTGCTCGACGCGATACCGAACCTGTGACCTGCGAGGAGCGATCGATGACCGTGCCGGAGTCCAGCTGGGGAATGTCCGTGCGCGCCGCCGCGAGGCTCAGCTTCACCCTGATCGACCTGAACGGGTCCACCGGGAGGCGCAACGGCATGGCGTCGCTCTCCTTGCGGGACCCGGCGCTGCACGCCACGGTGTGGGCGGCCGACGGTGAGACCGAGGTGTCCGGTGCGGCCACGACGTACTCCGAGGACGTCCGCGCGCTGCTCGACGCCCTGCGTGCGCGCCTCGACGGGCCCGCGGCGCACTGCCGGATCGACCGCGCGTTGCCCGCCCACCACGGGTTCGGCTCCAAGACGACCACACTGCTGGCCGTCGGCAGGGCGTACGCGCACCTGTGCGGGCACCCGCTGGACACCGCCGAGATCGCCAGGCTGTGCGGCCGCGGCGGCACCTCCGGCGCCAGCGTCAACCTGATCGACCGAGGCGGTTTCCTCGTCGACGGCGGACACGCCAACCCGGCGGACTTCGCCGACGACCCCCACCGTTACCTGCTGCCCAGCCGGTTCGCCGGTGCCGCCACCCGCAAGCCACCGGTGCTGGTGAACCTGCCGTTCCCGTCCTGGCCGATCCTGGTGATCATCACGGAGGGTCTCGAGCTGCACGGCAAACCGGAGCTGGACTGGTTCCGCGCGACGCTGCCGATCCCGTACGAGGAAGCCTGCCGCACCGCGCACCTCGTGCTGATGAACCTGGCGCCCGCGATCGCCGAGGCGGACTACCCGGCGTTCTGCCGCGCGCTCGACCGGCTCACCTTCGAGACCCACTACAAGCAGGAACAGGTCGTGATCCAGCCGCCGGGGGTGAAACGGCTGCTGCACGAGGGCAGGGAACGTTCCGACGTCGACGCGATCGGCATGAGCGTGACCGGACCGATGTGCTTCGCGTTCACCCGCGACCCCGCGAGCGCCACCGCCTGGCTGGCGGAGCTGCGTGAGGAGGGCGTCGTGCGCGACTTCTTCTTCACCAGCGCGCAGAACCACGCCGCGGAGCTGTCCGGCGTGCCACTCGGGTTGGAGGCGTGATGCGGGCGTTGCTCAGCTCGTACGACAAGACCGGCATTGTCGGGCTCGGCCGCGACCTGGCCGCGCTGGGGTGGGACCTCGTCGCCACCGAGGGAACGGCCCGGCTGCTCGCGGCCGACGGCCTCACGGTGCTGTCCACCACCGAGTGGACCGGGCTGCCCGTCATGTTCGACGGGCGGCTCAAGACGTTGCACCACAAGGTGTTCGCGGCACTGCTCAGCCGCAGGGACAGCGCGGCGCACCTCGCCGAGCAGGACGCGACGGGAGTCGTCCCGTTCGACCTCATCGCGGGCAGCTTCACGCCGTTCGCGCGGCTCGCGCCCGGCTCGCCGGACGACGAGCTGCCCGACCTGATCGACATCGGCGGCCCGGCGATGATGCGGGCCGCCGCGAAGAACCACAGGTGGGTGCTGCCGCTCGTCGACCCCGGCGACTACGGCCCGGTCACCGCGTTGCTGCGGGCGGCGGGCGGCGACCCGGCCGGTGTGCCGGACGAGGTGCGCAGAAGCCTGGCGGCCAAGGCGTTCCGCCTTCTGTCCGATGTGGACTCGGCGATCGCCTCGGCGCTCGTGGCGGGCTAGGGCCCTGCACCTGCAAGTTGGTTGT
>NZ_MUYM01000006.1:15429-150323 GCF_002150765.1 Lentzea kentuckyensis
ACCCGACAAAGCACTACCAGGGCCCTGTCCTGCAAGTCGCGTCCGGCGACAGTGGCAGCCGAGGGACCCGGAGAGACACCGCCTCCGGGTCCCTCGCCCGCGCCTCTCACCGAACGAACTTGCAGGACAGGGCCTACTCCCGCAGGTGGCCGACCAGCAGGTCGGCCAGGCCGACGTAGGTGGACGGTGTCAGCGCCAGCAGGGCCTTCTCGTCCTCCGGCGGCAGGCCGAGGCTCGTGACGAACGCGTGGAGCCCCGCGCGGTCGACACCGCCCGCGCAGAACTCCTTGACCTGCTGGTAGCCGTCGGCGATCCCGTGCTTGCGCATCACCGTCTGCACGGCCTCGGTGAGCAGTTCCCAGGCGCCGGCCAGCTCGCGCCGTGGCCCGTGCTCGTCGGGCACCAGGCGGCGCGCACCGGTCGTGGCCGCGCGGACGGCGATCAGCGAGTGGCCCAGTGCTGTGCCGAAGGTGCGGAGCTTCGCCGAGTCGGACAGGTCGCGCTGCAGCCGGGAGACCGGCAGCTCCCTGGTGAGGGTCTCCAGCATCCCTGAGCTGACCGCCACGTTGGCCTCGGCGTTCTCGAAGGCGGCCGGGTTCACCTTGTGCGGCATGGTCGACGACCCGATCTCTCCCGCCACCGGCCGCAACCGGAGCCCGCCCAGGCAGAGGTAGAGCCACACGTCACCGGTGAAGTCGCGCAGCACCGCGTTGAACCGCAGCAACGCGTGCATCAGTTCCACGAGCCAGTCGTGGGACTCGATCTGCGTCGTCAGCGGGTTCCACACCAAGCCGAGCCGGGCGACGAACCTCGCGGCGATCGACGGCCACGGAGCCGCCGGGTACGCGGCGACGTGGGCGTTGAACGCGCCGACGGCCCCGCCGAACTTGCCGAGGTGCTCGACGTCGCGCAGAGACCGGAGCTGACGCCTCCAGCGGTGGGCGAACACCGCGAGCTCCTTGCCGAGCGTGGTCGGAGTGGCGAGCTGGCCGTGGGTGCGGCCGGCCATCGGCAGCGCGCGGTGCTCTTCCGCGAGCGCCGCGACGTGCCGGGTGAGCTCCTCGGCCGCGGGCAGCCACACCAGCTCCACCGCGTCCCGGATCATTCGCGCGTACGCCAGGTTGCTGATGTCCTCGGACGTGCAGCCGAAGTGCACCCACTCCACCAGGTCCGCCAAGGAGGTGCCTTCGAGCCGTTCCCTCAGGTACATCTCGACGGCCTTGACGTCGTGGCGCGTGGTGCGCTCGATCTCCTTGACGCGGTGACCGCCGGCCGCGTCGAACTCGGAGGGGATCGCACGCAGCCACGCCGTCTCGGCGGCGGTCAGCGCGCGCATCTCGGGCAGAGAGTCCTCTTCGGACATCGCGACCAGCCACTCGACCTCGACCAGAAGCCGGTTGCGCTGCAACGCCCACTCGGACAGATGGTCGCGCAGTGCCGAGGTGTGGTCGAGGTAGCGGCCGTCGACGGGGGACAGCGCGAAGAGCGGATCGGTCATCAGCCGGCCACCGGATCGAGCACCGTGCGCGCGTCGAGCAGCAACGGAGTGTGGCGAGTGATGTCGTCGTCGGTGTAGCCGGAATGCGCGGTGTGCAGCAGCGTCAGGTCGTGGCTCGCCAGCTCCCGCGCGGTGAGCTCGGCGATCCGGCGCGGGCCGGGCGGCCCCTGCCCGTCGGCCACGAGCGGGTCGTGCCAGCTCACCTCGGCGCCGAGCTCCGCGAGCCGTTCGGCGATGGGGAACGCGGGCGACTCGCGCACGTCCGCCACATCGGGTTTGTAGCTCACCCCGAGGATCAGGATCCGCGAGCCGCGCACCGGTTTGCCCACCGCGTTCAGCACGTCCATCACCCTGGCGACGATGTGCCGCGGCATGTCGCGGTTGATCTGCTGGGCCAGTTCGACGAGCCGCAACGTCCTGCCCGCGTTGCGCGCGTGCCAGGTGAGGTACACGGGGTCGACCGGGATGCAGTGCCCGCCGACGCCCGGTCCCGGGTAGAACGGCATGAAGCCGAACGGCTTGGTCGCCGCGGCGTCGATGGACTCCTGCAGGTCGACGCCGGTCTCCCGGCACAGCACCGCGAGCTCGTTCACCAGAGCGAGGTTGACGTGCCGGAAGGTGTTCTCGAGGATCTTGGCCATCTCCGCCTCCGACGGCCCGGAGACCACGTGCACGGT
Source organism: Lentzea kentuckyensis (assembly GCF_002150765.1). Classification (GTDB taxonomy): domain Bacteria; phylum Actinomycetota; class Actinomycetes; order Mycobacteriales; family Pseudonocardiaceae; genus Lentzea; species Lentzea kentuckyensis. The sequence goes on from NZ_MUYM01000006.1 coordinate 17,605, forward strand.
GTCGACGAACGTGCGGTAGAACGCCGCCGCCCGCTCACTGCCCGCGCGGGTCGTGCCGCCGACCAGCTTCGGGATGCGGGTCAGCGGGAACTGCTTGTTGCCGGGGTCGATGCGCTCCGGCGAGAACACCAGGTGGAATTCCTCGCCCGGTTCGAGACCGCTGCGCTCGCGCAGTCTCGGGGCCAGCACGTCCCTGGTGGTGCCCGGCCAGGTGGTCGACTCCAGGATCACCAGGTCACCCGGCGACAGGCAGGTCGCGACCACGTCGGCGGCCGCCAGCACCATCGAGAGGTCGGGACCGCCGTCGAGCAGTGGGGTCGGGACGCAGATGACGTACACGTCCCACCCGGCCAGGTCGGCGGGGTCGGAGGTGATCGCCAGCGTGCCGGCGGCGAGGTGTGCCCGGATCTCCTCGTCGTCCACGTCGACCAGGCCGGACCGTCCCTCGCGGAGCTCGGTGATGCGTTCCGGCCTGATGTCGTAGCCCAGCACGTGGTGCCCGGCGCCGACGGCGGCGAGAGCCAGCGGCAGCCCGACGTATCCGAGGCCGAGCACCACCAGCTTGTGGCCGGTTGCGGCGTCTTCCGTGTTCACTGCGGTCCCCCAGTAGGTCGTCGGTCCGGACAGGTCGTCAGTGCTGGAACAGACGACGGCCGAACGTCACCACGGTCATGCCGTGTTCGGCCGCGGCTGCGGCCGTCTCGTCGTCGCGCCGCGACCCGCCCGGATGCGCCACGAACCGGACGCCGTGCCGTGCCGCCGCGTCCAGCGAGTCGCGGAACGGGAAAGGGCCGTCGCTGCTCATCGCGAGCCCCGCCCGCCGGCCGAGCCACGAGGTGCGTTCGTCGTCGTTCAACGGCCGCAGCCACCGGGTGCTCTCCTTGATGAGCCGGTGCCTGGCGACGGCGTGCAGGTCCTCCCAGCAGACGAACTCGCTGGCCGCCGTGTCACGGGCGTGCCTGCTCATCCGATCGGGAAAGCGGACGCCCAGCACCGTCGGGTGCTGGCGCAGCAGCCATCTGTCCGCGCGCTCGCACGCCAGCCGGGTCGCCTGGATCCGGGACGGCTGCCCGGTGCCGATGCCGACGGTCTGGCCGCGGTGCGCCAGGCACACCGCGTTGGACTGCGCGTACCGCGCGGCGAGCGACGCCACGAGCAGGTCGTCGACCGCGTCCGCCGGCAGCCCGGCCACCCCGGCGAGCGACTGCCTGGTGACGAGCGCGGAGTTGCGTTCCTGCCGCAGCGAGACGCCGAAGATCTCGCGGACCTCGGTGCTGGGAGGCTCGTGGTCCTGGTCGAACGCCAGCACCAGCAGGTCACCGCCCCGCTTGCGTTTGAGCTCACGCAGGGCCGCAGGGTGGAATGACGGCGCGAGCACCCCGTTGGTGGCCTCACCGCGCACCGCGTGTGCGAACGACTCGTCCGCAGGGTCGCTGAGCGCGATGAAGTCGCCGTACGCGGCCACCCGGTCCGTGCCCCGCGCCCGCACGTATGCCAGCGCGATCGGGGAGAGCTCGGCCGGCGCCTGGTAGGCGGTCACCTCGTCGTCGTGGAGAGGCACGTCGATGCCCACGCCGTTCGGGCTGGTGTGCTTGAACGACGCCGCGACCGGGCGGCCGAGCGCCGTGCGCCCGTCCCGCACCAGCTGCCAGGCGGTGAGCGCGTCGAGCAGGTTCAGGTAGCTCGGGTGTCCGTTGAGGACGGTGAACGGCAGCCGGCCGCCGGTCGCCGTCGCCGACGCGCCACGCTGGTGGGGGTTCAGCCCGTAGCGCAGCGCGAGCACCTCGGCCGTCTCGACGCGCGTCATCGTGCTGCACCGGTCACCGCGCTGGGCGCGCCGACCCGGCGGGGCACCAGCAGCCCGAGCTCGGCGCCGACGGAGTACAGCTCGGCGAGCACGGCGCAGGAGACCGGCGCGCCGTCGCGTTCGCTGCTCTCGCGGTAGCGGCGTTCCGGGACACCGGGATAGCCGACCGGTTCGTCCGGCCGCAGTGGCGTCGATTCCCGCAGCACCCTGAGCATCTCGTCCGCGGCGCGGGTGAACTCCGCGGGTGGTCGGAACGCCGCGATGTCGATGGCCAGCATGAAGTGGCCGATGTTCGCGTCCACCCGCGACACCCGCCGGCCGCCGCGGAGGTTGGCGGGGTTGGGGCCGACGGACGCGCCGCTGAGCAGTCCGCACAGCACGTCCGCGAGCATCGCGAGGCCGAGTCCCTTGTAGCCGCCGGTGCTGGGGTCGCCGCCGAGCAACCGCAGCGCGGCGGCACCGGTGAAGTACGCGGCCGGATCGGTCACCGGCTCGCCCGCGTCGTCCACCAGCCATCCCGCGGGCACGTCGTGGCCTTCGTCCCGCGCCCGCCTGATCCGGCCGGCCGCGACGACGGCGGCGCTCATGTCCAGGTTGAACGGTGCCTCCTCGCCCGCCGGGGCGGCCGCGGCCAGCACGTTGGTGCCCAGCAGGCGATCCCGCCCGCCCGGTGGCGGCAGCACGCCCTGCGCGCCGAGGTTCGTGGACGCCAGGCCGATCATCCCGTGGTCCGCTGCGAGCCGGGAGTAGTAGCCCATCGCGCCGCAGTGCGAGCTGTTGCGCACGGTGACCGCGCCGATCCCGTGTTCCCGGGCCTTCTCCATGGCGGTACGCATGGCGAACTCGGCGGTGACGAAGCCGAGAGCGTTGTGTCCGTCCACCACCGCGGTCGCGCCGTGCTCGTGCAGCACCTCGGGTCGTGCGGCCGGATCGACCGCGTCTTCGCGCAGCATCGTCAGGTAGAGCCGGTCGAGGCTGGCCGCGCCGTGCGTGCGGATGTGATGGCTGTCGGCGTAGAGCAGGCCGTCGGCACAGATTCGGCTGTGCGCCTCCGGCACCCCCATGGCGCGGAACGCGCCGACGTAGAAGTCCCGCAGCGACCTCAGGTCCAGCAAGGTCTCGGTCATGACATGACACCCCCACGCGAAGTAGTCGTGCGGGCGGAGGTCCGCTCGCACCAGTCGGCGAACCCGGTGACCAGCGTGCTGATCCGGCGCGCGTACTCGTCCAGCTCGGTGATCGCCACGTGCTCACCGGCGGCGTGCGCGTTGTTCGCGGCCAGGTCGCCGGGACCGGCGATCACGGTGTGGCCACCGGTGCCGCCGAGCCAGATGGCGTCACAGGTGAACGGCCTCAACGCGCCGGCATCGTCGTCGTGCCGCCGGAATCCCGCGGCGCCGAGCAGCTTCTCCATCGCCGGGTCGCGATTGTCCAAAGTGGGCAGTCCGCGCTTGTCCCAGGTCACCCGCAGCATCCGCCGGGCGGCGGCGGCCGTGACCGCGGTCGCCGGATGGCCGCCGAACTCCTCGGTGAACGCCGTGAGGGCCGCGTCGACGGCTCGTGTCACGAGCCCGTCGATGGCGCGGGCGGCGGCCTCGTCGCGGTAGGCGAAGTTGCACAGCAGGTCGCCGGTCCCGTACACGCGGTTGTGCGCGTCGCCGACGTGCAGGCCGGCCACACAGGCCTTGCCACCCAGGTCCGTCACGCGCGGGACGACCTCCCTGGCGAACCACGCGGCGAGAAAGCCCAGCAGCACCGTCGCGTTCTCGCCCCGCTCCGGCTCGTCGTCGGTGCTGCCCGCGCCGTCGGCGGTCAATCGCACCGTCATCGCGGCGGTGCTCCGGTCGAGGAAACCGCCTCGGGTGGGTTCGGCCACCACGTTGAGCCGGCCGACGAACCCGAGCGAGGCCAGCTCGCGGGTGCCGTACACGCCCATGGCCCCGCCCTCCTCGCCGCCGACGGCCTGGATCAGGATCCGGACTCCCGGGCGGAGGGGGAGGGCCTGGCGGATCCCTGCGAGCAGCGCCACCCCCGGTCCCTTGTCGTCCACCGCGCCCCTGCCGTGCAGCAGGCCGTCGCGCACCCCGGCTGGTTGGATGCCGCTCACGGTGTCGAGATGGAAGTTGAACATGATCGTGCGCTCCGGCGGGGCGTCGCCGAGTGACAGCACCAGGTTGGGTTGGCAGCGCAGGAACTCCAGTCCCATCCGCCGTGCCGCGAGCCGGACCGTGGCGGGCGCCCGCGGGTCCGTGACGGACTCCGGCCGTGCGGGTCCGAAGTGGACGGTGGTGAAGCCGAGTGTCGCGGCGGCGTCCGCGTAGAGCTCCTGCGCGGCGCGCAACTCGCCAGGACACCCGGTCTCCATCGGTGTCGTCGTGTCGAGCGCGAGCAGTGCCAGCGCCAGCTCCTCGTCGGACCGGGTCCACGTCACGCTGTCACCTCCGCGAGCAGCCGCTCGAACCGGCGGCCGAAGTCGAGGTACCGTTCGCGCACCTCGTCAGGGGTGGCCCGAGTGCCGAGATGCGGCACGACCGCGACGTGCGGCTCGGCGCAGAACGCGCCCTCGTATCCCTTGCGCAGCAACATCTCCAGGCAGCGCCGCAGGTTGGCGGCACCGTCGCCGGGCGTGGTGAAGACGGTGGAGTCCGGTCCCCGCTCGCCCGGCAGCGCGTCCTTGACGTGCACGTGGTCGACGAACGGCAGCACCGCCGCCAGGTACTCCTCGCCGTCGTAACCATGGGCGACCGGGTTGCCCACGTCGAACAGGACTCGCAGCGACGGGGAACCGACCGCGTCGAGCAGCGCCAGCGTGCGTTCGGCCGACGTGCCCGCCCAGCCGCTGCAGTTCTCGTGCAGCAGCACCAGACCGCGCCGCGCGGCGCGGTCGGCGAGCCGGCCCAGTCTGGTGATCACCTCGGCCCGCCACGCGGGTTCCGGGAGGCCGTCGCCGGGGTAGGACATCACGCGCAGGTAGGGGGTGCCGAGCCGGGCGGCGAGGTCGGCGAGCGCGTCGAGCTCCGCGAGGTCCCGCTCGAACGGGCCGGTGATCGGCCGCGCCCAGTTGCCGATCCTGGAGTCGAGGCAGGGCACGGAAAGTCCAGCCGCCACGATCCGGTCCGCCACCTCGCGCCGCCGCTCGGCGTCGAGGTCGCCGAGCGCCTGGCCGTCGACCGTGCGCAGCTCCAGGAGCGGCCAGCCGAGCTCGCGGTGCACGGCGATCTGCTCGTCGAGCCCCGCGGCCGCCTCGTCGCCGATGCCGCCTGTCCGCTGGAGCCACGCGGCGGTCATCGGAAGAACTCCCGCACCGAGTCCGCGATGAACTCCACTTCGGCGTCGCTCAGGTGCGGCCAGATCGGTAGCGCGAGGTTGCGCCGGCCCGCGGCCACGGCGTTGGGGAACGTCCTGCCCCTGCCGAACCTGGCGAACGCGGGCTGGCTCGGCAACGGAAGCGGGTAGTACACGTGCGTGCCGATTCCCTTGGCCTCCAGGTGGTCGCGCAGCGCGTCCCTGCGGTCGGTGAGCACGGAGTAGACGTAGTAGCACCTGCCGTTGAGACCGGCCGGTGGCGGCAGCAGGCCGTCGTCGCGCAGTTCGGCGAACCGCTCGGTGTAGTAGGCCGCGATGTCCGCTCGCCGGGCCAGCCGTTCGTGGAAGCGCTCCAGGCGGTGCAGCAGGAACTCGGCGACGACCTCGTCCATCCGGCTGTTGTAGCCGATCTCCTCGTGCACGAACCGGCGGCTTTGGCCGTGGTTGCGCAACATCCGGACCAGCCTGCCGAGCTCGTCGTCGTCGGTCAGCACGACGCCGCCCTCGCCGATCGTGCCGAGCGCCTTGACCTGGAAGAAGGAGAACGCGCCGAGGTCGCCCCAGGTGCCGGACGGCCTGCCGTCGAGCACCGCGCCCTGGGCCACCGCGGCGTCCTCGATGAGGCGCAGCCCGTGCCGTCCGGCGATGCCGGCGAAGGCGGGCATGTCCGCCATCACCGAGAACACGTGCGCGGGCATGATCGCCTTGGTGCGCGCGGTGATCGCTTCTTCGGCGGCGCCGGGGTCGAGCACCAGGGTCCACGGGTCGATGTCGGCGAAGACGGGGGTGGCACCGCGGTTCGCGACCGTGCTGGCCACCGGCTGGCAGCAGAAGGCGGGCACGATCACCTCGTCGCCAGGGCCCACGCCGAGCGCGTGCACCGCCAGCATGAGCGCGCCGGTGCCGCTGCCGCACGCGATGACGTGCTTGGCGCCGGTGTCCCTGGCGATCTCCTCTTCGAGCCGGGCGACCGCGGCGCCGAGGATGAACTTCTGCTCGCTCGCGCCTCCCACCCGCCGGATCAGGTCGAGGGTCACGGCGCGGTCGGACTCGAAGAGGTCTCCTGGGAAGAACGGCAGTGAGCTCCTCATCGCGAACCTCCGGTGTAGAACTGCTCGATCACCAGGCAGACCCGGTCGACCTGACCGGGGAGCAGGTCGGGGTACAGGGGCAGCGCGAGCGCGCGCTCCGCGGCCGCTTCGGCGACCGGGAAGTCGCCGGGGCGGTGGCCGAGCTCGGCGAAGCAGGGCTGCAGGTGCAGCGGGCGCGGGTAGTAGGTCTCGGTCCCGATGCCCTCCTGCGCCAGCCGGTCCGCCAGCTCGTCGCGGCGCTCGGCCTCGACGAGGTAGACGTACCAGACCGGGTTGGCCGCGACCCCTCTGTCCACAACGGACGGACGACGCACCTGGCGGATGCCCGCCAGTCCCTCGTCGTAGCGGCGGGCCAGCTCCGCGCGCCTGGCGACGGCCCGGTTCAGCCGTGGCAGCCTGGTCAGCAGCACGGCGGCCTGCACCTCGTCGGTCTTGCTGTTGGTGCCGGAGACTGCGGCGGCGTTGGAGATCCCGGAGATCCGGCCGACCGTGGTGCCCATCCGGCCGTGGTGGCGCAGCACCGCGCACCGGTCGGCGACGATCTTGTCGTCGGTGATCACCATGCCCGCGTCGCCGAGCGCGCCCAGGGTCTTGGTGGGGAAGAAGGACAGCACGCCGCCGAGCCCGTGCAGGCCCGCGTGCACCCCGCTCTGGAACATCGCGATGGCCTCCGCGCTGTCCTCGATGACCGCGACACCTGCCTCGGCGGCCACCGCGGTGATCGCCGCCATGTCCGCCATCTGGTTGAACAGGTGCACCGGCATGATCGCCTTGGTCCGCTCGGTGATCGCGGCCTTGATCGCGCCGGGGTCGATCGCGTAGGTGCCGGGCTCGACGTCGACGAACACCGGCCGGGCACCGGTGTGCCAGACCGTGGACGCCGTGGCGAAGAACGAGTAGCACGGCACGATCACCTCGTCGCCGGGACCGATGCCCGCGGCGCGCATCAGCAGGATCAGCGCGTCGGTGGCGCTGTTCATCCCGATCGCGTACCGGGCCCCGGTGAACCGGGCGATCTCCTGCTCGAGCTGCTCGGTCTTGACACCATGGGAGTACTTGCTGAGGTCGAAGACGTCGTTGAGATGCTGTTCCAGGTCCGGCCACTCCGACTCGAACGACGCACGCGCGTCGAAGAACGGCACAGGTTCACCCTGACTGTCCTGCGGCATTGCTCGCCTCCAGCAGATCTTCCGGTTGGTGAGGCGCGGTGACGCTGATCTGCTCGGCCGCGCTGATGATCTCGGTGACGCGGGCTCCGAAGCGCACGTCGCTGGTGGGCTTGGGGCCGACGCCGAGGAAGTAGGCGTAGGCGCTGAACAGGAAACGGCGGACCGTGTCGTCGTAGAGCACCTGGTGCCGCACGGCCTCGCCGGCCCCGGACCTGCTGAAGAGCTGCGCGTACCGGTCGGCGCTGTCGCACGGGTGGAAGCCCGTGAGGCTGGACCCGTCGGCCCAGGTGATGCGGGTCGAGCGTTCGCGCCACGGTGCGGCCAGGTTCGAGCGCAAGGTCACGTCCGCGCCGCCAGCGGTGCGCAGCGTGAGCTCCGCCGCGCCCATCCGGGGATAGCACGCGTCGCCGATGCGCAGGTCCGTGCACGAGGCGGCCACGACAGTGCAGTCCTCGTCGCCGAGCAGGGCGAGCAGGAGGGTGACCAGGTGCGGGATCTCGACGTGGAACGCGGACCTGTGCGCGGTGTTGTCCATGGTCCGCTCGAACCGGGGTTTGAACTGGGACAACAGCATCGAGCGCACAGGAGTCCCGGCACGGGCGAGCAGCACCCGGCGGATCTCGTCGGTGAGCGCGCTCGCCGACCAGTTCGCCACCACCAGCACATCGGCGAGCCCTCGTGCGCACAGGTCGACCATCGCCGCCGCGTCGGACGGGCGGGTGGCCATCGGCTTCTCCACGATGAACCGCCGGTAGCCCAGCTCGCTCGCCTCGGCGACGATCCGGGCGTGGGTCGCGGGCGGGGTGCACACGTGCACCACGCTGTCGGCGTGCGGATCGGGAGACGGCAGCCGCGAACGCACGGTGCCCGGTGCCGAGCCGGGCAGCGGACTGCCGGCGTGTGCGGGGTCGACGACGGTCAGCACACCGCTCGCGTGTGCCCTCGCCACGAGGTCGGCGAGCGCCGGCAGGTGGAAGGACCTCGCGGAGTGGCCGTAGCCGACGAGCACGGTGTTCAGCGGGCGGATCGTCATCGGGTCGTCTCCGCCGGGACGATCCCCGCCTCGAACCGGATCCGCTGTTCGACCTCGAGCCCGAGCGTCGCGGCGGTGGCCAGCGCGTCGGCGGCGATCAGAACGTTGTAGTGGTTGGGGAAGTGGCACTCGTCGAACCCCGCGACGACGCCGATCCTCACCTCGCCCACCAGCACGTCGTCGCCCACGTCGATCACGCCGGCGCCGTCGATCTCGACGAAGCCGAGGAACCCCACCCGATCGACGGTGTCGCCGCCGATCAGTCCACTGTGGTCGGTGGTGACCAGCTCGTGCACCTCACCCGCCCGGACGCAGCGGCTCTGCTCGGCGATGAGCTTCATCCCCCGTTCCGTGCGCTCGTGGAACAACAGCTTCACCAGCGCACCGCTGATCGGCCTTTTCGTGCTGCCAGAACGCATGCATCCCCCAGAGTCAGATCATCCGCCGAGCCGGTAGGCGTCCGCGACCAGTTGTGCCACGCGGTGCCCGGTGTCCTGGCGGACGGTGGCGCCCGCCACCGTCCGCGCGAACTCGTCCACCAGTGCCTCGTACTCGTGGTGCAGCGAGGACTTGAACTCCGTGAAGCCGCCCAGCATGTCCGCGGACTCACGGCCGCCGTCCCACCCGACGGTCACCGCCTTGTCCTCGCCGCGGTCGTACGCCCAGTCGAGCTCGACCGTGCCGCGGCCGCCGGCCGCCGTCTCCAGGCCGATCACTGCCCGCAGGTCGATGCCGCGCGCGTCCCGCTCGATCTCGCTGCTGCGAACCGAGACGTCGCCCAGCAGAAAGAGCAGCGTGTCGAATGCGTTGGGACCGTTGTCCATCACGCAGCCCCCGCCGCACCGGTCCGGGTCGAGATACCAGGTGTCGTCACCGCAGTGCTCCTCGATCTTCTCGCGGTAGGTGAGGGTGAAAGAGGAGGGTGCGGGCAGGACGCGCATCCTGTCCCGCAACTGGATGACGTTGCTGTTGTACCGGCGGTGAAACGACGTGAGAAGCGTTCTGCCCCGCACCGCGGCGAGTTCGGTCAGTTCCCGTGCCTGCTCCGGATCGGTCGCGAGCGGTTTTTCGCAGCACACGTGTTTGCCAGCGAGTAGCGCTTCTTCGCACACCGGTCGGTGCAGGTCGTTCGGGAGTGTCACGATCACCGCGTCGACATCGCCGGAATCGAGCACTTCGCGGTAGTCCGTCACAAAACGTGCCCCGGCGGGCGCCAGCTCCTGTTTTTCGGGACGGCGATCGCAGACCACGGTGAGCTCGACGTCCGAATTGAGGGATAACGCCCGGAGATAGAAGCGCGAGATGGCACCCAGGCCGATGACCGCGAATCGAAGCACGTTCCCGAGTCTGCGCAACGGCGCGGCGGCGGTGAATCTGGAAGATGACTGTTCGGAGCTTGCCCGAATTAGTACGATCGGGTGACGGCGCGCCGCTGGTGTCGATCACGTGCGGTAATCGCGCCTGCGGCGCATCTGTCATCTGACGGTCATCGTGCTTTGGGCTGGTGCGAACGGCCGGAGCGCTTCAGGAGCATGTGGTAGAAAGGTTTGAGTTGAGCATGTGGGGATGCTGGCTTGCGCGATCATCGGGCTTTCGGCGTTGCTCGGCGTCGCGTTAACGTGGGGGTTGACTGTATGACGTTCGAATCTGAGGGCATTTTGTCGTTTGCGCCGGACGTCTCGGCGCAGCCGCAGTCGAAATTGCTCGGTTCCATGCTGGCCAGAGGGCTCGCGCTGTTGGAGGCGTTCGAGCCGCACGACGTGGAGCTGTCGCAGACCGAGCTGGCCAAGCGGACCGACCTGCCCAAGCCGACGGTGCACCGACTGGCGGCGGAGCTGGTCAGGTGGGGTGCGCTGGAGCGCGGCAAGACCGGTGTCCGGCTGGGACAGTGGCTCTACCAGCTCGGTGGGCGCGCGCCACGCGTCGGTCTGATGCGGGCGGTCTCGCAGCCGTTCCTGGACCGTCTGCACGAGCTGACCGGTGAGTACGTGTGCCTGTCGATGCCGGGCAGGGGGCGTGCGGTCGACGTGGCCGGTGCCGGGTGCTCGTCGTCGTTGCGCACCACCTTCCCTGCCCGGAACGGCACGGTCAGTCCTGCGGCGGCCCGTGCGCTGGCGCTGCGCAAGTTCGACGAGGCCGACCTGCCCGTGGCGGTGCGGGTGTCCGCACGGGAGTGGCTCGGCGCGGCCTCACCGGCCGATGTGCCGGTGATCCCGCTGCCGAGGCCGTCCGAGCAACTGTCCAGTGTGGCCGTGCGGATCCAGGTGGCGGACACGCTGGTCGCCGCGGTCTCGGCGGTCAGCCTGAGGCCGGCCTTCGACCCGAGGACGGCGGGCACACACGCTCGCGCGATCGCCGTGGCGATCGGCCGGCAGCTCGCGATGATCTCCGAGTTCTCCGAGGAATTCGACAGGTAGGGCGGCCATGCGGTCCACTGTGGACGTACGCGGCCTCGTCGGGCGGCTCGGTGACCGGATCCTGGTCCTCGGTTGCCCCGGCAGCGGGAAGACCACGCTCGCCACCGAGATGGCCGCGGTGAGCGGGCTGCCGTGCGTGCACCTGGACGACGAGTTCTTCGGTCCCGGCTGGCAGCCCCTGCCGCAGGACAGGTGGTGTGCCCGCCAGCGGGAGCTGACCAGCGGGCCGCGCTGGATCGTCGACGGCAACCACGCGTCGACGCTGCCGGTGCGGCTCGCCGGCGCGACCGGCGTCGTGATCGTGGACGTGGCCGGGACGCGCTGCCTGCTCCGTTACCTGAAGCGGTCGCTCGGCATCGCGCTCGGTCCCGCCCGCGCGGTGCCCGCGTACATGCGCGACCCGGTGACCGGCAGACGCCGGGTGTTCGACCGGCCTTTCTCCTTCGCCCGATTCATCCTCCGCTTCCGTTCAACTGTGCTGCCGCAGATGACGACCCTGTTGGGTGAATCTTTCGCGGGTCCGGTGATCCACTTGCGGGACGGCGTCGAGCAGGCCGGTGTTTCACGGTGAGAAACACGGCGTTCCCCTCGCCGGGTACCGCCCGCACACTGGGTCGGTAAATGCGGTGGTGCGGCCCCCGCCGCGCATCGAGACGAGGGAGTCGCTTTGAAGGTCCTGGTCATCTGGCCCCCACATGTACCCAGCTACTTCAATGCCGGCCACCATTCACCGCTCTACCAGACGGCGTCTTATCTGCGCACCCTGCCGGAATCGCACGAAGTCGTGACGTGTGAGGCCGGATTGCTCAACATGAACTGGAAGGCAGTGGGCGACCTGCTTTTCCAGGGAGACTTCGACGTCATCGCGGTCATGAACGACTTCGACGCGGTCGACGGTCTCGAGCGATTCATCCACTACGCGCGCGAGCTCACCCCCAAGAGCAAGCTGATCGCGTTCGGCCGGTTGAGCAACATGAATCCCGGTTTCTTCACCGCGCTCGATTTCGACGCGGTGGTCGTCAACGGCGACTTCGAATGCGGCGTGGCCGGCTACCTCACTGCGCTGGCGGGTGGAGGACCCGTTCTGGGGCTGCCCGGGACGTTCGTCCGAGCCGGCGAGGAATGGCTTCCCCCGAGCGGGAACGGGCTTTTCCTGCCGGCCGAGGAGTGGGCGCTGCCGGAGATCGCCGAGATCCCCTACCGGGCCTACGACCAGCTGTACGCGCAGGACACCCACAAGTTCTGCGGCATCCCGTTCCGGCGGGAGCTGGTGGTGCCGGTCTCCCGAGGCTGTCCGATCGGCTGCGACTACTGCGACGTCCACCAGATCTTCGGCCTGGCCGAGCGGCGGCTGTCGGTGGACGCGGTGCTCGCCTACGTGGACGAGTGCTTCGCCAAGGAACCCTTCGAGTACGTCGCCTTCTACGCGCCGACGTTCACGTTGAAGAAGGCTTGGGTGCGGGAGCTGTGCGACCGGTTGACCGCCAGGGACGAGAAGATCCGCTGGAAGTGCGCCACGACCGTGCACCACCTCGACGAGGACCTGGTCTCCAGGATGGGCGCGTCGGGCTGCGTGCGGATCTCGGTCGGTCTCGAGACGCTGGAACCGGCGGGCCACGGCGCGCTGCCGAGGGCAAAGCAGATCCACGAGGAGCAGTTCCGCGAGCTTGGCCGGTGGTGTGCGGAGGCGGGCATCGAGCTCAACGCGTTCGTCATCGTCGGCCTGCCGGGTACCTCCGCCGAGGGCGTCGCCCGCACCCGAGTGGTCGTGACCGAGTCCGGGGCACGGTTCCGCCCCACCGTGTACACGCCGTTCGAGCGGATGACTCCGGCGATGCGTGCCGACGAGCTCAACCGGTACAACCGCCAGACGTTCCTCGACGGCGCGCTGCCGCCCGGTACCGACACGGCTCCGCTCTACCGGTACGTCTTCGGCGTCGAAGAGCGGATCACCTCGGTGCACGAACAGATACCGCAGCGTTCGGAGCACGTCGCGTCATGAGCGTTCCGGAGCCGTCGTTCGTGGTCCGGGAGAGTGCGCTGACCGTGCGCCGGACCCCGCGCGCAGACCACAGCGACGTGATGAACCTCAAGAGCTGCGAGATGCAGCACCCGGACGCCGAAGTCCTGCTCGACGAGGTGCTGGGCCGGCTCACCGCCCGTGACGTGTTCCGCTACCCGTACCTGGGAACGCTGACCCGGCGGCTCGCCCAGGCCCACGACGTCGACGAGGACTCCCTGCTGGTGACCGCCGGATCGTGCACCGCCATCGGCCTCGTGGTCGACGCGCTCGCGGAGCCCGCGGGCCGGTTGCTGGTGCAGGAGCCCAGTTTCGAGAGCTGGCGCTACTACGCCGCACTGCGCGGCGTTCCTGTCACGCGGTGTCCCGGCCTGACGGGCGAGCCGGTGCGGGACACCCACCGCGCGCTCGTCGAAGCCATGCGCACGTCACCGCCGTCGATCGTGGCGATGACCAACCCCGGCAACCCGACCGGCACGGTGACCCCTCTGTCCGAAGTGGACAACCTCGCCGCGGTCGCCGCCGAGCACGGCCATCTGCTGGTCGTCGACGAGTGCTACGCCGCGTTCGCCGGAATGGCTCACGCCACCCTGCTCTCCCGGCACCCCAACCTGATCGTGCTGCGGTCGCTGTCCAAGAGCTGGGCAATGGCCGGCGGCCGGGTGGCGTGCGTGTTCGCGGCGCCCAGGATCATCGACTACCTCAGCCGGTTCCGCCCGGACAGCACGCTGGCCACCCCGTCGGTGCGGATCGCCGTGGAGCTCGCGGGTGAGATCGACCGGCTGCGGGCGATCTGGCGGGACGTGGCGGAGATCAGGGACGGGTTCGCGGCGCGCGTGCTCGGAGACCATCCGCGGTGGACGGCGCTGAGATCGGGGGCGAACTTCGTCACGTTCGTCACCGGGACCCCGGGCGAGGGCAAGCGGTTGGAACGGGAGCTGTCCGCGCGCCGGATCAGGATCCGCGGCCTCGACGACGTGCCGGGCCTCGACGGCTGCCTGCGGTTCTCACTCGCGGACAGGGACGTGATGCGGACCGTGGCCGACGTGCTGGCGGATGTCACGTCGTCGGCGAGGTGCTGAATGTCCTTCGACCTGAACGACATCGAGCTGTCCGAGGTGTCCGAGGTGCACGAGCGGCCGTTCCGGCACGCGGTGTTCGGCGAACGGGCGCTGCTCGCGCCGGACGCGGTGGCCGAGCTGGTGGAGTCGTTCCCCGGCGCCGGTGTGCTGGACACGTTCCGGCGCACCGCCGGCAGCGACAAGACCTACCTCGCGAACATGGCGACCCTGCACGACCACCGCGGCTGGTCGGACAAGGTGCGCATGATGGCGCCGTGCTGGCGAACGCTCGCCCACCAGCTGGTCGAGTCCGACTACGCCCGGCGCCTGTCCGCGCTGCTCGGCGTTCCGCCGGGACCCGTGACGCTGGAACTGCGGCTGACCGAGTACACCGAGGGCGGCTGGATGTCCCGGCACACCGACCGTCCGGACAAGCTGTTCTCGCAGAACCTCTACCTCTGTCCACAGTGGTCGGATCAGTGGGGAGGCGGGCTGGCCCTGTACGAGGGCGAGCACGACGAGGAACCGTCGGCGGTGTTCCTGCCCGGTGCGGGCACCTCACTGGCGTTCGCGAGGACCGACCGGTCCTGGCACGAGGTGCTGCCGGTGTCCGCCGGCGCGCCCGCGCCCAGGCGGGCGTTGCTGGTGCACGGCTACCGGCCGCGGTGAGCACCACTACCCGATCAGGAGGAAGAACCATGCTGAACCTGACCAACCGGCTGCAGGAGCGGACCACGCCGTTCCAGCTGTTCCACGTGCTGGACGTGCTGTCGTCCGACCAGCTGGACAAGCTCGTCGCGACCGCGCCCACCCAGCACGCGGACCCGATCGTCGTCGACGACCCCCTGCACGAGAAGCAGTATCGGATGAACCTCTTCCGCCTGGTCGAGGGCGACGAGCAGGTCGCGCCCGACACCGAGCTGCCCGTGCCGTGGCAGGAGCTGCGCCGCGACCTGATGAGCCCCGAGTTCACCTCGTGGCTGGAGGAGCAGACCGGTATCGGGCTCACCGGCCTGTTGCGCAGCGTCGGCGTGTACGCCCACCGCAACGGCGACTTCCTGGCCGTGCACAAGGACAAGCCGACCAAGGCGATCACCACGATCATCTATCTGAACCAGGACTGGCCTGCCGAGGCCGGTGGCCGCTTCCTCATGTTCGAGACGGGGGAGAGGGGCGCGGCTCCGGTCGCCGAGCTCCCGCCCGTCGGCGGCAGGCTCGTGGCGTTCCCGCCGACCGACCACTCGTGGCACGCGGTGTCGAAGATCGACCACCCGGACGGGACCGAGCGGCTCACCGTGCAGATCGAGTACTGGCTGACCACCGAGCTGATGGGCTCCGCCTACCGGGGTGGTACCGACGCGGCCCGTCCCTGACGGCCGGCTCGCAGCGATCCCGGAGGAGCGAGATGAAGGACGGCTACTACCTCTCCACGTACCTGAACCCGGCGGGGGTCCACCGGCTGGCGAACGTCTACTTCCGGCACGACAACACCGTCGCGCTGTGGGAGAAGGACGGGCAGGACGTGCGCCTGGTCCGGAACTGGGAGCTTGAGCGGACCACCGGCCAGAAGATGCACCGCACGCCGTTCTTCGACGAGGAGAGCCAGCTTTCTTTCGTCAACGACCTGCTCGCGCCCCTCGCCGTCAAGGTCGACGACATGGTCGAGGTGTGGGGCACTCCTGGACTTGCCACGAGCGACGACTACACGCTCGTGGAGGCGGTGCCGGACATCGCGTTTCACAGCATCTGCCACCTCTACAGCGCGATCCTGCTCGACAGCGACGTCTTCTTCGACGGCACGATCGTCGGGATGGCGGTGGACCGCGGGCCGGACCGCCTGCTCGACCGGTACTTCAAGGACAACTGGTACGCGGGTTGTGTGGTGCGCGGCGGCCAGGTCGAGTTCTGCCCGGTTGAGTCGCCCGCGAACCTCTACTGCGAGGCGAGGGACCGCTTCGAGCTGCGCGAGGGAACGTTGATGGCTCTCGCGACCGCGACCGTCGCGGCGGGCGCCTGCGACCGGGAGGCGCTGCTGCGCGAGTACCGGTTCGTCGGACAGGACGGGATGCGCGCGGCCGGCCACGCCTTCCGCCGCATCGTCGAGCAGGTCCGCGAGACCATGACCTACGACCCCATGTTCTCCGCGCAGGAGAGCCTGATCAGTGCCGTCATGAAAGAGGTGCAGGCGATCTCCGTCGCCATGATGGAGCGCAACGTCGACATGCTGCTGGACCGCTACGACGTGGATCCCGCGGCGGCGCATCTGGCACTGAGCGGCGGCTACGCGCTGAACTGCCCGACGAACAGTCACCTGATGCTGAAGTACGGGTTCCGCGGGCTGCTCGCCCCGCCGTGTGTCGGCGACAGCGGACAGTCGATCGGGATCGGGCTCGCCGCGTTCCACCGCCGGCTCGGCCGCTTCCGGTTCCGCTTTCCCGGACCGTACCTCGGTACGGAGGACCTCGACCTCGACGGTGCGCTGGCCGGGCATCGGCAGTTCGTGGAGTCCGTCACCGACTTCGACGTGGACACCGCGGTCGCCGATCTGCGTGGAGGCCCCGTGGTGTGGTTCGACGGCAGGGCGGAGAGCGGGCCGCGGGCGCTCGGGCATCGCAGCCTGCTCGGCGATCCGACCACCTACGACGCGAAGACCGCGGTGAACGAGCTGAAGCGCCGCGAGTGGTGGCGTCCGGTCGCCCCGGTCGTCCTGGCCGAGCACCTGCCGGACTGGTTCGAGAACGCCAGGCCGTCGCCGTACATGCTGGAGACCTTCACGATCAAGCCGGAACAGCGGGAGCGGATCCCAGCGGTCGCGCACCTCGACTACTCGGCGAGGATCCAGTCGCTCACCCGTGAGCAGAATCCCGCGCTGTACGACCTGATCGCGGCGTTCCACCGGCGGACCGGCGTGCCCATGCTGTGCAACACCTCGTTGAACGACAAGGGCGAACCGATCATCGACACCATCGCGCAGGCGGTGAACTTCTGCCTGCGCCGCAGGGTCGCGATCGCCTACTTCAACGGCCGCCGGGTGGTGTTCCGCGGCTTCGACCGGTATCCGGTGAGGGAACCGCTGCCACGCGTGCGCGCCCCGTTCACCGCCATCGACGACGAACGGGCGCGGCAGACCCGGCGGCAGGCGAACCCGCACGGCCTGCCGGACCTGTACCTGCACATCTACCTGCGCGACATCTTGCTGACCGATCGGTACGACATCCGCACCAGCGATGGTGCCGACGCGGTCCGCCGGATCATCGACGCCCGGTTGCGCGACGACCCGAACCTGCTCGCGGAGGCCCGGCACATGATCGCCAGGGCCGGGGCGCAGTTCGCGAACTTCGGTGGCGGGACGATCTTCGGCGAACGCCTGCCCGCCGAGCCCATCGAGATGGAGGAATGAGTCCGTGACCGTGTCCCATGACCGGTGGCTCGACGCCGCCCGTGACGTGACGACCGACGAGGTGGCGTTCTTCCGGCAGCACGGCTGGGCGAAGCTGGAGGGCTTCGTCTCGCCCGAGCTCACCCTCCGGTTGCGCGAGGAGATCCAGGGGCTGATGGGGCGGGGTGCCGAACGGTACCGGGGAGCGGACACGCCCTCGCGCGGCGCGGGAGACCCGTTCGCCACGATGTGGCGCACCTACGACGAACCCTCGCGGGACAACGACTTCCTGCGTCATTTCGCGACGTCCGCGGCGGTCGGCAGGGCCGGGTCGAGGTTCCTGCGCGACCGGCCGGTCCGGTTCTACCGCGACGAGGTGCTGGTGAAGATGCCGGCGGGCAGCCCGACGCCGTGGCACCAGGACTTCCCCTACTCGTCCCGTGACCGGTCCGAGCAGGTGAACCTCTGGATCGCGCTCAACGACCTCACCCCCGAGCACAGCACGCTGAGGTTCCTCTCGGGGTCGCACCGCCAGGGCGTGCTGGGCCGGGCGCTCGGCACCCCGGACAACGATCTCGTGAACCAGTACCCGGAGCTGCTCGACGAGTGCCCGCTCTCGCCGCCGTTGCACCTGAGGGCGGGGGACGCGACCGTCCACCACAGTCTGGTCGTGCACAACGCCCCGGCGAACACGACGGACACGCCCCGATGGGCCTACACGGTCGTGCTCTTCCAGGCCGCGTCGCTCTACACGGGCACGCCGCAGCGGCTGACCGACCAGCTCGGCCTGGTGCGCAACGAGCCGCTGGACCACCCGCTGACTCCGGTCACGTGGGTGCCGTGACCTAGGGCCTGTGTCGAAGTCCCGTCCGCGATAGCCGGGCCTGAGGCGGCCCCTGGCGGCACGGCCGAACGACCCACATACAACACCGGTATGCGGGCCATTCGGCCGCACCACCAGGAACCACCTCAGGCGCGACTCTCATCGAACGGGACTTCGACACAGGCCCTTTGCGCTCAGCCGAGCACCGAGGGCATCCGGCCGCGCAACGCCAGCACGGCGGGGATCGCCGCGGCCGAGGTGAGCGTGAGGGTGAGCCACAGGGCGGAGTTGCCGACGGACAGCAGACTGGTCAGCATCGCCGGGCCGACGACCATCGAGACCGCCCACGACAGCTGGAACAGCGCACTCGCCCTGCCCTGCGCCGAGACAGGCGCGGCCGCCGCGGCCGCCGCGGTGACCAGCGGCGCGAACAGCGCCTCGGCGACCGCGAACGTCACGCAGACGGCGAAGATGACCGCGATCGCGCCCGGCAACGGCAGCACGGTCACCGACAGCAGCGCCGCGAACGAGCAGGCGAAGATCGCCGCCGCGACGACCAGCCCCCTGCTCCTGCTGTGCCGCGCGGCGAGCCTGGTGATCGGGCGTTGGACCGACACCATCGTCAGCGTGCCGATGCCCAGCGCCACGCCGGGCACCCAGTGGGGGCCGTGCAGGAAGTCCAGCACCAGGATCGGCAGGATCGAGTACTTGCTGACGCTCGCCAGGGTGAACAGCACGCTCGACGCGCAGAAACCGACGTACGCCCGGTCGCGCAGCACCACGCCCCATCCGCTGCGCGTGCCGTCCGCGCCCTTCTGCTCCCCGTGCCGCATCGGCACTTCCAGCTTGAGCAGCAGCAGTCCCGCGATGGCGAAGCTCGCCGCGTTCAGGTAGGCGAGCAGGTGATAGGTCCCCTGGCTGTTGAGGTCGGGGATCAGCGCGGTGACGCCGGCACCGAGACCCGCGCCGACGAACCGGGCGATGGTCTGCGTGCCGAAGAGCTTGTCGGCGTCGCGCTCGGAGGTGAGCGCGTTCACCACCGGTGCGTTCGCCGTCCAGAAGAGCCGGTCGCCGACGCTGACGATGAGCGAGACCACGACGACCTGCCACACCACGTGCGCCATCGGGTAGAAGGCGAAGGCGATCAGCCGCACGGCGTTGCTGGCGACCAGCGTCCAGCGAGCGCCGATCCGGTCCATCAGGTTGCCGGACAGCGGACCCGCGGCGAGGCCGAGCAACGCGCCGAGGCTCAGCGCCGCGCCCGCCTCGGTGAGCTCCATGCCCTGTGCGTTCACCAGGAACAGCAGCACGAACGGCATCCACAGGCCGCTGCCGAGTGCGTCGATGAGCGTCGCGGCGACGAATCGGCGGCGGGCGCCGTCGGCTGCCGGGGAGGATGCGGCCTCCGCCACCGAATCCCCTGATGAACGCGCGGTCTCGTCGGTGCGCTCAGGCATCGATATCCCCTCCCCAGCGGATGAATGGCAAAACTAGCACGGTGTCTCGTGCCATCCGAAGTGGTCGCACCGGACTCACCTGATGAAAATCCGCCTATGCGCACTCGGGGCGGACCCGGATAGTGGCCGGAGTTGACGTCGGCGATGGGACGGGGAGAAGTGCTCAACACCGAAGTTCGACTCAAGCGCCTGGACCAGCCTTATACGTACTACACCGGGGTCGACCTCGTCTCCGCCGCCGACCTGCGCAGGCTCAACGCCGACATCCCGGCGCCCGGACTCTTCAACCGGGAGATCAAGGTCGGCGAGCAGTTTCCCAAGCAGTACAACATGTCGCGGTTCACCGCGCGGGAGAACGGGGAGCGCACGGAGTCAGGCCGCAAGGTCGGTCCCGTGTGGTCCGAATTGTTCGACAGCATCGAGTCCGACGAGTTCGGCGGCTGGTTGTCCGATGAACTCGCAATGGATCTCAGCGGCCTTTCCCTGGTGATCGGTGTCTACAAGTTCGGTAACGGCGACTACACGACCGCGGACACCGGCAAGGCTGCCAAGAAAGTCAGTTTCGGGCTCTATCTGAACGAGGACTGGACCGCCGACGAGGGCGGGGTGTTCCAGGTGTGGCAGAACAAAACGGATTCCGCGCCCGCGGCCGAGTTCATTCCGCTCGGCGGCCGTTGCGCGATTGTCTGCCCGGATGCCTCCAGCTGGCACTCGATCGGATCCGTGCACACCTCGGAAGACCGTTTCCGGCTGAGCTTGATGATCGAGTACTGGCAGCTGTGAGCCCGGTGTCGAGGCAACCTCCTGCCCCCGCGGCGGACGCCGTTGTGGCGGACGCCGTCGTGGTGGACGCCGTCGTGGTGGGCGCCGGCGAGACCGCTGTGGCCACCGCCAACGCGGTGCTCGAGGCCGACGGCGACGCACTCGTCGTCATCGTCGGCCGCGACGCCGGTGTGCGGGCCGATCCGCGGCTGGTGGTCGTGGACGGTGAGGCGACGGGCATCGAGCGGTTGCCCTCCGGAGGTTTCCTGCTCGAGGTGCTCACGGCGGGCGGGACGCTGTGCGTGTCCAGCGGGATGGTCGCCATCGCGTCGCCGTGGTGTGACCACTGGCGGTCGTGGCTCGCCGAGCTCGGCGCCGTGCCCGGCACGCGTGCGTCGAGCGGTCACCGGAAGCCCGGCCCGGCCGAGGTCGACGTCCACGGTGAGTCGAGTGTCGACGGGCTGTTCGTCGTCGCCGACGACCAGGCGCACGCCGCGGGCAACCGCATCGCACGAGCACGCGGGCGGCGGGTGCGGCAGTCGGCGCAGGACCGGATGATCTACGACCAGATCTGGTCGGTGCACCGGGAACGCCGGCCGGACCCGATGGTCGTCACCGCCGTGCGCCGGATGTCCGAAGAGGACGGTCGGCGTCGGTTCGTGGACCTGGGTTGCGGGGTCGGGCGCAACGCGCTGTTCGCGGCGGCACAGGGCATGGACGCCATCGCCGTCGACCACAGCGCCCGTGCCGTCGAGCAGTTGCGTGCCACGGCGGGGAAGTCCGGGCTGAGGGTGCAGGCGCACGAGATGGACTTCGTCACGTGGCTCGACGACGACCAGCCGCTCGCGGACATCGTGGCGTGCGTGGCCGCGGTGCATCACGTGGATCCGGATCCCGTTGTGGTGCATGGTGTGCTGGAACGGATCGCCGCGCTGGTCGCGCCCGGCGGCTACGCGCACATCGCGCTTCTGACCGACATCAGGTACGGCGACCTGCCCGCTCCTCCCGGCCGGATGATGATCTCGCGGGCGGAGGGCGACGCGCTGCTCGCGTCCGCGTTGCGCGACCTGGAGCCGATCGAGTCGGCGACCGTGTTCGTCCGCCACGACGACGTCGTGTTGATGGACGTCGCGAAAGGCGAGTTCGCGAGGTCGTTCTACGAGAGCACGCGCACCGACGTCCTGCTGCACAGGAGCATGTGATGGCCCATCTTCTCTTCGCCGACGCGAACGAGTCCGCGCTGCGCACCATGATGCGGGCCGTGGAGCTCGGCCACGAGCTCACGTTCGTGCGCGGCCTGAACTGGCAGCTCTACGTCGTCACCGAGCAGGTGCAGGCGTTGTTCGACCGCATCGACGTGGTCGAGATGGAGCTCACCTCGGACACCGACGCGCTGGAGGCCGTGATCGCGCGGATCCACGCGGCCAAGCCGGTCGACGCGGTGATCGCCCAGATCGAGCCGACGCTCGAGGCCATCGCCGTTGTCTGCGACCGGCTGGGACTGCGGTTCACCAGCGCCGCGGGTGTGTGCAACGCGCGCAACAAGGTGCGCACCCGCGAGCTGCTCGCGGACGCGGGCCTCGCGACGGTGGGCCACGCGCACGCGCTGGACGTGGGCGGCGCACTCGCGGCCGCGGCGCGCATCGGCTATCCCGTGGTGGTGAAGCCTGTCAGCGGACTCGACAGCATGATGGTGTCCACAGTGGCCGATGCGGCGCAGATGCCGGCCGCGGCGCGGGAGGTGCTCGACGCGCACCGGGTCACGCCGGAGCAGATGCGCGAACAGTTCACCAGGGGAATCCTGGTCGAACAGTATCTGGTCGGCCGCCTCGTCTCCGCCGAGCTCGCGATCGTGGACGGGGTGAGCTACCGGTTCATGATCAGCGGACGGTCTCGGGGCGCGGGCAACGACTGCGTCGAGATGGGGGCCGCGCTGCCCGCCGACCTGGATCCCGCGCAGCGCGACGAGTGCTTCGAGTACGCGGAACAGGTCTGCCGGGCACTGGGCCTCGACTTCGGGGTGTTCCACCTGGAGATCATGCTCACCGACCGCGGGCCGGTGCTGGTGGAGGCCAACCCGAGGGTCATGGGCGGCATCATGACCACGATGTACGGCCGGGTGACCGGCGTCGACTTCGCCGATCACCTGATCGACGTCTATCTCGGCCGGCCGCCGTCGAGAGGACTGCCGGAGGCGACCGCGACGATCACCGCGCGCAAGATCATGCCGGTGTCGTCCGGCACGCTGCCCGGTGAGTTCGACCTCGGCTGGGTGAGCGAGCCGGAGTGGCAGATCCTCGAGCTCGAGAACTACCACCTGCGACCGGGCCGCGAAGTGCGGGCCAAGCAGGTGCTCGCGAGGTACGTGGTGCTGGCCGACAGCTGGACCGAGGCGATGACCCGCGCGGACGGCCTGGTCGACCGGTTCGAGAAATGCATCGGAGTGCCGCTGGTCCATTCCGACCCGGCACTGTGAAAAACCTTGGGGGACAACACCTATGGGCGCCACTGCGACCGAGGTAGTCGACGATCACGCCGGCCTGGCGCCGGACGGGGTGCCAGTGCTGCGCACCACCATGCCCGGCCCGGTGAGCCGCGGGTTGCTGGCACGGCAGGAGGAACGGGAATCGCGGGCGCGGTCGTACCCCCGGCGGCTGCCCATCGCGATCAGGAGAGGCGCCGGCAGCTTCGTGCAGGACGAGGACGGCAACGTCCTGATCGACTTCCTGACCGGAGCGGGGGTGCTCGCGCTCGGCCACGCGCATCCGGAGCTGACCAGGGTGATCAGGGAGCAGGCCGAGGTGCTGACCCACGGTCTCGACTTCCCGACCGCGGTGAAGGACGACTTCACGACCGAGCTGTTCGGCCTGCTGCCCGACCACGTTCGAGCCCGCACCCGCGTGCACTTCTGCGGACCGACCGGCGCCAACGCCGTCGAGGCCGCCATCAAGCTGTGCAAGCAGGCCACCGGCAGAGGCGAGATCATCGCCTTCCACGGCGGGTTCCACGGCATGACCCACGCCGCGATGGCGGTGTCCGGCGACACCGGCACGAGGGCGGCCGTGGCCAACACCATGCCAGGAGTGCACTTCTACCCGTTCGCGTACTGCCACCGTTGCCCGCTCGGCCTCGAGGCGAGCTCGTGCGCCACGAACTGCGCCGAGTACCTGGAGAAGGCGCTCCGGGACAGCCACGCCGGCATGACGAGGCCCGCTGCCGTGCTGCTCGAACTGGTGCAGGGAGAGGGCGGCGCGGTGATCGCGCCGCCCGAGTTCGTCCGGCGGGTCCGCGAGGTGACCCGCGAGCTCGACGTGCCGCTGATCGTGGACGAGGTGCAGACCGGGTGCGGGCGGACGGGGGAATGGTTCGCGTCGGACCACTACGGCATCGAACCGGACGTGCGGGTGGTGTCGAAGATGTTGTCCGGCGCGGGCATGCCGGTCGCCGCCATCCTCTACGACGAGCGGCTCGACACGTGGCAGGCGGGCGCGCACACCGGGACGTTCCGCGGCAACCAGCTCGCCTTCGCCGCCGGCGCGGCGTTCCTGCGGATCATGAAGCGGGATCGGGTGCTCGACAACGTGCGGGCCAGGGCGGAACAGGCGCGTGACGCGCTGGCGGAAGTCCAGCGCGCGCACCGCGAGTTCATCTCCGACGTGCGCTGCCTGGGCCTGATGATCGGTGTGGAGTTCAGCCGGCCGGACGGACGCCCGTGGCCGGATGCCGCCGCGCGGGTGCAGCGCGAGGCGTTCGCGCGCGGGCTCATCCTCGAGCTCGGGGGCCGACACGACTGCGTCGTGCGGATGCTGCCGCCGCTCAACGTCAGCGAGCGCACCACGGCCGTCGCGCTGGAGATCTTCGCCGCCGCGGTCGCCGCCGTCCACGATCTTGTTCGTTCTGGAGAAGAGGGGCTTCGTTGACCGTCACCGAGCAGGACAGCCGCGTGGTGAACGCCGCGCTGTCGTCCACCTGCGATCCCCGCGCTGTGCTGATCTCGCCGCCGCGCACCGGTTCCACCGCGGTGGCACGCATCCTGTGGCAGCACACGGCCTTCCGCTACCACTGCCACGAGCCGTTCGAGGCGATGTACTGGGGTGGCAAGGGTTTCGGCTCCGCGTCCGACGTCCTGCTCAACCCCATCGAGGTCAGGGGCGGGGCGCGGGTCTCGCTCGCCTCGCGGCAGCCGCCGGGCGGGGTGCTGATGAAGGAGATGAGCTTCCAGCTCGATGCCGACCAGTTCGAGTACCTCGCGGCGCTGGCCACGCTTCCGGTCATCTTCGTCATGCGCGACCCCCGGCTGTCCACGACGTCCCGGCTGCGCATCGTGCGAGAGCTCGACGGCACCGACACCTTCCCGGCCTTCGAGAGCGGCTGGCCGTCCTTGCTGGACCAGGTGACGACCTGCCGGAGGAACGGGATCCCTTACGTGCTGGTCGATTCCGACGACCTGCGGGCCGATCCCGACGGGATGGCACTCGCGCTGCAGGACGTGCTCGGCCTGCGCGAGGAGCCGGACCTGCACAGCTGGGCACCGCGGCCGGGACTGCGACTGTGTTCGCCGGAGGTCGGCGCGCTGATGAGCAGCGTGCGGCAGGCCGACGACCCGTTCTACCGCAGGGTGCTCTCCAGCGAGGGGATCCAGCCTCCCGACCGCGTCGACTGGGACCGCGAGAACAGGCTGATCTCCGACGCGGGGCTCGCCGCGGACGTGGAGGCGTGGTGCGAGACGTACTTCGCACTGCGTGACGACCCGGCGCTGCTCGCGTCATCACACTGAGAGCGGGGAACATGTCCTACTGCCACGATGTGCTCGGGGTCGGCTTCGGGCCTGCGAACCTGGCGCTGGCCGTTGCCTTCGCCGAGGACCTGCCGGAGGTCACGACGTGCTTCCTCGAGGCGCAGCGGGATCCGGTCTGGCAGGGCGGCATGATGCTCGACCGGGTCAACATCCAGAACCACCCGAGCCGTGACCTGGTGACGTTGCGGAACCCGCGCAGCCGGTACAGCTTCCTCAACTACCTGTTCGAGCAGGGCAGGCTGGTGGAACACCTGAACCTGCCGGTGGAGTTCCCGCTGCGCAAGGAGTACGCGGGCTACGTCCGGTGGGTGACGACGCAGTTCGAGCACGTCGCACGGTTCGGCACCAGGGTGACCGGGATCGCCGTCGACACCTTCGGCGGTGAGCCGGTCTACGTCGTCACCACCGACGGCGGCGACCGCGAGCTGGCACGGGTGCTCGTGGTCGGCACCGGCAGGACACCGCACGTGCCGGAGCCGTTCGCGGCGGCCGGCCTGTCCGCGCGGGTGTTCCACCTGACCGAGTACCTGCACCGGGTGCGGGAACTGCCGGAGCCGCGCCGCGTGGCGGTCGTCGGTGGCAGCCAGAGTGCGGTGGAGATCGTGCTCGACCTGGCGCACCGGTTCCCGCGCACGCAGGTCGTGAACTACGTCCGCACGAACAGCCTGCGGCTCAAGGACAACAGCCCGTTCAGCGAGGAGGGCTACTTCCCCGAGTTCACCGACTACTACTTCACGGCGAGCCGCGCGGGCAAGCGCGTGCTGGACGACTACATGAGGCTCACGAACTACTCCTCGAGCGACGACGACGTGCTCAAGGAGCTCTACCTGCTGATCTACGAGCAGCGGCTCGACCACGACCAGCGCGTGTTCGTGCAGGGCAATCGCCAGGTGCGGGCCGCGTCCGTGCGGGAGGACTCGGTGCTGCTGGAGGTAGAGGAGGTGCACACCGGTGTCCTCGAGTCCGACGAGGTCGACGCCGTGGTGCTCGCGACCGGCTTCCGCGACCTCGGGCCGGAACCCGGCCAGGAGCCGTACCCGGCGCTGCTGGCCGGGGTCATCGACAGGTTCAGGTTCGACGACGACGGCTATCTGGCGGTGAACGCCGACTACAGCGTCACTCCGGCCGGCCCGGCGACACCGCCGCTGTTCCTCAACGGACTGTGCGAGTCGACCCACGGCATCGGGGACGCGGGTTCGTTCAGCCTGCTGTCGTTGCGGGCCATGTCCATCCGGGACAGCGTGTACAAGCGCCTGTCCGGCGGGACGCGGCGGTGACCGCGGCCGGGGTGCCGGTGCTCGGCCTGGACGGAGCTGCTCGGGTCACGTCACTCGCCGAGCGGCGTCCGTGAGGCGGGCGACGGTGTCGAACGGATCCGCCGCATGACCGGGCATCGAGCCGGGCAGCGGTGCCCAGGACTTGACGTCGCCGTGGAAGTCCGAGCCCTGGGTGGCGATGAGCCCCAGCTCGCGGGCCACGCCGAGGTACGCCTCCGCGGTGTCGCGGTCGTGCCACGTGCTCCAGGTCTCGACACCGTGCAGACCGGCCTCGGCCAGCGGCCGGAGCGCCTGCACCGCGTCGGTCGGAACGAGCGACCGGCCGGGGTGCGCCACCACGGCGACACCACCGGCGTCGCGCACCCAGCCGATCGCGTCCTCGATCGTCGGGAACGCCGGGTCGGGCACGTGGAACGGCTTGCCCGGTCGGAACAGCGACTCGACGAGCTCCCGGTACGGCGCGCCCTCGTACCGGGCGTAGTCCGGATGGCGCAGCAGATCGGGCAGCACCACGTCCAGGAATCGCCCGAAGAATGGCAGATAGGACGCCTGGAGGAAGGCGTCGACGGTTTCGCGTTCGACCTCGACGCCTGTCTCTGTGAGGAGCTGAAGCCATTTCCCGTACATGGCGCGTTGTCCTGACGAAATCGCCTCGACCCGTTCGGTGAACACCGGGTCGTCGCCGACGTGGTAGGCGAGAAGGTGCCAGGTCTCGTCACGCCAGGTCGTGGATATTTCGCATGCCGTGATGGTCTGAATACCATTTTTCGCGGCCGCCGCCGCGAATTCTCGGGTGCCGCGCAGCGTGTTGTGGTCGACCAGGGCCATGACCTCGACGCCCTGCTCAGCGGCAGCATCGACGACCGCGGCGACGTCCCAGTCCCCGTCCGAATGCGACGAGTGGACGTGCAGGTCCACCGGTGAACTCGTCAGATTTCCGGCACTGTTCATGAGCTCCCTCGAATCCGTTATTCGACAGCGAGTAAATCCAGCATCCGGGGTCGTTGTCAATCCGCGAAGGTAATTTCATCAGCTGAAACAAGGCCTTGGGTCCCGTTGGTCCCGTGGCTAGCCTCGCACGAGGTCTCTGGTGTCTTCTCGGCTCGAGAGGGGCGAGTTGGCCGATATGTGGCCGATTGAGTTGTTGGATTCTCCGGAGTCCGCGCACTGGGGGCCGTCCGCACGAGAAATGGGGACAGAAATGACTGCTGTCTGGGGCGCGAGTGCGCGCACCGATGTCGCCCGAACGATCGACCACACCGAGATCGAGACCGCTGCCGGGTTCGAGAGGATGCTGTCCGTTCTCCGCGAGGAGGGCATCGTCATCGTTCGCGGCTTCTCCCGCGAGGCTGCCGACCTGGTGGCGTTCGCGCAGCGGGTCGGCACGCCGGAGCCCGGTGTGCTGGGCGACGGCTCGCTGACGCCGGACCAGCCGATGTACTGGGTCAACGACGTCTCGAGCAAGAAGAAGCCGTCCGAGGTGCTCAAGCAGCACACGGCCGGTGCCCACCAGGCGGTCGAGCCGACCATCCACCTGCTGCTGATGGTGGACAAGGCCGACCCGGAGTTCGCCGACGCGGACATCGACAACGGCCAGTCTCAGTTCAGCCGGGTCGACGACGCTGTGGCACGGATGTCCTCGATGTTCGGGGAAGCGGCCGCCGAGGCCGCCCTCGAACTGCTGCTCGAGACTCCGATCAGCACGGAGTTCCCCGCGGACTCGCCACGGGTCGACCCGATCCTCACCAGGGGCTCGGACGGCACGTGGGCGTTCCGCTACTGGGGCCGGGTGCGTGAGCACGCGGTCAAGGGTGGTCTGACGGAGGAGCAGATCGAGGCGTTGCGCATGTTCGACGAGGCGCTCAACGCCGAGAAGTTCGAGTTCGTGATGGAGAAGGGCGACCTGGTCGTCCTGGACAACCGCCGCACGGCCCACGGCCGGCGTGCCTTCCCCGCCTACGAGCAGGCTGCGGACGGCACCCAGGTCGAGTCCAGGCGACGGATCTTCAACATGCACATCTCCGGCGCCATCTGATCGAAGTCGTGCGGCCTGCTCTCCGGCGGGCCGCACGACCGCACGTTTCCAGTCAATACCGAACAACGTTCAGATTAAGGCGGCTGGCCACCGATGCGGGTGATCGCGTGAACCACCTGGACACGTTGGAAGCGGACAGCATCGACATCTTCCGCGAGGCCGTGGCGGAGAGTGAGCGGCCGGTGCTGCTGTACTCGATCGGCAAGGACAGCTCGGTGCTGTTGCACTTGGCGCGCAAGGCTTTTTACCCGTCGAAGCCTCCGTTCCCGTTGCTGCACGTGGATACGACGTGGAAGTTCCGGGAGATGATCGCGTTCCGGGATTCGGTGGTGGCGTCGCTGGGGCTGGATTTGATCGTGCATCGCAATCCGGAGTGTGTGGCGCTGGGGATCAATCCGTTCGATCACGGTTCGGCGCGGCACACGGATTTGTGGAAGACGCAGGGGTTGCGGCAGGCGTTGGACGCGGGCCGGTTCGACGTGGCGTTCGGTGGGGCGCGGCGGGATGAGGAGGCGTCTCGGGCGAAGGAGCGGGTGTTCTCGTTCCGGACGGCGCAGCATCGGTGGGATCCGAAGAACCAGCGGCCGGAACTGTGGCGGTTGTACAACACGCGGGTGGCGCCGGGGGAGAGCATCCGGGTGTTCCCGCTGTCGAACTGGACCGAGCTGGACGTGTGGCGCTACATCGAGCGGGAGCGGATTCCCGTGGTGCCGCTGTACTTCGCGGCACAGCGGCCGGTGGTGGACCGCGACGGGTTGCTGATCATGGTGGATGACGATCGGATGCCGTTGGTGTCGCCGCCGCGGTCCGAGCTGATCCGGTTCCGGACGCTGGGGTGTTATCCGCTGACGGGGGCGGTGCGCAGTGCGGCGCGGACGGTTGCCGAGATCGTCGAGGAGATGCGGGCGGCGACGACGTCGGAGCGGCAGGGGCGGTTGATCGACCACGACCAGAGCGGGTCGATGGAGCGCAAGAAGCAGGAGGGATACTTCTGATGGAGCTTCTGCGATTCATCACCTGTGGCAGCGTGGACGACGGCAAGAGCACGCTGATCGGCCGGCTGCTGTACGAGTCGAAGCTGCTGTACGCGGACCATCTGGCGGCTCTGGAAGCGGATTCCCGGCGGGTCGGGACTCGGGGTGGTGAGCTGGACTTCGCGTTGCTGGTCGACGGGCTGGCCGCCGAGCGCGAGCAGGGCATCACGATCGACGTGGCGTACCGGTACTTCGCGACCGAGGCGCGGCGGTTCATCGTCGCGGACACGCCGGGACACGAGCAGTACACGCGCAACATGGTGACCGGGGCGTCGACCGCCGATGCCGCGGTTCTCCTGCTCGATGCGCGCAAGGGTGTGCTCGAGCAGACGCGGCGGCATGCGCGGATCGTGTCGTTGCTGGGTATCCGGCACGTTGCGGTGGCGGTGAACAAGCTGGATCTGCTCGGGTATTCGCGGGAGGCGTTCGAGAAGGTGCGGGCCGAGTTCCCCGACACCACCTGCGTCCCGATGTCGGCGACCGAGGGCGTCAACGTGATCGGGCACAGCGAGCTGACGCCGTGGTACGACGGGCCGACCCTGTTGCAGTGGCTGGAATCGGTGGTCATCCCGGCCGAGCCGGACGGGCCGTCGCGGTTCCTCGTGCAGTGGGTCAACCGGCCGGACGCGTCGTTCCGCGGCTTCTCCGGCAGGGTGCTGCGGGGCACGTTGCGTCAGGGTGACGAGGTTCGTGCCGGTGAGCGATCCTCCACTGTGGATCGGATCGTCACGATGGACGGTGATCTGGCCGAGGCGCCCAAGGGTTCTTCGGTCACCGTGGTGCTGGCCGATGACGTGGACGCGAGTCGTGGTGATGTGCTGGCGGCGGCCGCGGATCCACTCGGTGTGGGCGACTCGTTTCAGGCTCAGCTGGTCTGGTTGAACGAGAACGAGTTGCTGCCGGGTCGGCGGTATCTCGCGAAGATCGGAGCGCGGACTGTCGGGTTCACCGCGACCAAGGCGTTGCGGCTCAACGAGATCGGCACCGATACTGTGCACTTCGACGCGCCCGTGCCGTTCGAGAGCTACCGGGTGAACCGCGACCTGGGCTCGTTCGTGGTGCTCGACCGGCTGACCAACGCCACGGTCGGCGCCGGGATGATCGATCACGCGCTGCGGTCGTCGAACCTGCGCTGGCAGACGCTGACCGTCGACAAACGAGCACGGATCACCCGCAACGGCCACCGGCCCTGCGTGGTGTGGCTGACCGGACTGTCCGGCGCGGGCAAGTCCACCATCGCGGACCTGGTCGAGAAAGCACTGCACGCCGACGGCCGCCACACCTTCCTGCTCGACGGCGACAACGTCCGGCACGGCCTGAACTCCGACCTCGGGTTCTCCGACGCCGACCGCGTCGAGAACATCCGCCGCATCGCCGAAGTCGCCGCACTCATGGTCGACGCCGGGCTGATCGTGCTGGTCTCGTTCATCTCCCCGTTCCGCGCCGAACGGGCGTTGGCCCGCGAACTGGTGACCGAGAACGAGTTCTGCGAAGTCTTCGTCGACACACCGCTGGCCGTGGCGGAAGAGCGTGATCCGAAGGGGCTGTACGCCCGTGCTCGTCGAGGTGAGCTGGCGAACTTCACCGGCATCGACTCACCCTACGAACCACCGGAGAACCCCGAGATCAGGCTCGACACCACCGCACTGAGCCCCGAGGCAGCGGCGGAGGTCGTGGTGGCCACGCTTCGCCGCCTCGGCGTCTGCTGACCTCCTCGGCGCTGCCAGCAGAACTGCCGTGATCACATCGCTGTCTGTGCGGGAGGTGGAGCTGACCACCCGGCGTCACCGAATGGCTGAACCTGATCCATGACGGCCTCGGCGCGCTTGCTCCACGCGAGGATCGTTGTCACGTCTGGAGCGTCCGTCAGGAGGTCCTGCAGGAGCGGGAGCGGCACCGTGGAAGGAAAGGTGCTGGAGGTGATGAGGAGGACGAGCGAGGGGGACTGGGTCTACATCATCGACAACCCCTACGGCGTCTGATTCTCGTCATCCCGGCATCACCGTCAGGCGACGGAACCTCGTCACGGCAGCGGCGGCCGTATCGACTTTCTCGATGCGGCCGCCGCTTGCTTTCCGGTGTGGTCCGGGCGTAGTTGGCTGGTGAGGGTGAGCAGGTCTTCGACGTGGCGTTGTGCGGTGAAGACTCCGCTGCCGACGGTGAACAGGTCGGTGCCGGCGAAGTCCACGCGGGCACCGGCTGTCACGGCGCCGAGCAAGGGGTGCCGGTGAAGCCGGGTCGTACTGGGCGCCGTAGGCGGGCGGGGTTCGCCACGTACTGCGAGGTGTCCGGCTGGCTGATCCACTGCGGCACTTCGGAGACGAACCTGCTGACCGTGTCGGACTCGTCGGCGCTCACGCGGGTGGAGGGCGCCCGTGACGCCAGGGTCTGCCCAACCGCGCGCACCGCCGTGTGGTTCGACGGCAGGACTGGGCGAGTTACGCCCCTTCGTCCGGGACGGCGTCGGCCTTGATGTGGCAGGCCGGGTGCAGCCGTGCTGCATCAGGTCGAGCGCCCACAGCGTCGACTGGACTGCTTTCCCGCACCGGGCGCCGGGTGGACTGGCGAGTGGACAGCGCCGGCTGCACGAGTCGGCGTCGGTCCACCCCGGTGCGGGCGTTGATGAGAGCGATCAGCAGGTCGACCGCTTCCTCGCCCACCCGGTCCGGGCGGAGGCTCACGGTGGTGACGGGCGGGGTCGTCGTCGCGTAGTCCGGATCTTCGCTGATGCACGCCACCAGCAGATCCCGCGGTACCCGGAGCCCGTGGTGCCGGGCGGCGGCGAGGATGTTGTGGCCAGAGTCGGAGTAGATGCCGATGACGGCGTCTGGTCGTGGATCGTGGTGGAGCAGCCGGCCGACCGCGTCCCGTTCCGCCGTGAAGTAGTCGGGCAGTGAGTCGTACTCCTCGACGAGGGTGGCCATGTCGCGTTCGGCGCACCAGGATGCGTAGGCGCGTCCGATCTGGTGTGGATACGTGTCGTCGTGCAGCGGCAGGGTGAGCCCGATCCGTCGGGCGCCGGCCTCCGTGAGGTGGTCGAGCAGCAGGCGCAGGCCCGTGTCGTAGTCGGTGGCCACCCACGCGTCGCCCCAGCGCGGCTGGGGCGGCCGGCCTTCGCTGACGATCGGGATGCCGCGCTCCCGCAGGAGGGCACACACCGGGTCGTCGGCGCGCGGTGCGACGTGGATGACGCCGTCCAGCGGCGTGTTGAGCCACATCCACGGTGACGACGAGCTCGGCATCACCATCAGCAGGTAGCCGCGCTCGTGCGCCGCCGCCATCGCGCCCAGCGCCAGCTGCGCGTAGTACGGGATCTCGGTATACGGCACGGGAAGCTCGCCGTACGTCGTCATGGTCAGGCCGAGCACACCCGTGCCGCCGCAGGCCACGGCCTGGGCCGTGCTGGCAGGGGCGTAGCCGAGTTCGCGGGCCGCGGCGATCACGCGCTGTCTGGTCGCCTCGGACAGCCTGCCGGTGCCGTTGAGCGCGTTCGACACCGTGGCGGTGGAGACCCCGGCCCGAGCGGCCACGGCTCCGAGCGTGGGACGCCGCCAGACACGAGTGTTCTTCATGTCCATCTCAACAGCCCTGTACCTGTTTGTGGTTAAGACGTTAATCACTCAACCTACCGGCGACAGCGGCCGGAACCGCCGCCGGGTCTGGAGTGATCACCTGTCAGATGGCGTTGGTGGCACAGACGCCCAGGGTTTCGTGGCCGCTGGGAGGAGTGTCTCAAATGGACAAGAGGGAAGCGGTGGAGACGAGAATTTCCCAGATGCGGCAACGCACCGCAGCTCCGGTCGTTGCGGCGCGGTGGGCGCTGTGGACGTTTGTCATCGTCAACCTGGTGATCGTCGAGCTGCTGTTCCTCACCGCGGGACCCTGCGCGGCCTGAAGGTTCCTGACCAGCAAGTGCACTCCGAGCGGTTCGCCCTGGCCTGACGAGCGGAGACAGGCGATCTTCAGAGGTCGGGCAGCCCCGCCACCAGCCGCCAGATGCCGAGCAATACCAACAAAGTCCGTTTCGGACCGTACACAGGAGACTCGAATGGGATACCGGAAGACCCTGCCCTGGATCGCTACCGTGGCCTTCTTCACGACCGCATGCAGCGGCGCGTCCGGCTCCGGCCCGGCCACCGTGGCCGGCTCGTCGTCAGCGTCCGAGGAGCAGAACAAGGCGCTTGTTCTGCGCCTGTACTCGGAGGCGTTCAACCAGGACAAGACCGACGTGGTCAGGGAACTCGTCGGAGCGGACTACGTACAGCACGACAAATCGGTGCCCGGCGGAGCAGACGGTCAGGTCAAGCAGTTCCAGGACCTCAAGGCGAAGATTCCCGGCGCGGTGGCGACCGTCAAGCGCACGGCCGCCGACCGCGACCTGGTGGCCGTGCACTGGCACGCGTCGGCCACCCCGGCGAACGAGGCGACCGGCGAGGCCAAGATCGACCTGTACCGGGTCGGCAACGGCAAGCTGGTCGAGCACTGGAGCATCACGCAGACCGTGCCGGCGACGACGGCCAGCGGCAACTCCCTGTTCAGCGACGAGTACAAGTACCCGAGCGGGACGCCGACCCTGTCCGAAGAGCAGGAGGAGAAGAACCACCAGTTCGCGGTCGAGGCCTACCGCAAGCTCTCCGACGGCGACGCGGCCGTGATCGACACCAGCTGGGATCCGCGGTACTACCAGCACAACCCGGTGGCCCCGAACGGAACAGACCCGCTCAAGCAGTTCATGCAGCAGCAGGGCGTCACCCAGCCCAGCGGCACCCCCAGCGCAACCACCGGCGGCGGCCGCACCCAGTTCGGCCACACCCTCGCCGACGGTGACCTGGTGTGGGTCTCCAGCTCCGACTACGTCGTCGTGGACATCTTCCGCGTGGTCGACGGAAAAATCATCGAGCACTGGGACGTGGTCGCCGATGGCCAGCAGTAGCCAGGGAGGAGAGACCCGTCTGAGCCGCAAGACTCTGATCATCGTCACCGTCGTGGTTCTCGCCGTGTCGGCCGTCGGTGCTACCGCGGTCGTCATCGCCGCCGGACGATCCGGGGACGGTGTCCGCATCGTCGCCGACGTGGACCATGACGGTGCCGTCGACGAATGGGCCGCGCGGCGGACCGGCGGCGCCCTGGTGCTGCCGAACATCGGTGTGAGCGGCGTACGTTGTCAGGACACGCGCAGCACCGCCAGTGACAACGAGCTCGAAGCGTGCCATGACGCCGCGGGCGAGGTCGCGCACGCCCCGCAGAACCTGGCCCCCGTCAGGATCCTCCCGTTCACCCAGGTCTCCGACAAGGCGGAGGGAACGCTGCGGGTCGACGGTGACCCGCGGGGGAAGATCCGGGTGTTCCGCAAGACCAGTGACGAGTGGACCTATCTGAAGCCGGGCGCGACGTTCACCGCGCAGGACCTGCGTTCCGGTGTGGAGCTCGGTGTCGACTCACGTGACGTCATTCGCGACGAGGCCGTTTGGGACGGCCTTTTCACGCTGCGGGTGGACGTCTCCGAGGGGTGGTTGCGGTCCTCGTCGGACTCGGTCCCGATGGCCGTCGCGCCGCTGATCCTGCACAACCACACCGAGCGCGTGACCACCCTGTTCGCCCCGCGCAGCGGTGACCGGGCCGACCATCAGACGTTCGTCCGCGACCTCGGCGACGCGGTGGCCAAGATCGGCGGCGTCGAACTGAAGACGCTGGCCACCGACGACAACTGGGCTCAGGACCTCGTGGAGTTCGGGTACGTGTCCATGCCGGGACCGGGCGGGACAACCCGTGCCGTCGAGATCGCGGTGCGCTCACCCCAGCCCGGCCGGGTCGGTGGCCGTGCGGTCTTCGACCTGCGCGGTCCGGGGTTTGGCGCGGTGCAGACCGGCGGCAAGGGCTACCACCAGGTCAGCTCGTTCGGCAATCTCGAGACCATTCCGCCGTACGAGCACAATGGACGGTCGTTTCCGGCGGGACGGATCATCTACGGCGACGGTGGACAGGGTGCGGGCTTCGATTCCCAGGCACTCACCCTTTTCGCGTCGCAGGGAGTCCAGGATCCGCTCAAGCTCGACACGTCGTGGCTGGCCATCGCGCACGTCGACGAGTTCGTCCAGTTCCTGCCCGCGGACAACGCCCGCGGCTGGACGATCGCGGTCGCCGACCCGCGGGCGGCTGTCGAGGCCCTGCGCACGACGCAGGCCGCCGGGCACGGCGCGGTCCGCGCCAGCAGCCGTCCGGACGCACGCGCGGTGACCGTCGACCAGCTCCTGAGCGATCAGAAGTTCCTGGCCGGCAACACCGAAGCGGCCGAGTCGATCGACAGGAACCTGAAGATCCTGATGGACGAGACAGGAGTGAAACGGGAGGAAGTCGTGAGTGTCCCGGCGTTGTTCCGCAAGGACGGTCTCGGGTCTGGCGGTGACGACCTGCCCGGTACAGGTGAACCCGGCCCGCTGCCGACCGAAGAAGATCCCGCCGCGAACACGTACGCGCCCGATCGTCCCTTCGACGCCGCCACCGCACAGGACAGCCCGATCGAGTACGCGCAGGGCTCGTTCTCGGCGTACGTGCCAGGCGCGGTCAACGGCATCGTGATCGACCGCAAGCACTACCTCGCCCCGCGTCAGTGGGGACCTGTGGTCGACGGCCGTGACGTCCTCCAGGACGCGGTCGAACGCGCCTACCGCACCGTCGGGATGGAGGTGGGGCACATCGACGACTACCCGACCCACCACGTCATGGGCGGCGAGATCCACTGCGGGACCAACGCGGTCCGGGCGGTCACCAAACCCTGGTGGACCAAGGCCTGAGCACCCACGGACGACCTGACGTCCCCGAGGACACCACGAGCCTGCCGCGGACGAGGTCGGAATGCCACGACTGGTGCGGACGTGCTGAGGATCGCCGCCGAGAACCGCCACTCGGGCGAGATGTGCGAACGCGCGAAAAGCAGGGCTCCGCAAGTCTGGAACCCTGCTCTGGCTGTCTTGCTGAGACTGGAGAAACTTCCCCGCTGCTGGTGTCCGGCATCCCACAGGCCTATTCGTGCTTGGGCAATCCGGGCACCAACTTCAGTGTGCGGTTGCTGCGTGGATCAGTGCGTGTCTTGGCCGTGTCGACCTGCCGGACCAGCTCGTCGCAGACATCGCTCAGCGCCGTGGGCAGATCGCGCTCCGAGGATGTGGCGACGAGGTGAAGGCGTGGTCTGTGGTCGATCCAGCATTCCAGGGTGAGTCGTTGCTCGGCGCCCTGGCGGTCCTTCAGGCTGATTTCCAGGTCGATCTGGTCGTTGCGGAACGACCGCAACGGCGGACCGAGCGCGGTCAGGCGTTCCGAGACCCATCCGCGTTCAGATGCGAGGAATCCGGTGGCGAGGCGTAGACGTTGGGCGATGACCGGAGCGTCATCTGGAATGTGAGGCATGCGCTCGTCGTCCTTTGTGGAGTGTGCACGGCTGCTGCCGGGCGATGGCTTGCCGGTGTTCAGGCTTGTCCTTCGCCGTGTCGGCGCCGGCTCACGGAACAGGTTCCTGTAGGAGCGCTGCTCGTCGTTGGAGAGATTGGGATTCGCTCGTGAGTGGTGGCGGCAAACCGGCGTGATGAGGCCGGTGCCCCTCGATCGGGGGATGGTCGAGGGGCACCGGGTCGGTGTCTCCGTCAGCGTGTGTCAGCTGGTAGGAGCACGATGTGAGGTCAGACGGCGCGGACGGCGGTGGCCTGCGGGCCCTTGGGGCCCTGGGTGACCTCGAACTCGACGCGCTGGTCGTCCTCGAGGCCGCGGTAGCCGTGGCCGTCGATCTCCGAGTGGTGCGCGAAAACGCCAGGCCCGTTCTCGCAACATCGTTTCCACGAGCGTGATGAACCACGATCACAAAACTCTACGACCATCCCGCACAACACCGCCGTGGCCAGTTTGGTTCCCGTGGTGACATCAGGTGTCGTGTGTCACCGGCAGATGCAGCCTCGGGGCAGCGCGGCAGCCATGGTCGCGGTGCAGTAGCGAACGCCGATCGGGTCGTGCTCGTGCGACGGGTGCGGGCACACGGCACAGATGGCGGCAGCGTCGGAGTGGCCGGCCGGTACAGCGATTCGCAGCTCAGACGTGGGCATGCGGGTGCTCCGATGATCGATGCTGGAACGAGAGGATGCGGGGGGTCAGGATGGTTCCGTCGCGGATCGCGATGGCACGCCGGATGATCTCGCTGGAGTCCCAGGCGCCGGTGAGCATCGTGCGCAGGTGCGGGAGCAGCGCTTCGCTGATCCACGTGTGCCCTGTTTCCTTGATGGTGTCGGCGGCAGCGCGACGAAGGGCGTCAGTCGCCACTGAGGTTGGGCGGCTGGAGTGCCGTGGGCGCCGCCAGGTCGAGGTCGGCCGCACGGAGCCGGAACACCTGCAGCTCGACATCGAAATACTTGGTGGTCTCGCCGACCCAGTGCATGCCGTTGTTCCGGACGGTGGCCGCGGCGCGGGCGTTGCCGGGCCGGACGACGGCGAAGATCTCCTGGACGTCCTGGCTGAACGCCCAGGCGGCCAGCGCGTGGGTGGTCTCGGTGGCGTAGCCGTTGCCCCAGGCGTCGGGGCGCAGCTGCCAGCCGATCTCCAGATCTTCGTTGCCCGGCGGCAGCGGGAGCAGAACGGCGCCGCCGATCACACGGTCGTCGGTGTTGCGTTGGATGGCCCATCGGCCTGCCGGAGCAGGCAACCGGGCGTCTTCGGCGCTCCACTGCTGCAGCAGCAGCCGCATGGCCGCCAGGTCGGGCACCCGGTCCATGTCGGGGCTGAGCCAGCGAGTCACCTCGGCGTGGCCGTAGACGTCCAGCGCGGCCTGTGCGTCGTCGACCAGCCAGGGCCGCAACGTCAGCCGCTCCGTGGTCAACGCGTGGGTGGTCCAGGTCGACGTGCTCATATCGGTACTCCGTCCCCCGGCTGCGTGAGCTGGCCGGGTGATGTTCGAGCAAATGGACCGATATGGATCGTCAGGCCATTTCGGGGAGGATCGAGGAGGCCGTTGAAAAGCGGCACTTTTCTCCATACTACACGCACGGCTGGCACGTATGAGCGAAGTCTGCGTGATCAGAAAAACCGCGAACGCTTCCTGAGAATCACCTGTGACTGCTGAGCTGCGGGTTTGCTTGCCAGAGGCGTTTTTCTGCCTTGGATCAACCGCCGAAGGTGGCGGCTCATAAATTTGACAACATTTCGGTCGATCATGGCTGAATCGGTGTAGAGTTGAGTTGTCGAGAACATCTCGTACGTGAGTGGTCAAGCTCATGTCGTGCTCGGCGAAACCTATACCGGCCGTTTTCCGGTCGGGGACGGGAGTCCCGGCATGACGTCGGCACCCCACCTTCCCATCGCCCCAGTGGCCACTGCGGTCATCGAGCGGCCTCGGCACCCGCAACGATTGAGGTTGCGGCCGAAGGCGCCCACGACGGGGTATGTCGACGGTGCCTGGTGGCCACGTTCCCGGGACCTCGCCGCCGAACTGCCGGCGTTGCTCGCAACGCTGGCGGTTCGGCTGGGCGACGTCCTGCGGGTCAGCTACAACCTCACCGAGTGGGACTCCGCGCCCCGCCGCATCATCGGTGGCGGCCGCCAGATCCGGCTCGACGGGTTCATCTCCAGGCCCGCGCACACCGTGGACGTGCTCGCGGCGGACAAACGCCGTCTCACGCTGCTCGTCGTGCCGTCGACCACCGATCCGGCCGCCGCGCACCAGACCATGATGCTCGCGACGGATCGCGACAACTCCCAGACCGTCGACGACCTGCTCGCCGCGGGCGTCAGCGTGGCCACACCGACCGAACGAATCCCAGAACAGAACAGCAGGTGCACCTCATGACCACGTCGACCTATGTGACCTTGTACGAGCGCAGAGTCAAGCTGGTCCAAGAAGTGCTGTCCGCGCATGCCAAGCTCAGCAAGAAGGACGCACGAGGCCTCGCAGTGCACGTGCTGGGCGCGCTGGACCACATCCCGGAGCAGGTGCGCTGATCACTGACTCACCCCGGTCGAACAGTCCGAGCATCCCTGCCGCCGAGGAGTCGCCTGTGAGCACCCGGCTGCTGCGCATCGGGTGCACCTTCACCTACCGCGCAGAGGTGCCGACCTCAACAGTGTTCCAAGTCCGGCCCGTCGGGGACCAGGACCTGCAGGTGACCCGCGAACGGCTGGTGTTCGAGCCCGACCTGGCCCTGCGGCACTACCAGGACCTGTACGGCAATCCCTGCACCCGAGTGGTCTTGCCGACGGGTCCGTCCACACTGCACTACAGTGCGCTGGCCGTCGTGTCGGACGCCGTCGAGGACATCGATGAGGATGCGCCGGAAGCGGCGCCTGCGGATCTTCCGGACGACGTGCTCCTGTACACCCTGCCCAGCCGCTACTGCCTTTCCGACGCACTCGGTGACGAGGCATGGTCGAGGTTCGGAGCGCATCCGCGCGGCTATCGCCGGGTGCGGCAGATCTGCCAGTACGTCCACGACCACCTGAGCTTCGGCTACGGGACTTCCACCGCACTGTCCACGTCGGCCGACGTCAACGCCGCGGGTGTCGGCGTCTGTCGCGACTTCGCGCATCTGGCGATCTCGTTCTGCCGGGCGCTCAACATTCCGGCCCGCTACGTCTTCGGCTACCTGCCGGATCTCGACGTGCCACCCGACGGGGCACCGATGGACTTCGCGGCGTGGATGGAGGTCTGGCTGGGCGACCGCTGGTGGACCTTCGACCCGCGCAACAACACGTCCCGCAAAGGGCGCGTCGTCATCGGTCGTGGCAGAGACGCCGCCGATGTCGCGATGGCCACCACCTTCGGTGGCCCTTGGCTGGAGTCGATGGTCGTCCACGCCGAAGAGGACTTCGCGCTCGTCTGGCGATGACGCGGTGGGGAGCGGGGTGTCGCCGAGTGGCAGGTGTAGTGTGGTGCCATCAGTCATGGTTCCGAAGTACCGGTCGCCCGTGATCACGTGTCACGGGCGTTTTGCTGTTCAGCGTCTCCGCGGGCCATGACGGATCACCCCCGGCTCCGCATCGTGTGGGTGCCGAATCATGCTTGGAGTGCACATGGCCACCGGAACCGTCAAGTGGTTCAACGCTGAAAAGGGCTTCGGCTTCATCGAACAGGACGGCGGTGGCGCCGACGTCTTCGTGCACTACTCGAACATCGCCGCCCAGGGCTACCGCGAGCTCCAGGAAGGCCAGAAGGTCTCCTTCGAGGTCACGCAGGGACAGAAGGGCCCGCAGGCCGACAACGTCGTCCCTGCCTAGTCCGTGTTCAGCCGCTGGTAGACCAGCGGCGTGCACGCACGAACACCAAAGCCCGCCGGTTGAGTCCAACCGGCGGGCTTTGCTCGTTCACTGTGCCGGGTGGCGCAGCGGTGACCCGGCGTCGTGCAGGTGGCGCAGTACCTGGGCGTAGGAGTGGCGCAGGGTGGTTTTGCTGTACGGGATGCCGTGCCTGATGCAGAAGTTCTCGACGACGGGTTGTGCGCGCCGCAGGTTCGGGCGGGGCATGTGCGGGTAGAGGTGGTGCTCGATCTGGTGGTTGAGGCCGCCGAGCAGGGCGTCGACCCATCGGCCGCCCGTGACGTTGCGGGAGGTGAGCACCTGTTTGTGGAGGTGGTCGAGGCGCTGGCCCTCGGTGATGATCGGCATTCCCTTGTGGTTCGGTGCGAACGAGCAGCCGAGGTAGACGCCCATGAGGCCTTGGTGCACGGCGATGAACACGATCGCCTTCGCCGGCGACAGCATGAGGAACACCGCCGTCAGGTAGGCGAGCATCGGCAGAATCTGGAGCGCGGCTTCGCGCCACGGGTTGCGCAGTTCGTTGCGGCACAACGCGACGAGGCCGGAGACGCGTAGCACGGCGGCTTCCGCGAGCAGCAGCGGGAAGAACAGGAACGCCTGGTGCTTGGTGATCCAGCTGTACAGGCCGCGTTTCTGGGCGGCCTGTGCCCGGCTGAACGCCAGGGCGTGGATCTCGATGTCCGGGTCGTGGTCCTCGTGGTTGGGGTTGGCGTGGTGGCGGTTGTGCTTGGCCACCCACCACTGGTAGCTGATGCCGGTGAGGCCGCCGTGCAGATGTCCGACGACGTCGTTGTTGCGATGACCGCGGAAGATCTGCCGATGCCCCGCGTCGTGCCCGATGAACGCCAGCTGTGTTGAGGCCACGGCCAGAACGGCTGCCGTGAGCAGTTGCCACCAGGAGTCACCCAGCAGCGCGAACGTCACGGCGATCGCGCCGAGCAGCAGCGCGTTGACCGCCATCCGCAGCACGTAGTAGCCGCGCCGCCGATCCAGCAGGCCGGCGGCCTTGAGTTCCTTGGTGAGGCGGGCGAAGTCGCTGCCGCGAGGGCGGTCAGCCGTGTCTGTCGGGGCGACGTGGGTTGAGGTCATGTATTTACTCCGGGTAGATGGCTGGGTGGAGCCGTTGTGGGGGTTCACTTCTCGGCTTCGGTGTCCAGGCCGGGTTCGTCCGGCCCGGACTCCTCGGGTTGGCTGGTGTGCACGTCGGCGGGTGACACGTGTTCGTCCGCTTCGCTGCGCAGGGAGCGGATCGCGGAGTTGAGCACCGCCAGCAGGGGAACGGCGAGCAGTGCGCCCGCGATGCCTGCCACGAGCAGGCCTGCCGCGATGGCCAGCACCACCGCGAGCGGGTGCAGCTTCACCGCGCGTCCGAGCAGGAACGGTTGCAGGATGTGGCTTTCCAGCTGGTTCACCGCGATGACGATGATCAGGACGATCACCGCGGCCAGGGGACCGTTCGCGACGAGCGCGATGAGGACGGCGACGGCGCCGGCCACCACCGCGCCGAAGATCGGGACGAACGCGCAGATGAACACCAGCGCCGCCAACGGAACCGCCAGCGGCACGCGCAGCACGGCCAGTCCGATGCCGATGCCGATCGCGTCCACCACCGCGACCGCTCCGGTGGCGCGGACGTAGCTGACCAGTGCGGCGAGGCTGCGCCGGCCTGCCACGTCGATCCGCCTGCGGGGTCCGTCGGGAACGACACGGATGAGGAACTGCCAGATCCGGGGTCCGTCGTAGAGGAGGAACGCGAGCGCGAACAGCACCAGCAGCATCTCGGCGA
This sequence comes from Lentzea kentuckyensis, assembly GCF_002150765.1. Taxonomy (GTDB): domain Bacteria; phylum Actinomycetota; class Actinomycetes; order Mycobacteriales; family Pseudonocardiaceae; genus Lentzea; species Lentzea kentuckyensis. The sequence continues at coordinate 60,149 of NZ_MUYM01000006.1, forward strand.
AGGTCTCGCCGACTGTCGCCGCGGTGGTGATGGCGCCCGTCGTGATGCCGGACTGGTTGTCCTGCAACGTCTTCACGATCCGGTCGGCGAAGTCGCGCAGCTGCGTGTCGCTCAGCTGCAGCGGGCCGTCGACCAGCCAGCCGGAGATCGAGTCGATGCTGCGGGCCAGTTGCGCGGCCAGGTCCGGCAGGCCGTTGACGAAGGTCACCACGACGAACGTCAGCATTCCACCGAGCAGGAGCAGTCCGCCGACCAGTACCAGTGCCGTGGCGAGACCCCTGGGAACACGGTGCGCCATCAGGAAATCGACGGCCGGTGCGAGCAAGGCGGCCAGCAGCAGCGCGATCGCGAGCGGCACGGCGAGCGCCGCCAGCCTGCTGAAGATGACACCGACGACGTAGAGCGCCGCGACCACGACGAGAAAGCGCCAGCTCAACGCCGCGCTGACCCGCAGCACAGCGGGAATCGGGTCCCGCGTGCGCGGCACGTCACCGCGGTCGGTGGTCACCACGTCCACACCTCCAGTGTCGATCTCCGACGCCGGGGTCTGGGATCATCGATGAGTTGGCAGGCGTCCGCCTGCGTCTGCTCGGAGTTCCCTGCCACGCCGGTCACAAACCCGGCTGGGCAGCAGGCGATCGCGAACCACTCAGGGTCGTGGCTGTTTTCTGACGTCGACGCGCGGTGGGGCCGTGGTTTGGTGAGTACAGCCTGAGCTTGACCGCTGAGGCGCGAGAGTTTCTCGACAAAATCAACCCTACGCCGTTCCGCGCCTGATCGGCTGAAATATCACGCGTTGTTTGTATCGGGACATCGTCGCCGGATTCTCATGTGAATTTCAGGTGATGTGCACGCAGGTGACATAGAGTATGTGAAAGAGATTTTTTCGACGTTTTCAGGTTTGCGGCTCAGACCAGCTTCCCGCCCGCAGGGCAGGCGGTTCGCCTTGGCCATGAGGAGAGATTTCAGTGAGCACCGTCAGCGACAACGCATGAACGCTACTCCCGAAGATGCTTCAGTGATCGCACAGCGCCTGCACCTCGCCAGCGGCTTCCACTCCTCCGAACGCGAGTGGGTCGTGGATCGCCTGGCCGCGCTCGGTTCCCGTCTGCGGTCGTACCGCGACGACGAGATCGAACTGGAGATCAGCCTCAAGGATCGCAAGGGCGCCGAGCAGCGCGTCATGCTGCAGTGCTGGATCAACCACGGCCACCGGCTGCACCTCGTCGCCACCTCGGCCGAGCGGGAGCTTCCCGCGGCGCTCAACGAGGTCCGCGACGAGCTGATCCGTCAGGTCGGCGAGACCAAGACCCGCACCGAGCCGCGCAGCAACCGCGCGCTGCGGTCCGTCCCGACACTGCCCGAACTCGGCTAGCGGCACAGGCGCCGCTCGGTCCGGCGGCTCGTGCTCGGCGGCGCGGCTTCGCCCGCCGGGTGCCCTCCGCTAATGCTCCACAATGGACGGAAAGAAGAAGGCGGCATGCCGTCAGGTCGCGTCGTTGTGATCACGGCCCGGGGGAGCTGTGTGGCACGTCGTAGCACCGGCGGTCAAGCTGATGCCGCCTTGGGCGCACCACGGGACCCGGCTGGGTTCAGCTGGAGGCGGGAGCGCCGAGATGATCGCGGATCTGCTCTGCGCCACTGCGGCGTTGACCGTGCAACACGGTCTGAGGTTGCCGCTGAAGCCGGATGCGATGTCCGACAGGCACTTCGCCGGCAGCTGGCGACCACTGTCGACCGACCCGGCCATCGATGTCCCCGCGCTCGTCATTCCGGCCAAGCGGCCCTGGTGACACCGGAGTCGCGCTCAAGACTGGCTTCCCGCCTGTAGGGACGTCGACGTCTGGCCAGCGCCTCACCGGTCCCGGTCGACTGGGCGCGGTCGCGCTGCCCAGGTGAATCCGCTTCGTCTCGGTTGGACGTTCACTGTTCCGCGACGAGTTCGAACTCGGTGTCCAGCAGCTGTCGTGCGTCGAGGTCGCCCCACGAGGCGGCCTTTTCGAGGACGTCGGCGGCTTCGTTCTCGTCGCCCTGGTCGAGCAGGAACGCGCCGAGGTGATAGCCGGCGGCAGGCTCGCCGAGCTCCTCGGCCAGCCGGTACTCGCGTGCGGCGGCCACGAGGTCGTTCTGGTGGCGGTGCAGGAACTTGGCGTAGTCGATGTGCGCCTGCTGAGCGTCCAGGTCTATCGCCTCCCGCAGCAGCTGCTCGGCTTCATCCAGGCGTCCGAGTTCGGCATAGACCTCGGCGAGCGCGCAGTAGGTCGTCGGCCTGGCGGTGTCGACGTGCCGCTCCGCCACGGCGAGCGCGGCGGCCACGTCGCGCCGGTCGTGCAGATGAGTACGGGCCAGATTCGCTGGTGCGAGCGTGTCGCCCAACTCAACGGCACGCTCGAACATCTCCACCGCTTCGTCGAGGCGGTCCTGCTCGGCCAGGAACAACCCGAAGTTGTTCATCGCCTTGCTGTTGCCTTCGGCGACGGCCAGCAGGTATGCGGCCTCGGCGTCATCGCGCATGCCGAGATCGGCCAGCACATCGCCCAGCACATCGGCGAGATCGTCGCGTCCGGCGGCGACCAGAGGGCCGAGCAGCTCCTGCGCCTCGATCAGTCGGCCCCGTTCGAGGTAACCGCGAGCCAGGAGGCGGGCGGCTGCGGGTTCGCCCGCGGCGACAGCCTGTTCGAGCACTTCGATCGCGCGGTCGTGCGACACCTGTTCGGCGCGGTTGTCGAGCAACTCAGAGCCATGACAGCTCAACGGACCTAAGACAGGCTCACTCATCAGGTCACCCACAATCTGCACGAAGGCTAGCCCACGTGCAGACGGTTCCTCGACCACACGGTGCGGGCCGCCGGGGGTGGACCCGCACCGTGCTACCGGACCCGCGCGGCCGCTGGCTGCTCAACGACATCGCTCAGCCTGCCAGACCATTCGCGCGATCCTGGTACGTGGGCCGAAGAAGCAAACCAGGAGGGCTTACCGCTCCGTGGCGGGTGAAGTGCGGATATTGCAAACGCCGGATGGAGGAACGCCGCGCGGTCCTCGGACCCCAGCCACGTCGGTGCCAAACAGCGGCTGGCCGATGCCGAAGCGATGTCGCGCCGATTCCAGGACGCGATCGCGGCCGGTGTAGATCCGCTGGCTCTGGTCGATGCGGTCAACGAAGCACAAGGGACGCCGCCGACGTCGCCGTGGTCACCACGTACGGTGGTCCGGCGCTGGAGTCGACGGTGGTTCACGCCGAGGACCTCGCTCCGGCGTGACGGTGAGCTTGCGGGCTTCACGGCGTGGCGGCCTTCAACGCCGTCATGTCGATCGCGCCGGCGATGACGTCCTCCGCCACGCCGCTCAGATGCAGGTGGTGATGTCTCGAGTACTGCCGCAGGATGTGGAAGGCCACACTCACGCTGATCCGCAGCCGCTCGGCCAGCACGCCCTTCGCCTGTTCGATGAGCACCCTGCTCTGCAACGCGTTCTGCAACTGCCCGGCGAGCAGCTCCCGGTGGCTGATGACCTGGGCCTGGAGCAGGCCGATGGTGGCGACGTCCGCCATGGCGCGCGCCACCCTGAGTCGCGTCTCGCTGAGCGCGCTTTCGTTGACGGTGAACAGGTTCAGCGCGCCGACGGTCTGCTCGCGCAGCCGCATCGGGAGGGCGTGCACCGCGCCGAACCCGGCGGTCACCGCCACGGAGGAGAACTCCGGCCATCGTTGCGGCGGCTCGGTGAAGCCGGTGATCGTCACCGGCTCGCTGGTGAGGTAGCACTCCATGCAGGGACCCCGCTGGTGCTGGAGCTCGAAGAGCTCGAGCACCCTGGCGCGGTCGCTGGAGGCCCCGACCACCTGCAGCTCACCGCGGTGGTCTGCCAGCAGGATCCCGGCGGCGTCCACCCCCAGGGTGGTGACGCAGCGGTTGGCCAGGAGATGCATGAAGTCGATCGGGTCGAAGTCGGCGACCAGGGTGTCGGCCAGCTCGACGAACGTTTCCGCCAGGTTCTCCACGGACATGACTGTCACCTCTGTTGTTCGGTCGCCGGACCCAGGCGCAGACGCCCGGTGATGATGTCGCGCGCGACCTCGACCACCGGCTTGTCGCGGACGAACGCGTGCGCGCGCAGTCGCACCAGTGCTTCGTCCAGGCCCACCCCGATCTGGACGGAGGCCATCCCGGTGGCCTGATGCACCTCGGCTCGGCTGAGCGGCATTCCGTCGAGTGCGGGAACCTCGGCGTCGAGATGAACGCGAGTCAATTCGTCCAGCACCATCGCCATGATGATGTCGGTGACGACATATCCGTCAGCCATCTGCTCCGGCGTCAACGGCCCAGGACTCGTTCTGTGCAACACGAGCGCCCCCAGCCGGATGGCGCCACTGCGCAACGGGAACGCGAACATCGCTCGCGCCCCGGTGGCGTCGGCGGACGGTGTGAACAGCGGCCACCGCTGGTCGTTCTCCCATGAGTCCAGAACACCCGCCAGGACGGGAACGCCGGCGCGCAGGCAGTCCTCGGACGGCCCTTCGCCGAGCGTGAACCGCATGTTCTCGAGGAGGGTGCCGATCTCGTTCGTGGAGTACCGCGACTCACCCCGGCCCGTGCCGTTCGTCAGGGTCAGCTGAGCGCCGGTCACCCCGATCAGCGCTACGCACGCCTCGCACGACGCTTCGCTGGACGGCGTGACGCCGCGGAGGGCCGCCTCGTCGGCGAGATGGGTCAGCACCCTCGCCAGCCGGTCACCGATCATGGCGCTCCGGCGTTGATCTGCTCGGCGAGGTCGAACGCACCGGTGTGGGTGCCGTGCCGGCGTGCTTGTGCGGCGAGCGGGCGGAAGCGGTCGCGCGTGCGGGCCGAGCCGACGCCGCCGCCGGCAGACTCCGGGGCTCGCAGCCCGGCGCCGACGCCGATCTCGACGTCTCCTTCGATCAGGTGGTCGGTGGCCAGCAGCACCAGGCTGAGAATTCGGCTGCGAATCAGGTCCTCGCCGTGGCGGTAGTCCATCTCGCGCAGTGTCCGGGTTTCCTGCTCCAGGCGCCTGACGTCGGACAGATCGATCATGGCGGGCAACACTCCAGACCAGGGGTGTTGAAGTGGCACCGCCGGGGGCCGGGGCGGTCGAGATGTCACCTGGCCGGACCAGGCGCGTGATCGATCCTAGAGCGATGCCTGCTCGGGGTCCGCCGCCGTTCGGTTGGATCCGGACGGCTTGAGCTTGCGCGCCAGCCGTTCCGGCGTCGGCCAGCGGACGGCCGTCGCCCAGCCGAAGATCTCGAACACCCGGATCAGCCGTGCGGAGATGTCGATCTGACCGCGCCGGACGCCGTGCCGGGCGCAGGTCGGGTCGGCGTGGTGGGAGTTGTGCCAGGACTCGCCCATCGACAGGATCGCGAGCGGCCAGAAGTTCGCGGACTTGTCGCGTGCCTCGAACGGCCGGTCGCCGATCATGTGGCAGATGGAGTTGACCGACCACGTGATGTGGTGCAGCACGGCCACCCGCACCAGACTCGCCCAGAAGAACGAGGTGAGCGCACCCCACCAGCTCCACGTGATCAGCCCGCCCGCCAGGGCGGGTGCGAGGAGCGTGACGGTGGTCAGCGCGGGGAACCAGCGGTTGACGCGCTGGATGTCGGGATCGGCGAGCAGGTCGGGCGCGAACCGCGCGGCGTTGGTCAGCTCGCGGCGGAACATCCAGCCCAGGTGGGCGTGCCAGAAACCCTTGGCCAGTGCGACGGCGGACGTGCCGAACAACCAGGGGGAGTGCGGATCGCCCTCGCGGTCGGCGAAGGCGTGGTGCCGGCGGTGGTCGGCGACCCAGCCGATGATCGGCCCCTGCATCGACATGCTGCCTGCCACCGCGAGCGCGATCCGCAGCGCCCGGTTGGCCTTGAACGCGCCGTGCGTGAAGTAGCGGTGGAAACCGATCGTCACGCCGAGACACGTGACGGTGTAGAAGAAGATGGCGAGACCGATGTCGGTCCAGCCGAGGCCCCAGCCCCACGCGAGCGGCACCGCGGCGGTCAACGCCAGCGCCGGAACCACCGTGAAGAGCTTGATGAGGAATCTTTCGAAGGGGGCGTTCTCACCCGCGAGCATCGGCTGTGGTGCGGCCTGAACACGGGGCACTGTCGTGGTCACGTCGCGAACCTCCGGGACGGCGTTCTCGTCTGCGTCGCCGAGGTCCAGGGCGATCCTCAAGTAAGTCAGTAGCGGGCTACCCGCCTCGCGGCGGTGACGAAACCTGGGACCGGCAACGTCACGGCGCCATGGCGGCGATCAGGTCGCTCACCGACGTCGTCGCCAGGCCGATGGTCGCGTCGCTCGCCCCGTACGGGATCACCAAGGTGTCGTCGTGCAGCAGGCCACCGCACGAGTAGACGACGTTGGGCACGTACCCGTCCCGTTCGGTGGCGCTGGGCACCAACAGTGGTTGAGCCAGTGTCGCCAGCACTTTCGCGGGGTCGTCGAGGTCGAGCAGCATCGCGCCCATCGAGTAGAGCCGCATCGGACCGACACCGTGGGTCAGCACGAGCCAGCCCTCGGGGGTCTCGATCGGCGAGCCGCAGTTGCCGACCTGGACGAGGTCCCAGTCCCTGCCCGGCATCGCCACGGGCTGTGGTTCCCTCCACGTCCTGATGTCGTCGGAGAAGGACACGGCGCTGCTCTCGCCGTCGCCACGGGACAACGCCGCGAACTTCCCGCCGATCCGCCGGGGGAACAGCGCCATGCCCTTGTTGCGTGCCGCGGCACCGGTCGTCTGCGTGATCCGGAACGTGCGGAAGTCGTTGGTCTGCAACAGTTGCGGTGCGACGTCAGTGCCGTCGTACGCCGTGTACGTGCCGTAGTAGGTCTGCGAGCCGTCGTCGTCGGTGAAGCGCACGAACCGGGCGTCTTCCATGCCGTGGCGTTCAGACGGGCCCGAAGGCCACAGCACCCGCCCGCTCACCACCGAGTCTTCCGGGAACTCGGTGGTGTAGTTGCAGGCGGCGATCCACCTGATCAGTTCGACGGTCCGGTGGGCGGCCTGCCGGGCGACCAGCTTCGGGTGCAGGCCCGCCAGCAGCTCGTCCAGCTCGGCACCGGTGAACCGCGCGGGCAGCCACCGGTTGAGCACGGCGGAGACCTCGTCGTCGTGGCCGCGTTCGGTGAGCGTGCCCAGGAAGAGGCTCTTCTCGTAGTCCCCGTCCCTGTGCTGGCCCGTGCTGATGACGCTCGGCTGCGGGTCCACGGTGAGAACATCATCGGGCCCGGCCACCCCGGTGCGGAAACCGATCGAGGACAGGTGTCCCTCGCCGATGCCGCGGACGCTCAGCACGAACCGCAGCTGTCCCGGTGTCAGCCCGCTCTGGTCGGGGTGCGCGACCATGGACGGGTTGCACAGCGCGGCGCCCTCGACGGCGTACTCGTGGGTGAAGTACGCGCCGATCAGCAACCGGCGCGACTCGGACAGCTCGACGTCCGGGGACAACCGGTGGCTGACGCTCGCGAAGTTGTCCGCGAACGTCATGCGGACGTCCCGGTGCCGGCCCGCGAACAGGCGGACAGTGCGGTCGAGAGCGTGGCGCACGGTGTCCTCGTCCAGCGCCATCACCCGCCGGATGACGGCGGCGGACCGCGACTCGTGCTCGGGAACTTCCTCTCCTGGCACGAAAAGCTTGGTGATGACCCGGCGCGGGTCCGGGCGCAGCCGCAGCGAGCTGCGCGTGACGCGGGCGTTCATCCAATGCTCCTCAGGAGCGTGCGCAGGTGTTGCCGGGTGGAGAGCAGGGCCAAGGTCGACTCGGCGCCCTGGTTGATGTTCGGGCCGGCCGGCGTCAGTCCGTCGTAGCCGCCGCCGGTCTGCTCGTCGTGCATCAGCGAGCCGAGATCGTTGTCGCCGTTGAACCACGCGATCGAACGGTGGACACCGGCGAGCCACGCCGGGTCGGCGGTGATCCGGTAGGCGCGGGCGCAGGCGTCGGCCATCGCCGCGACCTCGATGGGCTGCTGGTCGAACGAGGGGCGCGGCTCGCCGAGGTACCAGCCGCCGGTCGGGACCGGCGAGAGGTGAAGGTCGACGGACTCGACGGTCAGCAGCCAGTCCAGCAGCCGCAGCCCGTCGTCGCGGACCTTGTCGTTCCCCAGGAGGTCGCCGGCGGCGATCAGCGCTTCGGGCAGTGCGGCATTGGCGTAGAACAGCCGGTTCTCCGGCCACGGCCAGTTCGCATCAGGACGTGGTTCACCGACGTACGAGGCGATGTCGCCGAGCAGCGCGGCGGCGGGAGCGTGCACGGGATCGGCTGCCAGCACCTCGGCGGCACCGAGCGCGGCGAACGCCATCGTGCGCACCGACGGCGGCCGGTGGTGTGCGCCGCGCTCGAAGCACTCCAGTGCGGCCTCGCGGATCCACGGCAGCGGGCAGCGGGCGGCGGCGGTGCCGAGGCCCCACAACGCGCGTCCCCACCAGTCGCCCAGGCCCGGCTCGTCCTGCCAGGTGCGGCCGGTGCCGAGCCGGTTGTGGAAGCGCCCGTCCTCGGACTGCGCGTAGGCGATGAAAGCCAGGTAGTGGTCCGCCAGCGCGGCCGGTTCGGCGGACAGCTGCGGCTCGCGGCTCAGGACGACCAGCCCGCGGGCGACGTCGTCGAGGCAGTAGCCGTGCTCCCGGCGCGGCAACGGGCCTTCCGCGTGTTCGAACAGACCCGTGTCGTCGCTCAGCCGGATCAGGTGGGCGAAATCGAGGCCGCTCACCTCGTCATGACGAGTCGGGTGGTGAGCAGGTCCTCGGCCAGGTGGTGGTACCGGCTCGCCACCGCGGGCCAGCTCAGCGCCGGACTCAGGTGCGCGGACCGGTCGCGCATTCCGGCGGCGAGTCCCGGTTCGGTGAGCACCCGGCGCAACGCCGCGGCGATGGCGGCGGGATCCCGGTGCGGCACCAGTAGTCCGGTCCCGCCCGCCAGCAGCTCGACCGCGTGCGGGAACACCGTCGCGACCACCGGTTTCCGTGCCGCGAGGGCTTCGACGAGCACTCCGGACGTGACCTGTTCGGACGAGTCGTACGGCAACAGGACGACGTCGGCCCGCCCGACCAGGTCCGCGAGCGCCTCTGCTTCGAGGTAGGCCGGGTTGAACTCGACCAGGTTCGTGACACCGCAGGCCGCGGCGTGATCGCGCAGGTGCGTCCGGTACGCCTCACCCTCGTGCGCCAGCACCTTGGGATGGGTCTGCCCCGCCACCAGGTACCGGGGCCGCAGGTCGCGCAGCGCGCCCAGCGCGGCGATGCCCCACTCGATGCCCTTGCCGCGCCCGAGCAGGCCCCAGGTGAGGATGAGCGGTCCGCGTCCTGGCACGCCGGTCGCGCGTCTGTGGGCGGGGACGGCGCCGTGCGGAATCACCACGACCTCATGAGGCCGGTCGACCGCGTAGCCCGCCAGGAGGCGGTTCCTCGCGGTCTCCGACATGGTGACCACGGCGTCGGCGTGGTCGACGACGGCCTCGAGGATCCGGCGCTGACCTGGAGTGGGAGCGGTGAGCACGGTGTGCAGCACGACGATCACCGGAACCCGCAACCGGGCGAGCACGCTGAGCACCTCCGCACCGTCATGACCGGCGTAGATCCCGTACTCGTGCTGCACCACCGCGACGTCGCACCCGTTGAGGGCACCGGCCGCGGCCTCGGCCTCGCCGGGACGCATCTCGAGCACCGACGGCTCAGCCGCGCCGGGCTCGGCCTCCGCGAGTACGCGGACGACGCGGCCCTCGCTGCCAGGGGTGGCGGCGGTCAGATGATGACGGAGAGCGGAGGTGAACGTGGCGAGCCCACACTGGGTGGGTGGATACGTGCTCATGAAGCCGTAGGTGCGAACCATGAGGCGGGGGGCCTTTCGAATGGGCCGGCAGGCGAGAAGGGCCTGCCGGCGAGGTGAGTTCTGCCGGCATCAGAATCGGCGTCAGTGCGTGACCGAGGACGACATGAGCCTGACCGCCCACATGCGAGAAGAACTCGACGAGCCCAACCCTACACGCATCGAACGGTGATCGACCGGCACGGCAAGCAGAACGCCGCGACACCGCCCCGCTAGAGGTCCACATGAGACTGTCGCAAAGGGACTGTTCGGGATTCGGTGAACGACGAGCGGCCCGCGGCGGTGTAGACCTGCATCAGTTCGGAGACGATGCGATGCCACGAGTACCGAGCGTGCATCCGGTCGCGTCCGGCGGCTCCGAGCAGCTCCCGGCGGGTGTCGTTCGGGAGAAGCGTTCGCAACGCCTTCGCGATCGCGCCCGGATTCCTCGGCGGTACCTGGATCCCGGTCTGCCCGTTCACCACGGTGTCGACGAAACCGCCGACGGAGGTCGCCACCACCGGAACTCCGCACGCCATCGCTTCGAGCGCCGCGACGCCGCACGACTCGTACCACGGCGTGCACGCCACGACGTCCGCCGATCGCAGCAGCGCGGGAAGCTCGTGGTGGCGCAGATGCCCGGCCAGCGTGACTCGGTGTGCGACACCGCGTACGCGTGCGAGCGCACGCAGCCGCCTCGCCTCCGTGTCACCGCGCAGCCGTCCGCTCACGGATCCACCGCCGACGATCACCAGCTCGGCGTCCTCCAGAGAGGTCAGGGCGCGGATCAGGTCGTCGAATCCCTGGTGTGGCAGCAGACGTCCGACCGACACGATGCGACGCACACCGTTGCGCCCGGCGGTCAAGCCCTGCGGGGTGAAGAGGGTCAAGTCGACGCCGTGGGGAATGACAGACACCTTCGCGCGGCTGATGCCCATCTTCAACACGCCTTCGGCTTCGTCCGTGCGGGTGGCGACGACGTGGGCGACCTGCTGGCCGAGAAGCCGTTCGACGGCCAGGCGTTTCATCGTGAGCGAGTCATCGTCGCCGCGGTGCCGCTGGAGGTCGGCGCCCAGCGTGTGGAACGTCTGCACCACGGGCACCCGGTTGTGCCGGGCTCCCAGCACCGCCGTGATGCCGGACAGCCAGCCTTGTGCGTGCACGACGTCCGGCCGGTTCGTGTTCCAGTCGGTGCTGAGGAATCTCGCGAAGTCCCCGGCATGGGCGGTCGCCTCGTCACCCGTGATCCTCCTGGCTGGCCCGGAAGGAACCTGCACCACCTCGTAACCGGCACCGACGCGCGTCCTGGCGGGTGTGTGCGGATCGTCGCGCCGGGTGTAGACGACCACCTCGTGACCGATACCGCTCAACGCGGCTGAAACGTTCGCGACGTAGAGGCTCTGGCTTCCCGCGTGAAGCCGACCGGGCGCTGTCAGCGGACTGGCGTGCTCGGACACCAGGGCGATCCTGCCCATCGATGGATCTCCTCACTGCGAGGTGACGAGACCGCGGGTCCGGGCGGTTGCTGATTCAGTCAGCCCACCGAGGCTACCGGCTGCCGGGCCCGGTGCGAGATCCTCCCGGCCCGGGCGCCCGCCGGCGTCCCGGCAGTCCCCAGTTGCACCGGATAACCACATCCGGACGGCAGGTTGGTCGCAGTCACCTCATCGGCCCTGTTCGGTGGATGTCGAGGAGTTCTACGCTGGCAAGGCATCCCACCGGCCGCGCCATCTGCCGGACCGCATCGGCTTGACGCGGTGGATCGGGATGTGTCGGACATCCGCTCCGGACCTTGGCGGCGCAAGCGTCGAGTTGCTGACGCGTCGAGGGAGGCCGCCGAGATGTTTCCGCTCACGGCGCCGGCTGACATGTCACGGGGGTTGAGCGCCGTTCGCCGACTCTGCCGGGATTGTCACTGCAGCCGGTTCCAAGTTCTCGTGTGTCTGGCCGGCGTCCTGAGTGGACGACCTGGCCGCGCTGACGGCCGAAGTTCGCCGGAGGCTGGGGAACCTCGATGACGAGCCGCACCCGAAGTCCGTCCGGGCGTTCCACCTCGCCGGAGGACGAAGGAGATCGGGCCTTTCGCCACGCGAGTGTCGCGGCAGGAGCCGGGCTGTTGCTGATGTCCGCGCTGGCGGGCTTCGCCAAGTTCGTCGCGCTGGACGGACTGGTGGTCAAGGGGGATCCGGCGCAGACAGCCGTGCACATCACGGAGTCCACCGGCCTGTTCCGGCTCGCTGTCGCGTGTGTCTTCGTGGTAATCGCGCTCGACGTCGTCGTGGCGTGGGGTCTGTACCGCGTGTTCAGCCCTGCGAGCAGGAACCTCTCGATGCTCGCGGCGGCGTTCAGGCTGGTCTACACGGCGGTTTTCATGGTGGCGGTCGGCCAGCTCCTCAGAGGACTGCGCCTGTTCGGCGGCGACTCCTACCTCGCGGTGTTCGGAAGGGACCAGTTGCACGCCCTGGCACTGCTGGAACTCACCGCGTTCAACGACCTGTGGATGGCCGGTCTCGGCCTGTTCGGGTCGCACCTGCTTCTCCTCGGCTACCTGGCCTGGCGATCAGGTTATGTACCAAGGCTTCTGGGTGCTCTGCTCGTTGTCGCGGGACTGGGCTACGTGATCGACAGCTTCGGCGTGATGCTCTCCCGGCACTCCTGGGCCGATGTCGCCTCGTTCACGTTCGTCGGTGAATTCCTGTTGGCGTTGTGGCTCGTGATCCGGGGTAGCCGGCTCACTGTCAGCGAATCAACTGAATAGAGAGAGCGAATGCCATGTCAGCACCCGAGAAGCCCCTCGTGCCGGCCGTCTCCGATGGGGCGATGCAGCAGAGTGCGCCGACGACCGCCTCGACCAGGAAGACCGCAACCCTCGTCGGGTTGCTCTTCCTCATCGCCACCATCGCGTTCATCTTCGCGGACACGCTCATCGGCGGAGTGCTGAGCCGGCCGGATTTCCTGGCCGGTGCGTCCGCCGACACCGGAAGCCTGGCCGTCGGTGCGTCTCTGCTGGCCGGTCAGTTCGGGGTGGTGGGTATCGCGGTCCTGCTGTTTCCGTTGCTGAAACGCCACGGTGAGTCGCTGGCCCTGGCACACGTCGGGTTCCGGGTCGCGGAGCTCGCCGCGAGTTTGTTCTACCTGGCAGTCCCGCTTCTGATGCTCGAACTCGGCGCCGGGGTGCGCGATGGCACCGTCGACGGTGCCACTTCGACGAGTCTTGGTGCCCTGCTGCGGGCGCAGTACAGCGCGGCCACTCTGCTGATCTATCTGGTCACCACGGCGGCCGGCACGTGCATGGCCGTGCTGCTGTACCGATCGCGGCTGATCCCGCGCCCGCTGGCAATCCTCGGCCTGGTCAGCTATCCAGCGCTGCTGGTGGGGTGTGTGCTGGACATGTTCGACATCGTCGATGTGACACAAGGTGTCGGGCTCATCGCACTGGTCCCAGGCGGCATTTTCGAGCTGATCCTCCCGATCTGGTTGTTCGTCAAGGGATTCACTTTCCCCGCCCAGAACTGAGGGCAGGCCGGGCCGGAGACCGGGTAGTGCCCGCTGCGTGTTCGGCCTTGTCAGTGTTGATGATCCGAACCGTTGGACTGCTGCGTGTTCTGGGGTGACGGGGACGTGTGGACACCTGGCCCTTGCGAGGACCTCGTCATCACGGACAGTCTCGAATCCGTCGCGAAACTGCCGTAAGTGCGGCCACGAAGCGGGACTTTCGGGCTGGCGGCCGTGAACGCTCCACTGTGGAGGGTGTGAGCGAATGGTCAACGCGACCGGTGCGCGAGGGAACGGCGCAAACTCAGCACGTGCACCTCGGCGTGGCCGCTGCGCACGGGGACTGCGCGGCGATGTCCGCCCAACATGGCCAGGTCGATGGTGTGCACAGGTCGTGAGACCTTCCCGTCCAGGCGGATCCGCCGCCAGCGGTCGACGAGGTGGTAGTAGCCCAGCCACAGGACGCCGCCCAGATCGGCGAGCAATGTGCGTGGCGAAAGCCGTGACCGCTCGGAGGCGTAGCCGGACGGTGGCGAGATGGGAAGGTGGGATGCCGACATCATGCCGGGACTCCCGTCCCTGGCCGGAAACGGCCGGTTCGGTTTTCGCCGAGTACGACGTGAGCTTGACCGCCCACGTACGAGGTGTTCCCGGCAAAATCAACACTACACCAGCTCAGATTTGATCAACCGAATGTCCGGGGTCGTACAGGGCTGACGTCATCCGCCAGGTTGTTAGGAAGGCTTCACCTGCCGGCGCGAGCACGCTGACGTCTTCGACGGCCGCCTCGACCGGGCGGTATCCGCCACTGCGGCCGTGCCCGTTCACCCGTCTGCTGCCGCCCCGTTCGGTGGCAGCGGTCGCTGAGGCTGCTCACCGTCAACGTGGGCGCACCGTCGATCGATCGCGCTCGCCGGCAGTTGCGATGGCTCGCCGCTCGCCCAGAGGAAGTCCTGGTGCTGACCGAAACCAAGGCCACCGCGGGAAGCATGTTCCTGGCCGAGGCCTTCACCGCCGCCGGATACTCGGTCACCTTCCCCGAGCACGCGCACGGTGAGCTCGGCGTGATGATCGTCAGCAAGCTCGCCACGACGCTGGATTCACGCCGGCTCGTACATCAACCTGCCCGGCCGCACCCAGACCGGTTCGGCCCTGCAGATCACCATGCCGTCGTCCAGCGCCCCGTTCGGCGCACCGGCCTACGTCGTGAAGCTGACGTTCTCCGGCCGCATTCCCCAGCTCGGCAACTGAGAGGAACCAGGTAATGGCCAAGTACAAATCGTTCTTCAAGGCGGCGGCGGTGACGGCGCTTCTCGTCGTCTCGTCGGTCGGCGCGGGGCAGTCCGCGGGCGCGGCGGCGGCGCCCGCGGAGGTGGGCGCCACCGCGGCCAGCGCGGGCTGTGGCAAGACCCCGACGCTGGGGAACGGCACGCACACGATCTCCAGCAACGGCAAGAACCGCAGCTTCATCCTGAAGCTTCCGGACAACTACAACAGGAACACGCCCTACCGGATCGTCTTCGGATTCCACTGGAGGGGCGGCACCGCCACCGACGTGGCCACCGGCCGGACCGTCAACCCGCAGTACTGGCAGTACTACGGGCTCTTGAGGTTGTCGAACAACAGCACCATCTTCGTCGCGCCTCAGGGGCTGGGCAACGGGTGGGGCAACGCCGGCGGCGAGGACGTGACGTTCGTCGACAACATGCTCAGGCGAATCGAGGGCGACCTCTGCGTCGAAACGAGCAGGCGCTTCGCCGTGGGCTTCAGCTGGGGCGGTGGCATGAGTTTCGCGCTGGCGTGTGCGCGTCCGAACGTCTTCCGCGCGGTCGCCGTGTACGCCGGCGGGCAGATCAGCGGATGCGGCGGCGGCACCCAGCCGATCGCCTACCTGGCCATGCACGGCGTCAACGACGGAGTGCTGGGCATCTCGGCAGGAAGGGCACTGCGTGACAGGTTCGTCCGCAACAACGGCTGCACCCCGCAGAACCCGCGGGAGCCCGTGCCACAGCTTCGGCGAGAACGATGGCCACCTCATCGGGGTGAGACCCGCTCATCCACTCCATCATCGAGGTGTCTGGCTCCAACGCGAAGGCCGCGACGTACACCAGTTCCGCGACCTGCCCGCCTCAGAGGCGGGCCAGGTCGCGTTCACCGACTTGCGTGAACAGTCACTTGAGGTCCTCCGCCGGGTGGAAGGGGCGGCACAGGACGA
The DNA here is from genome assembly GCF_002150765.1 of Lentzea kentuckyensis. Taxonomy (GTDB): domain Bacteria; phylum Actinomycetota; class Actinomycetes; order Mycobacteriales; family Pseudonocardiaceae; genus Lentzea; species Lentzea kentuckyensis. The sequence goes on from NZ_MUYM01000006.1 coordinate 75,667, forward strand.
GAAAGCAGCCGGTCGCGGCGACTGCGAGACCGAGCACGGCGGCGGCCACGGGCGATGCCGTGGACTGGTTGCCGAGGCCTGTCAGCGCGGGCGCGAAGGATCCCAGCAGGAACTGGGTCGTGCCCAGCAGCGCGGAGGCGCTCCCGGCGGCGTGCGGGGCACGTTGCAGGCAGAGGGCGGTGGTGGTGGGCAGGACCAGGCCGACGGGGCAGGCCACCACGAACAGAAGCACGGCGACCCAGGGCAGTCCGGTGTGGACGATCGTGAGCAGGAGCAGAACCGCCGCCGCGGCACACAACAGGACCAGCCCGATCGCCACGATGCGGCGGGTGGGCCACCGTCCGATCAGGATCTTGCCGGTGAGCTGCCCGGTGGCGACCAGGCCGATGGAGTTGAGGGCGAACAGCAGGCTGTACGTCTGCGCGGAGGCGCCGTAGACCTCCTGCAGGGCGAACGACGAGCCGGCGATGTAGGCGAACAGGGCCGCGAACCCAAGGCTGCCGGTCAGCAGGTAGCCGGTGAACGTCCGGTCGCGCAGCAGGCCGAGCATCGTGCGGAGGGTGGTGCCCAGGCCGCCGCGCTGCCTGCGCGTGGGCGGGAGGGTTTCCGGGAGCAACGCCGCCGTGGCGACCACGATGACGAGACCCAGCAGCGTCAGGGCCAGGAAGATGCCCCGCCACGACGACAGGCGCAGCAACTGGGCGCCCAGGACAGGGGCGACGACCGGGGCGGTGCCCGCCACCAGCATCAGCGAGGACAGCAGGCGTGCTGCCGCGATGCCGCCGTACAGGTCGCGGACGACGGCTCTGGCGATGACGACGCCGGCGGCTCCGGCCAGCCCCTGGACGAGGCGTGCGCCGACGAGCAGTTCGGTGCTGGGGGCGACGACGCACGCGATGCTCGCCAGGACGTACCCGATCACGCCGGCCAGCAGTGGGCGCCGCCTGCCGAGAACGTCGCTCAGGGGGCCGATGACCAGTTGCCCGAGTGCCAGTCCGGCCATGAACGCGGTCAAAGTGAGCTGGGTGGTCGCCGGTGAGTCCTGCAGATCACGGCTCACCAGCGGCAGGGCGGGCAGGTAGAGGTCGATGGTCAGCGGGGCCAGCGCGGTCAGCGAGCCCAGGATGAGGACGAGTGGCAGTCCGCGCCGGATCGCCGGGTGGCGTTCCGGCGCGAGCGGCTGTGCTTCGTGTTCGATGGACATCTTCGTGGGGTTCAGGGTGCGACGATCTTGATGGTGCTGCCCCAGCCGTGGCCGCCGTCGCGCAGCTGGAGTGACATGTGCAGGAGCTGGAAGCCCTCCAACGCCCGCGCCCACTCGAGCGGGCCGACGTCGACCGGGTTCAGCCCGCTGCCGGCGACCAGGTCCGCGACCTGCTTGCGGGCGGTCTCGTCGTCACCGGCGATGAAGACGTCCAGCGGCGTGCCGGCGACCTCGCCCGCGATCAGCGTCGACGCGAACGTCGTGTTGAACGCCTTGATGACCCGCGCGCCGTCGCCGGCGGCCTGCGCGATCGCCGCGGCGGCCGAGGTGCCCGGCGGGGTGACGAGCCCGTCGAGCGTCGGCTTCACCGGATTGCTGATGTCCACGACGATCTTGCCGTTCAGTCGCGGGCCGTACGAGGCGGCGAGTTCCTCGGCGACGGCGAACGGCACGGCCAGGACGACGATCTCGGCGTCGTCCACCACCGTGTCGTCACCGGTGCGCACGTCGCCGGTCAGATCTGCGGCGAGGGCCTTGGCCTGAGTGATGTCCCTGGCCGTGATGGCCACGGTGTGCCCACCGGAGAGCAGGCGGGTGGCGATGCCGCGAGCCATTTTCCCGGCACCGATGACGGCGATCCGCATGATCATTCTCCTTTCGCACGGGTGACCGCGTCCGCGAGGACTGCGGCCACCTCGTTCTGGTGGGACAGGTGCGGCGAGTGCCCGGACGGGACGTGGACGCGGTGGTCGGCGCGAGCGGCCCACTGCACCTGGACCGCCGGTGGCAGTGCGGGGTCCTCCGTGGCGACGACGTAGGTCACCGGCAGGCCGGTCGGCGTGGCGCCGAGCTCCTCGGTGAAGGCGCCGAGACCCTGCCAGTTCAGTCGTTCGACGGCGGCGGCCGTCAGCACGGGATCCACGCCGCTGAAGATCGACTCCTCGGGATCGCCCACCTTGACGGCCAGGCCGTCGGGGGAGTGGAACCACGAGGGCGGGAAGTCGCCGCCCATCCAGGTCATCATCGACATCCCGGGATCCAGCGCGAACGCGGCCAGATACACCAGCTCGGCCACGTCAGGGTTGTCGGCCGCGGCCCAGGTGGCCGGGACTCCGCCGTAGGAGTGGGCCGCGAGCACGACGGGACCGCCCACCTGCCGGATCGCGGCGCGCACCGCGGCGACGTCCTCGGTCAGCCCCTTGGTCGCGGCGCTGTCGGGGTGACTGCTGGGCAGCTGCACGGCGGCCGAGGCGATGCCTAGCGCCGTCAGCCGCTCGCGGAGTGGCTCGAAGATCCAGGGTGTGTGCATGGCGCCGTGGACCAGCAGAACGGTCGGGGACATGGTGGTTCCGTTCCTCAGCTCATCGCGTCACGGACGAGTGCGGTGTCGACGAACTGTTCGAACCGCACGATGAGGCCGCCGCGCACGACGAAGTGGTGGGCGACGCGGACGTTGATCGGCTTGCCGGTCGCCTTGTTCACCGCGGTGTAGCGGGCGAGGACCACGACGTTCTCGCCGTCGACGACGTAGGTGTCGTCGTGCGCGGCCCAGCCGTCCCAGTCCTGGCCGAGCTTCTCCATGACGTTGGTGGTGACGCCTTCGGGCGTGCGGTAGGTGCCGGCGAGAGGGAAGCCGGCCATCTCGGTCCACTCGACGTCCGGCGCGAGGGTCGCGCGCAGGGCGTCGAGATCACCTGATGCGGAGGCGAGGTACTGCCGGCGCACGACGTCGGCGGGCGCGCCGGAGGTGGCGAAGTCGCTCATCAGCCCCAGCTCATTTCGCCCTTGGCGACCTTCGCGCCGATCTGCGCCGCGATCAGCATGCCGTGGTCCGGGTAGCGCTTGACCAGCGCCTCGGTCAGCGCCGCGCCGTCGGCGGCCGCGGCGAACTCCTCCTCGAACGCGAGCAGGCACTCGCGGGTGCCGCTGATGGCGGAGGCGTCGGCGGGCGCCTCGGGGAGACGGTGGCCGGGGACGACCAGCTGCGGGTCCAGGGCGGCGATCTCGTCGAGCAGGCCGATCCAGGAGGCGCGCTGCTCGGGCTTCGGCGTGTCGGCGACCCAGACGTGCTCCTGGCCGAAGATCAGCACGCCACCCAGGACCGCCTGTGCGTCGGCCTGCCACAGGTAGTGCCGGTCGGGCAGCTCGGCCGGGCCGCCCCTGAGCTCGAAGCGGTGGCCTTCCAGGTCGAGGTCGCCGGTCAGCGGGGTCAGCTCGACGAGCCGGGTGGGCAGGTTCGCGCCGAGTGCGGACCACGCCTTGAGCTTGCCCTCGTAGGAGTGCTGGACGTGTTCGATGACCTGCGGCGTCGCGACGAACCGCGCGTCGGGGAAGGCGTCGGCGACGACCTCGGCACCGAAGTAGTAGTCGGGGTCGCCGTGGCTGATGAACACCGTCGTCAGCGTCTTGCCGGAGTCGAGCACCGCCGCGACCAGGCGGTGGCCGTCGGCGCGGGTGAACCCGGTGTCCACCAGCAGGGCCTCGTTCTCTCCGGTGACCAGGGTGGCTGTCTTGTTCCGGGACCCCACGGGGAAGTCCAGGTCGAAGACGGTGAAGGTCAGGTCGCTCATGCTCACTCCTTCAAAGTTCTGCAAATTTGAAGCACATCCGAGCCTAAGGGCAGGTACTTCAAATTTCAAGGAAGTACTTCAAATTTGTACAAACTGCTAGGCTGGTCACATGGAGACCCGCTGGCTGAACGACGAGGAACAGCGCGCCTGGCGCGCCTACCGGTCACTGACCCTCCTCATGGAGGACACGCTCGACCAGCGGCTCCGTCGTGACGCCGGGATCAGCCACCTGTACTACTCCGTACTGGTCTTCCTCTCCGAGGCTCCGGACGGGAGGCTGCGCATGACCGATCTCGCCGAAGCCCTGAAAGTCGCCCGCAGCCGGTTGTCCTACACCGTGAGTCGGATGGCCGATGACGGCCTGGTGCGCCGCGAGGGTGATCCGGACGATCGGCGTGGCCAGCTCGCCATCGTCACCGAGGCCGGCTTGTCCACGTTGGAGCGAGCCGCGCCCGGTCATGTGGCCACCGTCCGGGCCGCGGTCTTCGACCGGCTGGACGCCGAGCAGATCCGGGTGTTCGGGGAGGTCTGCGAGATCGTCCTGTCCGGACTCTCCGGCCCCGACCGCCCGGCACGCGACCTGCCCTGGCGCCGCTGACACCGGTCACACGTGGCCGCCGGCGAAGAGGTACCGGTTGGCGATGTCGATCACGAACGAGCCGCGGTAGCCGGGGTGGCGGTCGACGATCGCCTTCTTGTACGCCTCGCCGTCGTCGCCCAGCAGTTCGCGGGCGTCGGCCAGGTACGCGAGCAGCTCGGTGTAGACCTCGGGACCGGTGGGCAGGCCGTGGCCGGCGAGGACGGTGTCGTAGCCGGGTTCGCCGGCCAACTGTTCGACCGCGCGCTGCCAGCCGGCGATGTCGTTGTTGCCCAGGTACAGGTGGATGTCGTGATAGACGAGGTCCTGCGCGACGAGCACGCCGTGGTCCGGCAGCTTGATCACCAACTGGTCGGGTGCCTCACCGCCGGAGAGGGTCTCGAAGACGAACGGCACGCCGTCGATGATCTCGGCGCCAGGGACGATCTCGACCGTCGGCGTGACGTCGGTGAGCGGGATGATCGCACCGGTCGGGTCCTGGCTGTCGCCGCGGGCGATGATCTGGTCGCGGACGACCGCCAGAGCGTGCACCGGCGCGCCGAAGCGGGCCACGCCGTTGTAGTGGTCGGGGTGTGCGTGCGTGACGATCACCCGGTCCAGCGGCTTGCCGAGTCCCTCGACGTAGGAGACCACCTCGTCGGCGTAGGCGAGCACGAACTGCGCGTCGACGGCGATGATCCGCGAGGGAGTCTCGATCAGCTGGGTGGTGACGTTCACGCTGGTGTCCGGCGCCATGTAGCTGTGGATGCGGACAGCGCCCTTGTCGATGATCGTGATCGTCCCGTTCATGCCGGTCTCCTCTGGTGTGGCGGTGCCCTGCCGCGGTGATGGCCCCTACTTTCGTCCCCGCTTGCGCAGGCGAGCGAGATGTCCTGCAGACTCGCCATGGTCAGAATCGGACACGGAGGTGTGATGCAGGACGAGCCGATCACCAGCCTCGGCTTCAACCCGCCGGACGCGGGAGTTCCCGGCTTCGAGATCACCGACCTGGCCGCGTTGCACGAACGGATGCGGCGACGGCAGCCGGGCGGGCTGCACCGCGTCGACTTCCACACCCTCACTCTGGTCACAGATGGGACCGGCACGCGCACCGTCGACTTCGTGACCTACCCCTGCCGGCCGGGCACGCTGCTGTGGGTCCGGCCGGGGCAGGTGCAGCGGTTCGGCGATCTCGGCACGTCCAACGGCATCCACCTGATGTTCACCCCGGCCTTCCCGCCTGATTTCAGCGGCGCCGAGCACCTGACCAGCGAGTGGTACGGCCCGGTCTGCTGGCAGCTGGGCGTCAGCCCGGCCTACGCCACGCTGTCGACGTTGCTCAGTCAGCTGCGCGCCGAGTTCACCCGCCCGCCGGACGCGGTCTCGCCAGAGATCCTTCGGCTCATCCTCGCCGCGCTGCTGTTGCACGTCGACCGCCTGCCCAAGAGCGACCAGCCGCATGCGGGCGGCGAGGTCTACGCCCGGTTCCGCACCGAGCTCGAACGCTCCTACGCCACGGTCCGGCGTGCCGAGGACTACGCCCAGCGGCTCGGCTACTCCGTCAAGACCCTCACCCGTGCGTGCACGGCCGCCACCGGACAGTCCGTGAAGCACGTCATCGACGGCCGCGTTGCCCTGGAGGCGCAGCGGCTGCTGGCGCACACCGACGACCCGGTGGCGGCCATCGCGCGCAGGCTCGGATTCAGTGAGCCCACCAACTTCGGCAAGTTCTTCACCCGGCAGACCGGCACAACGCCTGGTGGTTTCAGGTCCGCCCACCGCGCCGGGACCGGTTGACCAGGCGGGCAACTCGCTCTCCGCAGTGGTCACAAGGCTCATGGGCCGGTATGCGCACCGTTGTCTGAAATCCGATGTTCAGCGCCCCCGCAACACCACCTGCGCCTCGTAGTATTGTTGAACAATGCTACAATCCTGGCGCTAGGTGGAGTCAGTTTGCTGCGGTGTCCCGACCGCGAGAGGGAGACCCATGACCAGCGACGAGAGCTACCGAGGATCCGCTTCCGCAAGTGTCGTTCGTGCTTGTGCGACTCGGGCAAGGCAAGGCGGAACGAGCCTCGTACGTGCTACGGATATCGAGATCGACTCGGCGCTGCGAGGCATGGCGGAGCGCTTGGAGTCGGCGCAGCCGGCACTCATGTCCGCCAATGAGGAGGACCTCGCGGCGGCCGTCACCTCAGGCATGTCGCCCGCCCTTCAGGATCGCCTGCGGCTGACCGCGCCGCGGCTGGAGGCCATGGCTGCGGAGCTGCGCACGCTGGCGGACACCGCGCACGAGCCGCGGGACACGGTTGTCGAGGTGCGCCCAGACGGTCTCACCCTGTTGGAGCGCAGGCGACCGGTCGGTGTCATCGGCGCCAACTTCGAGGCGCGCCCGAACGTCACCCTCGACATCGCGTCCCAGTTGCTCAAGTCGCGCAACGCGGGCGTGCTCCGCACCGGATCGGCCGCGCTCGGCTCGTCTCAGGCCCTGGTGAACCAGGTGATCGCACCGGCGCTCGGCGAGGCGGGGCTGGACCCGGACGCCATCCAGCTGGTGCCCAGCGACGACCGCTCGGCCGCTTACGCATTGGTGGCACTACCCGAACTCATCCCGCTCGTCATCCTGCGTGGGAGCGGCGACAGCACCCGCGAACTCGGCCGCGAGGGCGCACGCCACGGCGTGCGGACCCTCGCCCATGCCGACGGCGGCGGGGTCCTGTACGTGCATTCGGCCGCGGACGAGAAAACCGTGCACGAGCTGATCAGCGAGGGACTCGACCGCCTGGGCGTGTGCAACCGGCTCAATCTGCTGCTCATCGACCGGTCTGGGTACGACGAACGGCTGCCAGGCATTCTTTCGCTGCTGGACAGCCTGGGCATCACCGCTTCACTTCCGCCGCACACCCACCCACGTGGATTCGAGTGGGCACTCGACTCCGAGCGAGCGGCGACCGTGACGATCGACGCCGCCGAGGGGCCGTTGGACGCGGCTCGGATCGCGAACGAGGAAACGTCCGGGCTGGCCGCCGCCATCGCGACCGACGACCCGGCGGCCGCGACCGAGTTCATCGATGCCTACGGCGGCTCGGGGGTTTTCTGGAATTCCACGACGCGACTGCTGGACGGCTTTAAGCTGCTGCGACTGCCGGAAACCGGTATCAACATCGACCGAGTTCCCGGTCCGCGCGGCCCGGTGAGCTTCCGCGACCTGCATCTGCGGCAGTACGTGGTCGTGCCCAGCACGGAGAGCCTCGGATAGCGCCCCGGCACCGGAAACGCCGGGCGCTCGACGCGTGACTGGATCCCTGAGGTGCGGTCACGTCTGCATGTTCCGCGCGGTGGTGGCCGTGTCCTGGTCGAGGGATATCAGCCCCTGGCTTCGTAAAGCCGCAGCCACCACTCGCCGGCCGCGGTGTCGGCACAGGCACGCAGTTCGACGAGCGCGGCGGCGAGGCGACGTCGGGAGGCATCCAGGGCTCTGGAAGCGGGTTGCGACTCGGCGAGGAGACCTGCAGTGGTCTCGCGGGCGTGCTCGACGGTGGTGAGCGCGTGCTCGAGGCGATCGCCCGCGCGCCGGTTGGTGACCGCCACAGCTGCGACGAAGCCGACGAGCGCGCCGACAAGCGTGTCCACGATCCGTTCGGTGATCAGTTGACCGGAGTCCTGTGTCTGCGCGAACTCGGCGATGAACAGAGCCATCGGGGTGACGCAGACCGTGTGGAGCCAGTAGTTGGGGCCGATCAGCGCCGCACCGGCGAAGCAGAATGCGAGGAAGCACAGCACGAGGGCCGTCGGATGCAAGTGGGCGATCGGAACGATCGCGGCGAAGGCGAGGACGCCGATGATGTTGCCGATGACCCGCTCGACCCCTCGTCGCCAGGTGAGCGAGAGGTCGGCCTGGTACAGCGAGGCGGCGGTGACCAGGGCCCAGTACGGGTAGCTGACTCCGAGGGCGAGGGACGCGTATCCGGCAAGGGCGCAGCCGAAGGCTGTGCGCACCGCGATCGGGACGAGCGGGCTGAGCCTGCTCCACCACGGCGGGTGCGGTGCGGTCATCTCGGCGTCCACGCCGAGGAGTTCGTCGTCCGCTGGCAGCAGAGGACCGAGGTGCGGGACCGGACCAGACCCGCGCAAGTCGCGCGCCCATGCCAGCAGACGCTGCGGGTCCGCGTCCGCAGGCGCGGTGAATGCGCCCTCGGCACGGACGACGAGCTGTTCGAGGCAGCGGCGGGTGAGGTCGGTGCGGTCCCTGGAGACCAGCAGGCATTGCCAGGCGGTCTGGACGGCTGCTGCTGCGACCGTACGAGCCTTGACCTGACCCTCTGGTTCGCCGCACGTGGCGGCGTACGCGGCGACCGCTTCGAGGGCATTGGCGGTGGCGCGGCGCTCGGGGCCGTGAGGGCGCAACAGACCGGGCGCCATGCAGACCAGCCAGGCCCAGACACCCGCCACCAGTGCCAGACCGATGTGGCCGGGGACCTGGCCGGGAGTCTGCGGCAGGAACAGGGCGGTTGAGCTGATGAAGGTGAGCGCCACATTCGCGGGTGGACCGATGCGGGTGGCGTCGCAGACGGCCTTCTGCACGGCGGCCATGACGGCGCCGACAGCGACCAGGACGGCCGCGTTGGTGGTGAGTGCGGCCGTCAACAGGGCGACGGCGAGGCCGCCGACCATGCCGGGCACCACACAGGCCAGCGCCCAGGACCGAGCGGCGTACGGGCGGGTTGTGGCAGTACAGCGAGCACAGGGCGCCAATCCCGATGACGGGCTGCTGACGATCACCGGCGCCTATACCGGTCTGCGGTGGGGTGAGCTGGCTGGGCTGCAGTGGATCAGGATCTACTTGGATTCGGACCCGCGCATCGCGGTGGATCCGGAGTTCGGTGCGCTGCATGAGGTTCGTGGGCAGCAGCTTGTTCTCGGTCCGCCGAAGACCCCGGCCAGCGTGCGCGACGTTCACCTGCCGCCGTTCCTCGTGAACGAGTTGCGTGCACACCATGAGCGCAACCCCGACTCGAGGTTCGTGTTCCCCGGTGCGCGGGGTGCATTGCGGCGACGGTCCAACTTCCGGCAGCGCGTCTGGTTGCCGGCTCTTGCTGGCAACGAAGCTCTCGGCTGGGCTCCGCTCAAGGAAGGGATGCACTTCCACGATCTGCGCCACACGCATGAGACGTGGCTCATCGAGGATGGCGTGCCGCACGTGCTGCGCCTCGAACGGCTGGGACACAAGCGCAAGGAGGTCCACGACCGGTATTCGCATGTGACGGACGCCATGATCGGCAGGATGTTGGAGCAGCTGCAGCGCCGTTGGGAAGAGGATGGCGGGTGGGCCTGGATCATGGAAGGACTGGACGAAGCGGTGTGAACGTTTAGGTATCGCAAATGTGTTCTGGAGCCCGTGCTCCCAATTTGCTCCCAATGCAACGCAAACGGCCCGCCGATGAAATCATCGGCAGGCCGTCTGACTAGGTAAAACACACTGTGGGCGATACTGGGATCGAACCAGTGACCTCTTCGGTGTGAACGGATCCTGTCGAGTTTCAGGTGGTTCGGTCTGTCTCGCTATTTCTGTTCTGACCTGCGTGAGTGATCTGATTGCGTCTCGTGGGGTCTTCTGGTATCTCGCTCGTAGCTGGCTGTTTCAGCTACTGAATTTACTACCGGTTTAGGGCGGGGCATCGGTCGCGGCGGAGGTGCTTATTGGTCTAGTCGTGCTGTCATCGCAGTTCAGGGTGTCTTACAAGTGCTCTTTGGGGCGCGCTCTGTGATCTTGGTCTGCGGTGTCGAGCGCTGTCCCTAGTGATCGGTTTGCGACCTGCCCATCTAGCGAGCGATAAGGATATCGTCAAGCCGGACAACGAAGACTAGCGTCGGCAGGGCCAGCGAGATGCGTTTGCCGAGCTGCTCGACCATCCGACGGAATCCATCTGCCTGTCAAGCAGGGCTCTCTCCTATGCGGCCGTACATCCTGGTTGAGGAAATGGCGCACCCGTATCGGGCGAGCCCTGCATGCGGTTGGCGATCAGGAGCTCACGAGTGCCGTTAGAGCGGAAATTCAGGAGAAACTGGTCGCGGCCGAGCGAGTGAGTTGGGCGACTTCAAAACCCTGGCCGAACCGACTCCGAAGGGGGCCACGGACCCGGTCAGCCTGCTGCTCCTCGTTCTTCTCGTAGGTCCACTGGTCCAGCACGCCGTCAAAGCGCGGCATGTGTTCAACGCTGCGGTCACGCAGGTGAAGCCGCCGCGGTCCGCGCTGAGAATGCCTGGGTTCGTCAAGCCTGTCCGAGCACCGTCCTCCAGCCGGCGGGCGGTGACGAAGCCACGAACTGAGGTCCCACGCTGAGTGACGGGCGGTGCGACGATCAGGTGAGAAGTGGTGATCATCTGGTCGCCGGCGATCCTTCGGTGCGCATACTCCGAAGCTCCGGCTTCGCTCGGGGAGGTGCCGATGGGCGACCAGCATGTCCAAGGCGGGAACCGCGTGATCGGATCTGTGCACGGCACGGTTTTCCAAGCGAAGCTGATTAAGGGCGACGTGCACGTCCACCCCAGCACACGGCAGTACTCCCTGCAACAGTTGCCTCCGATTCCGGCCGGGTTCACCGGGCGGGAAGAGGAGCTGTCGGCGTTGGACGACGTGGCCGCAGATGTCAGCGGGCTGATCGTGGTCATTATCGTCGGCCCCGGAGGTATCGGGAAGACGGCTCTCGCGCTGAAGTGGCTCGGTGAACGGGCCGATCAGTTCCCCGACGGCCAGATGTACGCGGACCTGAGCGCGTTCGGGCCGCAGGGACCGGCTGAACCCGGCAGGGTGCTGGGGAGGTTGCTCAGGGGATTGGGCGTGCCCGCGACCGAGGTTCCTGCGGAGCTGGAGGAGCGAAGCGCCCTGTTCAGGTCGATCACTGCGGAACGGTCGATCGCGCTGCTGTTGGACGACGTGGCGTCGACGGCTCAAATACAACAGCTGATGCCAGGGGCGGGGGACAGCGTTGTAGTGATCACCAGCAGATCCCACCTGGGCGGCATGGTGTTGAGCGGGGCTCGAGTTCTGCCGCTGTCGTTGTTGCGCGAGGACGACGCGACAGCACTTGTCGTGCGCACTTTGGGCAGCGAGCGGGCAGCGACTGAGGAACCTCGTGTGGTGCGGAGGCTGGCCGAACTGTGCGGCGGCATGCCCCTGGCACTTCGGGTCGCGACCGCGCGGTTGGTGACGAGACCTCGCTGGCGGGTCGGCCGCATGGTGCGGGAGCTCACCGACGACCGGCGCAGGCTCGGCGCGCTCGTGCTGGAGAACGGCGAGGTGTCAGTCGAGGCGGTCTTCGAAGTGTCGTACCGCGAGCTGAACCCGGCCGCGGCCCGCATGTACCGGCGGATGGCGCTGCACCCCGGCGCGGTCTTCGGCAGCGAGGTGGCAGCGGCGGCGGTGGGCGCGTCCGTCGAGGCGGCTGAGGACATGCTGGACGTGTTGGTCGAGACCAGCATGCTCGCGGAGGTGGGTGAGGACTGCTACCGGATGCATGACTTGCAGCGTCTGCACGCCCGCGATCGCGCTGAGCGTGATGATGACCTATGGGTCCGTGAGAAGGCGTTACGGGCGATGGCGGAGTGGTACCTGGACCGGGCTGTCACCGCCGACCTGGTCGCGACCTCGTTGCGATTCCACCTCGGTGAGCACTACCTGACTCCGCGAGCCCAGCGGTTCACCTCGTCGGCGGAGGCCCTTGACTGGCTGGAGACGCAGCTCCCGAACCTGATGGCGGTCCTGCGGGCCGCTGCCGAGTCCGGTTGGGACGACCTCGCCTGGAAGCTCAGTGATGCCATGTGGGGACTGTTCTTGTACCGAGGTTTTCACCCCGAGTGGCTCGAGTCGTGCGCGGTCGGCGCGGTCGCCGCAGGCAGGCTCGGCGATCCGGTCGCGGAGTCGCGGTTGCTCGTGCACCTCGCGGCCGCTCACCTGAGGCTGGGTGATCCGGCCGCTGCTCTGCGCGCCGCGCAGCCGGCGTGGGAGAGGGCGCGTGACGGGCAGGACTGGCGGGCGCAGGCGACTGCGCTGGAGAGCTTGGGCAGGATCGCGCACTCCGACGGACGGCTGGAGGACGCTGTCGGGTTCTACTCCCGTGCTCTGGTCCTCAACGAGCAGCACCACCACCCGCGTGGCATCGGCTTGGTGTTGTGCGCACTCGGCTACGCCTTGTCCGGCCTGGGCGACGACTCCGGGGCGGCTGACTGCTTCGAACGCGCGATCCGCACGGCCACGTCGATCGCCGACCACACCTGCCGGGCGCAGGCGCTGGTCGGGCTGGGGGAGACCCGTGCGCGGCAGCACCAGTACGACCGCGCGATAGCAGAGATGACCGAGGGCCTCGCGACACTCGACCCTGCAGCTCCGGCGTTGCGCGTCGATGTGGTCGAGAAGCTCGGCGACGTGACCCTGCTCGCCGGCGACCGGACCGCCGCGCGAAGGTACTGGGAGCAGGCCTTGGAGCTCCTCACCGCGTTGCGGCATCCACGGGCACATCGACTACGTGAACGGCTGGGGTCACTCAAGAGCGCCTAGTCCAACAAGACGGGCATCGGCAGTTCCTGGACCCGTGCGGGGATTTCGGGCGAGTCCACTTCCAGCAGCGAGTAGCAGGTGTTCAGCACGGTGTCGAGGGCCTGTCCGTGGTTAGACACGGCCAGGTCGCCGAAGTCCAGCGCGGGACCGGCCTTCATCGCCTCCCGCACCTTGGTCAGGAGGGAGTCACCGGGGCGAAGCAGCGTCGCGCGTTGCGCGAGCGCGTCCGCCGTGCTGTTCTCGCGCACGTTGTCCAGCGACTTCGCGTTCATCAGCACCGGGATCCCCAGTGCGGCCGCGTACTGGGTCACCGACCCGTGGTCGCCGATCACGAGGTCGGCAGCGATGAGTGCCGCCCGCCACCCTTCGTCGTACGGGAGCACGCCGATGCCGATCTCGCGTGCCTTGCGCACCAGCGAGCGGACGGTGCCGGCGTGCTGGAGCCACACGAACGGATGTACGACTGCCACGATGCGGTGCCTGCTGGAAGGCAAGGCGGCTCGCAGCCGCTCGAAGAACGTGAAGTCCGTGCCCCACAGAGAGTGCGGGGACCACGTCGTGCTGACCACCACGAGTTTCTGACCGAGCCGGACCCGCAACGCGCGGCGGTACTTCCGCCGCAAGTGGCGGCTCACGAGCATCCGGTCGAACGACAAGCACCCCGCCACGACAGCGCGAGGCACGGCAGGCGGACAGGACTCCGCGAGCACATCGAGTTCGTTCTCGTGCGACAACATGAGCGCGGAGGGCACGACCTCGTCGCCCTTCATCAGCTTGGCGCGAGTGAGGTCGTGATGCACCTCCCCGTCGAAGGGGCCCTTCCGCGAGCGCGCGGCGTTGATCCCGTGAGGCAACTTGATCTTGTGACCGATGGTGTCGGCCAGGCCGCCGTAGCAGGCTGTGACGATGAGATCGTAGGGAGTCTGCTCCGCTTGCCACCACGGCACGCTGGTCGTGCCCAGCTTGCGCATGAACCCGTCGAAGTCCCAGAGCCGGTACTCCTCGTCGGGTGTCGTCCAGACGACGTCGATCTGGCCGTGGTCCTCCAGGTGCGGGAGCAGGTCGTAGGCAAGTCGTGTGGCTGACTGGGGGTGCTGCGCGATGAACAAGACGGTCCTGCGGCCGACCCACGTCGACCACGGAACGGCAGCCGAAAGACCGGGTGCGAGCACCCAGCCTCCCCGCCGCTCCGCGACCATCCCGACTCCCAGCTACATGTGTTTGCGCTGGTAGCGAGTGCACTGGGAGGTACTGGCGGAATAAGTGGCGGATCGACTGCTGATCCACTGGCAATTTCGCTGTCACCTGGATGGCGGTATGTCCTTCGGAGTCCCGCAGGGCGGGTCTCTGGTTCGATGACTCATTCGTCGATGGCGACGACAGGGGTGGTGCACGTCCGTGGAGTTCCGCATCTTCGGCAAGGTCGAGGCGATCAACGACGCCGGCGAGCCCGTCCACATCACGCCCAGCTGCAGAGCGTTGCTCGCGGTCCTGTTGACCGACCTCGACCGGCCGACGAACAAGACTCGGCTCCTGGAGATCTGGTCCAAGGAATTGGAAAGTGACCCCGTCGACCGGGTGATCGGCAACCTGCGCAAGATCATCGAGGCGAACTTCGACGAGCGCGTTCGGCTGCCTCCGCTCGAAGGGCAGCAGACACGACTGCACATCGCTGATCCCGACGCGGTCGACTACCACCGCTTCCGAAGACAGGTGAGCGAGGCTCGCGCCGACCCAGACGACCGGGCTGCGGCCGATCTGCTCCAGGCGGCGATCGAGGAGACCAGCGGCGCACCGCTCGCGGGGCTTACGAAGACGTTCACCGGCCCGCTCGTGATAGGCATCCGGCAGGCCTTGGACACGGAGTACCGCCAAGCCTGCCACCTGCACTTGCGACGGCTGTCAGCCCTCGGTTGGCGCGACGGCTCGTCGGACCTCGCGGCCCGGTACGTGCGCCGCTGGCCCGGTGATGAGCAGTTGGTGAAGCTGAGCATCGAGGCACTCGCGGCCGACGGAAGACGGTCGGACGCCAAGGCAGTGTTCGCCGAGTTCGCATCGGCGCATGGGGCGAGTCCCGGCTTCCAGAAGTGGATGCAGGAGAACTTCGTCCGACCGACCGCACAACAGCCGGTCGCCGAGAACCCCGTGGTTGCTCCGCCGGCTACCGAAGACCTCGATACCGCTCCACCGATTTCGCCACAGCGTGAGATGCCCTCCGAGCTGCGGCTGTTGCGCCGCTACTCACAGCTGATGGCCGATGACATGGACGTCGTCGGCATCGCGCCGGTCGGCGACGGGACCGTGCGGCGGCTCAGCGAGGGCCTGCACGTCGAACGGCTCCGGTACACCGCGGACATCCTCGACCTGCTCACGGGGCCTGGTCAGGAACGGATCCTGATCGCCGGTGAGGCGGGTATCGGCAAGACCACCATGTTGTGGGACCTCTACCACCAGTTGGGCAAGCTGCACGGCGTCGAACCCTTGCTGGTGAACTCCGCGTGGCTGACAACGTCGAGCTCGCTCGAACCTGCCTCGGACCGGGTGGTGACCGCGGAGCAGGTCGTGCGTGCCGCCGACGCCGTCCGTCTGTCCGGCGACACCGCCGTGATCCTGCTCGACACCGCCGACCTGTTGCTGCACGGCGTCGCGGACCGGATCGCGACGGAATCCCTGTGCACGATGCTTGACGACGCGGCGGCCCGGATCGTGATCGCCTGCCGGCCTCGTGAGGCCGCGCTGTTGTCGCGGGATCGGCGCAAGACCTTCGACCTGGAGCGGTACGACAACGCGGAGCTGCGCGTCGCGGTGACCAACTACGCGCGGATGTACTGCCCGGACGCGGCGCCGCGCGATCCGGCGGCACGGGCCGAACGGATCATGAACGCCGTCGCCCGTTCGCTGCCCGTGCACGAGATCTGCCGGAGTCCTCTGCACCTGCGGATGCTGTTCGAGATGTACGACGACGAGTTCCCGATGAGCGAGCTCGACATCTCCGGCCTGTATGACAGGTACCGCAAGCACAAGGTCCAGACCGACCAGCGAACAGAGGTCGGTTTCGCGACGGGAGAAGACCTCTCGATCGCCGTGGAGCAGTGCGCGGTGGCGTTCCTCGTGCACGGGAAACCTGAACTCGAAGAGACTGAGCTCCTGCAAGCCGCGGCGGCCATCGGTGCCGGATGGCCGGTGCAGGCTTCCATCGGGCTCGCCACGGCGGTGGAACACCTGCTTCGGCGGAGCGTGCTGTCACGTGAGGGCAAGGTGCTCAAATTCAACCACCAGACGCTCTTCGAGTACTTCGCGGCCTGGGGCCTGATCACCAGGGACGGGCAGCACGCAGCGGATCGGTTGGTCGAGCACATGAGGAGCAACCCGGCCGACCTGTTCGCGGGCGCTGTGCTCGAGCAGGTGCTCGTCCTCCTCGCCAGACAGCCGCAGTACGAGGCCGCCGTGCGCGGCGCCGTCGACACGCTGATCACCGCCGGCGGCTCCAGCCTGCCAAGCATCGGGCTGGTGGTCGTCGCTCACCACCCGAACTTGAAGGAGCTGCCGACCGACGTGCTCAAGGTCGTTGGGCCTGCGGCCGTGCGCAGGTACGTGTACATCGTGCCCACGGTGGTGCAGAAGCGGCTTCCTGAACTGTTCGGCCAACTCCGTTCCGTGTGGGACATGAAGAACGACGAGTGCAGGCAGGCGGTGCTGGAGGCGGTGGAGCGGCTGGCGGCACAGGCGCCGGACGAAGTCGTCACCTTCCTGCGAAACGCCCGCTGCGCGAACTACGTGATCAAAGATCGGCCTGACATCTTCCCAACGCATCATGTGCTGCCGAGAACTTATGCCGCGGTCGCGACCGCGGCCCCCAAGTACGCCGGCGGGCAGCTGGCGCGGTTCTACCGCGTGGCCAGTGAACGGTCGCATGGACGTGATCTTTGTGTGCTGATCCTTCGCCTTGTGGCGGAGAGCTGGGAACACATCCGTGACGGGCGCCTGCTGCGCAAGTTCCTCGACCTCGTCCCGCAGGGGCAGGAAGGAAAGGACCGGGATGCCGGCGCCATCCGCGAGGCGCTTGGACAGTTGCTGGCGGCGCATTGGTGGTTCGATG
Organism: Lentzea kentuckyensis; assembly: GCF_002150765.1. Classification (GTDB taxonomy): domain Bacteria; phylum Actinomycetota; class Actinomycetes; order Mycobacteriales; family Pseudonocardiaceae; genus Lentzea; species Lentzea kentuckyensis. Next base: position 92,674 of record NZ_MUYM01000006.1, read on the forward strand.
AGGACTTCTCGCTGCATCGCGACTGGCGCGGCGGCGCGGAACATCCCTGGCTCACGCATGTGCGAGAGGTGCGCGGACGAGTCGAGGTGAACGACGAGGACGCGATCGCCGCTGCGGAGCTGGTCGGAATAGCGTTCGTGCTCGCTCGCCTCGAACCCGAGCACCGGGTGATCGAACCCACGATCGACCTTCTCGTCGGGATGGCACCGCCCCGAGCTCCGCACCAGCTCAGCAGAGGACCGTTCCCGCTGCTGCTCCGCATTGGTGGGCCTGCGGCCGATGCCTTGGCGCGACGCGTTGCCGCCATGCTGGAGTCCTTGCCCGCGCCCGCGAACCGGCCACAACCGGGACCGGAGATGTGGGCAGCGGTGGCGCGGGCGTCGCTCGTCAACGCCGAGCTCACTCCTGCCGGGATCACGGAGGTGCTCACCGGCGTCGAGGCGGCCGGTGACGTGGATCTGTGGCGCCGGCCAGACGGACTCGTGGCGTTCCTCATCCCTGCGGCGATTGCCGGTCACAGCACGGCTCAAGCCGCCCTGGACGCTGTGAAGTCCAGGCCTGCCGACTTGCCCCGCCAGCCGCGAGAGCTGGTGTCCAGCGCGATCAGAGCCCACCTCCGTACGGCTCCGCAGCTGTTCTCGCTGCTCGTCGACCTGGTAAAGGACGAGGGAGCCAAGCACATCACGGAGGCGATCAAGTTGCTGGGGCCGCGGGCCTACCCGGTGCTCATGGCGCACGGCGACGGCCTCATGCCGATCTTCGACCGGTTGCTCGCGGGCAACGGCGGGCAGCAAAGGACTGCGGTGAATCTGTGGCAGGCTCTCGAAAACGCGGGCTACCGGGTGGAACGCAGCTGGGACGAGATGCTCGGGTCCCTGCGTCACGTCACCGACCCACGCGCGAAGGCCAACTTGTTCACGCTGCTCGGAAAATGGGTCAGCCGGGACGCCGCACCGTTCGGCCCGGCGCGCACGCTGCTCTCCTCGTACGTCGCGGTTCAGGGTGATCCACCACAGCTCACGGCGACACATCGGAGCCAGGACGGCGGAGTGGTTCAGGCGGCGCGCAGCGCGCTGATCCAGGTGCTCGCGACGCGGGCTGACCCGACACGCGGTGACCTCGATGAGGTGCGCCGGCTGGCTTCCGCAGCACCGACGGACAGTGGCGTGTTCGCGCTCGCGGGCACAGCGGCCACCACCCTGGCTGACTCCGGCCGAACCCGTGTCGCGGCGGAGTTGGTGCTGAACCTCATGGAGGATGCGCGCGGGATCGGTCTCAGCGACAACGTGCTCGAGACGCTTGCGAACCGGTTGCGCAGACCGGTCGTGCTCGTGTTCCGCAAGGCGCGGTCGTCCGAGAAGCGCTGGTTGCTCGCACAGGTCGCGGCCACGCAGCAGACCCTCGGCCGGATCATCGTGAATGCTGCGGCGCAGGAGGCTTATCAGGAGCTCAAGGACGACCTCCGTGCGCTCAGCACGCATTCCTTGCCGTCCCGCCTGGTTAAGCAGATCGAGGACGACCTGCGGGCGAAGGCGCGCACGGACGGCTCGAACCCGTTGCCCATCCTCGGTCATCCTTGGTCCAGCCGAACCGATGACATAGTGACCGCGAGCGGGAGTCCTGGCCGGTCGTGAGTGTGTTTCCTCGTAGAGCTGGTGGGGTGTGATCGGAGCGAACCCGGTGGATCTGAGAGTGCTGGGGCCTGTGGAAGTACGCCGTGCCAACGGCGAGCTCATCGCCCTGGCACCCAGGGTGCACGCCCTCCTGGTGGTACTTCTGCTGCATCTGGGCGAGAAGGTCAGCGACAAGCAGATCAAGGACTTCGTCTGGGACGGCGAAGAGCCGGTCAAGAACACCATCTCCCGGTACGTCACGAAGCTGCGCGCGGTTGTGCGCGACCTCGATCCAGCGGCGAAGCTCGTTCGTGCCGGTGGACTGCTGAGCCTGACGTTGTCCTGCCCGGACGTGGTCGACCTGTACCGCTTGGAGAGGCACCTGAAGGCGGCGGATGCGGCTGGCCAACCGGAAGTCGTGCTGGCCGAACTGGCAGCCGCGACGGCAGAGTTCCGCGGCGAGCCGTGGGCAGGTCTGAGCGGCGGTGCGCAGCTGGAGGCGGAACGCAATTCCCTCGTGAAGCGGTGGAAGAAGGCGCACCACCGCAGGATCCAGCTCTTGACCACCCTGGGACGTGGCACGGAGGCGGCGGACGAACTCGACGGCTGCCGTCGCCGCTGGCCGCACGACGAGCAGTTCCAGCCTCGGGCGAGCAGCGACGGAACTGCCGATGCCGGGGTCGGCTTGACGCCGTTGCTGTTCGAGCCCGACTACGTCCTCGGACCCGAGCCGTTGCCCAGCGCACTGCTGCAGGCCGAGTACCGGGTCGTCGGCTTCGACGAGGTCGACGACCACCTGTCGCGGCTCAAGGCCTGGTTGAACGGCTCGGACACCGTCGACCTCAGACTGATCACCGGACCTGGCGGGCGCGGCAAGACGCGTCTCGCCCACGAACTCGTCCGGTTCGCCGGCCGCACCGGATGGACAGCAGGCCTGGTCCGCGAAGACGCGCCGCCCAGCGCACTGGACCAGGTGCTCGCGGAAGCGACACCCGTGCTGTTGGTGATCGACTACGCGGAGGGCCGTGCTAGTGAAGTGACCGCCGTGGTGCGGGCGGTACTCGCACGCACGACGAAAGCGCGAATCCTGTTGCTCGCGCGTTCCGTCGGGGTGCTGCCGACCACCGTCCGCAGGGACAAGGACGCTCGAATCGCCAAGCTGCTGACGAAGATGGTGGTCGAACCGGTGCGGTCGCTGCCTGCGGGCCAAGGTGCCCGGCGCCGGTGGTTCGACCAAGCGGTGCGCGCCTTCACGCCCCATCTGACAAGAATCCCGACCGGTGAGGTGCATCCGCCTGCCGATCTCGACGACGAGCGGTACGACCGGATGCTCGACGTCCACGCCGCCGCGCTGGCGGCGGTTCTGGACGCGATCTCCGGCTGGTCGAGCACTCGAACCGATCCGCTGGACCGAGTGCTGGATCATGAACGACGCTATTGGCTCCGTTCCATAAAAGCTCACGGCATCGCGCAGGCGACCACGCGCAGACTCAACGCCGTCATATCGGTGGCGACGCTGTGCGGCGCGGCCACCCCGGAGGACGCGGACCGGCTGCTGGGATCCCTGCGCACCTTTCAGGGCAAACCAACGGAGCTGATCGACACCTATGCTGACTGGGCAGGGGCGCTGTACCCAGGCCCTGCCGCGCTGAACCCGCTACGCCCTGACCGCCTGGGTGAAGATCTCGTCGTCGAGTTCCTCGGCACCCGCGCAGCGGTAGCTTCCCTTGCGGGTGTGCTGAACGAAGGGCAGGTCCTCCGTGCGATCACAGTGTTGGCGCGGGCGTCATCACGGCACGACGGCGTGCTGCAGCACCTGCTCGGGTTGATCGAACCGGACAAGGTGCACCGGCTGCCGGTCGCTGTCGCGGTCGCCAGTCAGGTGGAGAGCCCGCAGCTCGTCGAGGCGATCACCGAGCTGACCGGTTCGGATACTGCTCTGACCGAGGTCGTCATGGACCGGCTGCCGCACCGGAGCCTCGCGCTCTCGGTCTTCGCAGCCGCGCAGACGAAGGTGCTCCTGCAACTGCAGTTGCGGCACGAGCACGTCGACAACGAGTTCGTCGCGGAGGTGCGGCAGAACCTGGCGCTGCGGTTGCTCGACGTCGGCGAGTTCGACGAAGCGCTTGCGCTGGCGGGGCAGGCGGTCGAAGGTTATCGGGCGTTCGTGAGACCGACCTTGGACGACCAGGTCGCCTTGGCGGTCTCCTTGGACACCCTTGCTACGGCGTACGCCAAGCTCGGCATGCACACCGAGGGCATTGCGGCGGCAACAGAGGCCGTCGAACTGCTTGAGCAACTGCTTGAAGGGGGCCAACCCGGTCGCACCTACAGCCGGCAGCACTTGAAGCACCGGCATGCCAGCACATTGGTCAACCTCGGCATCCTGCTCGACGCCGACGGAGCACCGGAAGAGGCGCTGCCACGCATCGAGCGCGGGGTGGACGAACTGCTCGAGTTGGTGCACGCCGACCACCCCGGCGCTCGGGCCGATTACGCGAACGGCCTGCAGAGCCTGGGATCGTGCTGGGCGGCCATCGGCTGGCGGAAGGAACATCTCGCGGCCTGCACCACAGCGGTGGACATCGTGCGCGAACTCGATGCCGAAGCCCCCGACGTTCATCGAGGAGACCTCATCGGGCTGCTCGGCACCCTGGCCGGTGCGCACGCCGAGCTCGGGCAGACCGAGCTGGGCGTCGAGGTGGGCGAGGAGGCGGTGACGCTGGCCCGCGACCTGGTCCTGCGCTACGGAAACGCGCACGACGTGTTGCTGGCCGACGCCCTGACCAACACCGCTTCGTTGTACCGGCAGACCGGACGGTCCGAGGAAGCGCTGGACCACGCCACCGAGGCCGTCAAGCTCTTCCGCGCCCTGGCGACCAGGCAACCGGGGGAGCACCTCGCGGGTCTCGCGAGCGCCCTCTACAACCTCGGGATCGACCTGGCCCGCACCGGCCGGACCGAGGACGCCCTCGACGCCTACGACGAAGCCGCGGAGGTCTACCGCAAGCTGGCCGGACCGCGTCCTGACCTGTTCGAGCCTGATCTTGCGGACGCGCTCGTCGGTCTAGCGGACACGCTGTCCGACCTGGACGAAGAGTCGCAGGCCCTGGAGTTGGCGGACGAGGCCGTCGAACTGCTCAAACGCGCCATGCGCTCGGAAACCGCAGCTCTCCAGGAAAAGTTGGCGGCCGCGCTGCACACAGCTTCCGCTGCCGCGTTCCAACTCGATGATCTCACCCGCGCGGTCCCAGACGCGATGAAGGCGCTGGAGATCTACCGGAACCTGATCGCAACCAGGTATCGCGAGCCTGACGGCGACTTCGTGCGAATCCTTCGACATGCGGCTCGAACCGTCGAGGCGGACGGGCAACACGAGGTCGCCTTCGAGCTGTATCAGGAAATGATCGCCTTGCTCCGTGAGGCGGTGGAAGAAGGAGGTGACGTCGCGAACGAGTTGGAGCACCTGGCCGTAGCGTGTCTCAACGCCGGCGTGTGCGCGGCGAACCTCGAAGACCTCGCCACCACGGCGAGCCTTACTGCGGAGGCCGTCGAGCACCGACGCGCGCTGCTCGATACCGAGTTCGGATCCGTTGTGCACCTGGCGGAAGCGTTGACCAACATGGCGCACACACAGGTCGACCTCCAGCGCTACCACGAAGCTCGAGAACTGGCGCGAGAAGCAGTGACGATGCTGTCAACGCTTGAGGATGACGACCGGACCTCCTACCTCGTGTCCGCACTCGTCGCCCAGGCGTACGCGACGATCGAGGACGACGAGCGCGGTGCAGAGCTTCTATTGCAGCGAGCCATGGACGTGGCTGCCGCCGACGAAGACCTGCGTGACGAGGTGACTGAAGCCTCCACCGAACTCGGCTTCGAGCCGGAGAGTTGAGTGATCTGTGGAGCTGCGCATTCTCTCGGACGTGCAGGCGATCCACGCGCTCCGCGGCCCGCTGCCGCTTACCCCGACGCGAAAGCTGCTCCTGGGCGCACTGCTGAGCGATCCGAAGAGGACGATCGACAAGACCCGGTTGCTGGAACTACCCCCGAACGGCTGGCAGAAGAACACCAGGGACAAGGCGATCAGCGACCTGCGGACCTTTCTTGGAGAGAACTTCGATGGGCAAGCAGATCTGATCGGCACATCCGGTACTTTGCGCCTCGACCTCGCGGACCCCGAGGTCCTCGACTACCACCGCTTCCGGCGTCTGATCCAAGAGGCACGTGCGGCCAAGGGCGAGCCCGCACTGCTGTTGCTCAACACCGCGCTCGAGGAGTGCAGAGGCACACCTCTCGGGGCCCTCGACTCCCCGCTCATCGACAGCGTCCGGCGCCGAATCGACGAGCAACAGCGTCAAGCATGCCTCGATCGTGCCGAACTCCGTTTCGAACTCGGCCAGCACGTCAAGGCACTCGACGAGGTCCTCGAGCAGCTCACCGCATGGCCGGAGGACGAGCGGCTGATCCGGATCCTCGCGCGCGCACTGGTGGCGGTTGGCAGGAGATCTGACGCCTCGAAGGCGTTCACCGAGTTCGACAAGGCCCACAACGCCACCGTGGACCTGCGCAACGACGTGACGCGGATCCTTGACTCGTCGATGACGTCCACTGCAAACCTTCGAGTCTTGCCGGAGAGGTCCGCTCCTGGCCTGAACGCCATCGGGACGATCACAGCATCGACTACGGGTGGGCATTTGAGGCGGCGCGATCTCGCACTGGGGTGGGCGTTCGTCGTGGTGATGCTGGCGTTCACAACGTTGATGTCGGTGCGCGATTGGCCCTCGATGAGCGCTCCGCAAGCCAGCACCAAGGGAAACGACTCCGTCACGGGCACTCTGCCTGAGAGCGGCATCAAGCCGCCCGCGCGGCCGCCGATGGTGCTGGTCTATCGGTTTGGCGACGAGCCTAAAGTCGCAGCAGGTCGCAATACCGGCCAAGACCACACGTGGATCGTGGGCTCTGACGGCAAAAAGGAGCTCGAAACCGTCTTTCGAACGTCCTATCCGAACGAACCAGTCGAGCGAATCGTGGGTACGTTCGAGATGAGCATGCAGTCGCCGTGCCCGCCAGTGGCCTTGATGCACTGGTCACTGCTCGTCGACGGAGAAGAACGGGCAAGAGGATCCCTCCACTTCCCAGCCTCTGGAGGAAACCTGGCCGCAGACATCGCGAGTGTTCCCAGGGATCTGCGGATTCGGCTTGCGTTGGACAGTCCTATCCCGTTCGACTCTGCCACACCGTGTGATGACGTACAGGTCACGTTACGGGACGCGACCGTGATCCCACTGCAGCCCAAGTGACGGTCAGACCGTCACTTGGGCTGCAGTGGGATCACGGATCGGAGCGGGCGGGCTACTGCTCAGTTGGTGCTTCGTTGTCGCGGACGGCCTTCCAGGCGGAAGCGAACACCGGCTCCGGCATCCACCTGCCATCGGTGGAGCGCTCCTCCACCACGTCCAGGAACCGCAGCAACTCGACCAGGCGGCTGCCAGTGCGCCCGCCTTCGTCGAGCAGTTCGACCATCTCCTCCGTCGTCACCGGTCCGTCGTACTCGACCAGCTTGGCGAATGCGGCCTCGGCAACCGGGTTACCGGCCATGCCGACCTCTTCGATGAGCTTGACCGCGTATTTGCCGCTGGTCACGCCGGCGGTCAGGAGTTCGCACACGCGTCGTGCACTGCGACCCACTGCGACGAGTTGGGCGGCCTCGTCGAGCAGTGTCGGCCAACCCCCGGTCGCGTCCATCAGTAGCTTCTGACTGGCGGCGTCGCTGAACCGCGAGACCTTCTCGTTTTCCGACACTGCCCAGGAACGCAAGCCGTCAGCTGACAATCGGCGCATGGCGATGACCTGGTCCGTGAAGCCTGCCAGGTCCGGCGCATCGGAATGGGTGAAAAGGTCACTGCTGCTCGCGTCCACCAGCGCCACCACCGTCCTCGTCACGCCGGCACCCGGCATCATGTCGAGAGCCTGCTGGAGGGCAGCGGTGGCATTCTCCAAACGGGTCCCGGACAGGTCCGATACCACGACTCGGTGGAGGTCTCCTGCTGTGCCACCGGTGAGTTCCTTCCGGAACCTCGCGGGGCTTCCCGCCTTGTGGATGCTGAACCGCGCACCGATCCGATCGGCCTCCTCGTCCAGGAGCAACTGGACCTGGTCGATGCCGACGGCCGGGGTGCCGACGACGAGCAGCAACCGATTGCTCCGCTCGATCACCGTCGCGAGTTGCCGTTCCGTCAGCGGCGAGATCGATCCGTCCCTCAGGGTGCGGCGCACGTGTTCGGCTGACAGGCGGGTGACCTTGTCCTTCCAGTTCTCCCCGCACAGTTCGTCCTCGATCGTCTCCCTGGTCCCCAGGAGTCGCAGGACGTTGCTGGACCGCAACCGCCACCGGCCGTTCCGCTCCGACAGGACACCCAACCCACTCATCTCGGAGAGCAATGAGCGGAACTCGTCCGGGCCTCGGTGCGGGAACCCGTCGGGCCACCACTCGTGGCACGCGTCGCGCAACGTGTTGGTGTCCATGGTGTGGTCGGCGCCGTTGTCCAGCGCGTCGAGCGCCACGATCAAGGCGATCAGCTTGTACCGCGAGTCGAGCTCGAGGGTGAGCTGGACCGTCTCCCTCACCTTGCGCTGAACGGTGTCCGAGCCGATGACTCGTTCGAGGTCCTCGTCGCGAATGAGGTAGTCCGGCCCTCTGGTGCCGCGGCGGCTCAGCGACTCTCGCACGAGGGCGTCACCGACGAGCTGCAACAACTTGGGTTGGTAGTTGCAGTAGGCAAGTACTCGGTGGACGAGTTCGTCGGATTCGAAGGTGATGCCGAGGGTCTCCATCGGGGTGAACATCAGGCGGTACGCGGGGTCCGGAGACAGCGGACCAATCACGATGGGGTCACCGAAGTGGGCCCCGGCCAAGGGTTGGTTGGGCAGGTGCGCAAACCGCTGAACCTGGTGCAGGCCCGCGAAAACCGGCTTGAAGCGCCGCTTCGTCGTGTTCATCAGTTCGCGCAGCCTGGTCGTGTGCCGGAAGCCGGTCTTGGCGTCCGCGTCGAAGAACATGTCGCACTCGTCGAGCAACAGCAGCAGCCGTCGGCTCGGGTTCGCGTCCAGCCAGGCGGTGACGGCCGCCTCGACGAACTGGGCGCTGTCACGTCGGCGGCGCTGCAACGGGACGATGCCGCGCTGGTCGAGCTTGTCGGCGATCATGCTCCACAGGTCGTCCACCTGATCCGTGGAACCGAAGCCGACGGGGAGGGACAGGTACACGGCTACGCGTTCCGGCACGAGCTCGAACTGACGTGCCGCTGCTTGAAGCAGAGCCGACTTACCCAATTGCCGGCCGCCGTACAGGAGGCTGGTCCCGTAGTCGTCGATGACCTGGTGCAACTCGTGCCTGCGCCCGAAGAACATCTCTTGCGGGACGTTGCCGATCGCATGGGGGTGATAGGGGTTCGTCGCCGCGAACGGCAGCAGGATGCGTTCGGTCGTCGGGAACTGGCCCCCTCCGGTCGTGGCCAGGTAGGCGATCGCGGCATCGTCGAGCACCATGATCGCTCGATCCGGCTGGTCCGCGCACGCTTTCGCCAGCAGGTTGCGCTGGTCGACGGTCATGGTGCCGAACAACGTGATCAGGATGGGGTCCGTGGTCGCGTCCTGCGCGATCCAGGTGAGCAGAGTCTGCGCGTCCTGGACCCCCCAGCACATCATGATCTTCAGTTTGTCGTCGGTGCGCGACCCGAACGCCGGCATCAACGCCTGGGGCATTCGCTTGAACCCGGTCAGCTCGAGCCACTTGCGGTTCGGAGCGAAGGTCAGCTTGTACGGCTGCCGCTCACCGGTGAACTCGATGCCGGCCAGACGCAAGGCCGAGGCGAAGACCGACTTCATCCGGAAGTTGCGCCGATCCCGAGCGGTCTTCATGCCCACCCACTGGCGCAGACCTTCCTCCGCGGCGGTCCGGGCAGCGTCCGACAGATGGCCGAACTCCAAACCGCGCGCCGATCCGCCACGTTCTGCCGCCTGGACGATGTCGTCGTCCACACCGGTGCCGAACGACCGGGCCACGGCCAGGAACGCCGCTCGGTGCCCTGACACTTCTGCGGTGGGAGGTTCCCCGCCTGCCAGCGCGTTGAGCAGGTACTCCTCCGCCGTGGCCAGGTCACCGGCGTCGATGCACGACTTGATGGTCTCCGCCGCGTTGTCAGCTACCCGGCCGGCAGCGGTGTTGAGCTCCTGTTGCACCCGCGACCACAGGGCGGCTTTCGCTTCTTCGGCGAACCTGGGCAGGTCCTCGGCGATGCCGGTGAGCTGGCGGCGCACCGTTCCGAGATCATGACGTTCGACCTGCGCGGCTTCCAATGCCGCGATCACTTGCGCGTACTCGGTCGTGCCGAGCTGTCCCAGCCGCGCTGCCTTGTTCACCTGGGAGGAGATGTCCTGGCGCAACGCGCGGAGATCTTGACGAGAGCGGGTGATGCCTTGCTCCAGCCGGTTGGACATCTCTTCCACTTTCACCGGGTCGGCATCGGTTCCGTCGTCGGCGATGACGTCCACAACTGTGCGGGCGGCGACGTAGTCCTCTTGCGCGAGCCGGTCGTCGAAGGCGTTCACCCAGCTGTTGGCGACGGCGGTGACGATGTGGTCGACCGTGATGTCGTCCAGAGGCACCAGCTTGCTGTCCATGCGCAGCGACGAGCTACGCAGCAGGTCGCGGTTCAGCACCACCACCGGGTCGGGTTCAGTCCCGATCAGGCTCTTGCCATCGAGCAACTGAACGCTGCGGGTGAGGCTGGCCAGGCACGCGCCTGCGGACCCCGCCAGCACGGTTTCCGCGTTCATCAGCGTGCTCAATTCAGCCTTGGCCGGCACGAACTCCCTGCGGACAGCGGTGCGCAGTTCGGCCAGCTTCGACGGGATCGGTACCCCTTCGCCCTCCGCACTCGCCTCCGAGCGCACCGCGTCCACCCAGCTGCCGACGACCTCGAGGGATTCCGTTGCGTGATCCAGCAGGCGTCGACGGGCGGACCCTTCCAGGGGGCGGCCGCTTGTCCCGCGCAGCTCCTCGTCATCGCTGCGCAGTTGCCGGGCGAGGTGCTCGCGCTTGAGAAGCTTGCGCAGTTGAGCCGCGACCACGTCCACCTGTTCTCGCCGATCACTGGCGGCGGTCTCGAGCAAGGCGCCGATCAAGCCGTTTGGCGACCACCAGCTGTCGACAAGCTGGTTGGCGCGGGCGAACCGGATGGTGCGGGGCTTGGTGCGCTCGCGGCCCGCCTGCGCTGCGGCGGTTTGGATGTCGTTGTCCGCACCGGCGATGGGGGCCAGCGCCTTCAGTGTCTCGCTCCTCGACAGGACGCCGCGGGCGGAAGCCGTACCGATGGCGTCGGTCAGCCGGCTGACTGCCGGGAGCTCGTGCAGGCTGGCCGAGAGGTCCTTGACGACCTCTCCGGCTGCCGGATCAGCGGTCACCAGGGCGGCTCGAACCGTCGCGGCCAACAGCAGGAGCTGCGCCGGGCGGTCGCCGTCGAAGGAGTGGACCCGCAAGTCGTCGAGGGCGTTGTGGAACTCGATCGCCGTGGGACCGGTCTCGCTGCGGACTGCCTCGCTCAACGTGAACAGCAGCAACGCTTTCGCGGTAGCGGTGGATCCCGCCGCGCTCGCCGCGTGGTGAGCCAGACCGTACTCGTGAGCTTGCAACAGCGAGGCAATCCGCTCTTCTGCCCCGCTCGCCAGAGCGTCTTCTTGAGCTTCGGACGGGATGCCGATGACGAGGTCGTCGGAGACCGCGGCCTGCTCATCGGCGGAATTCTCGTCGTCGGAGCGGCACTCAGGTGCCTCGTTGCCGTCGCGCGGCTCCAAGTCGAGCACCGAGGGAGAGAGGGCGTCGGCAGGAACTTGCGCTGCCCCTCTCCATGCGCTAGCTGGGGTGACGACGTCGCCGGACTCCGCCGCGGCGGGTTTGGACTGCTGTGGTGATGACAGTAGCTCGCCGGGTTTCGTGAGCAGCGGATGCGGTGGCTCAGCCACTGCCACCGCCATGTTGTCGTCGGGGGTTACCGGCAAGTCGGCGTGGTCGGGAGGGTCGACCTGTGCGGGCGCCTGGTGCGCGTCGTTCGAGATGGTGAGCTGATTCATGAGAGCCATGACCAGGATCGGCGCGAGTTCACCCGGCAGCCGCTGTTGCGCCAGACCGTGGCACTCCATTGCCGCTGAGGTGTCACCGGCCGAAACCACGTCGATGAGCCGAAGCAGCGCAATCAGTCCATCGGCACGATTGCGGAGGGCCTCATCCCAGGGATGTGCGTGCAGCAGCTCTGCAGTGAGCGTTGTGACCTTGTCCAGAACGTCAAGCGATGCCTCGGGTCCGGTGACGTCGATCAAGCGTCGGAGTTCGTCACGGGTTCCGCTTTCTGCTGATGCCGCGGTGATCGCCACGCCTAGCGCGTCGAGCAACATCCCGCAGTTCTCGCCGTCCGATGGCTCCTTCGCGGTGTCGAAGCCGAGATGCGCGTTCTTGTCGCGGAGGAGCGGTTTCACCCGGTCGACGACGGCGTAGAGCGTGTGGATGGGCTCTATGCGCTCGAACGCCGGCAGCCGTCCCTGCGCCAAGTCATGGGCGAACAGCTCCGCCCGCTGCCGGGCAGCGGTCAGCGCCTGCTCGAGCTCCTCGGCCGCGACCACCAGGTCGTCAAGGCTTACGGGGAGGAGCTCGGCGCGCTCAGATTGCGGTTCACCGGAGTCCACCAGAACAGCAACGGTGTCTTCCTCGGAATCGGACAGCTCACCAGCGCTGTCGACTGCGGTGCGCTCGCACTCGTCCAAGCCGAGCCAGACTCGTTCCAGCTCCCGGCACGCTGCGATGACACTGCCGACGACCTCCGTCGACCACGTCGGCAGCGCGAGACCCGCGTTCAAACCGCATCGCAGGGCGGCGACCAACGCCGGCGTGTCGTACCAGTGGGTGACGACCACCAGCCGGTTCGCATTGATCTGTGAAGGATCTTCGACCAACGCTTTGGACAGGGAGTCGTCATCCTGGTCCTCCAGCCAGCGCTCCATCGCGACGGACACACCGCGCAAAGCCGAGGTGGAGAAGTAGCGCACGTCGTGCAACCGCTGCTCCGGCGTTCTGGCGCGGACGCGGTTCAGACCCATCGTGGCCGTGGCCGTGGCGAGTCTCCTCGCCCCAGGAATCTTGAGAGCGCTCAGGAACTCCGTCCGCCCGGGATTTGGCATCCGCCACACCAGCTCGGTGAACTCTTCCGGCCCGATGACCTCCAAGGCATCGTTCACCGGGTCGCCCAGGCGTTCCAGTTGCGCGGCGACTTCCGCTTCGGCAGTGAGGAGTGCCTTGGTCGCGGGTCTGGTTGCCTTGGCGGCAAGGCGGAGGAAGCCGTCTGATGTGCACACCGGTGGCTGGTTCTGATTTCGAAGGCGGCGGGAACGACTGGACATGTGGGGCCGGCTTTCTCGTTAGCGGTGTTTGCCCGGTAGATCGGTGGTCGGCACCTGTGGAGTCATGTCAGCTGGATCCAGTAGGGCCCGGGATTGCTGCCGCGTGCGTGTCCTTTGACGAAGGTGCACCCGTCGGGGAGTTGTGCACTCGTACCGGGGCCGCGCAGCTTCCGGATGTACTGCGCGTACGCCACCTGAGCCTCGTCGCTGGCCCGATACCCCGCGGGTAGGGCTCGCAGGCGCGGTACGACCCAGTGCTGTCTGATGCTGCTCTGCAAGGCGGCCCGCTGCTGCCGCTCGACTTGCTGCTGTGCCTGGCGTTGAGCGATCGGGCCGGGCCACCACACGAAGGTGTCGGGCGCGTCTCCGCCCGGTTCACAGGAGAGCTTCCCCTTGTCGACCAGTTCTTCGCAGGTATGGATGACCTCCCACAACAACACGGGGTTCACCAGGTCGTCGCCGAACAGGCTGGCGAGCAGCTGGGGACCTGTCAGCCTGCGGGAGCCGAACGCCCCTGTTACACCGTGACGGCGCAGCACCGCGACGATCAATCCGGGCAGTGGGTCGATCTGCTCATGCGGTGTGGATGGAGCTGCCTCCGCCGCACCGTCCTGGTCTTGTCCGACGGAACCGGTCAGGATGTGCAGGTCGGCTGCCCATCGGTACTCCGGTCCGAGTGCGAGCGGTTCGTCGAGCAAGATCGTCGTAACCGACACCCGCCGGGCTTCGGTTGCCATCGCTACCACGACCTTGATGCCGGCGTAGAAGGACAGCGGCCAGGCGATGCCGGTGAGCAGTCCTGGTGCGCGACCGACCCGGTGCACGCGTTCGTCCTCGGCCAAATCGTCGCCGTCGTGGTGCAGCTCCACGACGAGGATTCCCTCGGCCGGGATCGACTCGAGGCGCTCGGGCAGGGGGAGGGTGTCGCTGTCGATGTGGGTGGAGCGCAGCGCCACCGTGTAGACGGTGAGGCTGTTCGAGAGGTGGTCGACCTCTGCCGCGCAAGTGTCGTCTACTGGGGCTTCGAGTTCCGGTTCATCCACTGTCGGCGTTACGTCCGGCGGCTGCTCGGGAAGCAGACCGTGCCGGCCCAACCCGAGCGGCCGCAGCGGATCGACGTCGCCCAGGTTCGCGTGAATTGGTGCGGCTCGGCTCAGCCACACCCCGCCGGCCTGCCACGTGTCGTCCACTCGGACGTGGCTCCCGTTCGGCAGCCGGCCGGTCCCGGTGGGCCCCACCAAGTCGGCGACGGCGAGGTTGGCGTGTACGACCGCCTCTGCCGCGCCGGTGAACTCGAGCGGATCAGCGGCGAAGTCATCGGGGTCGACGCGCCTGGCCGCGTCGACCCGTCCCGCGAGCAACGGCCAGATACCGGTGAAACGGGGGACGGCGGTGGGCCGGGTGACGGCGTGGACCAGCTCGTCGAGGTCTTTTCCGCCGAGAAGACCTCGATGGTCGTACCGCTCCCGGTAGCGATCGCTCGAGGTGGCGTATCCGGCCCAGCGACGCACGTCCGGCGCGTCGGTCAGCAGCGCGTCGATCGTGTTCAGCGCAGTTCTCAGCGCTACGGCCAACGTGTCGTCGTCCGACTCCGTGAGCAAGTTGCCGAGCGGGCCGTGAGCCACCAACGGCTTGGCCGCGCCGAGCAGGTGAGCGGCGTACAAGGCGGTGTCGTCGAGAGCGCCGTGCCGCGCGTTCGGGTAGTGGACGTTCCCGGTCAGGTGCCCGCGTTCGTCGAACACCCCTCGGCGCCGAAGCCGCTGCAGTTCTCTTCGGTCGCCGGAGTTGAGGGACCCACCGAAGGCGTGCAGGTCGACAACCACCCGTTCCCGACGGCAGCCCTGTTCGTCGAACACGTCACGTGCTCCAGACAGGTGCGCCGGTAGCCAACCGTCCGGGTCTGCCTCTTCCGCGCCGAACCTGGCGACCACTTCGCCCCACAACAGGTGCGCACCGCGTTCGATGCGGACAAACGTGCCCACCGGCAGCAGGGGCAACCGGCCGTTCCTCGCCTCCAGTGGTACGAACAGTTCCGGATCGAGGACCGCTGCGCGGTAGCCGTCGTTCTCGATATCGAACCCGAAATGCAGGGCGTTGAACGCCGTGCTGGTGTGCAGCGGGATTCCACGAACACGTGCCACCTGATCCAAGTAGGTGGAGATCCTGACGCGATCGGTGGCGGGCACCGCGTCGGGGCCTTGCAGCAGAGTGCCGGTGAACAACGGCTCGTCGTACAACGGCTGCCACACCGGTGCTTCCGTGATCGTCATCCGCTCACTCCCATCCGGGCCGTTGGGGTGTGGGCAAGGTCCCGGTCGACGTGTCGTCGTAGTCGCCACACCCGCGCGTCGGCCAGCACCACCTCACCGTTGCTGCGCAACCGGATCAGCGCGTCCTCGACATGACCTGTCTTGATGCCGGGGTCGACGCCCCTGAGCCTGTGGTAGAGCAACTGCGGCCACAACGGCCGCACGCGTCCTGACTTGCTGGACAAGAACATGTCGTCACCGCGGAGGACCCGGTGCAGCATTCCAGCGGTCAGGCCGCGGAAGTTGTCCCACAGCAACGTCCGGACGTAGCGCTCGACAGCCTCGTGGTAGGGAGCACCGTCCCGGTTGGCGGACGGTCGCGGTCGTGGCGTGTTCAATGCGTTCAGCAGTGCGGGACGCAGGACGAGGTCTTCCGTGGTGCCCCAGCAACTCGAACAACGGCACGCCGAACTGCCGCAGGTTCCCTCTGGCAAGGACTGGTCAGGGCGGCCGAAGTAGTCGGCGAAACCCTGGTTGACGCACCGCGTTGTCTCGGAGTACCAGCCGCGCAGCGCGCGAACCTCTTCTCTGAGCCTTTGCCTCTGAGAGTTCATCCGGATGTCGAAATCAGGGGGCAGCGCGCCCTTGCCCCCACTCGTCTGGACCGACATGAGGGTCTGGGTGTTGCCCGCCTGAGAGATGTCAACGGCTCCCAGGTCGTGCATGGTCGCCAACAACGTCCACGTGCCGGCCGCGTCGCCGGAGAGATCCGCGTATCCGACGACCTGCGAGGTGAGCTGCTGGTGGAGTTCGACCACCCGGTGACGGCCGGGGTTGGTCATGGCGAGCTTCTGAACGATTGCGAGGGGCGAGGCTAGAAGATCATCGCCGTAACGGACGGGATCGTCGATCGGCTTTAGCGTCACCGTCGCCGGGAAGTCCCCGCCGTCGTCCACGGCACCGGCCGCGGCGAGCACCGCTAGCGCCCTGACGACGGCTGTCCGGTAGTCCGCGATCGTCTCGGACTTCCGTGCTTCACGAGCGGGCAACAGTCCCGCAGCGAGCTCATCACCGATGACGGTGTCAACGACCAGGTCTGGATCGAGCACGCACTGGTCGCGAGCGGCGACCAGCACCGCGTTCCCGATGCGTCGCAGCGTCGACGTAGGCAGGCCCCGGGAGGCCATCCAGGACACTGTGCGGAACCCCTTGCCGGTGCCGAGTGCCAGCCCATGAGAGGGCGAGGTGATCGTGGCGGGCGGCTTCCCCGCCTGATCACGGCCCGCTCGACCGAGCTGTTGGTAGAGCCCCGCGAGGTCGGTGGGCGGGGACACGACGAACACGCAGCGGATGTCCTTGCGGTTGACGCCGAGCCCGAACGCGCTGGTCGCCACGATGAGCAGCGGAACGAAATCTTCGTCGTCCCTCGTAGGCGCGTCGCGGAACTCGGTGAGCACTGCGGCCTTCTCCGCCTCGGGCATCCGGCCGTGGAACCTGCGCACCCGCTTGGTGCCGCCTTCGCCGATGAACTCGCGAAGGTGCGCGTACAGCGTGTCCACTTCACGGACGGTGAGGCAGTAGAAGATGGCGTGGTCCGTACAAGCCGCCGTCACCGCCTCGGCCAACCCGGCCACGGCGTTGGGGCCACCGGAGGGCATGACCCGTCGGTAGATGGCAAGTTCCGGGCGCAGCGGGTCTGCGGTGATCGTGGTCAGCGGTTCGCCCTCGGTCGGCTCCTCCGGTAGACCGAACAGTCCGCTGCGCAGACCTTGGCGTACTCCGCGGTTGGCCGTCGCGGTCACGGCGGTGATGCGAAGCCCGTGTGCGGTCCTCAACTCGCCTAGCAGCGTGGCTGCCCGTCGGAAGCTCGGCCTGAAGTCGTCTCCCCATTGGACGAACGTGTGGGCCTCGTCGATCGCGACGCGCCGCAGGTTTCCCCTCTCGGCCGCTTCGCGCAACAAGTCCTGGAAACGACGGTTCGCCAGGCGCTCCGGGGAGATGTAGATCAGTCTGATGCCGTGGTCCCTGACCCCGGTGAGCTGCTCGGCGACCTCGGTCTTACCACGTCTGCTGTTCGACTCCGCCATAGGCCCGACCAGTGCTCGAACGGCGCCACCGACGGTGGCGTTGAGTTCGAGGGCTTGGTCGGCCATGAGCGCGACCAGCGGTGACACCACGACGGTGACACCGCTCATGGCGAGCGCGGGCAGTTGGAAGGTGTAAGACTTGCCGAACCCGGTGGGCAGGAGAGCGAGTACGTCGGAACTGGCGGCGACTGCGCGGATCACCTGCTCCTGTTGACTGCGCAGAACCATCGGTTCGTCGCCGGGGTGCAGACACGTGGCGATCCTGGTGCATCGCTCGACGAGCAGGTCACCGAACGTTCCGTCGGCGCGCGCCGCGGCTTCGGCCGCCGGGGTGATGCGGGCGTCGAGGATCTTGCGGGTGGCGGGCAGGAGAGTCTGCTCGGCCAGTGCCGCCGGTGTGCACAACTCGTCGGCGCGCTGGGAGGTGATCTTCCCGCAGTCGGCGAGGAACCGCCAGATCCGTTCCCACCCGGCGGCCATGGTCACCAGGTTTCCTCCCGCGGCCTCGCCGGTGTCCGGATCGCTCGTGAGCAGCCCTGGATCGAGCGACTCGAGGAACACCTTCCGGTAGCTGCGTCGCAGCGCGGTGTTCCCCTCGAGCTTCCGGTCGCTGATGACGATGACGCCTCGGTGGCCAGCTGAACGGATGAGCCGGCCGACGGCCTGCCTCAGGTCCATCGCGGCCAACGGCAGGTAGTAGGACTCGCTGGCGATCCGGTCGGGGTCCGGGTGACCGCTGTCCGCGGCGCGGCGGGCGATGGCGGCGCGACGAGCCGCGACCACGGGATCGGCGAACGGCGCGAACGGGAGCTTGTTGATCCATACCAGGGACAGGCGGTTGGCGGGGAAGTCGACGCCTTGCCACATGCCGCGGGTCGCCACGCAAAAACCCCCGGCCTCGGCGAAGGCATGCGCGGCGCGGGCATTGCCGAGGACAGGAGCAACGGCAACGGGCACATCAGGTGCTTCGGCAGGTAGCTCTGCTAGGAGGCTTTCGGCGATCGCGGATGCCGTACGGGTGGCCGTGGTCAGGACCAGAGCTCCGCCGGTGAACGTCTCCGCCTCGTCGATTCCCAAAGGGCTCGGATCTCGACGGATGACCTCGCGGGCGTAACCGGCGAGTTGGTGGGCCACCGTGCGGACGGCACCCTCGGCCTGTTCAGCCCAGCTGGGGAAGTCGGTCAGACAGAGCAGGCGAGCCTGCTCGGCGAGGTCGAACGGTCCAGGCAGGCAGTGGGCGTCCACATCGGTGTCGAGGGCGAGCCTGCTGCGGATGTAGTCCCATCGGCCAGAGACCCGCAGGGTCGCCGAGACGTAGAAGATGCGGGCGAAGCGCTCCTTGGCCGACTGCCACTGCCGGTCACGGGACAGTTCGATGGGTGAGGACGTCACCGTGAAGGCGTACCGACGAGCCGAAACGCTCAAGCCCTGCAGTTCGAGTTCGGTGGCGTACACGATCCGGTTCGACACCTCGCGCTGCGGGATGCTCCCTGACGCTTCTGGCTGGTCGTCCGCCCCGGTCTCGCCCAGATGCTCCTCCAGCGGGTCGAGTGGGACGTCCGGCTCGCCGCCCTGATCGCCGTCCAGGATGGTTGGCACGTCGGCAGGTAAGGCCCTTGCCCGGTCCAGGGTGAGGATTTCGTCGGCATCACTGAAGATCGTCTTCGCGGCGTCGCCCAGGTTCTCGACCCTGGTGGCCAATGACGCAGTCCGTTCACGTTCCCACCACGACGCGGCGCGCATTTCCGGTGATCCGAGATGGCCGATCAGTCTTTGGTGGACCTGTCCTGCCATGGTGGCGAGCCTGCTGAAGCGGGACATCAGGTGGCGCGCGGGCGTGCTGCTGCCGAGACCGCCGAACGGGCTCGCCAGCGTCGCGGTTCGGAGTCCCGGTTCGCCACCCACCGCGTCGAACACCGCCTGCGCTGCCTTGGGGATCACCTCGGTGTCGAGCAACCGCTCAAGATCGGCGATGTGCTCGCGAAGCAGTTCTGGGGTGTGGCGGTGGGTGCGGCTCCAATGAAGCAGTTCTGCTACGAGGTTCTCCATGGACCGGTAGTCGACTTCGGCACTTGCCGCCCCGGTGGCGGCGTGCTCAAGAGAATGCGCCTCGTCAACGATGAGCAACGTGTCGTCAGCGAACACATCGGGGTTGCTCAGCAACAACGCGTGGTTGGCGATCACCAATCGGTGGTTGGCGAGCGCCTCTGCGACGGTGTCGGTCATGCGGGCCAGCGGCGAACCAGAGTGCGCTCCGTACTCGCCGTATTCCTGGCTCAGGTCACCCAGCCACATTCCGACCATGGACCCCGCTGTTGCCTCGATGTACTCGGCCAGGAAGGCCGGTAGGTCGACCGGGTCGACACTGCGTGCCATCCACGCTTGGTACGCCGACGTAGCGCTGGTGAGTCGCCGAACCAAGTACACCAGGAGCTCGCGGTACTCAGGCTTGGCCACGAACCGGCTGCGCTCGGATTGCCTGCCGGTTCCGGAGTTGGAGGTGATCGCGTCGGTGACAGCAGCGACCAGCGATCGCATGGACAGGCGGTTTCGCCTTCCCTTGACCAAGTCGGTGATGCTGTCGAGACCGCTGACAGCGGGCATGAGGCGGGTGATGTCCGTCGCGAGCTGGAACTGGAGTTGCTTGGTGTAGGTGGCGAGAACCACGCGTCGAGAAGGAGAAGCGGCCAGCCAGTCCAGGGCTGTGGCGAGGATGGCGAAACTCTTGCCGGTCCCGGTCGGCGCTTCGCACAACGCGTCGCGGCCGACCGCTACCTGATCCGCCAGCACCTCGGCCATGCGCTGCTGGGCCGGTCTCCGTTCAACGGCCCTGCCCGACCCGGCTTGTGCCAGTACGTGCGGATCAGTCCGACCCGCTTCGTCGAGCATGCCTTTGGGGATCGAGAACGTCGCTGGGGTTGCACGTCCTCGACGCAGGGGGGTGAACAGCCCTGAGCCGGCCAACGTCCCGGCGAGGACATTTGCCACAGCACCGTCGTCAGCTGCGGGTGGCCTGGAGGGCTCGTGAAGCAGCGAAGTCATCAAGGCCCAAGCAGGCGATCCGACGCCGATCCCGAGCACCAGGTCCCGCAGGGGCCCGTCCCAGGCAATGACGACTTCCGCGGCACGGCACAGCAGTCGGGAGGTCAGGGCGGCGTCGTCCCCAGCGTCGTGCCAACGCAAACCGGTTCGGTCCACACCGGTGGTTTCAGCGAGCTCGCCCAACCGGTGCGTCGACGCGAAGGGCCAGACGGCATGTGCTAAGTACAGCGCGTCCACGAGCCGGAGACCTCCCGGCGGAGGTTGGTCCACGCTCTTGGCCAAGTTCTCGAGCATCTCGAAGTCGGCGGCGAAACCGTTGTACGCGACGAGGGTGTCAGCACCCTCCGAGTACTCCCGCAGGTCCTGCAGCACCTGCGCGGCGGGCACCTTGCCCGACTCGTACCGGGCTCTGACGGAGGTGGACCGCAGGTGGTCCTCCCACTCCCCGTCCGGTAAGGCAACCCACGCGTCAAACCTCGGGGCGTCCTCGACCCAGGTCTGGTCGGCCGACAACCGAACCGCGCCGATCTGGTAGATGCGACGATCCTTGCCGGATCCCTGAGAACTCGGCCGGACCACTGCTTCCACGTCGATGACGATCGCTCGGGGGACAGCACGTTGTTCGACAGGCGCAGAGTCGAGGTGTGTGCGGTCCGCGGCGCGCGATGCGGACCGCAGGGTTCCGCCGTCATCCACCAGAAGCCCGATGTGGACGGCCGCAGTCACGATCTTCCGCAATCTTTGAACGGTCAGACCAGGCCAGGTGACGCGCGCTCGGGTGAGCAACTCGGCCTCGCCGCAAGGACCCTTGTCGGCGATCAAGTGCGCAACACGTTCTTCCCGAGAGTTGGTCATGTCCTCGTTTCCGCTGCTCGACTCGTACCGAGCGTTCGCCGTTGCCCAGAACGGCCGCGCTCGGCGCGGACAGCCGGGAAAAGCCCTTGGTGTGCGCGAGCCGCAGCGCCTCGGCGACCGTGTGTCTCGCTGGCGCGAAGTCCTCGGATCCTGAACTTGCTCGGGTGCACGTTTGGAATTCGAGTCGAGATGATCTGTTGTTACACCGAGTCGTAACTGGCCTGCTTAGGGGCCGCGATGCTCTGCACCGCGATCGTTGTGGTCGCCGCCGTGTGAGTGCGGCCGTTCTGACGCCACGACAACCAGGAGGCGCACACGGACTTGGCGGCGGAGAGAAGCTGAGTTGTACGGCCCGCATGGAATTCGAGGCTTTCGGCTCGCTGCTCTTTATCACGTGGCCACGGCGACATGTCCCTCTCTGAAGCCGTCGGTAACTCTCTCCGCGCCGTTGCCGATGAGGGGCATGCACAACCCGGAGGAGGAACGACCGTGAAACGGTGGGCTAAAGTCGCCTTCAGCTTTGCAGTGATGGCACTGCTGACGGCGGCTGCGTGGATCACGTTGTCTCTGAGATCTTCTTCCGACGAGGAACGCACGAACTCGTCCAGCGCCACTGCGACCACCAACTCGGCCGAGGCGCCTGCGAATCAGGCCCGTGAGGTCGCGGTGGCTCTGGGGCAGCTGGCGACAGATCCCGACTCTGTGGTGGCCGACGGAAGCCGTAGCCACGTCGGGCAACGCGCTCGGGAGGGAGTTCCAGCCGGATCCTCGGTCAAGGTCAACGAGGCTTCGTGGGCCCCGGACGGCGTCGGCGGCGGAACCGTCGAGGTCACCGTCAGCTCGCCCGGCTTACCAACGGTTTCCTACGTCGTGGTGATGGTATCTGAGGACGGGCGGTGGAAGGTGGCCGCCACCATGCCCATCAGCGACTCCGCAGTCGGAGGAACGCGATGAAGGCGTTGCGGTACCTGGCAGTGCTGACGCTCCTGCCTCTCATCACGATCGTGCCTCACTCTGCCGCACAGGCGCCAGGCGATCCCGCGGACGTCCGATGTGAGGGTGTCGGTCTCGCACCGCAACTGACCGGCGATCCCGACGTGAACCCGGACGGGACGCCCGTGCGGATCAGTCGGGACGGGCGCGGGAAGTTCGTCCCGGTGCTCATGGTGCACGGCTGGACCGGCAGGTCAACGCACGACGAGGGAAGGAAGGGCGCGTTCTCCCACAAGATCGACCTGGCGGCGAACCAACTCTCCTCCCTGTCACCGACCAGATCGATGGTCGGGCAAATCCAGCGCATACCCGGAACCGCGGTGTTCACGTTCGACTACCACGACCACTCCGCCCGCTGGGTGGACGACCAGCACATCGGCCACGCGCTGGGCAACGCGATCGACTGCCTGTTCGAAGCGAGCGGGGAGAAGGTCATCATCCTCGCGCACTCCATGGGCGGACTGGCGACTCGGTATGCCCTCGGCCAGAACCCCGGCCGATCGAACAAGGTCAGCACTGTCGTCACCTTCGGCACACCGCACACGGGTTCGCTGATCGCAGCGCTGGGCGATGTGGCGCTGGACGTCGGTGCGATCGCCCACCGCGCCGTCAGCGTGATCCGGCTCATCCTCGCCACGTGCGGCCAGCTCAGTACCACGTCCGTCCACACCGGAACGCTCTGCGACTTCCTGCCGGAACCGGCGCGCGCGTTCGACTCGGAGGCGGGCCTGGCGCTGCGGCAGGGCTCGCCACAACTGGCCGCGCTCCAGTCGTTCCCCCGAGACGTCAAAGTCGTGGCGCTGGCGGGTGACACGGCGCTCACCGTCCCGAAAGCCGGTTGGTTCCGGCTTCCGTGGGAGGTCGACACCGTCCCCGTCGGAGACCTCGTGGTCATGACCGACTCCGCGACGAAGTACGGCGGCGAGACGAAGCAGACCTCCTGCGCCTACCAGCTCAACCCGGTGCGCGCCGGTACCGACCAGGTCGCTCTCGCGCTCAACGTCACCGCGCGCAACGACGTCGCCCAGCCGATCACGTCAGCACTGGGCGCCTGCTTCCACAGCAACCTCATGCGCGCCGTCGAACTGACCAACGTTGCCACGGGCGTGGTCAACGAAGACGTCGAGTCACGGCGCCCCAAGGTTCGAGCCGACCCCGCCGACTACCAGAAGTTCGCGGGGATACACAGTTTCGACTCACCCTCCAGGCGATTCTGGTGCGGCATTCTCGCTCCAAGCGACGGGCAAACAGGACTCGCGGCGTGCCAGGGAACCACCACGCCGGTCCCGCCCAAGCCGGCGGACTGCAGGCTTAACTGGGGCTTCGGCATGTACGTCAACAGCACGGGAAAGGTCGCCTACCTGTGTGCCGGCGGCCTGATGTTCAGCGATGGCAACGCGAAGGTTCTGCCTTACGGTGCCGCACTCTCCGTCTCAGGCATGACCTGCACGTCCGAGACCACCGGCATGCGGTGCGTCCACGATCAGACCGGGCACGGGTTCCGCATCGCCGCAGAGTCCAACGAGCGCTTCTGAACGACGACCGGGAAGCCGCCCGCGCTGCCCGTTCAGCGGCAGGACGGCGAGCGCGGGCCACGGCGACTGAACCAAGTCAGGACCGGTCGAACTCCGGGATCAGTTCCCTGATCAACCGGATGCTCGTCATCACCTCGTCCCCCCGGATCGGCCCGATCTGCTGCAGGCATATCAACCGGTTGATGCCGAGGTCCGCGCACGCCCGTTGGACTTGCGCAGTTCTCATCGTTGGATAAGACCAGGCTGCTCGACGTGGACCGTGCAAGAAGTTCGTCGAGGTTCATGGCCTACTGCAGGTGCTGGCCAGTGCAGACTTCAGGAACGCGCTCGCCCTGGGTGGCGCCGGCCTACTCCGCAGGATCTCGAACGCGACGCAGCCAAGACAGTGATTGGTCTGCTCCAGCTGCCCTCGTCGGCGGTGCTGATGTGACGTGCGACGAGGCAGGTTTGCTACCACATTTACTACCGAGGCGCCGAGAGCAGAGAGCGATGGACACCGAGAGATCTTCGATCTTCCCAGGTCAGAGGCCTTCATTGTGAGGATGATGCCGAGAACGAACCTGGTGACCTCTTCGGTAGTGGGCGAATAGATCACGGGCTGGATGGGTGACAAGTCGCTGACCTGCGGATTCGCAGTCCGCAGACCTGAGGTTCGCAGGGCAGTTCCACCCTACGCAACGCAGATGGCCTGTCGATGGAATCCATCAACAGGCCGTCTGAACTGGTAAAACACACTGTGGGCGATACTGGGATCGAACCAGTGACCTCTTCGGTGTGAACGGATCCTGTCGAGTGTCAGACCGTTTCGCCGGTCTCAGCACTACACTCTTGACCTGTGTATACAGGCTTTGAGGGTCCCACTGCTTCGTCGGCGTCTCGCTAGCTTCGGGTTGTCTCAGCTACCGGATTTACTACCGGTCCAGCTCGGTCGCTGTTCATGGCGATGTGCCTATTGGTCTGGCGGCGCTCGTGGGGCTCGTCGCGGAGGCTTCTGTCTTGCTGCAGATCGAAGCGATTGTCGTGACGTGGGTAGTGATGTGTGGTGCAGGAACATGACCTGTCAGGCGGTTCGCGTGCTATTCCGCCTGGGCTCTGATAAGCGACATTTCTGGCAAACTTTCTGTTTGGCGAGCCTGGCCCGGTCGCGTCTGGTTCAAACCTGAAGGTTTTCGCTTGCAGGTTTCAGGGAAAAAATGCTTTGGAGTGACGTCTGATGGCAAGTGCACGACATTCCCCTATTTCAGGGTCAGGCGTTGTCGTACGGGTCCTGACTATCATCATGGCGACGGTTGTAGGGTTGACCTTCCGCTGGTGCACGGTGATCAGGCGCTGCTGACAGACCAGTTGGCATCCCGCAGACGCTCCCCGCAATTCCTGCGCGTGCCGCGCGGACGCTGGATCCTCGGAGGTTAGTGTGGTCGTCGATGATGCGCGGGCAGGGTTCACGCCGTTGCTGAAGCAGATGCTGCCGTTGTACCTGGACACGCTTGCCGGGGGCCGTCCACCAGTGCGCGAGGGCTACCAGCAGGTGGCATACCTAGCGCACGGCTGGTATCTGCGCTGCCACCGCGGTATCGAATCCATCCTGATCCTGGATGAGGCCGGCTACATCGAGGAAGCCGCCCCGATCCGCCGCTCAATCCTCGAGCACACCTTGGCGCTGCGGTGGCTGGCCGCCGAAGGCGATTCGATCATCGACACCATCGCCCGCAGCCACGCCCGCAACTCCGGCAAGCGTCACGAAGCGGTGTCGGAAGCAGGCTGGACGTCGGTTGACTTGGACCAGGTCCGTCGCGACATCGATGAGATCAACGCCGATACGCGGGACGGTGGCAACGACAGCCTGATGCACTTCCTGCACCGCCTCAAGGCTTACGGCGAGGTCCACGAGCTGCCCGGCTACCTCGCCGAGACGGCCCGCTGCCATCCCACCTACGAATCAGCCATCTGCTACACCGAGCTACCCGGCGGTGGTGCCTTGCCCGAATCACGGCAACCTGTGCCGCCGGTGCCGTTTGCGACCACGCAGCTGCTACGCGCACTGCAGGCCGTGCGGGAAATCTTCAATCCTCCACCATGGGAAACCGTGCTCACCGGCGTACTTGGCCGTTACCGCACCGTCGTCAACGACGTCCGAGTCCAAGACGGACTGGCCCCCATCGACTGGGACGGACAAAAGCCCTATCAGGCCAGGGCCCGCTAAGCTAATCCGCTTGCCAGCACGGAACATCAGCGTGAAGCTGCGAGAGCCACACCTGCGGTTTGCTGCGACGTGGAGCGGCGCCGTTTGCGGCAGATCGGGTAGCTAGGAGTCACGTATGGGGCGCAACAGGACCAAGGGCGGCAAGGGCAAAGGCAAGACGCGAGGCCCCAAGCATGATTGGTCTGCCTTGGATCGGCGGATGATCTTCGAGGACGCGTCGTGGCTGTACTCGTTGGCGTCGAGCACCCAGGCCGATGAGGTGTGGCAAGGACTGATGGGGTTGGTGATCGCGCCCCACTGCGCCCGGATCGTGCACGAGGGTTATCAGTATGTGACGCGCAAGGCCCCTGCGGCCGCGGCCATGGTGCGTCTGCGCCACGGGCGCGAGATTGAGGCAGCGCGTCACACCGTCAAGCTGCTCGATGACACCCACAAGCTGTATGACGGGGTGGTTGACGACTTCGAACGCATCGCCCAGACCCACGATGATGCCCTTTGGGGCGGAGCAAATTCGCTGTCGTGACCCGCGATGGGCATGTCTTCACGACCTCGCGGGTCGCGGACTTTCAGGGAGTCTTCACCGAGCACGAGATCGCCTCCCGCGCCACCGGGCAGGGCAGCCGCACGTACGACTTGGGCTACGACATGGGGACCGCTCTACCATCGATCACGATGGCGCTGGGCATTGGATTGCCTGCCGAGGTTGCTGTGCCGCTGCCCGCGGGGCAGGTTCCCCGCCCGCGCAATACGACCGCACGTCAGTACTACGCGCAGCGGTTCGAGCCAGAGTTTCCTGATGCGCTCAAAGACATCCTGACTGTGATCGAGTCATCGGTCAACACCAGCCTCGTCGTGTTCGCCCCGTCGGCTGATACATTCGTCGGCCCGGTTTTTCGTGCCCGCTTCGTCACCACAGTCCACGCGCTTCGCGCGCTCACCGAGATCCTGCAGCGTTACCCCGCCCTGGCAGGGCGCCGCGGGATCATGGGAATCCAGGCGGTGTTGGATGCCGCCGATTCGCGCTACTTGATCAGTGACGACGTCAGGGGCCTGCGCAACCGGTGCATGCACTACGGCATCCCGTCCCACCTGGCCAACCTGGCACCCAACGCGCCGGCCTACGGCCTGGTAGAGGCAACAACGATCTCCTCCTACAACACCGTCAACACCCACGTCACCGACACCCTCGACGCACTGTCGGAGAGCTTCAAAGCCTGGAGCGCGTAGGCGACAGGGCGCGGCTTGCCACCAGTCCTAGGGTAAGGACTGCTACTTGCTACTGATGGCCTTGCTGCCGAGCCGCTCAGCGATGCTCTTGCGGTCGCGCAAGGTCTTACGGGCTCCGAAGTAGACCTGCACGTGTCCTTTAGTCAGGTCGAGACCGTGGTGTTCGGCGGCTTTCTTGATGGCCACGATGGGGACGCAAAAGGTGCCGCTGCGGCCTTCCTCGATCACCTTCGGCAGATCATCACCGAGGTGTACTGAGGCAAGGTTGCCGTACTGCGCCCTGACTGTTGCTGAATGCAGGTGATGATCATCGGGGAAGGCGACACTCCAACCGATGACCTCGACCGGCACACGTCCGGTGGCAGCAACGGTGATCTGCACAACCGGCTCCATCCCGACCCCGCCACCGGTCGCCAGCAGCTTCATCGGTGTGACGCTCAACTTCGCGCGCTGCCCGGTGAGTAGGCAGTTGAGCACGTTCCAGGCCAACGAGGCGCCACCAACGAGTAACGCCAATGCGGAGATGATCAACGAAGCCACAGCAACAGTCACCGGGACAGGCTAGAGCCGCGGTTCACCGCGGCTTGTTCGACCGGCCGACCCTGGTGGAGATGTCATTCCTGCGGGCTGTCCTCGGCGGCTGCGATCAGCCCGCGGACAAGTTCGGCCGGGTCGATGCCCAGACCCGTGGCGAGTTTGAGGATGTTGTGTAGGGACAAGTTGCGGCCGGCTTAGGCTCTCAGGGGGTCTGCTGCTGGAAGGGGATCCATGGCTTGGCCGGGTCCATGATGAGCACGTCCAGATGGATCGTCCCTCGTTGCAAGGGGAGGGTCAGGCGATCGACGGTGAAATGCTCGCCGGCGATTGGCAAGTCGCGCTTGGCGAGAGCGTTTGCGATCGCTTCGAGGTTTGTCGGCTCGCCCAACGCCAGGAGGTAGCGGAGTGAGGTGACCTCAATGTCTGGTTCGGGTAGTGGTCGCAGGCATAGTTGCCTGGGGATGCCGACTGCCCAGGTCCAGGTGAAGTCGCTGAGGTCGGGCCAACGTGCCGGTAGCTTGGCGGTGGTTTCGCCGGAGGCGAGCCCCGCGCGGACGCGTGCGATCTGCAGGGCGGCCTTCTCCGCCCACTCTTCGACCTTGACGACCTCCGTGAGCGCCCAGGCATCCACCGGCCACTTGATCTCCAGACAGATGGCAGTCTTGGTGGTGGGGTCGATCGCCAGCACGTCGAGGTCGCCTGCCTGACGACCGTTGGGGTACGTGACCTTGATCCGTTCGGCTACGAGAGCACCGGGGATCTTTTTCAGCCAGGTGGTCCACCTCGTCGCGAGGTCTCCAAGCGACTTTCCGATGGGCCCGAACCGGTTCGGGTCGTAGCCGGCTGAGCGCAGCACGAGCGGGTCGACGAGGCGGATACCGATGAGCGGCGGGCAGATGATGAGCGAGTCGTCTCCCACCCGGACAAGAGGAGAGTAGTGGGGCAACCGTCCGTTCTTGAACGTCAGTCGTTCTAGGAGGTTGTCGACATGCGCGCTCGTGCATTCGGGTGCCAGTTTCGTGAGCAGGTTCGACAACGTCGTGGTCGACATGGTCACGAGCGTGGTTTCGGTGCGTTGCAGGATATTTGCGGTGGCTGTGCAGAGATCCGCGAACCCCATCAGGGCGGCGAGAAGGTCGATGGCGTGGCCGACCGTGAGTTGATCGCCGAGCGAGAAGGACTCAGGCAATGCCCCCTCTGGTTGGTGCTCGCGCAGGATCGTGATCGAGTCTCGGGCGCGGGCGGCTGAGGCTTGAAGGACCTCCAGCGGCGGCAAGCTGCGTGATTCGCCGGCCTTCGTGGCGATCCAGGCGCTCTCCGCTTCAGTGAGGCGCGAAGACAACTTGGGTGCGGCCTCTTGCTCGAGGACCGCGTCGGCGACCTCGATGGCGGGATTCCACCTGTGCGTGAGAACGAAGCCCTTGCCGCGCTTGCGGACGTGGTATGCGCCGATACGACTGGCCAACTCCAAGTTGACCACGTGTGAGAGCCGGATCGCCGCTTCAACGAGCTCTGTCGCGTCTTCGTGATCAATCGCTCCTGATGCGGTGGGGAACTCGTGGTGCCAGGTGACGAGGAGACCGAGCACCGTCTCCCAAGGCAGAGGGTGGCCCAGGTAGTCAGGCTGAGATTGCCGCCTTCGGGTGGCCATCTGCAGAAGCGCGAGGATGCGATTCGGCCCGGACTGCCAACCAGGATGAGTGGCGACCAGGCGTCGTTCTGACGCGATCATGCTGAGCAGCTCTTCCTCTGGTCTCACCGCGGAGGCCTCCTGGCTCGGCAAGCGATCGAGATGTTCGTTCGTCGATCGCCTGGTTGTGACGCCGATCAGCCGTGTGATCTTTCGGCGTCAAAGAACATTGCCGACCTTACGGGTTGCTCGTTGCGCTTTGCTCAGGTGGTACGTCGATTCGTGCCTGCACGTGGACCCGTAGTCCTTCTGGGACGGTTCGTGAGCCTGTCAATCCGTGATGTCGAAAGATCTTTGCTTTCCTAGCGGGTGAGGCTGGTCGAACGCGATTGTCGGGTCCGCGGTAGAGCGGATCACCCTTCGCGGCGGGTCAGGCTGATGGAGAACTCCTCTGAGCCTTCGATGCTTTGGTCCCGGTACCCGAGCCGACGATCTGGCCGTCGTCGATCAGTCGCTGGATCTCCTCGGCCTTCTTGCACATGGCGGCGCTGTTCCTCGCGACGGGCTTGCCCGCGAGCCAGTCGGCGGCAGCGTTGGCGAGGTCAACGACGCAGATCCCCTCTGCCAGGTCATAGGGGCTGATCCCCTGGAAGCCGAAGTCGCGCACGCGGGATTCGCTGATGAGGTACCTGTCCTTCGCTACCGGCAGGTACGCGATCGCTCTGACCCCGCGGTCTTCGCCGGACTTCACCCCTGA
Organism: Lentzea kentuckyensis; assembly: GCF_002150765.1. Taxonomy (GTDB): domain Bacteria; phylum Actinomycetota; class Actinomycetes; order Mycobacteriales; family Pseudonocardiaceae; genus Lentzea; species Lentzea kentuckyensis. Next base: position 122,856 of record NZ_MUYM01000006.1, read on the forward strand.
ACGTGTTGGGTACCGGCCGCGGGATACGTCCCGTCCGGCGAGAATCCACCGACATGCTGCTCATCGCCGACGAGTGCGAACCTGCCGAAGCTGAAGGCGAAGCCGGCGGGCAGCTCGTCCAGCAGGCGGCTGACATCCGCGCGCTGGTCGGTCGGTGGCGGGCGCGATGTCGTCGGCGACGACTCGTCATTCACGCGCAGACGAAAGCGTCGTGCTCCGCCGGCCTGGCTTGCTTGCGCTCGAAGCATTTCCCGAGCTGTCGTAGCGATCGCCGTCCGGGCATCCGAGCTGTTCTCGCACAGCTGCAAGACGAGCTGGATGTGAGTGTTGCTGCGGCGAGGTCGCCCGCCAGCTGATGAGCGTGCGCGAGGCTCAAACGCGCCATGAGCGCGGCGTCGGAGTCGGCGCCGAGATTGTTCCCCAACCGCAGAAGCAGATTGCTCCGCTCGGTTTATGCGTCGTCGACACCTCTCTGGTCTCCCTGGTGCTGCTGCATGATCGGTTCCCTTCGTCGACCTCAGGTGTGCCATCAGCTGGAGTTAGCGAAGCAGCTGGTGGCGAGCCGGTGAGGTCACCCGCCAAGGCGGTCCTCGGCGTCCGCGAGATCCTGCAAGCTGATCGCGAGGAACCGCTTTGCGTTGTGCTCCTTGCAGGTGGCGACAGTCTGCTGGTGAATCTCGATCGCTTCGTGCACTCGACCGGCGTCACGGTAGGCGCGGCCGAGGTAGTTCAGCACGAAGACCTCAGTCATCGGCATACCTCGGCCAAGGACCATGTTCCAGGCCTTTTCGTGGCATCGGATGGCTTCCTGGGTGCGTCCCAGACCTCGGTAGGTCTCGCCCCTGGCTATGAGCTCGGCCTCGTCCTCGGCATCAACCTGGTCGGGAGGGAGCGCAGACGCTTCATCGCACCAGTCGAGTGCCTCTTGCCATCTACCAAGCTCACCGCAGGTGTGTGCCAGGTTGAGCAGGACGGTGCGCTGCCAACCTGTGTAGCCGATCTCCTGCGTGATCATCAGAGATCGTCGTAGGCACTCGTAGGCACTCTCGAGTCGGCCGGCTTGCTTGTGCGGAAAGCAGATGTTGTTGAGCGTGACACTCTCGCCTTGCCGATCGCCCTGCAGGCGTCTGAGGTTCAGTGCACGCTCGTGGCAAGCGTGTGAATCTTCGAACTCCAAGAGCTGTACGTGCAGGATCCCCAAGCTGTTGAGAATCTCTGCCTCACCACATAGGTTGCCGACGCGCCGGACCGCTTCGAGGCCGACGGTGGTCGTCGGCTCCCACTCTTGCCACCGCTGGCCCTTCATGTAGTGCCGCGTCAGCAATGCGGGCAGCTGCCAGGCTTGGACGTCAAGCTTCCGCTCACCAGCACAGCGGGTGACCGCGACGAGATTGGTGTGCTCCTGGTTGAACCACGTGTTGACATCGTCCTTGGTGGAGAAGGTCAGCGGGGTGACACCGGGTGGCAACGGATCTGGTTCGATGCGGCGGTAGTGAGGATCGACGATGCGCTGAGAATTAGCGACTGTGTGGACGTACCAGGCTGACAGCCGCTTCAGCGCTTCTTGTTGCGCAGATGGCGCTTCGTCGACGTTAGCGCGTTCAGCGGCGTAGAGCCGCAGCAGGTCGTGAAACCGATAACGAGTGCCATGCGCCTCCAACAGATGTGCGTTCACCAGCCTTCGCAACGACCGACGAGCCAAGCCGCCGGTCAGTGCGTCAGCAGCGGCTTCGCTGATGTCCGGTCCGGGATGCAGGCCGAGCAGCCGGAATGCCCTCGCATCATCAGGCGCCAACGCGCGGTAGGACGAAGAGAAGACCGCGCGCACGGTGTTGGTGTCGTCGTCTGGAGACAATGCCTCCAACCGCGACTGCTCACTCGCCAGTTCGGCGACGAGTTGCGCTATCGGTGTGCTGGACGCGGCCACCCGTTCCGCGATGATCCGCAACGCGAGGGGCAGCCGCACGCACAGCTCCGCCAGGGTTTCCAGCGTCGCGGATGGCAGCTCGTCTCCCAGTGTGGCGGTGAGCAGGTTTATCGCTTCGGCTGGTGGCAGAACGTCGATCGTCACGCGGTGAGCGCCTTCGTGAGCCACCAGGCTTGCCAACGCACTGCGACTCGTCACCACAACCAGACACGTGTCGCTGCCGGGCAGCAATGGGCGTACCTGGTCAGCGGTTGCGGCGTTGTCCAGAACTATCAGGACCCGCTTGCCGTCCAGCAGAGAGCGGTACAGTCGCTGGCGCGCTTCAAGGTCGCTGGGAATCTGGGAGGCAGGCACGTTGAGCGTGCGCAGAAAACCCTCCAACACCAACCCTGGTTCCGCCGGAGGATCGACGGGGTCGTAGCCGCGCAGGTTCGTGTACAGCTGGCCGTCCGGGAATTGCTCGCGCACGCTGTGCGCCCAATGCACCGCGAGGGCTGTCTTGCCCACACCCGCGGTGCCTGCGATCGCGGAGATCACTAGCGCTCGGCCATCCGCCTTCAACAGTCCGTTGAGGCGGTCCAGGTGGTCGGTGCGACCGGTGAACCCACGTACGTCGCAAGGAAGTTCGCGCGGGATCGGCAACGGTGCGGAGTGCATTTGCGTGTAGATGGAACCGGCCTGCACGACGGACGTGGCGGCGCCGCGCAACACATTGTAGGTCGAACTCTCCGACGGTTGAACCATGACAGCCGACGGTAGTTGTTTGAGGAGGATGTTTACCGCTCTTGAACTGACCATCCCACGATCGGCTGAGGGCATTCCACTCGGCGCGGCAATCGAATGGGCGCCCTCCCTGCAGCGAGAGCACCCTGGGAGAGCTCACGCCAGATGGAAGTCCTCGGCGGTAAGCCGGGTCAGGTCCGCGGTGGCGACGTTCTCCCTCAGAGCGAGCCGCGAATCCTTGTACGTGCCGAAAGTGCGTCCGTGCAGTTCAGTAGACATCGAGGTGTTGCCGGTCTTCGTCCGGCATGATCGTGGCCGTGCTGGTCCGCTTCGCTATCTCGCAGTCTCTCATGCTTTCACTGCGTTGTGGCTGTTGCGCATGACCGACCGTGAGAAGAACGTCGAGATCCTCGCGCTGCAACCTCGACTCGCGGTTTTGCAACGACAAATCGGTGATCAGTGCCTGTGATGGAGGATAGGGCGATGCTCGCCGCCTTGCTTGTGCCTTTGGCTCGCAGGAGGCTGCGCTGGCTTCGGCCTTTTCTAGTGCTCGTGTGGGCAACCATTCCGGCGGAATCAAATTAAAGGTCAAATACCGGTGGTGCAACATCCTGCCGACGCCGTGCGATCAAAGCTACTGCAGCGGTGATCGCACGAGGGCGGCAATGAGCACAGAGATCTTCATCAGCCACGCGCCGTAAAGAAGAAAGTCGCCCAGTGGACGCGAGGGCTCAAGTAGAACTCAGCCACAAAGAAGAGGCCACCAATGTCCGCGATCTTGCGCACCGGACAGAAAACGCCTAGCCTCGTTGTCTCCTGAGGCGTCGAAGAGCCTCGGCTCGAGAGTTGCGACGCTAGTCGGAGGTCTTCGGGCTGATGGTTGTGTCGCGCGTTGTCTGGAGGCCTTCTCTGCAACCTCAATCGGACTGTGCGGCACCTGTACGACGTCCATGCCGTGCGGGCCAGTGGGACCTCAGGTGGAGCTGGCCCACTCCGTACATATTCAGGACCTTGAACGCGACGCTGCAAGACAGTGATTGGTCTGCTCAAGCTGCCCTCGTCTACGAGGCTGATGTGACGTGCAACGCGACGGGTTTGCTACCACTTTTACTACCGGGGTACCGAGAGCAAGGAGCGATGAGCGCCGAGAGATCTTCGGTCTGCGCAGGTCAGAGGCTTCAGTCGTGTCGATGATGTCGAGAACGAACCTAGTGACCTCTTCGGTAGTGGCGAATAGATCACGGGCTGGATGGGCGAAAAGTCGCTGAGCTGCGGATTCGCTGTCCGCAGACCTGAGGTTGGCAGGGCAGTTCCGCCCTACGCAACGCAAACGGCCTGTCGATGGAATCCATCGACAGGCCGTCTGAACTGGTAAAACAAACTGTGGGCGATACTGGGATCGAACCAGTGACCTCTTCGGTGTGAACTATGTCGCCCATACCGCGCTGACCTGCGAAACAAGACTCTCGCAGGTCGTCGGCGCGCATCCGTTCAGGTCCATTGAGGACCGTTCCGGCATGTTCAACGTGCGGAGTTGCTCCCAATCTGCTCCCACTCCGTGCTCCCAAGGCTCATCAGCTCTGTCTCTTCTGAGGCCAGGCATGACGCACGGCGGCACGAGCGGACGTTCGGCACGCTTTCGGTCACGATTCGTCGAGCTGTGGCCTGGTATAGCCGTATCCCAGCGATACCAAATGGGCGCTGCAGAACGGTGGAGCCCAGCCTCGTGACACAACCCCGGCAGGTACCGTTCAGGAAGATTAACGTAGTCCGGTAACGCGCCAGGCTCACACTTCATATGCTGTTCACGCTGGCGCACGGAACACCAGACCCGAGCCAACAACTCCACTGCCAGAGGCAATCCCTACCCGAGAATCGTGAACATCATGATCGCCGGCAGATGCTAGAGGTACAGGAACTTGCCACGTCGTTCCCCGAGCCACAGATGAGCACTGCCTCCGAGTCGGTCGAGATGGACGGAACCGTCCGAGTAGGTCACCAGGACCTCGACGCGCTCCAGGTTCCAGTCGCCGCCGGGGCCGGGCTCGAAGCGGATGTATCTCGGAGCCCGGCTGATGTCTGCGGAGTCGGTCGGCCACGGGCATACGTGGATCGTTCTCCGCGGGGCGCAGGACTGTCGCCCCCTCGCCGAAGATGTACCAGCGGTCCGACTTTCGCTCGAAGTCGTCGACATCCCCCTGCGAGTCGACGTTGTACTCCCGTCCGGCAAGCCCCAGGAAGACATCCCCGTCCGTTCCCGCATCCGGCCTGTCTCCGGTCACTAGTCGTAGTTCGATCTTTGTGATGACCGACATTTCTCCTCCTAGGGCGCGATGGTGCGCGATCGACGCGCAGGTGCCGACACCCAGCGTTGCCTTTGTGACCTGCCGTGGCCATACGAGTTTTCGCGGATGTTGGGCGGCAGCGGCGCGGGTTAGGCTGTCGTGACAGGTTGATCCCGCCCGTGGAGGCAACCTTCATGGCAACTCCAGTTGCTATCAGCGAACGCGAACTCCACGTGATGCTCCGAGTCGTCAACGCCCCAGATCTGGGGGACGACGGAGACGGGTTGCCGTGGTCCACGCTGGATGCGCTCAAGACACTCATTCCCTGTACTGGGATCGCGTTCAACGGGATTGACGTGGACCAACGCAAGCACTACCTCCGGCAGAACCTCGGTGGACCGGACAAACCATCGGACACGGCCATCTACTGGGCGCACTATCGGTACTCGGCCAGCTGTTCCTACCCGGAGCGCACCGGTGATTGGTGCGGGGTCACCAAGACCACTGACTTCCACACGCTGCGTGAGTTTCGCTGTACACCCATCTACGTCGACTACTATGGACCGCCGGACGTCGACCACGCGATACGTGTGTGTCTGCCGGACGGACCAGGTCGCCAACTGCGATTGATCGCCTACCGCGGTCGTGGGGATCCGGACTTCACCGAATGCGACAGGGGCCTGCTCACACTGTTGCGCCCACACCTGCGTTCCGCGCACCTGAAGGTTCTTGACCGTCGAATGGACAAACCAGGGCTCACCAATCGTCAATGGGAGCTGCTTCGGCTGGTCGACGCCGGTCTCAGCAACACGCAGATCGCCAGGCACCTCCACCTGGCTGAGAGCGCCGTCCGCAAGCACCTGGAGAACATCTTCCGGCGACTCCAGGTCTCCAGCCGGACCGCAGCGCTCGCCCGAGCGTTTCCAGCGCGAGCTCGCGACTGCGCGGCAGACTGATCATCTGTATTCGATGAGCTGGCGAACGGGCGCAATTGCGGAGAACGCCGTCGACTGCGATTGTCAGCCACCGCTTGATCGCAGGTGCGTGCGCGTTCCATCGGTCTGATCGAGGTCATGCCGTCCCGGACTCCGCGCTAACCCCGATGGAGATCGTCCACTCGAACGCCACCTGACTCGCGAGCGGTGACCGTTGCGGTCTGCCCTCCGGCGACGAGCGTCGTCGCGAGTGCGGTCATCGCCTCTTTGCGCTGCTCGGCCATGGCGATCTCACCGCGGACGAGCACAACCGTGTCAGCCAGCTTCACCAGCCGGTATGGCTCCGGCAGAGGCCCTGTCACCGCCGGGATAGTCAGCTCGATCATCGCAGTCCTTCCTCGTTGACGACCTTCGTCGAATCGGTACGGCTCCACCGACCGCGGTGTGACAAGGAGTGGGAGTAGCTTCCACACGATCCGGAATTTCTTTGCCTGGCAATGGAATTGGCTGTCGTAACGCCCTTCCGCCGAGCGAAGATACTCAAGAGTCACGCGCGCTCGTGCGCTTGAGAGGCACCGTGCGGATATTCATCTCTTACGCTCGAGGTGCTGGCCTCATCGAGGAGTGACGCGCTCGACTCGCAGCACCACGTGCACGATGCCTTCATCTCTGGATTCCGTGCTCGGTGAGCACATCACAGATCGACTCGACGCCGTAGACCTCGCGGTACTCGTCGACGAAACCGACGATCAGTGGTGCCGCGGGTCGAGTTCCCGCGCGAAAAAAGCCGAGGCCAGCTTCAGGATCTCGTTGGCCTGCTTGAGATCCCGGACTTCCTTCCGCAGCCGCAGCAACTCCTCACGCTCGGCCGGCGGCAGTGCCTGCGAAGCCTGCGCGGCAGGCCGGACGCCCTCCGCAAGGGGCCTTCTTGATCCACACCCGCAACGTCTCGTAGTGCACATCGACCATCGGGCCGATCGCCCTGGCGGCGGCATACGGAGACTCGAACTCGTCGAGACGCTCAGGGGCCAAGCGTACGGTCTTCTCACGAACCTCGGGCGGGTAACGCTTCGACATGATGACGACCATCTTCCTCAAGAACGGAAGCGGTCTCAAATCCGTGACGGTTCAAGTTCAGTGAAGCCAACCGTCCATTTCGGGCTCATACGCCCACCGCGGATCCGGCGCCGGCAGCTGACGCTGCTTCCGAGCCGATGCCAACGCGACGACGAGCTCCAGCGGTTGACGACTGAGATGTCGTAGCGAGAGGCTTCTTTCTCGTGCTCGGCTTGGCGGGCCACGACGTCGGTTGTCTTGCCGGCTTTGATGACCCCGTTGCTGAACTGCAGCAGGCAGAGGTAGCCGCGGGTGCCGAGGTCGGGTCTCGGCCGTCGCTTCCGCTGTCGGGGAGGTCTTGGCACGGTGGAACAGTATCGATCTGACTTTGGGGCGATGATCTGGCCGCACGACGATGGCGCCGTGCCAGGCTCGGGCCGCCTGCGGTAAGAGTCGCAACCGAGCGGCTAGACCAGTCCTTGCGCTGTTGTGCAGGTTCCGGATAGTCGTCCCTCGCAGACTATCCCTTTTGGAATTGAAGATGTGTACATGCGAGAGGAGCGTCAGTTATACCGGTGCATGTCGTCGGTCCAGCCTTCGGTGATGTCGCGGAACAGGCTCTTGGCGGTGATCAGGTCGTTGGGGCCCTGTGGGGTTTCAAAAGTCGGCCACGTGGTCTGACCTGCGGGTTAGGCTGCTGCGGGTTCGTACTCGTTGATCAGGCCGCCAAGGACTGGCCGGCGGCGTATCGAGGTGCAGCTTGGCTCTGCGATCGGTCGGTCCGGTCGTGGTGGCGCGAGTTGCTGGGCTTGGTGGGATCGGTGGTGGTTGTAGTGGGCCACGTAGCGGCAAGCTGAAGCGAGTGCGCGCACCGCGCATGCTGCACGCGATCGCTCCAGCCGCGTCCAGCTGCAGCTCGACGCCGTGGAACGGGGAGGCGGAGTCCTGCCGTTGTGCCTGCCGGAAACTTGTGACGCGTTGACTGAGACTGATCATGGTGACATCGCTGCGAGATAGGCCAGAACGCCTTCATTCCCAGTGGCGAAGCCGTCGGCCTTCGTAACGCCTGCGGCCGAATTCCGACGATCCTCACGCAAAGGGAGGAGTGGTTCGTGGAGTTACGACGCGCGCTGTCGGTCGGAGTGAGTTCGATCGAGGGTCATGAGCAGCTGGAATTTGCTCGCGGCCTGTCCGGACGCCTGGGTTCCGCGCTCTCCGGCTTGGAATATGAGGCACGCGTCGTCGCTCCGGAACGCCTTGCCGGTGCGGAACTCGCGACCGCGGTGTCCGGCGCTCTCGCCGGCCCCTCCACTGACATCGCCGTCGTGCACATCATCTCGCACGGCCACCGCGCGGACGGCGGCGCCACGGTTTTCGCGCTGGGCAGCGATGGCGTGCCGCACGCCGACGCGAGCGTCGCGCACTGGCTGACGATGCAACAGGCCGAGGACCGTCCGACGACGTTGTTCCTGCTGGACCTGTGCGGTGCCGGCACCCTGGCGCGACTGCCGTGGCAGACGTTGCTGGAGAAACCATTGCGTGGCTGGGTGATCGCCGCATGCGGGGAGACCCAGGCGGCCTACGACGGGCGGTTCACCCAAGCCGTGATCTCCGTGCTGGAGGCATTGAGGGCCGGCGAGCTGGACATCGATCCGAGCATGAGATACGTGCCGCTGCGCACCTTCGCCCGCGCAGTGCGGCAGGAGGTCAACCGGCTGACCACTGAGGCGGACGCGTTTCCGCAGGAGGTGATGGCGAGCCTGGTCGACATCAGCTCTGACGTCGAACCACCCTTCTTCCTCAACCCCGCCTACAACCCGGCTTCGAAGCCGAGGCTTCGAGCCTCGGTCGATCCCGGTCTGCTGCCGTTCCTCGATGATCTCGACGAGGGGCTGGACGCCAGGCACTTCCTGGAACGGGCGACGGGACTGGGCCGGTTGACTGACGCGAACTCCGGCCTGGTGGGCTGCTTCACCGGACGGGACCGTGAACTGCGCAAGGTATCGCCGTGGTTGAACGGCGTGGGTGCCGAACCGCTCTGCGTGGTGACGGGGAGCCCGGGAGCGGGCAAGTCGGCGTTGCTCGGAGTGCTGGTCTGCGCGGCGCATCTGCAGTTGCGCGAGGTCACCCGGCCGATCTGGGAGCACGTCGCGCAGTGGCCGCTGCCAGTGGATCACCTGGCGGCCGTGCACGCGCGCCAGCGTGGTGTCGCCACGGTCGTGGCGTCGGTCGCCCGCCAGCTCAACCTGCCGGAGAACTGCTCGATCGCCGACCTGGTCACCGCGCTGCGGGGCCGGTCGGCGCAGCCGGTGCTCGTCGTGGACGCGCTGGACGAGGCGGACGATCCGGTCGCGCTGATGAACGAGCTGCTGCTGCCGCTGGTCTCGGCAGACCGGCCGGGCAAGCCGGTGCGGCTCCTGGTCGGGGTGCGCCGCTACGACGACTTCGTCCCGTTGCTCGACCGCGCCGCGCTGGTCGACCTGGACGACGTCGATCAATTCGTGTTGGAGGACAACCTTCTCCACTACGTGCAGGGACTGCTCCGGACTAAGACGGAGTACCGGGTCCAGGGCGCCGTCGTCGGTGCGTTCGCCCACGCGGTCGCGAGTGTGCTCGCCAGACCGGACGCCGACGGCAAGCGCAGGTGGGGGCCATTCCTGGTAGCCGGGCTCTACACGCGGCACTTCATCGCCGCACACGCGGACGGCGTTGTCACCGACGCCGGGATCGCCGCGCAACGGGGCCAGGAAGTGCCCTCGGACCTACGCGGTGTGCTCGAACTCGACCTGAAGCTCAACCACGAGGAGTACTGGCTGCGGCCGGTGCTGACCGCACTGGCGCACGCGCGCGGCGCCGGGATGCCGGTCTCGGTGCTGGCCAGGGTCGCCACCGTCTACGCGGCTGACGGGGCCCGGCCCACGACCGGCCAGATCCGGTCGGTGCTCAACGCCGCCCGGTTTTATCTGCGGCAGTCGATGGATTCCGATCGCAGCAACGTCTACCGGTTGTTCCACCAGGGTCTGGCCGACACCCTGGCCGAGCCGGCGCCGGAACGGCTCGGCGCTGTGCTGGACGCGATGTTGTCTTCGTTGGGGCCGCCGGAGCACCGCGACTGGAACGCCGCGGAGCCCTACCTTCTGCGGTACGTCCTCGCCCACGCCACGGACGCCGACCGGGTGGCGGACGTCGAGTCCGATCCGGGCTTCGTGCTGCACCCAGAGTCACCACTGGCTACCACGGCCACCGACCCGGCCGAACTCGCGCTCGCCGCGGTCAGAGCCGGAAACACCGTGTTGGCCAGGCGAGCGGCGAACATCCTCGGCCGCGAGCCGCTGACCTGGCAGCCGCGTTGGTCCCTTGGGTCGCTCGGGCAGGCCGACGGCGACAAGGCCGCCCCTGGCTACCGTGCGATCGGGATCTCGGACGACGGCGAGGCGATCGTGGCGGCCGGGACGGGCGACGTGGTCCGCTGGAGGTGGCCGTGGCGTCGACAGCCGCAGCTCCGGCCGCAGCCCTCCGACGTCGAGGAGGCGAAGGGCAGCCAGGTGCTGTTGTCATCATACGATTCCGCCATCGTGGTCGGCACGCCGATCTTTCTGCTCGATATGAAGTCCGACAGCAGGGTGCGATATCCCGATGCGCGCGAGGTCATCGCGGCGATCCGGACGGGCGAGTGGGAGTACGTGTGCGTCGATGCCGACGGTGAGATCGTCCGGCGCAACCTGGATAAGGGAACCACGCAGGTCATCCGCTCCACTGGGTTTCGGCGGCAGGCCTGGGCGCTGGCAGAGAGCGAGTCGGGTGTGGTCGCGTTCTGCCCGGACGAGGACGACGGCCTGATCCGGGTCGAAGGTCCGCAGGCATGGCGGATGCAGCTGCCGGGGAAACGTCGTGTCACCGCGTTCGCGGTCAGCAGGAACGGTCAGCACCTCGCGGCGGGCGGCCAGGACGGGTGGTTCGGCACATGCGACCTCAGCAGCGGACGAAAGTGGATGAGGGATGGCGAAATGCTGGACAGCTCGGCCACAGCCGTCGCGTTCGCGCCCAAGGGCGAGCAGATCGCTGTGGGTTGCGAGGGCGGCAGCGTGTCCATCTTCAGATTCGACGGCACACGACTGAGCACGATCAAGGTCTCCGATCGGTCGATCGCACACGTCGCGCTCAGCCAAGACAGCCGCCGAGGCGCCGCGGTGGACCGCGACGGGTTCGCGTACGGCTTCAACTATCTCGACACCTCCGTCGGCGCGATCGCCTTGCCTGCACCAGGCGAAGGCCCTCCCGAAGTCCCGCGCGTCACGACGTTCATGGAGGCGGATGGCGAACTCGCCGTCGCGCTGAGCGATGGTGCGCTGGCACAGGTCGCGGTCGCCACGGGGCATATGCGCAGCGGTCTCGTGCTCCAGTCGCCCGCTCTGAAACTGGCCGTCACCGACATAGGTGGACAGGACGGGATCTTGCTGTCCACGGGGAACGGTTACCAGCTGTTGCACCCCTACTTCGGCCACGTAGTCGAAGTACCTGTGTCAGCGTGGGCCACCGACCGCGTCGATGCAGCCGCGCCACCGGCGTGCATCGCGCTCGGCATCGGGTTGGTCGAGGTGGGGTGTAGTGACGATGCCCTTTGGGTGAAAGAGCTGCGGTCATACGCTCGGCCGGCCGAGAAGCTGGGGGCTCACCCCTTGTGCCGCGTCGTGCGGTGCGCGTACGTCGGTGGTCGTCCGCTCGCCGTCTCTGGTGGCATGGACGGCACGGTCCTGGTCTGGGATCTCGAAGCACGAGAGTTGCGGGACATGTTGTCGGTCGGGGGACCGGTGCGGGACATCCGCCTGGTGCAAGGGAAGCAGCTGATGGTGCTGGTGGGCGGCGAACTGCTGGCGTTCGAACACTTCGACGCGTTTGGAGAGGGCAAATCGTGATCCTCGGTGTGCACGGTATCGGCAATTACCGGTACTTCAAGAAAACCGGATCCGCGGAAGGCGCGGCTGCTCTGCTGGCCGGCCAGTGGACCGAGGCGCTCGGCCGGCACGGGTTCGAGATCGACGTCGCTTACTACGCGCAGCACCTGCACCGAGGCACGGTTCAAGGACCGCAGGACGATCCTGCCGCGCTGGAACCGGACGCACAGCAACTGCTGATCGACTGGACCGAGCTGCTGATGTCGGGGGAGAGCGTCCCGCAGGGACCGCGCACCGCACGGGCTCGCCAGGCCGCGGACTGGATGACGAAGAAGTTCGGTGCCACCGCACGGCCGTTCGTGATCGCGTTCTGCCGCGAGGTGCACACTTATCTGTCCAAACCGGACTCACCGCGCAGGTCGGCCGCGCGCCGGGCGGTAGCGGACGCGATCGCGAGAACGCGGCCGACAGTGATCGTCGCCCACTCCCTCGGCAGCGTCGTCGCGTATGAAACGCTGTGGGCGCACCAAGACCACGACGTGGAGCTGCTGGTGACGGTGGGCAGCCCGCTGGCCATGCCGTCGGTGATCAAGCCGCGGCTCGACCCCGCGACCGGTGGCGCGCCGCCACGGGTGCGCCGCTGGGTGAACGTCGCGGACGTCGGTGACATCGTGGCGATTCCGCGGGGTGGGCTGAAAGGCCACTTCGCGGGCGTGGAGGAGGATCTCGACGTGGTAATCGGGGAATGGGAATTCCACCGGATGAACGCCTACCTGGGCAACGCCGACGTGGCGGCGTTGCTCACGAAAGCTCCGTCGAGTCGGTGAGCCGCGGCTTATGGTGCTTAAGGTGGAGATCGTCGCGGCCAGCCATGACGGCGGTCTCGACACCACGATCTCCACCTGGCCAGGCAACGGCCGACAGTGGTGGCCGCAGTTCAAACACGTCGACGTGTCCGCACTGATCGCGATAGATGTGACACCGCGTCTTAAATCCGTTGAGTATGAAGGACCGCCCATACGAACAGACACCGCGGCGCCCAGGGTCGATGTCCCAGCTCGCCACGCAGCGGATCCTGCACATGCCCAGCGGCCAGCAACTGCGGGCGGGGCGCGTGGAATCCCGATCAACCGCAACTCCAGTCAGACGAGCGCTTACGATCCTCCGGCGGAGACGATCACCTTCTGCTTGTCGTGTTCGAATCTGGGGCCGAGGCTGCCGATCAGCCAGCTGCCATACCCTCGCGAGCGCATGGCCGACACGTACTTCATCGCGACGTCCTCTGGCATTGCCAGAAGGAGGCCTCCGCTGACCTGGGGATCGCAGAGAGTCAGCCGACTCTCCACCGGGATCTGGTCCCACGAGACATGCGCCTCGGAGTCGATCATGACTGACTCCGCAAGCGGCGAGATGGCACCGATCTTCAGGGCCTGTTCAACGCCGGTGAAGACCGGAATCTCGGAGAGTTCTAGTGACACCCTGACAGTGGCCGCGTCCGCGATCTCCAAGCATGTACCGAGTAGACCGAAGCCAGTGACGTCCGTTGATGCTCGGACGCGACTCTGGCGCGCTATCTCGCTGGCAACAGCGTTGGAGACGAGCATGGACTGGATAACCTCGTCCAGTTCGCCGTCGCCAACAGAGGCACGGTCGAACTCCCTGGCGCCGAGGATAAGACCACTGCCGATCGGTTTGGTCAACACCAGAACGTCACCCGCTCGAGCGTGCTTGCGGGCACGGAGGTGTCGGAAGCGGCTTCTACCGGTGATCGAGAACCCCATACTGGTGACCTGATTGCGCATGGAATGGCCGCCGACCACGTTCACGCCACAGTCGCGCAGCCGTGAGACCGCGGCGCGATACGCGGTTACATGCCACCCGTTGCGGATCCACTCCTGACTGAGCTGGAGGATGCCGACCGCCACCTCCGGGGTGCCGCCGGCCGCATAGATGTCCGAAAGGCAGTGCAGGGCAACTATCTGGCCCCAGGTAGCAGGTTCTAGCCCCATGGGCAGCACGATGTCGACCGTGTGCAGGGATCGGGCTCGGCCGGATCCGGTCACTCCGCAGTCTTCGCCGACGTGCTCGACCAGCGTTCCGTCGACGTCGCTGTCGTGGAGCAGGTCCTTGAGGACCCGAGGCGACAGTTTCCGTCCACAACCTACGCTCGTCAGCTCGGTCAGCACCCTCTCTAGCTGCACCTTGCTCACAGTTCTCTCACCGGCCTGGCTTCCGTCCACAGCTCTTCGAAGTGGACCACTAGTGTACGGAACAGGGAGTCCTCACCTCGAGCGGTGAGCGTCATGAGTGGCGCGCCGTTGCGGTCGCCAACGGGGACCACCCCCAGGCCCTCGTAGTGTTGTAGCGCAATGACCTGTTCGTCTTGGATGACGAGTCGGAACATCGGGCGGGAAAAGTATATACGCGCTTTGAAGCAGTTGTACCTTTGTTCGAAGTGGCGCAGCTCCTCAGTGACCTGCACCGAGACGTCCTCGGACAGCAGAAATCTGACCTGGCCGTGAGTGGTGGTCATGCGCTGCAGGAATGCTTCGAACTCGCCGTGTTCGCGCCACTTTGAAGCGGTGTGTCCCATGAACGACAGCGAAATCTTCGTTGCCTTCATACAACGCCCTGATTCGAAGGGTGAGGAACTGAGGTCGGTGTAGGCGGAGTGGACGCCGAGCCGGTATAGCGCTCGAGTGGCCAGGCCTAGCCTTTGGTCTGCTGTCGAGCATTTGTCGAGGTGACTGACCACCTCGCTGATCAATGCGCGATCCTTAGCCACTGCTCACCTCCCTCATGAGCCTCGCAAGCGTTCGGCGCAGCCACATCGCCGAACGCTCTTCCCGAATCTCGCCATTGTCAATGAGGTCGAGGGCATTCTCCCAGCGCACAGGGCGGACTTCGATCATTTCGCCGGCCTCGGGATTGTTGGTGTCCTGCAAGCTCTCAAGATCGGCGAGCACGTAGTAGAGGTCCCAATGGACAGTGGCACCGCAGGCTGAGCGTCCCAGAAGGACGGAGTTGGTTAGCGTGGCACCGAGCTCTTGACCCGCTTCCTCAACGGCAGACGCCAACACTTTCTCGGTCAGCACGTCTGCGCGAGTACTGTCGGTGTGTTGCAGGAAGAGCGGTAGATAAGGCTCGATCTCGTTGTAGACCTTGCCTCCTGGCACACGCCAGTCCCAGCCGTTGGCTTCTGAGCGCATCTCGCGGGTGAGGTAGACCAGCCGTTCGGGCCTATTCACGACGATCACTCGTACGCCAGGAGGTCGAACAGCCAGCTCGAATACTATGACGTCGTCTCCCACCTGGGTCGCTGTGTGTACCTGGGCGAAGATGCGGCCTTGGAAAGCGACCGTGGGCTGGCCGACCGGCAGCGATGCCGCCATCTCAATGGTCCTCTCGATTTGGTGCGGCGGTGTTGAGCGACTGCGCGGCGAGTGATCTGCGCACCGCGCGCACCAACTCGGGCCCGTCTTGCTCCGTTGCGCCGAGCATGCGCATGAGGTCGAGGCGCATGTCACCCAACTTGCTCTGCGATGTCCATGCCCGTGTGTCGATGGTTCGCGAGAAGCGTCGGATGTGGAGGATGGAACCGACGGTAACGTTGCCGTCGCTGTCGACTGTCGCGAAGCCCGGAGATGGCTGCTGCGGGCTCTGTGGTGGCACATTATCCAGCCACAACGCGACCTGGGCGAGCCGACTCTGCAGTCGCTCCTCGGTGCCGTACTCGACGTCCGTGTCCCAAACAATGATGTTGGGGTACATGTGACCGTATGAATGCAGGAAAGCGCCGGCAAGGCTGACGGTGGAGATCTTGATTCGGTCGTCGGTGGTGAGGCGCAGATGCAGGGGAGGGTCCTCGCCGATGACGTACACGGACGGCTCGTCTCCGGGCAAGAATAGCTCGTAGAATCGGATGAAACTCTGGTAAGTCTCCGGAGCGATCGGTTCGGTACACGTTTCCTCGAACACCGCGACCTCTCTGCGCTCCAAGGTCGTCGGGCTCGGCTGGCCACCGTCACGAAGCTGGAACGCGCGTTCCCGCTGGGCCTTTCCCTCTTCGCTGCCGAGGAGCAGACTCTGCGCGACGTGAGGGAGGAGCGCCACGAGGATGTGGCCAGCGAACTCGGCGGCGTGCCGGCGCCACGGGCCCACCTGTTCCTTCTGGCGGAGGTCTTGCGAGTCGAGCTTCGACTTGTTCTCGTCGCTGTAGTCGCTGATTCCGCGGACGAACAGCCATGGTGTTCGGAAGTTGGTGGCAACCGCTGTGGCGCCTGCGGACTCCATGTCGATGGCGAGGATCTTGCGATCTTTTTGGGTAAGCAACCTTTGAAAGTTGCGCGATCCGCAGGTCACATCGCCCGAAGCGACCTTACCGAACACAACCTGGGGCACATCAGCAGGTTGGCGTCGCTGCGTGAGCGCCTCTTCGGACAAGTAGTCGAGCCCGGTGAAGGGTAGGCGCAAGCCTTCCCACGTCCGCTCGCCCCGGTGCAACTCGTCGATGAATCGCCTGATGGGGTCGGTCAGTCGAGGGTCGATCGGAGTCGACTGCCCGTCGAGTCGCAGGTCGAATCCCTGGCCCTTGTCGATGGCCTTTGCTTCTGCGAGGTAGTGGACGACGGCGCTTGCGATCACGGCGTCCCCGATCTGGGCGTCAGAGCTGAGGCTGCCAGCGATGCCGGTCATCACCATGAGTCCGGGCTGAACGTCGGTGACCAGTCGATGAGCGGCCAGGCATGCATTGAGCACACCAATCCCGCTGGACGTCCCGCAGGCGATGGTGAGGTCTGGGTAGTCGGGATGGCAGAAGCGCTCGTAGTCGCTGCCACTACGGCCGTGCATCAACCGTGGTCCTGGCGCGCGGACAAGTTGGTTCTGGATCCGCGCCAGTTCCTCGGGCAGTGCGACGAGCAGCCCCACCTGTGCGAGTGGAGCTGTCATCGGCGTCCGTCCAGTTGTGAGCCCGCGTGATCGACGGCGAAGCGTAACGGCAACCGGAGGCGACTGCCGTCGTAGACACGCGGCGCCCATCTGTTGCTTCGGTGGCCGTCTCGTACCGTGCAGGAAGTGGCACAGACCCTGTACATGACACGTCGTCGCCGGATGTCGTCCGCCCGTTACATGTCACCAGATCGGTAGCTGATCTTCCTTCGATCGTCGTACGGGAGGCGGGACTGCTAGTGGAGTTGCGGTCGAGGCGTACGCAACCCCAGTGAGGAGCCTTTGATGCCGACAGCCTTGGTGAAACCACAGCCGACTATCTGATCATCGTGAACCATACGCTCCACATGGTGGAGAACGAGGCGCTGGCGCTGTTGAACGGTGACCATCCGCTACGAACCGACCTGGCGCGGGAAGTCCACGCGGCGCTCGCCGCTTGACATCTGTGAGGACCGACTCGTTCAGGGTGGTGAAGGAGTCGATCTTAGATCGCTATGTAACGAACCCAACACACTTGATTGGTGGTCGAGTGCGCCGAACTGCAGCCAAAGTACCTGTTTATGCAGTTCAGGCGGTCGCGAACCCGTATCTGGGGGTTAAAGGGTCAGCCGGGTTGGGGCGGGCGTTACCGAGACGATCGCGGACGACTTGATTCAGGCCCTAGGAGGAGATGTCGAAGCGGACGACTCTGATGCCTGGTGACCTCATAGGTGGCGGCGAAGAGGTCAACAGCAGTCCGATGAGCCTCAATTCGCTGACCTGCGGATTGCGAATCTTGGCAACAAGACTTTGTATAGATCTGGCGAGTTGAGGGAGGACTTCTGCTCCCAATTTGCTCCCACACAACGCAAACGGGGTGTTGACGAAGATCGTCAACACCCCGTTTGACCTGGTAAAACACACTGTGGGCGATACTGGGATCGAACCAGTGACCTCTTCGGTGTGAACGAAGCGCTCTCCCGCTGAGCTAAACGCCCGTGTTCTGTTGTCTTGCTGTCCCGCTCTCGCGGTGTGGCCATAGCCTACAACATCATCAACGAGAACCAAAAATCGGGCTCTGCAACCAGCTCCACTCGGCGCCGAACCAGCCGCCCACCAGCGCGAACACGTTGAGGAAGTAGCAGGTGACCAGCACGATGGCGCAGACGCCGGCCATCACCAGGCCGCGGACCCAGCCGGGCTGGCGCTTGAGCCACGCGACCCAGCGGTCGTAGTAGCGCTTGGCGAACTTGAGGACTCGGCCTGCCCACTCGAACTCCGTCGCGAGGATCGCCAGGCCGGCGAACACCACCAGCCAGCCCGGGCCGGGGTACGGGATCATGATGATGCCCGCGATCAGCACGAGGCCGCCGATCACGCCCACGCCGATGCGGTAGGCCAGGTTCAGCGCCGGGTTGCGGTGGAACCAGTGGCGCCAGCCCTTGTGCTCGTCGGGCTTCACGTCGGGCTTCGTCATGTGTCGATCATCCTGTTGGGACTCAGGCGGGTGCAACTTGGCCTCCTGCCAGCACCTCCGAGGGTTTCGGCGGGGGTTGGCGGCCTGGTTCGAGCGACACCGCGAACGTCGTGTGTTTGTGCGCGTCGGCGGACCAGTTCAGCAGTTGTGGGTCGGTTGAGCCGGTACGCACGTCGAACACTGCCAACGGTACCGGCGCTTTCGTACTTGCACCCCAAACTACGTAAACGTGGCCTGAGTCGTTCGGTTTGAGGTTCGTCGGCAGCACCGCGCCGGAGGTGGGGTTCGAGAACACCACGGCGATCTCTTCGCCGGCGTTGTTGCGCAGCACCGCCCTGTTCGTGGCAGGGTCGGCGGCCAGGGAGAGCGCCTTGTTCAGGTCGTTGGTGCGGGCCTCGGACGCTGCGACCTCGTTCGAGAGCTGGTTCACGCGCACGCCCAGGTAGCCGCCGCCCGCCAGGACCGCGGCGGCTGCCGCGGCGGCCAGCAGGATGCGGCCGGTGCGGCGGCGGTGTTGCGGGCGCAGGGGCGTGGGGGCCGCGTGGCGTGGGGTGTGCGGGGCCGGCGTGTCCTGCGGGGTGTGCTCGATCTGTTCCATCAGCCTCGCGCGCAGGCGGGGCGGTGGCTGTTCCTGGCGGACGGCGCCGCCGATGCCCGCGAGGACCTCCTGGGTCGACCGCACCGTGCGTTGGCACGTGGCGCAGGTCGGCAGGTGGTCGCGGGCCAGTGATTCCTCGTCCGGTTCCAAGGAGTGCATCGCCCAGCCGACGGCGAGCTCCTCGTGAGGGCACAACTCGCCGTTCACCGGTGAACTCCTGTCGTCTCGCCGGTCTCGCCGGCCCACAAGTTGCCCAACGTGCCTCTGAGACGTCTTATCGCGGCGAACGTGCGCGATTTCACAGTCCCCAATGGCACGCCGGTCAGCTTCGCCACTTCGCATTGGGTGTAGCCGCCGAGATAGGCCAGCGCGATGACTTGGCGCTGCTCTTCCGGCAATGTTCGCAACGCTGCCCTGACCTCGGCGCTCACCACGCTGACCAACGCTGCGTGGTCGGAGCCTTCGGCCGGTGGTGAGATGTCGTCGGTGAGGGGAACAGTACGACGACGCTGAGTGTTCTCCTTGCGTACGGCGTCCACCGCGCGGTGGTGCACCAAAGTCATCAACCAGGTGCCGAAACTTCCGCGCGTGGGGTCGAACCTGGCGGGGTGCCGCCAGAGCGCGAGGAAGGCTTCCTGGACGACGTCCTCGGCCAGGTCGGGGTCCACGCAGATGCGTCTGGCCAGCGAATATGCTGGGGTGCCGTACCTGTCGTACAGCTCACCGAACGCCGGCCGATCGCCTTGTGCGAGCCTTTGCACGAGGTCGAAATCGGACGGCCGGCCGTCGCGTGGCGCAACGGGTGGACCGGGCGAGTCAGCCACCAGAGATGTCCTCACGTCCAACATTCGCGCAACAGCCGGTACCGGGTTCAGGTTAGACCCAGCAAGATGGGAGTCGCTGAACGCGGGCTAACGAGTGAGGAGGGCACGGAGCGCGTGCAGACCGTCGCGTTACGCAGTCAAGCTGACCCGATGGGGTGATCTGCGCCCGTTTCGCGAGCGTTCCTCGCCACATGCACGTCACAACTAAGGTGCTCGGTCGTTTCATTGACCGGGAAGGGAGAAGAGGGTAACGACGATGCGCAACGATCACGTGACGCTCCGCTCGACAGCGGTCTTCGACCTGCTGGCACCGAGGACCCCCGCGGTCCCGGTTCAGGTGGAGCTGCGATACGACACGAAGGACCCGTACGCGGTCGTCGCCGCGTTCCGTACCGGCCGCGCCGGTTGGGTCGAGTGGGTTTACGCCCGCGACCTGCTCGCAGACGGTCTCATCGCCGACGCCGGCGATGGTGACGTCCGGATCCGCCCCGCCGCCGACGACCCCGAGGTCGTCGTGATCGAGCTGAGCTCGCCTTCCGGGCACGCCATGTTCGAGGCGTCCGCCCAGGAACTCGCAGACTTCCTCGACCGGACCTACGACGTCGTCGTGCCGGGCAACGAGCACCTCTGGGTCAACGTCGATGAGGCGCTCACGCACCTCATCTCGAACGACCTCAGCTGAATAACCCGAGGTAGGGGGCCCGCGAAGGTGGTGCGGGCACCCCCGGTGAAACCCGCTTGAACCCCTCGTATAAGGTTGTTTCAACATCACGAAGTCAGTGATGTACGCGGATGTAGCGCAGTTGGTAGCGCATCACCTTGCCAAGGTGAGGGTCGCGAGTTCGAGTCTCGTCATCCGCTCTGTGGGTCCCCAGTGGATAGCTGCTGTGGACTCATGCTCCTGGCGGAGTGGCCGAGTGGCTTAGGCAAGGGCCTGCAAAGCCCTGTACACGGGTTCGATTCCCGTCTCCGCCTCGGACGATTAGCTCAGCGGGAGAGCACTACCTTGACACGGTAGGGGTCACTGGTTCAATCCCAGTATCGTCCACTTCGGATCATGAGCGGGGCCAGGTGCATGTCGCACCTGGCCCCGCTGTCGTTTCGGTGGTCCGGTCAGGCTCAAGATCAGCCGATTTGGAACTTCGGGGGACCGTCGGATAAAGTTCCTCTCGCACCAAGGGAAACCACGGGGCACGCGGATGTAGCGCAGTTGGTAGCGCATCACCTTGCCAAGGTGAGGGTCGCGAGTTCGAGTCTCGTCATCCGCTCGGACGATTAGCTCAGCGGGAGAGCACTACCTTGACACGGTAGGGGTCACAGGTTCAATCCCTGTATCGTCCACTCAAGCCAAGAAGCCCTCGATCTACCAAGATCGAGGGCTTCTTGCTGTGCGCGGCACGGCCCTCCGGCACCCAGTTTTTGTCCAATTATTGGTCGGAACGGTCGAAAATGCCCACTTTTTTGTCTTTTATCAACCGGGGTGGCGCATCTACCGTTGTGCGCTGTGTCCTACAAGTACGATTTCTTCGTCAGTTACAGCCGCAAGGGCAGTGTGCAGAAATGGCTGTTGACCCACTTCTACAACAAGCTCGTCGAGTATCTCGCTGACGAGTGCGCGCCCGCACCGAAGGTGTACATGGACCGCACCATGCCGCGGGCGGTGGAGTGGGCGCACAACCTGGAGACCTCGCTGCGACGCAGCAAGATCATGATCCAGCTGCTGACCCCGCACTACTTCGAGTCGGACTGGTGCATGGCGGAGCTGGAGAGCATGCGGGCACGGGAGGCCATGCTCGGCCTAGCCGGTGCCGACATCTCACAGGGACTGATCTATCCCATCCTCTACTCGGATTCCGAGAACTTCCCGGTCGACGAGCGAATGCGTTCCTGGCAGGACTTCAAGGAATACGCACATCCTGATCCGGTCTATCAGGACTCGGTCGACTATCTCCCCTTCTGCCGGCAGATCAGGGTGCTGGCGCGCGATCTGGTGCAGCTGGCCAAACAGGTTCCCCCGTGGAGCCCGAACTGGCCGATCGTGGATCGGCCCAATCCGGTGCTCATCCCGCCTCCGCCGTTACCGAGGTTCGAGTGATGACCGGGACAGTGATCACGTTCTACTCCTACAAAGGTGGCGTCGGGCGCAGCTTCACCCTGGCCAACATCGCGGTACTGCTCGCGCGCTGGGGTTATCGCGTGCTGGCGGTCGACTGGGATCTCGAAGCGCCAGGCCTTCACCTCTACTTCGAACCACATCTGGCGCGGCCGCCGGAGAGCGGTGTGGTCGACATCGCGCAGGAATACCTCGCCGGAGTGCGGACGCCGGGCTCTCACGAAGTGCGGGTCAAGGTCGACGGCGTGCTGGACCTGATCGCGGCAGGCCGGGTCCAGGACCGCAAGCTCGACGCCGCGTACTCCCGCCGGATGCAGACCATCAACTGGGAGGACCTGTACCGGCGGGGGTTCGCGGCACATCTCGAGGAGTACCGCGACGAGTGGACCGCCAAGTACGACTTCGTGCTGATCGACAGTCGCACGGGCGTCTCGGACATCGCGAGCATCTGCACAGCCCAGCTGCCGGACCGGCTGGTGGTCGTTTTCACCGCCAACGACCAGAACCTCAACGACGTGGTGGACATCGCCCACCTCGCCGACAAGGCCAGGGATCGGTTGCCCTACGACAGGCCGCGGCACCAGGTGATGCCGGTGTTGTCCCGGCTGGACAACACGGTCGAGTACGAGCGCGCCGCCGAATGGCAGAAGAAGTCCGCCGAGGTTGTCACTCCGCTCTTCCGCAACTGGCTGGTCAAGAGCGTGAAACCGGACTTGATGCTCCGGCATCTCACGGTGCCGTACATCTCGTACTGGAGCTTCGGCGAGCTGTTGCCCGTCCTGGAGGAACTCTCTCCCTCACCGAGTCAGATCTCGTTCGCACTGGAGACGGTCGCCTCCGTGATCGCGCAGGAGTTCGATCGAACCGACCTGCTCGCTGACAACCGCGACGCCTACGTGTCGGCCGCGAGGTCGAGGCGGCAGAAGTTCGGCACGGACCTGATGGTGTCGGCTCCCAGGGCGATGTGGCAGACCAGCACCGCGCTGATCACCGAACTGCAGTTGCTCGGCACGACGACGTTCAGGTCGGTGTCGGGCGACCCGGGGATCCTCGACCAGGCGCTTGATCCCGCGAAGCACCTGTGCCTGGTGGTGGACGGCGAGTTGAGCCGCTGGCAGCTCACCGAAGCGGAGCGGTTCATGCGCCGCACCCTCGCCCCCGACGGCGCGGAGCGAAGGGTCTTCTGCCTGCTGACCCGTGGCACGGACAGCGGACGGCTGCCCGGTTTCCTGCGCAACCTCCAGCACCTGGTCTTCGATCCGGGCATTCGACCGGTCCAGGTGGCGCGGGCGCTCTACGACCTGATCACGGCGACGCCGGCAGCGGTGACCGAGCCCGCCGTGGAAGCGCTGAAGAGTGCCGAGGTCGCGCTGCGCGAACTGCCGGACGAGTTCCCGTACGCCGAAAGGTCCGCGCTCGTCGAGGAGACGGTGCGGGGCATGGCGGGTGCGCTCGACGACGGCGACATGGACCTTCTGCGCGACCGGTCAGCCGACCTGTTGCTGCTCAGCAAGCCGCATCGCAACGGGACCGGGGTGGCGGTGCCGGCGCGGCTGCGGGCCGAGGTGAGCGCACTGCTCGCCCGGATCGAGCGACGAACCAACGCGTTCACCGACTGAAAGGGCGGCGTGATGCCGGAGAAGTACGCAACCAGCGCCAAGTCGGCATTGATGGTCGTGATGCTGGCCAATCGCGAAGTGCCGAACGTGGAGCTGAAAGACGTCTACAAGATCTCGCTCGTGCCCAAGGACCGCGAGCCGGTGAACCGCGACAACCTCCTGGAGACGGTGAAGGACGGTCGCCGGCTTGTCCACAAGATCACCGACAGGGGCATCGACTGGTGCATGACCCACCTCCTCGAAAGCGAGTTGCCGGCTCGCGTCGGGCCACAGGCACGGGTGAACCAGGAACTGTTGCGGCGCATGGTTCCGTTCCTGCGCGAACGCGGCCTGCTCGCCGAGGCGATTCGCTCCCGTGGCCTGGAGGAGCTGATCCGTCAGGTGTACCTGGAGCTCGGTGACGGCTACGACGACTGGGTCCGGCTGGCCAAGCTCCGGCCGCAGCTGGACGGAGCGGGGCGCGAGGAGGTGGACGAGACCCTGCTGAAGATGGTGCAGGGCGGTGACACACACCTGGTCGCCAGTGCGAACCGCAAGGTGCTCACCGACGACGACCACGCGGCGGCGATCCGGATCGGCGGCGAGGACAAGCACCTCATGGCGATCGAGGGATCATGACCGAACACCTGCGCGAAGCGCTGGCGGTCCTGCGCTTCAACTCCGCCGAGACGCCCGACGATGTCTGGCATTCCTCTCCGTTCCACATCGAGGGCCTGCACACCAGGGCCGAGCACCGCCTGAGGACCGGCATCGCGGATGCCAGGGACAGCATCGGACCGAGCATCGGTGGTCTGGTGTTGCAAGGGGAGAAGGGCGTTGGGAAGACGCACCTGCTGGGGACGGTGCGCCGTACCGTCCAGGAGCAGGGCGGCTACTTCTTCCTCGTCGAGGTCACGTCGGGCAAGGCGTTCTGGGACGACGTCGCGGATGCGATGCGTGGCGAGCTGCGCCGCGCCAACGATCAGGGTGACCTCCAGCTCACGGTGCTGCTGCGGCAGCTGTGCCTGGGCGCCGACGTGTCCGCGGAGGTCACGCGGGCCGTCATGGGTGAGGCGACGCTGACTCCGGAACACCTGCGTACCTTCCTCCACGGACTGCGCACTGTGGACAGTCGGATCGCGGTCGAGTGCGGCGACGCGATCAAGGCGCTGGTGCTGTACGCGTCCGAGTTCTCGGATGTCGGCAGGTCCTATCTGAAGGGCGTGGACGACGCGAGCGAGGAACGCCGCCGCTGGGGCCTGCCCGCCGAGGCGAACCAGTCACGGGCGCTGGTGCGTGACATCTCGCGCGTTCTCGCGATGACCGGTCCGTCCGTGATCGCGGTCGACCAGTTGGACACGTTGGTCAACAAGGGGAGAGACGCGGTCGGGGAGATGGTGACCAACCCCGAACTGGTGCAGGAGATCGGGGACATCTCGGACGGACTGATGCAGCTTCGGGAAACCACCAGGCGCACCATCACCGTGGTGGCCTGTCTGCCCGACACCTGGGCGATGCTGAAGTCCATCTCGATCAGCACCGTGGAGGACCGCTTCACCAAGACCCCCATCCTCGCCTCCATCGCGGATCCGGCCGTGGGAAAGAAGTTGCTGGAGAAATGGCTCGGTGTGATCTACCAGCGCAACGGCATCGATCCGCCGCACCCGACCTGGCCGGTGGCGCCCAGCGCGTTCGAGCCGGCGAACTGGGCGGGTCGTACGCCGCGTCAGCTGCTCAAACGGGTGCATCAGCACGCGGAAGCCTGTTTGTACGGCGAGATCAGGGAACTGAGCTCCTTCGACGAGCCGCAGCCCGCCGAAGTGACGACGGCGCCGGTGCTGGCCGGGACCGAGCCCGACTACATGGCGGAGTTCGACGCCAGGTTCGCGCATCTGCGGCAGACCGCGGAGATCAGCGCGGCGGAGGTCAGGCCGGCCAACGAGGACGAAGTGCTGCCGGCGTTGTTGCTGGCAGGGTTGAAGTCGTGGATCACGGAGGTCGGCAACGACGAGCTGAAGTGGCATCCGGAGCCGCACTCGGACGACATGCGGCTGCACGCGGGGCTGCGGCTCACGGTGAACGAGGAGCTGGACACCCAGGAACGCTGGGGTTTGCGGTTCATCGCGAGCAGCCACGGCAACCGGGTGCTGCGCAAACTGCGTGATGCTCGGGCCGCCGCCGAGGGGTCTCATGGCGGACAGGGCAGGCATCTGATCATCATTCGCAACGACGTCAAGGGCTGGACCGGTGCGGTGACTCGGCGACTGGTCGCCGAACTGGAGAACGCGGGCGGCCGGTGTGTCGACATCACCGACGACGATCTGCGGACCTTCAGCGCGCTCAGGGAGATCTGCGCGGTGCAGACTCATCAGCTGCTCGCCTGGCTGGTCGCGAGGAAGCCCGCCAGCAGCACGACGTTCCTGCGGTCGGTGTTGCCGGAGCAGGAACGGACCGCGGCCAGCCATCAGGAGACGCGTCCGCCGCCGGAGCAGATGCGGCAGCCGGTGGAGAGTGATGACGCGATCGTGCTCGGGATGGACGGGGAGATCCGGATCGAGCTGGAGTCGTTGCGCAAGCACGCGATCGTGTTCGCGGGGTCCGGGAGCGGCAAGACGGTGTTGTTGCGCCGGATCGTCGAGGAGTGTGCGTTGCGCGGGGTTTCGGCGATCGTGCTGGATCCCAACAACGACCTGGCGCGGCTTGGGGATGCCTGGCCCGACGTGCCGGGGGAGTGGCGGCCGGGGGACGAGGCGAAGGCTGCCGAGTACATCGCGGGCACTGAGGTGGTGGTGTGGACGCCTGGGCGTGCCAGTGGCCGGCCGTTGAGTTTTCATCCCCTGCCGGACTTTGCCGAGGTGCGGGGGGACGAGGACGAGTTCGGGGCCGCTGTGGAGGCCGCGGTGGCGCGGTTGGTGCCGCATGCGCGGGTTGCCAGCGAGACGAAGTTCGCGGTCAGAGGGCGGGCTGTGTTGAAGGAGGCGCTCAAGCGGTATGCGCGGGAGGATCGGCGGGATCTGCACGGGTTCGTCGACTTGCTGGCGGAGTTGCCGGAGGGTGTCAGCAAGTTGAACTCGGCGGCGGCCACGGCGGCTGATCTCGCGGAGACGCTGCGGGCCGCGATGGTCAACGATCCGTTGCTTGGTGGGCAAGGGGAACCTACGGATCCCGGGGTGTTGCTCACGCCGGGCGACGGCAAGAAGGCGCGGGTTTCGGTGATCAGCTTTGTCGGGTTGCCGTCCGAGGAGCAGCGGCAGGGGTTCATCAGCCAGTTGCAGCTGGAGGTGTTCGCCTGGATCAAGCGGAATCCGGCGGTGGATCGGCCGCTCGGTGGGTTGATGGTGATGGACGAGGCGCAGACGATCGCGCCGTCGGGTGGGGTTACGGCGTGTTTGCAGACCACGATTTTGCTGGCCTCGCAGGCTCGCAAGTACGGGCTCGGGTTGTTGCTCGCCACGCAGGCGCCCAAAGGGGTGCACAACCAGGTGACCGGTAACGCCACCACGCAGTTCTTCGGGCGGTTGAACAGCCCCGCGCAGATCGCCGCGGCCACGGACATGGCGCGGGCCAAGGGGAGTTCGGTCGCGGACATCTCGCGGTTGGAGCGCGGGCAGTTCTACGTCACCGGGGACACGTTCGGGTTCCGGCGGATGCGGGCGCCGTTGTGCCTCAGTCATCATCCGCCGAGTCCGTTGCGGCTCGAGGAAGTGGTCGAGCGGGCCAGGAAGCAGTGAGAAAGGGCGGTGTCCCCGGTGGGGGCACCGCCCTTTTCGCGTCACGCGGTGAGCATGGACTCGATTCGTTGGTACAGCGTGGAGAGCAGTTCGGGCGAGTCGCCGAGGACGACGAAGTTCACCTTCTTGTCGCTGGCTTCCACCGCGTACACGGTGTCGCCTGAACGTTCGACGCGCACGGCGATCGTGGTGTCGCCCAGGTGCAGGGTGCCGGAGAGGTCGCGGCCGGGTGACGCGGCGGCGAACTGTTCGGCCAGGGCACGCAGGGCGGGCGGGGCGGGCGGCTCAGGCTCGGGTTGTTCGATCGTCGCTGCCACGTCGGCGACGGCCACGCGGTCGTGGCCCGCGGTTTCGGCGGCCTCCACGCGGCTCACCAG
>NZ_MUYM01000060.1 GCF_002150765.1 Lentzea kentuckyensis
GGTGGCTTCCGTCCCGGTGGCGGCGGTGGCGGTGGCGGTGGCTTCCGTCCCGGCGGTGGCGGTGGCGCAGGCGGCGGTGCCCCTGCCGGTGGTGGCGGCGGTTTCCGCGGTCGTCCCGGTGGCGGCGGCGGCGCAGGTCGCGGCGGTACCGCTGGTGCCTTCGGTCGTCCGGGTGGTCCGGCGCGTCGTGGACGCAAGTCCAAGCGGCAGAAGCGCCAGGAGTACATGGACAACATGCAGGCGCCTTCGGTCGGTGGCGTCCGCCTGCCCAAGGGGCAGGGCGAGACGATCCGCCTGCCGCGCGGTGCCTCGCTGACCGACTTCGCCGACAAGATCAACGCCAACCCGGCGTCGCTCGTGCAGGTGCTGTTCCACCTGGGCGAGATGGTCACGGCGACCCAGTCGGTGTCCGACGAGATCCTGGAGCTGCTCGGCTCCGAGATGAACTACGTCGTGCAGGTCGTGTCCCCCGAGGAGGAGGACCGCGAGCTGCTCGAGACGTTCGACATCACCTACGGCGAGGACGCCGGTGACGAGGACGACCTGCAGATCCGTCCGCCGGTCGTGACCGTCATGGGTCACGTCGACCACGGTAAGACCCGACTCCTCGACACCATCCGCAAGGCGAAGGTGCACGAGGGCGAGGCCGGTGGCATCACCCAGCACATCGGTGCCTACCAGGTGCAGACCGAGCTCGAGGGCAACCCGCGGCTCATCACCTTCATCGACACCCCGGGTCACGAGGCGTTCACCGCCATGCGTGCTCGTGGTGCGAACGCGACCGACATCGCGGTCATCGTCGTCGCCGCTGACGACGGCGTGATGCCGCAGACGGTCGAGGCGATCAACCACGCGCAGGCCGCTCAGGCGCCGATCGTGGTCGCGGTCAACAAGATCGACAAGGAGGGTGCGAACCCCTCCAAGATCCGTCAGCAGCTGACCGAGTACGGCCTGGTCGCCGAGGAGTACGGCGGCGACACGATGTTCGTCGACATCTCCGCGAAGCAGGGCATCAACATCGACAGCCTCCTCGAGGCCATCCTGTTGACCGCCGACGCCTCGCTGGACCTCCGGGCCAACCCGGACATGGAGGCCCAGGGTGTCGCGATCGAGGCGCACCTCGACCGCGGTCGCGGTCCGGTCGCCACGGTTCTCGTCCAGCGCGGAACGCTCCGCGTCGGCGACTCGATCGTCGCGGGTGACGCGTACGGTCGCGTCCGCCGCATGGTCGACGAGCACGGCGACGACGTGCACGACGCGACCCCGTCGCGTCCGGTGCAGGTCATCGGTCTGACCTCGGTGCCGCGTGCAGGTGACTCGTTCCTCGTCGTCGACGAGGACCGCGTCGCCCGCCAGATCGCCGAGCGTCGTCAGGCCCGCACTCGCAACGCCGCCAACGCCGCGAAGCGCAAGCGCGTCAGCCTGGAAGACCTGGATGCGGCGCTGAAGGAAACCAGCGCTCTCACCTTGATCATCAAGGGTGACAACTCGGGTACCGTCGAGGCCCTCGAGGACGCGCTCATGAAGATCGAGGTCGGCGACGACGTCGAACTGCGCGTGATCCACCGCGGCGTCGGTGGCATCACCGAAGGCGACATCAACCTCGCCGTGGCCGGCTCCGCCATCGTCCTGGGCTTCAACGTCCGGGCCGAGGGCAAGGCGACCGAGCTCGCGAACCGCGAGGGTGTGGACGTCCGGTACTACACGGTCATCTACCAGGCCATCGACGAGATCGAGGCCGCCCTCAAGGGCCTGCTCAAGCCGGAGTTCGAGGAGGTCCAGCTCGGCCGCGCCGAGATCCGCGACGTCTTCAAGTCCTCCAAGGTCGGCACGATCGCGGGTTGCATGGTCCTGTCGGGCGAGATCCGCCGCAACGCGCGTGCTCGCCTGATCCGTGACGGCAAGGTGATCGCGGAGAACCTCCCGATCAGCTCGCTCAAGCGGTTCAAGGACGACGCCACCGAGGTCCGCGAAGGTTTCGAGTGTGGTCTCACGCTCGGCAACTACAGCGACCTGAAGCTGGAAGACATCATCGAGACCTTCGAGATGCGCGAGAAGCCGCGCGCCTGATGGTTTAGATGAGGGGTGCGGAGCCGTTTAACCGGTGGCTCCGCACCCCTTTCTTCTGGAGGATCTTGCCCATGTTCGTGGGATCTCTGGAACTGGACGTGCTGCTCGGCGACGTCCACTCGTTGAAGGAGAAGCGCTCGCTGGTCCGGCCCGTCGTGGCCGAACTGCGTCGCCGCTTCGAGGTCGCCGCGTCCGAGGCAGGTCATCAGGACCTGCATCGGCGCGCGTTGATCGGTGTCGCTGCCGTCGCTGCCGACGCCGCGCACGTCAGGGAAGTCCTGGCCGGCTGTGAAAGGCTGGTCGCCGGACGACCCGAACTGGAATTGCTCTCTGCCCGCACACGTCTTGTCGGGCCGGAGGACGACTAGGAAGGGGAGGCTCGTGGCCGACACGGCACGTGCCCGCAAGCTCGCCAAGCGGATCTCGCAGATCGTGGCCTCCGCGCTGGAGCACGAGGTCAAGGATCCGCGTCTGGCCAGGGTCACGATCACCGACACCAAGGTGACCGGGGACCTGCACGACGCGACTGTCTACTACACCGTTCTGGGCGAGCGGTTGGACGTCGAGCCCGACTACTCCGGGGCCGCCGCGGCGCTGGAGAAGGCCAAGGGCGTCCTGAGGACGATGGTCGGTCAGCAGACCGGCGTTCGTTTCACGCCCACCCTGACGTTCATGACTGACACCGTGCCGGACACGGCCCGGAAGATGGACGAGCTGCTGGCCCAGGCACAGGCTGCCGACGCCGAGGTGGCTCGACTGGCGGCCGGGGCGACCCCGGCCGGCGAGGCGGATCCCTACAAGGCGCCTCGCGAAGAGTCTGAAGAGGACTGACCCCACCGGGGCGGACGCGGTCACCGCGTCCGCCCTGCGTGTCAATTGGCTGGAAACTGTCTTGTCCGAGGGTGCCCTGCAGCACATTGCGACGGCGAGCGGCTAACGTCTCCCTGTGGCAGACGACCTGAGCACAACCATTGCCGAGGCCGCGCGGTTACTGGCCGGCGCCCGTGATGTGACATTGCTCAGTCACATCAATCCCGACGCGGACACGCTCGGGAGTGCCTTGGCGGTCGGGCTCGCGTTGCACCGGCGTGGGGTGAAGGTGCGCGTGGCGTTCGGTGAGCCGGAGACGGTGCCCGAGTCGCTCAAGGAGTTGGACACGGCCGGACTGCTGGTGCACCGGGATTCCGTGCCCGCGGAGCCCGAGTTGCTCGTGGTCATGGACACCGGCAGCCTGCAGCGGCTCGGTCCGCTCAAGGACCGGGTGGCCGGGTGTCGCGGGCCCGTCATCGTCATCGACCATCACGTGTCGAACACCCGGTACGGGACGTTGCACTGCATTGACGAGCACGCGGAAGCGACGGCTCTCATCGCTTTGAAGTTGCTCGACGAGATGAACGTCGAGCTCGACGAGCCCATCGCACGGTGCATTTACGCCGGACTGGTCACCGACACCGGCGGTTTTCGCAAGGCCGGCCCCGCAGCGCACGCAACCGCGGCGCGTTTGTTGGAGACCGGTGTGGATGCGTACAGCGTCACACGGCCGTTGATGGACGCACATCCGTTTGCTTATTTGGGGATGTTGTCGCGTGTGCTGGCTCGCGCCGAGCTCGACCAGAAGGCCGCACACGGCCGGGGACTGGTGCACGCGGTGGTGACCTTGGACGACGCGCGTGACGTTCGCAGCGAGGAGGTGGAGAGCGTGATCGACGTCGTGCGCTCTGCTTCCGAGGCCGAGGTCGCGGCTGTGTTGAAGGAACTGCGGCCCGGGTTCTGGTCGGTGTCGTTGCGCGCCGTGAGCCGGGTCGACGTGCGTGAGGTAGCGCAGGTGCTCGGCGGGGGTGGGCACCGGCTGGCGGCCGGTTTCACCTTCGACGGGACCGCTGAGCAGGTCGTTGCCGCGCTCAAGGGCGCGTTGGAGCGGGTGGGGTCATGACACGGACAGGAAGCCCGCGGCTGCTGCGGGAGATCAACGACCGTGCGGCCATCGAGACGTTGCTGCGCAGCGGGGCGATGACGCGGGCCGAGCTGGAAGAGGTCATCGGCCTCTCCAAGCCCGCGACGGCACAGTTGCTGGCGCGGCTGGAAGAAGACGGCATGGTCGTCCGCACCGGCCTGCGCGGCGGCGGACGCGGCCCGCGAGCACAGATGTGGGCGGTCAACGGCGGCGTGGGACACGTGGCGGCGGTGGCGTTGTCGCCGGACCTGATCGACGTGGCCATCGCGGACATCACCGGTTCGCTGCTGGCGGAACACAGCGCGCCGATGCCCAAGGAGAACACGCTGCCAGCGTTCCGCGAGACCGTGCAGAAGGCGGCCACCCTGGCCGGCCTGAGGCTGGACGCGCTGTCGCACGTGGTCGTGGGCACACCCGGTGCCGTCGACCCTGCCACCGGACACCTCGGCTTCGCCCCGCACCTGCCCGGCCTGGTCGACGTCGACCTGCCCTCGACGTTGCGCGAACTGCTGGGCACGTCGGTGTCGATCGAGAACGACATCAACCTCGCCGCGCTGGAGGAGATGAGCTCCGGCAAGGCCGTGGGCGTGCGGAACTTCGTGCTGTTCTGGCCGGCCGACGAAATCGGCTCGGCCGTCGTGATCAACGGCGTGCTGCTGCGCGGCGTCACCGGCGGCGCGGGCGAGATCGACTCGATGCAGATCCCCGGCGGACGCTACGGCGACCAGGTCGACAGCGACGCGATCGTGGCGCTGGCCGCCTCGCACGGCATCGCGGCCGACTCCGGCCTGGAAGCCGTCGCCCACGCCCTGACCACGGGTGTGGAAGGCCGCGCGTTCTTGTCAGACCTCGCTCGTAGGATCGCTCTGGGGTTGGCGAACGTCGTCTGCGTGCTCGACCCGGAGCTGGTGCTCCTGTCGGGCGGCGTGGCGCAGGCGGGTGGCGAGACGTTGTGCGAGCTCGTGTCGGTGGAGCTGCTGAAGCTGGTGGTGCCGCGCACTCCGGTCCAGCTCGCGCAGATCACCGCGAATCCCGTGCGGTCGGGGGCGCTGCACTCGGCGCTGGCGGTGGCGCGGGAGCAGGTGTTCGGCCTGCCCCAACGGGCCTAGGTTCTGGCGGGCTGGGGGCGGTGGCCGCGGTTCGGGTGGCCTCGCGCCTATCGCAGTTGGTCACGGCGGCGGGTCAGGGAGGCGGCCTCCGCGGCGTTGCCCGTCAGGCTGATGGCCTTGTCGTAGGCCGCTCGTGACTCACGACTGCGGCCCAGGCGGCGCAGCAGGTCGGCGCGGGTGGCGTGGTAGGGGTGGTAGCCGGCCAGGCTGGGCTCCAGGCGGTCGACGGCTGCCAGTGCCACGTTCGGGCCGTCTAGTTCGGCGACTGCGATGGCGCGGTTGAGGGCGATGATCGGTGACGGGTCGATGCGGACCAGTTGGTTGTAGAGGGCGAGGATCTGCGACCAGTCGGTGTCGCGCATGTCGCGGGCCGAGGTGTGGACGGCGTTGATCGCGGCGAGGATCTGGTAGCGGCCTGGGGCCACTCCGGCGGCGAGGCGTTCGCGGACCAGGTGGTGGCCCTCGGCGATCAGCGTGGTGTCCCAGGCGCCGCGGTCCTGGTCGTCCAGGGACACCAGGTCGCCGGCCGCCGTTACGCGGGCTGGGCGGCGGGCCTCGGTGAGGAGCATCAGCGCCAGCAGGCCGGTCACCTCTCCGTCGGCCGGCAGGAGGGTGCGGGTCAGGCGGGTGAGGCGGATCGCCTCGGCGGTCAGGTCGTGGCGCAGGGGGTCGGTGTCCGGGCCGGTGGCCAGGTAGCCCTCGTTGAACACGAGGTAGAGGGCGGTGAGCACGCTCGAGACGCGGGCTGGGAGGTCCTCGGCGGACGGCACGCGGTAGGGGATGCGGGCCGCTTTGATCTTGGCTTTGGCGCGGGTGATTCGTTGGCCCATGGCGCTTTCGGCCACCAGGAAGGCGCGGGCGATCTCGGGCACGGTCAGGCCGGCTACCAGGCGGAGTGTCAGCGCCACGCGTGCTTCGACGGCCAGCGCGGGGTGGCAGCAGGTGAAGATCAGGCGGAGCCGGTCGTCGTCGATGGCGCCCAGGGGTTCCGGCGGGTCGTCGTGCATCGTCTGGGCCTCCTTCTGCTTGTCGTCGCGCTTGTTCTCGCGCCGGATCCGGTCGATCGCCTTGCGGTTGGCGGTGGTGGTCAGCCAGGCGCCGGGGTTGGGTGGCACGCCGTCGGCCGGCCACCGTTCCACGGCGGTCGCGAACGCTTCGGCCGCGGCTTCCTCTGCGATGTCGAGGTCGCCGAAGCGCCTGGTCAGCGCGGCGACCACGCGCGCCCACTCCTCGCGGTGCGCCGCCGTGATCGCCGCCGTGACAGACGTTGTGATCGGCGCTGTGATCGACTCCGTGGCCTCGCTCATCGGAACGGCCGCACCTCGATCTTGCGGTCGCAGATCTTCGACGCCTCGGTGGCGAGCTTGAGGGCGACGTCCAGATCGGGGGCCTCCCACACCCAGACGCCGGCGAGGTACTCCTTGGACTCAACGAACGGGCCGTCGCTGAGCACCGGCTGCTCGCCCCGGTTGTCGACGACCGTGGCCGCGCTGGTGTCGGCGAGTCCGCCGGCGAAGACCCAGTGGCCCTCGGCCATCAGGCGTTCGTTGAACGCGCTGATGGCGGGCTCCCGGTCGGTGCTGCCGGGATTGCTCTGGTCGTCGATCACGGAAACCAGGTACCGCATCTGCAGATCAACTCCTGTGGGTGTCGAGACGGTGTTCAGGCCGTTGCGTACCGCGGGCGCCCGGCCGGCCGGTGGACCTGGATCGTGACGCCCTTCGAGTCGGTCCGGGACTCGATCAGGTCGAGCGCGAGGTCCGGGCCGTTCTCCGGGAACAGTCGCGCGCCCTGGCCGAGGATCACCGGGACCACCATCAGGGTCATCTCGTCGACCAGGTCGCGTTCCAGCAGCCACCGGGTCAGTGCGCCGCTGCCGTGCACCTGCAGCTCACCTCCGGGCCTGGCCTTCAGGTCCGCGATGGCGTTCGCGAGGTCGTCGGACAGGACGGTGGTGCCCGACCACGCCGGATCGGTGAGCGTGGTCGACGCCACGTACTTGGGCTGAGCGTTCAACGTCCGCATCACGGACTCCCAGCCGGGGACGTCCTGTTCCGTCAAGGAGCCCCACGAGGCGTGGAACAGCTCGTAGGTCCGCCGGCCGAACAGGAACGCATCGGCGCGTAGGTAGGTCTCCTTGATGAACGTCAAGGTGTCGTCGTCACCCCTTCCCAGTGCCCATCCGCCGCGCACGAACCCGTTCCCGCGGTCCTCGTCCGACGCGCCGCCGTTGCCCTGCATGACTCCGTCGATGGTGACCTGGGTCATGGTCGTCAGCTTCATGATCGCGGTTCCTCTGCCTCGGCGCCGCCCTCCTGCGAGCGGCTTCACCCCTGCTACGAACGCCACCGCCCCGATCCGACACGGCCTCCCGGATTTCTTCGAAGAATTTCGAGCACCTAGGTTCGACGTGTGGAGGATCGGGTTCCCGCGCGGCGGGTGATCGGGCTGGCTGTGCCTGCGTTGGGCGTGCTGGCGGCTGAGCCGTTGTACGTGCTCGTCGACACGGCCGTGGTCGGGCACTTGGGTGCGCTGCCGCTGGCTGGGTTGGCGCTCGGCGGTGTGTTGCTCACGCAGGTGTCGACGCAACTGACGTTCCTCTCCTACGGCACGACGGCGCGTACGGCACGGCTGCACGGCGCCGGGCGACGGCAGGAGGCGGTCGAGGAGGGCGTTCAGGCCACGTGGCTGGCGCTTGCGGCCGGTTTGCTGGTGGTGGTGCTCGGACAGTTGTTCGCGCGGCCGCTGGCGGAGTTGCTCGCGGGTGACGGGGCCGTGGCGGACGCCGCGGTCGAGTGGGTGCGCATCGCGTTGTTCGGGGCGCCGTTCATCCTCGTCACGATGGCCGGCAACGGGTGGATGCGCGGCGTGCAGGACACCAAACGGCCGTTGAAGTACATCCTGATCGGCAACGGGATCAGCGCCGTGTTGTGTCCGGCGCTCGTGTACGGGGCCGGGTGGGGACTCGAGGGTTCGGCGGTCGCCAACGTGGTGGCGCAGGTGCTGTCGGCCGGGTTGTTCTTCCAGGCGCTGTTCGCGGAACGGGTGCCGTTGCGGCCGCACTGGGCGGCCATGCGCGCGCAGCTGGGCATGGGGCGCGACCTGGTGTTGCGGAGCCTGGCGTTCCAGGCGTGCTTTGTGAGTGCGGCTTCGGTTGCGGCGCGCACGTCCGTTGCGGCTGTGGGCGCGCATCAGGTCGTGTTGCAGTTGTGGACGTTCCTCGCACTTGTGCTTGATTCGCTTGCGATTGCGGCGCAGTCGCTCGTCGGGGCGGCGTTGGGTGCCTCGAACCGGCGTCAGGCGGAGAAGCTCGCCTGGCAGGTCACGCGGTACGGGCTGGTGTTCGGGATCGGGCTCGGCGTCGTTTTCGCCGCGCTGGCACCGGTTCTGCCGCAGGCGTTCACGTCGGACGCCGGGGTGCTGGGCGAGATCCCGAACGCCTGGTGGTTCTTCGTCGCGCTGCAACCGATCGCGGGCGTGGTGTTCGCGTTGGACGGGGTCTTGCTCGGCGCAGGGGACGTGAAGTTCATGCGGACGGCCACGCTCGGGTCCGCGGTGATCGGTTTTCTGCCGCTGGTGTGGGCTTCGTACGCGTTCGGGTGGGGGCTCGCCGGGATCTGGACCGGGCTGTCGGCGTTCATGGTGCTGCGGCTCGTCGCGGTGGTGTGGCGCACGCGCTCGGGGGAGTGGGCGGTCGAAGGCGCGGTCAGGTAGCAGGCGGAACGCCCGAACGGGCGCTGTGGTCGACCTCACGGCATGAAATCGTTACCAAGAAGGTTGTTTAGGCGATGTAACTAATGTCTACCCGCCTCCGACCTGGGAGAGTGCCGTCTTGCCGTCGGTCGATCGCGCCACCCGAACCTCGTGGCTGATCTGGACCACCGCCGTCTTCGTCTACTTCGCCGCCGTCTTCCACCGCAGCACGCTCGGTGTCGCCGGGCTGGAAGCGAGTGAGCGGTTCGGGCTCGGCCCCGCGCAGCTCGGTGTGTTCACCGTGCTGCAGATCGGTGTCTACGCCCTCATGCAGATCCCGACCGGTCTGCTCGTGGACCGCTTCGGTCCGCGCAAGATCCTCACCGTCGCCGCGTTGCTCATGGGCACCGGCCAGCTGCTGTTCGCCGTCGCCGACTCGTACGGGCTGGGGCTCGTCGC
Organism: Lentzea kentuckyensis; assembly: GCF_002150765.1. Taxonomy (GTDB): domain Bacteria; phylum Actinomycetota; class Actinomycetes; order Mycobacteriales; family Pseudonocardiaceae; genus Lentzea; species Lentzea kentuckyensis. The sequence goes on from NZ_MUYM01000060.1 coordinate 9,286, forward strand.
GCGGGCCGTGCTGGGCATGGGTGACGCGATGACGTTCATCAGCGTGATCCGGATCGTGGCCACGCACTTCCCGCCGCGCCAGTACTCGCTTGTCGTCGCGGTGACCGCCGCGCTGGGCGGTGTCGGCAACCTCGTCGCCACCGTGCCGCTGACCCTCATGCTCGGCTCGATCGGGTGGACGTGGGCGTTCCTCATCGCCGGTGGCATCACCGCCGGCTACGCCGCCGTGGCGTTCCTGCGGGTGCGCGACGTGCCGGACGGGTTCGTCGCGCCGAAGCCGGAGGTCGTGCCGATCGGGAAGATCTGGCCGAAGGTGCGGCAGGCGTGGAGCGTGCCCGGCACCCGGCTCGGGTTCTGGGCGCACTTCAGCACGATGTCGACGCCGGCCGTGCTCGGTCTGCTGTGGGGTTACCCGTACCTCGTGCAGGCGCAGGGCATGTCGGCCAAGGCGGCGTCGTCCACGCTCGGGCTGCTGGTGATCGGCGCGATCGTGTCGAGTCCGATCATCGGCGCGCTGTTCTCGCGCAACCCCGAGTGGCGCATGCCGATCGCGGTCTGGTTCCTGGCGTTCGCGCTCACCGGGTGGGCCGTGTTGCTGCTGTGGCCGGGTGGGCACGTGCCGACGCCGGTCATCGCCGTCGTGTTCCTCGTGCTGACCGTGGGCGGGCCGATCTCCGGTGTCGCGTTCGCTCTCGCCCGCGACTACAACCCGTCGCACCGGCAGTCCACCGCGAGCGGGCTGGTCAACGTCGGCGGCTTCCTCGCCGTGACGGTGACCGCGCTCGGTATCGGCGTGCTGCTGGACCTGCTCGAGCACCTCGTGACCCCGCAGACGGCGTTCCGGATCGCGCTGAGCTTCTGCGTCGTCGTGCTGGCGTCCGGCGGCTGGCGGATGCTCGTGTGGTGGCGGCGCGCGCGTGCGGCGGTGTTCGCCGCGGAGGAGCGTGGTGAGACGGTGCCGGTGCAGTTGCGGCGTCGTCGTTGGGACGCTCTCCGCGTCGCTTAAGCTTTCGCGCCGTGAAACCCTCTGTTGCACCGGGCCTGGTCGTCGTCGACAAGCCGGACGGCATGACCTCGCACGACGTGGTGGCGCGTGTGCGCAGGATTCTCGGCACCCGCAAGGTCGGGCACGCCGGCACGCTCGACCCGATGGCGACCGGCGTGCTCGTGCTCGGCATCGAACGTGCCACGAAGCTGCTCGGCCACCTCGCGCTCGACAGCAAGGCCTACCTCGCCACGATCGTGCTCGGCGCGGCCACCACCACGGACGACGCCGAGGGCGAGGTGCTGTCCACTGTGGACGCCTCCGGGGTGACCGACGAGGCCATCGCCGCCGAGGTGGCGAAGCTGACCGGCCCGATCCAGCAGGTGCCGTCCGCCGTGTCCGCGGTGAAGATCGACGGCAAGCGCGCCTACGCACGGGTGCGTGCGGGCGAACAGGTCGAGATCCCCGCACGGCCCGTGACGGTGCATCGGTTCGACGTGCTGTTCACGCGCCGTGAGGACAAGACCGTGCTGATCGACGTGATGGTCGAGTGCTCCTCCGGCACCTACGTGCGCGCGTTGGCCCGCGACCTCGGTGCGACGCTGGGTGTCGGCGGGCACCTGGGTGCGTTGCGGCGCACCAGGGTCGGCCCGTTCGACCTGCGCGTGGCCAAGACGCTGGAACAGCTCGAAGAGACGCCCGCGCTGTCGCTGGACCTGGACGCGGCGGTCGGCACGGCGTTCCCGCGCCGCGAGATCGATCCGCGGGAGGCTTCGGCGCTCTCGCACGGACAGCGGTTGAGCGCGGGCGGGTTCGACGGCGTCTACGGCGTGTTCGGGCCGGACGGGCACGTCATCGCGCTGGCCAAGGACGAGGGCACCGCGTGCAAGCCGGTGGTCGTGCTCAGCCCCGCTGGATGACCCGTGCGGGCGGCACGTCGTAGGCTGATCACCGTGCAACGCTGGCGCGGACTAGACCACCTTCCCGGCGGCTGGGGCCGCTGCATCGTGACCATCGGCGTGTTCGACGGAGTCCACAAAGGTCATCAGGCCCTCGTCGGACGTGCCGTGGCGCTCGCAGGGGAGCGCGGGCTGCCGAGCGTGCTGATGACCTTCGACCCGCACCCCTCCGAGGTGGTGCGGCCCGGCAGCCACCCCGCGCAGCTCACCACGCTGCGTCGGCGGGCCGAGTTGGTCGAGGAGCTCGGCATCGACCACTTCGTGGTGGTGCCGTTCAGCCTGGAGACCAGCAGGATGCCCGCGGACGAGTTCGTCCACGAGGTGCTGGTCGAGAAGTTGCACGCGGCGGCTGTCGTAGTAGGTGAGAACTTCACTTTCGGGCACAAGGCGGCGGGTAACGTCGCAATGCTGCGCCAGCTCGGGCAGCGGTTCGGATTCGTGACCGAGGGGGCTGATCTGGTGTCGGCTGACGACGTGACCTACTCGTCGACCTACATCCGGGCGTGCATCGACGCCGGGGACGTGAAGGCGGCGGCGGAGGCGCTGGGGCGTCCGCACCGGCTGGAGGGGATCGTCGTCAAGGGCGACGGGCGGGGGAAGGACCTGGGGTTCCCGACCGCCAACCTGTCGACGCCGAAGTTCGCCGCCGTGCCGGCCGACGGCATCTACGCGTGCTGGTTCACCGACGCCAAGGGCAAGAAGCTCAAGGCGGCGGTGAGCGTCGGGACCAACCCGACGTTCTCCGGGCGGGAGCGGCGGGTCGAGGCGTTCGTGCTGGACGTGAACGAGGACTACTACGGCCAGCGGGTCGCGGTGGACTTCGTCGACCGGCTGCGCGAGATGGAGAAGTTCGACTCCGTCGAGGCCCTTCTCGAACAAATGCATCGAGATGTAGACCGAACGAGGGAACTGCTCGCCGAGTCGTGACCGTCAGATTGGGCAAAGCGGGCGTGGGGGCGGCCGCAGGCTGGCAGGATGCTGGTCGGAGTGCGGGCTACGGGAGAGGCCAAAGTGGAGGACCACAAGATCGTTCAGCGCAACCTCGCCCTGCAACGGGAGTGGTACGGGGAGCCGCTGGGTGACCGCGTGCGCCGGCTGGTCGTGGCCTTCAACGTGTCCCAGGCCCAGCTCGCGGACGTGCTGGGGATCAGCGCGCCGATGCTGAGCCAGGTGATGAGCGGCCGCCGTGCCAAGATCGGCAACCCGTCCGTGCTCGCGCGGATGATCATGCTGGAGCGCAAGGTGCTCACGCCCGACGTGGCGACCGGTGCTCCGGAGGCGTTGCAGCGGGCGCTCGACGACGTGCGCGAGTCCAAGCCGACCGTGTCCCGCGACTCGTTGCCGGTCAACGGCGACGAGAGCGCCGCGTACCCGGTGCTGCGCCGCGTCGCCGACCGCACCGAACTCCAGCAGGCCGCCGATCTGCTCTCCGACGAGTTCCCGGCCATCGCCGACCTGTTCCGCCGCGTCATCCGGGCCGCCAACAGGTGAAGTGGCTCGCTTCCTGGGTGAGGTGTGTCCGCGGACAGCGCGGACCACGTCGCTCGCAGTGTCTTCTGGGGAGCGACCCCCAGACCCCCGAGATCGCGCGAGCGCGATGAAGTTTTTCACGGCCCTCTACCCGCCGCGGCACGTGATCGACGAGTTGGACGCCGTGCTCGATCGCAACCAGGACATGGACTGGACGAAGCCGGAGAAGTGGCACATCACGTTGTGCTTCCACGGTGAATCCGCAGATGAAGAACGCTTCCGAGCTCTTGAGGGCCACGAGGTGCCGGAAATCCGGCTGAAGGACTTCGGTGACTTCCGCGGCAAGGTCCTGTGGGCCGGAATTCACGGCGATTTAAATCAGTTGGCACGGGCGGCGGGCGCGAACGACAATTGGTGGGCGCACCTGACGGTGGCGTACGGGTACCGGGGTCAGCCGATGCCGGCCTTCCTGAGCAGCCCGTGGCAACCGTCCGAAGCAGTGCTCGTGAGCAGCGCCGACGGCGTCCACACACCCGTGGCTCGGGTGGGGTTGCGCACGTCAGCGCGCCGCTGAGCACCGTGCCTGATAGCCTTCGCAGTTGGGTCTGGCTGCGGTCCGTGGCGGCCAGTACCGGCTACCCCGGCCAGCAATTCGGCGGGCGTGGGGCCGCACGGACCTGAACAAGTAGGAGAAGTACCTAGTGGCACTGTCCACGGATCAGAAGAAGTCCATCCTCGGCGAGTACGGGCTGCACGACAGCGACACCGGCTCCACCGAGGCGCAGGTCGCTCTGCTGAGCAAGCGCATCGCCGACCTCACCGAGCACCTCAAGCAGCACAAGCACGACCACCACTCCCGCCGTGGTCTTCTGCTGATGGTCGGCCGTCGCCGCCGTCTGCTGAACTACCTGACCAAGGTGGACATCAACCGCTACCGCGCGCTGATCCAGCGCCTCGGTCTGCGCAGGTGACACTTGCCGAGGGGGAGTGACCGGCCGGTCACTCCCCCTCGGCGCACAGCCGGGTGTATACAGATCCCCGGCTGCAAAAGAGAACAAAACAGGGCCCGCATCGCGCGAAGCAGTTATCGCCGGTCCTCGGTAGTGGCCCTCTGGTGGAAACGCCCCAGAGGACTTCGATCGAAGACCGGCCTCGTCAAGACGCGTGTGCGGTGTCCAAAAGACGAGGAGTAACAAGTAAATGACGGACATCGAGGTCCACGAGGCGACTGCCGTTATCGACAACGGCAAGTTCGGCTCGCGCACCATCCGCTTCGAGACCGGGCGCCTCGCGCGTCAGGCCGCGGGCAGCGTGGTGGCGTACCTGGACGACGAGACCATGCTGCTGAGCGCCACGACGGCGTCGAAGCACCCCAAGGAGCACTTCGACTTCTTCCCCCTCACGGTGGACGTCGAGGAGCGCATGTACGCCGCGGGCCGCATCCCCGGCTCGTTCTTCCGGCGTGAGGGCCGTCCGAGCACGGACGCCATCCTGACCTGCCGCCTGATCGACCGTCCGCTGCGCCCGTCCTTCGTGGACGGCCTGCGCAACGAGATCCAGGTCGTCATCACGGTCATGAGCCTCAACCCGGCCGACCTGTACGACGTCGTGGCGATTAACGCCGCGTCCGCGTCGACGCAGCTCGCCGGCCTGCCGTTCTCCGGCCCGATCGGTGGCGTCCGCGTGGCGCTCATCGAGGGCCAGTGGGTCGCGTTCCCGACCTACGAGCAGCTCGAGAAGGCCGTGTTCGACATGGTCGTCGCGGGTCGTGTGGTCGAGTCCGGCGACGTCGCGATCATGATGGTCGAGGCCGAGGCCACCGACAACGTGATCGACATGATCGCCGAGGGTGCCACCGCCCCGACCGAGGAGGTCGTGGCCGCGGGTCTCGAGGCCGCCAAGCCGTTCATCAAGGTCCTCTGCGAGGCCCAGGCGCAGCTCGCCCAGGTCGCCGCGAAGGCCACCGGCGAGTACCCGACGTACCCGGCCTACCAGGCCGACGCGTTCGAGGCCGTCGAGGCGTCCGCCACCGGTGAGCTCGCGCAGGCGCTGACGATCGCGGGCAAGGCCGAGCGCGAGTCCAAGCTCGACGAGGTCAAGGCCGCCACGCTGGAGAAGCTGGCCGAGCAGTTCGAGGGTCGCGAGAAGGAGGTCGGCGCCGCGTTCCGCTCGCTGACCAAGAAGCTCGTGCGCCAGCGGATCCTGCGCGACAAGATCCGCATCGACGGCCGTGGCCTCACGGACATCCGTGACCTCGGCGCCGAGGTGGCCGTGATCCCGAGGACGCACGGTTCGGCGCTGTTCGAGCGCGGCGAGACCCAGATCCTGGGTGTCACCACGCTGAACATGCTGCGGATGGAGCAGCAGATCGACTCGCTCGCTCCCGAGACGCACAAGCGCTACCTGCACCACTACAACTTCCCGCCCTACTCGACCGGTGAGACCGGCCGCGTGGGTTCGCCGAAGCGCCGCGAGATCGGCCACGGCGCGCTGGCCGAGCGGGCGATCATGCCCGTGCTGCCGAAGCGCGAGGAGTTCCCCTACGCGATCCGCCAGGTGTCCGAGGCGCTGAGCTCCAACGGCTCGACGTCGATGGGCTCGGTCTGCGCGTCGACCCTGTCGCTGCTCAACGCGGGTGTCCCGCTGAAGGCGCCGGTCTCCGGCATCGCGATGGGTCTCGTCTCCGACGAGGTCGACGGTGAGACCCGCTACGTGGCGCTGACCGACATCCTCGGTGCCGAGGACGCGTTCGGCGACATGGACTTCAAGGTCGCGGGCACCAAGGAGTTCGTGACGGCGCTGCAGCTCGACACGAAGCTCGACGGCATCCCGTCCGAGGTGCTGGCGCAGGCGCTGGGCCAGGCCCGCGACGCGCGCTACACGATCCTCGAGGTCATGGCCGAGGCCATCTCCGACCCGGACGAGATGAGCGCCTTCGCGCCGCGCGTGACGTCGGTCAAGATCCCGACCGACAAGATCGGCGAGGTCATCGGCCCGAAGGGCAAGATGATCAACTCGATCACCGAGCAGACCGGTGCCGACATCTCCATCGAGGACGACGGCACGATCTACGTCGGTGCGGCGGACGGCCCCTCGGCCGAGGCCGCGATCGGCATGATCAACGCGATCGCGAACCCGCAGCTGCCGAAGGTCGGCGAGCGCTTCCTGGGCACCGTGGTGAAGACGGCCGCGTTCGGCGCGTTCGTCTCGCTGCTGCCCGGCAAGGACGGCCTCGTCCACATCTCGAAGCTGGGCAACGGCAAGCGCATCGCGAAGGTGGAGGACGTCGTCAAGGTCGGCGACAAGCTCCGCGTCGAGATCGCCGACATCGACCAGCGCGGCAAGATCAGCCTCGTCGTCGTGAACGAGGACGCTGCCGAGGCCCCTGCTGACGCTCCGGAGGCCGTCGAGGCCACCGAGGCTGCTGAGGCGGCTCCCGCGCAGTGAGTGCGACAGACAACAACGTGACGGCCGCGGGTGCATCCACCCGCGGCCGTCCGCGTACCGGACGGTTGGGGCACCTCCAGCGGCCGGGCAGCACGCGGGTGCTCGAGATGTCCGCTGGCTCGGAGGTGCGGCGCAGCATGCTGCCCTCCGGCCTGCGGGTCATCACCGAGCGCATCCCGAGCGTGCGGTCCGCCTCGGTCGGACTGTGGGTGCAGGTCGGGTCCCGTGACGAACGGCCCGAGGTCGCGGGTGCCGCGCACTACCTCGAACACCTGCTGTTCAAGGGGACTTCGCGCCGGTCGGCGGCGGCCATCGCCGAGGAGATCGACGCGGTCGGCGGCGAGCTGAACGCGTTCACCGCCAAGGAACACACCTGCTACTACGCGCACGTGCTGGACGAGGACCTGCCGCTCGCGGTGGATCTGGTGGCCGACGTGGTGTTCGAGGCGATCTGCGGTCCGCGTGACTTCGAGACCGAACGTGGTGTCGTGCTCGAAGAGATCGCGATGCGCGACGACGACCCCGAGGACCTGCTGCACGACGCGTTCATCGAGGCGATCTTCGGCGGGCACGCGCTGGGACGCCCGGTGCTGGGCACCGAGAAGTCCATTCAGGACATGTCGAGGGACAACCTCTACTCGTTCTACAAGAAGCGCTACACGTTGCCGCGCATGGTGTTCTCCGTCGCGGGCAACATCGAGCACACGCACGTGATGCGCTTGGTGCGCAAGGCGATCGGCGACCGGCTGACGCGGGAGGGCAGCGCGGTCGCACCGCGAGCGGGTCGCGCACGCATCGCCGACGCCCGCAAGCTGGTGCTGCACACCGACGACACCGAGCAGGCGCACATGATGCTCGGCATGAAGGGCCTGGACCGCCACGACGAGCGCCGGTTCGCGTTGAACGTGCTGAACGCGGCCATCGGCGGTGGCATGAGCTCCAGGCTGTTCCAGGAAGTGCGCGAACGGCGTGGCCTCGCGTACCAGGTGTACTCGTCGGTCGGTCTCTACGCGGACACCGGCACGTTCGCCGTCTACGCGGGTTGCCAGCCGGACCGGCTGGGCGAGACCGCCGGCGTCATCCGCGAGGTGCTCGTGGACGTCGCGCGCGGCGGCCTGTCCGACGCGGAAGTGGCGCGCGGCAAGGGACAGCTGCGCGGTGCGCTCGTGCTGGGACTGGAGGACACCAGTTCCCGGATGTCGCGCATCGGCAAGTCAGAACTGAACTACGGCGACCACCTGAGCGTCGAGGCGACCCTCGCGCGGATCGACGCCGTGTCCGCGGAAGAAGTGGCGCTGCTCGCACGTGATCTGCTGCGACGTCCCGTCGCCGCGGCGGTGGTCGGCCCTTACGATCATGCCGACGATCTGCCGGACCAGGTACACGAGGTGATTGCATGATTCGCGTCGGAGTTCTCGGCGCGCGGGGCCGCATGGGTTCCGAGGTGGTCCGCGCGGTCGAGGCCGCGAAGGACATGGAGGTCGTGGCGGCCATCGACGCCGACGACCCGTTGCAGGCCCTCGTGGAGGCCGGCGCGCAGGTCGTCGTCGACTTCACGCACCCCGACGTGGTGATGGGGAACCTGGAGTTCTGCATCACGGCCGGGATCCATTGCGTGGTCGGCACTTCCGGCTTCGACAACGCGAAGCTGGCCGCCGTCGAGGCCCTGCTCGCGGACAAGCCCGAGGTCGGTGTGCTGGTGGCGCCGAACTTCGGCATCGGCGCCGTGCTGCTGATGCGTTTCTCGGAGATCGCCGCTCGCTACTACGAGTCGGCCGAGATCATCGAGCTGCACCACCCGCGCAAGGCCGACGCTCCTTCGGGCACGGCCGCGCACACGGCCCGTTTGATCGCGGCGGCGCGTGAGGGCATGGACCCGATGCCCGACGCGACCACGCAGGAGGAGCCGGGCGCGCGCGGTGCCGTCGTCGACGGCGTGCGGGTCCACTCGCTGCGGATCTCCGGGATGATCGCACACCAGGAGGTCGTGTTCGGCGGGGAGAGCGAGACCTTGACGATCCGTCAGGACTCGCTGCACCGGACGTCGTTCATGCCCGGCGTCGTGCTGGGAGTGCGGGAGATCGTCGGTCGTCCCGGACTCGCGGTCGGCCTCGACAAGTACCTGGACCTGTGAAGGTCCGGCTCACCGTCGGGGTGCTGATCGCGGCTCTCGCGGTCTACTTCGTCCTGCTCACCGGTCGCGCAGTGGCTCTGCTGCGGACCGGTGAGCTGGTCGGGATCCTGCTCGGCGTGGGCGTGCTGATCCTGCCGCTGCTCGGGGTGTGGCTCGTGTGGTCCAACCTGCGCTTCGGGTGGGAGACCGAGAAGATGGCCCGCGAGCTCGACGCGGACGGGCTGCTGCCGGACGTCTCGCACCTGCCTCGCCGGCCTTCCGGCAGGGTGGATCGCGACGCGGCCGACGCGTGGTTCGAGGAACGACGGGCCGAGGTCGAGGCCTCGCCCGACGACTGGCGGGTGTGGTTCCGGCTCGCGTACGCCTACGACATCGCGGGGGACCGCGGGCGGGCCCGCGAGACGATGAAGAAGGCCATCGAGCTGCACGCCTGATCAGATCAGGACCTGGGCTTCACCTCCGTCGGCGTCCAGTTCCGCTCAGCCGTTGACGACGGCGGCGATCAGTTCGGCCGCGAGGTCTCCCTTCTGCACCACCAGCACGTCCTCCAGTCCGAGCCAGTCCGCCATGTGCCGAAGCTCCCCGGCCAGTTCCGCGGCGACCCGAGGCCGATCGACGCCGGCCTCCGCGAACGCCGACTGCACCCGCAGCACCCCGGCCGCCCGGTCGGCCTTGATGTCCACGCGCGCCACGAGCTCACCGTCAAGCAGGAACGGGAACACGTAGTACCCGTGCACGCGGCGCGGCTCTGGCACGTAGATCTCGATGCGGTACCGGAAGCCGAAGATGCGCTCGGTCCGCGCCCGCTCCCAGATCAGCGGGTCGAAGGGGCACAACAGCGCCCGCCCGACCACCCGGCGCGGTGCCTTGGCGTCGACATGCCGGTAAGCCACCCCACGCCAGCCGTCGACGGACACCGGTTCCAGCACGCCGTCTTCCACCAGCGACGCCACCGCGGCCTGCGAGCGGCGCGGGTCGAGGCGGTAGTAGTCGCGCAGATCGGGTTCGGTCGCCACGCCCAGCGCGACCGCGGACCGCGACACGAGCTCGCGCGCACCCTCTTCCGGCGTCCACTTCTGCGCCAGGACGTCGGCGGGGATGACGCGTTCGGTGAGGTCGTACAGGCGCTCGAACGAGCGACGGGTGCCGGTGGTCAGGACGCCGACGCCGAACAGGACCTCGCACACGCGCTTGACCTCGGACCAGTCCCACCACGGGCCCTTCGACCGGCCCGAGTCGCCGAGCAGGGCCTTCTCCAGGGTGCCCGCGCCGATCGGGCCGAGCTCCTTGACAGCGGCCAGCACCTCGTCGACGAGCTGGGGCGAGCGTTCGAGGATGGTCTGGTAGTTCTGCCACCAGCCGCGCTTCTTGGCGCCCGAGTGGAACAGCGGCCAGTCGAGCACCGGCACCAGCGACGCCTCGTGGGCCCAGGTCTCCACCAGCATGCGGGGCTTGCGCGCCGAGTGCGTCCAGGCGGCTTCGTCCAGCAGGCCGGGCTCGTAGGCGCCCAGGCGGGAGAACAGCGGCATGTAGTGCGCGCGCACGGCCACGTTGACCGAGTCGATCTGCAGCAGCTGCACGCGGGACAGCACCCGTTGCAGATGCCTGCGCGTGGCCGCTGACGGCCTCAGATCGGTGAAGCCCTGTGCGCCCAGCGCGATTCGACGGGCCACGTCCGCACTCATCCTCTGCACGTGGCCGATGTTGCCACGCACCCCTGACAATTCCGCGACACGGCGTCGATAAGGTGCGGTTATGGCCGACGCCGGCGTGCACACCGCCACCGCTGCTGATCTTTCGGAGATCGTCCGCATCCACCGGGAGACGTGGCGGCTCGCCTACGCGCAGCTCCTCCCGCCAGAGGTGCTGGACACGCTGGACACGGACGAAGCGTGGGCGCTGGCCGTCCAGCAGGGAGCGGTGCTCAAGGCCACCGAGGGGGAGTGGACGGTCGGGTTCGTCGTGGCGAGCAAGGCGCCGGACGACGAGGTGGCCAAGGCCGACGGTTCGTTGCCTGCCGACGCCGAAACGACGGCGCTGATCAGCGTCCTCGTCGAACCTCGCTGGGGAAGGCGGGGGCACGGCACGCGGCTGGTCGCCGAAGCCTGCGCCCGTCTCGGCGAAGCCGGCGCGACGCGAGGCATCGCGTGGGTGCCGGAGGCCGACCAGGCATCGCGGAACTTCTACGAACGACTCGGCTGGACGGGTGACGGCACGGTGCGCACATTGGACGCCGGCGGGCGTCCGTTGCGCGAAATCCGGGTTTCCGGACCGCTGGCTGTCCGACTCGACGCCTGAGACCTGTGTAGCCTCGGCCGGGTGCTCGGCTTGGTTGGCCTCACCTTCGGGGTCGCGTTCGGCTCGGCCCTCATCCCCTTCATCAGCATCGAAATGTGGGTGGTGGGCGTCGGCGCGCGCTGGCCCGGTGTCTCGTGCTTCGTGGTGGGTCTGGTGGTCGCCGTCGCCCAGGTGCTCGGCAAGCTGCTGTACTTCTACGCGGCACGAGGCGACATCAAGCTGCCCAAGTTCATGCACCGCAAGGAAAAGGTGCGCACCAAGCCGTCGCGGTTCGCGCGCTGGTTCGGGCCGGGTACGCGGATGCACGGGTGGGGCGAGTGGATCCACGCGAAGTGCCGGGCGCACCCGAACTGGATGGCCGGCACGCACGCGGTGAGCTCGCTGGTCGGGGTGCCGCCGTTCATGGCGACGAGCGTGCTCGCCGGGCTCGCGGGCATGTCCACCGCGATGTTCGTCGTGACCGGCATGGTGGGCCGCTTCGCGAGGTTCAGCTTCCTCGCGGCCTCACCGGCGATGGTCATGGCCTGGTTCGGAGTCAGCTGAAGAAGATCGACGCCGTCACGGAGAAGGCGATCAGGAGTGCGGCGACGGTGATCCGGGCTGAATCGAGCACGACCCCGAAGGTATCGATGCCGCGCCGATGAAATCCAGGCGCAAACGGGTGAGAACCGAATGATCTGGCTCTCACCCGCCCGTTTCACGCTCGATTATTCAAGTACGAGAACTCCGTCGGGCAGCCCGGGGAGGTCGTACGAGTGCCACATCGGCCGCCAGTTCGGCAGTTCCAGCATCCGCTTGAGGTCCGCGAACCCGCTGAGCCAGCCCATCCACGGCCCGTAGGGCGGGGTGGCCGGGTCGAACCCGCTCTGCACGAACGTCAGGTGCGTCCTGCCCTCCGAGCCCTTCAGCTCCCAGGACGCCACCATCCCTTCCTGGAAGTCCAGCGCGAAGTGCCCCTCGTCGAGCGCGATGATCTTCGCCGGGTGCGGGTTGTCTTCGAGACTTCCCATCGCCCATCGGCCGCCGACGTGCGGTTCGATCTCCATCCGCGCCCCGAACCACCGCGCGAACACGTCGGGATCGGTCAGCGCGTCGATGATGGCCGCCGGTGCGGCCGCGATGTCGACCTCGAACCGCTGCTCGGGCGTCGTGAAGTCGCAGAAGCCCAGCGCCGACCGGCCCTCGACGTGTTCGACCAGGTTGGCCAGCACCAGTGGCCAGAACGTCTGGAGGACCTCCGACTTGTCGTCGCCCACACCCCACGTCGGGTACGGCGACTGCGTCATCGCGATGAGCGTCTCGCCGTCCCGCTCCTCCACGCCGAGCTCGACCGTGTACTCGGTGCCGTAGAGGAACCACGTGAAGCGTATTGACGTGTCGCCGGAGCCCAGCAGCTTCTGCCGGCCGCGTTCGCCGTCGGGCGTGTAGCGCCCCCAGAACTCGAACTGGCCGCCCTCCAGGTCCACGTGCGCGTGCTCGGCCAGCCACACCCGCAGGTCGTCGGCGGTCGTCAGAGCCTGGAAGACCCTGGCAGCGGGTGCGGCGGTGCGGACGCGGATCGTTCCTGTGGTCATTGGTTGTCTCCCTTGGGATAGCAGGCGAGCGCGATGCGGAACGCATCCCCTTCCGCGCCGCCGTATCGGGTGAAGAGGTCCTGCAGGGTGTTCTGGAGTTCGGTCAGGAACTGCTGGCGGTCCTCTGGCCGCACCCGGATCTCGCCGGACACGCCCACGGACGGCAGTTCGCTCGTGCGGTCGAGCGCCGCCACGTCGACCTGGATCTGCTCGGCGAGGTCGACGAGGTGCCCCAGCGCCAGTTCGTCGCGCGACCCGATCCGGCCGACCAGCCGCGGTGACAGCCAGTACGACCGCGCGACGGCCTGGTAGAGGCCCTCCTGGACGCCGCGCACCCTGCGTTCGGCGACCTGCGTGGCCAGACCGGCCTTGACCAGCTGTTTCACGTGGTAGTGCACGCGTTGCGGCGTCTGGTCGAGCACCTCGGCGACCTCGGTGCACGAACGCGGCGCGGCGAGCTGCCGCAGCACCTCCACGCGCTGCGGCTTGAGCAGGGTCTCGGCCTGCTCCATCCGGTCCAGATAGATCACGTCTCTCATCGCAAAAACAACTTTGAACGTTCAAAACATTTTTGTCAATCGAGCGGACAAAGATGGACTGACAGATATTGAAATCTGTCAGTCCATCGGGCATGGTGGAGTCACCGAAAGATGAAGGGGTTCGAAATGCAGAAGCGTCAGCTCGGAGCCACCGGCCCTGTCGTGTCCGCGATCGGCTTGGGCTGCATGGGCATGTCCAACGCGTACGGCCCGGCCGACCGCGACGAGAGCATCGCGACCATCCACACCGCCCTCGACGCGGGCGTCACGTTGCTCGACACCGGTGACTTCTACGGCCAGGGCCACAACGAGATGCTCATCGGCGAGGCCATCAGGGGCCGTCGCGACGAGGTGCGGCTCAGCGTCAAGTTCGGCGGCATGCGTGACGCCGACGGGGCGTTCATCGGGTTCGACACCCGCCCGAACGCCATGGCGAACTTCCTCGCGTATTCGCTGCAGCGCCTCGGCACCGACCACGTCGACATCTACCGGCCGGCGCGGCTCGATCCGAGCGTGCCGATCGAGGACACCATCGGCGCCATCGCCGCCCAGATCGACAAGGGCCACGTCCGGCACATCGGCCTGTCCGAGGTCGGCGCCGAGACCATCCGCCGCGCCCACGCCGTGCACCCCATCGCGGACCTGCAGATCGAGTACGGCCTGCTGGAACGCGGTGTCGAGCGCGAGATCCTGCAGACCACCCGTGAGCTCGGCATCGGCATCACGGCGTACGGGGTGTTGTCGCGCGGTCTGATCTCCGCCGCGCCGCCCGAGATCGGCTCCGGCGACTACCGCGGCCACACGCCACGGTTCCAGGGCGACAACCTGACCCGCAACATCGCGCTCGTCCGGAAGCTCAACGAGATCGCGGAGAACAAGGGCGTCACGGTCGCGCAGCTCGCGATCGCCTGGGTCGCTGCGCGCGGGGAGGACGTGGTGCCTCTCGTCGGCACGACCAAGCGTGCGAGGCTGAACGAGGCGATCGGTGCCGTCGACGTGACGTTCACCGAGAGGGAACTGCAGGAGATCGAGGCTGTCGTCCCTGTCGGGGCCGCTGCCGGCACGCGGTACCCGGCCGAGGCGATGGCCATGCTGGACAGCGAGAGGTGAGTGACGTGGCGGAGGCGTTGACCGGGGAGGCGATCCTCGCGGCGACCGAAGAGGTGCTGCGCAGGTACGGCCCGGCCAAGGCGACGGTGGTCGACGTCGCCAAGGCGCTCGGGGTCAGCCACGGCAGCGTCTACCGCCACTTCCCGACCAAGGCCGCGTTGCGGGAGGCCGTGACACGGCGCTGGCTCGACGCGATCCACGTCGAGATGGCGTCGGTGCTCGACGAGAACGCCAGTGCCGCCGACAACCTGCGGGCCTGGTTGCAGCGCCTGTTCGACAAGAAACGGCGCTCGCACCTCGACGAACCCGAGCTGTTCGCGACGTTCCGGGTGCTGGTCAGCGAGAGCCAGGCCGTCCCCGATTACCACATCGGACACCTCGTGGGTCAGGTCGCGCGCATCATTTCGGCGGGAGTGGAAACCCAGGAGTTCGTGACCGACGACGTGTCGAGGGCAGCGCAGGCCGTGTGGGACGCGACCGAGAAGTTCCACCACCCGGCCCACGCCCAGGAGTGGGGGAATCCTCACATTCAGGACGCGTTCGACGCCGTGGTCTCACTGGTCGTCGATGGACTGCGGTACAACCGAATCCCGAGTGCCGCAGGCGATGCTTGAGGGTCACGGAGGTGAACGGTGCCGCCTGACGAGTGGATCGATCTGCTGGGAGCGCCCGAACGGCGTCCGGACCCAGTCGACTGGGACGCGGTCAAAGCACGGGCCGGCACCGCGCTTCCCGGCGACTTCGTGCATCTCGCCGAGGCCTACCCACCCCTGGTGGTGGGCGGTTACGTCCGGATCCTGCACCCCACGGCCCGCGCCGGGTTCATGAACTGGATGGCGCAGGCGCCCAAGATCCTTCGGGCGCTGCGCCGGCAACCGGGGCTCCGCGTGCATCCGGAGAGACCGGGTCTGCTGCCGTGGGGCACCACGCTCAACGGCGACCACTGCCTCTGGTACACCCGAGGCGAGCCGGACGAGTGGACCGTGGTGATCACCGACCTGCGGCAGAGCTGGTCGTTCGACGGCAACTTCTCGAGCTTCGTCCGGAAGTTCCTGACCGGCGAGATCCAGTGCCCGCTCTTCCCGGACGACGTCCCCGGCGGCTCCAAACCGTTCCAGGAGCCCTGACCGCCCTCTGCCTTTGGCGCACGCGGGGAGCTTTCGTTCGCTTGGAGCGCACGAAAGGGCCCCGCGTGCGTTTCCTACCCGACCCCCCGGTCAGCTTGCGGCGGCGGTGACTAGGGCGTTGCCGCTGCCGGTGCGGCCTGTGATGGAGAGAGTGGCGTCGCCCAGCGGTTGTGAGGAGACCTCGAAGTCGCTGCGGGCGTTGCCGGACGTGGACACCAGGTCGATGCGCGCGAGCGTGCCCTGGCGGATGCCCACGCGGATGTGGCCGGAGCCGGTGCCGAGCTGGATCTCCCCGGAGGCCGCGTCGGCCACGGTGAGGTCACCACTGCCGGTGCGGACCTGGACGTTGCCCTGCACTGCACCCAGCCACACGTCACCGGTGCCGGTGATCAACGTGGTGGTGCCGCCCACCGACGACACCTCGACGTCACCGCTGCCGGTCTTGGCCTTCAGCGCGCCGAGCATCGTGCCCAGGCGTACGGTTCCCGCGCCCGAGTTCACCTTCGCCTCGCCGGTCGCCCGGTCCGCGGACACCGTGCCCGTGCCGGTGTTCAGGTCCAGCCGGCCCGCGCCGCCCGTCACGATGACATCAGCGGCCCCGGTCCGTGACGACACGTGCGACCCCACGGGCGCCGTCACCACCACCGAGAGCGGCACGGCGCGCAACGGCAGTGCCTTGGACGACTCGACGCGCAAACGGTTGCCGAGCAGTTCGACGCGCGCTTCGCGGACGGCGTCCTCCGGGCCGGCCGCCGCGGTCTTGTCCGGGCCGAACTGGCCGCTGACCCAGCTCAGCACGCTGGACAGCCCCTCGGTCCACGAGTTGCCCGCGGTCGGGTCGTGCCGGACCTCGACGTGCACGCCCGGCGCGTCGACCAGGTGCACCTGCACCCGGCCGCTGACCAGCGAGATGTCGATCTCGGCGACGCCCGCGAACTCGAAGCTCTGCTGGCGCACGACGCCGGTCGGTTCCGTGCCTGCCGGTTCTGACGGTTCGGTCATCCCGCTCACCCCTGCACCCATCCGCGGACGCGCGAGCCCGAGCCGGCGTTTCCGCTCCACCCCTTGTGCTGATGCTTGTGCTTGCCGTGCACCGCGCCACCCACGGCCTGCTGGATGAACGAGTTCAGCGACACGCCCTGAGCCGCCGCGGCGGCCTCGGCCTTCGACTTGAGCTCGTTGATCATGCGCAGGGTGATGCGGCTGATGTCACCCGTGGCGTCACCGGCGCCAAAATTGGGCATGTCGTGCCGCGGGCCGGGCTCCGGCTCCGGTTCGGCGGAACCCGTGACGACCACCTGGACGTCGCGGCCCGCCAGGCGAACCTCCACGACCTGGCCTTCCAGCGAGGCGGTGACCTCCGCGGCCAGGTCCGACAGTGCGTTCATGATCGCCAGTCGCGCGGCTGGCTCGAGCGCTGCGGACAACGCGGCGGCCGTTCGACGGGTGTTCTCGTCCCCCGCTGATGCGGCCGTCGCCAGGTCCTCGCGCAGTGACGCGATGTACGGCGACAGATCCATGACACCACTATGACGTCACAACTGGCGTCGCGCAACCGTCAGATAATGTCTCAAGGCATGCCGAGAGTGCGTTTGGTGGCTAAGACCGAGTTCATCCCGCCGGACGACGTGCCGTGGACGACCGACGCGGACGGCGGCGCGGCGCTCGTCGAGTTCGCCGGCCGGGCCTGCTACCAGTCGTGGGACCGCTCGAACCCCATGACGAACACCAACGCGACGTTCCTGCACCACCTGCTCGACGTCGGGCACCTCGCCGCGTTCGAGCACGGCAGCGCGACGCTCTACCTGACCGAGCTGCCCCGCTCGCTCACCCACGAGCTGATCCGGCACCGGCACTTCTCGTACTCGCAGCTCTCCCAGCGCACCGACCCGACCGACGTCGTGGAGCCGGACCTGATCGCGAAAGACCCGGAGCTGCACGCACGGTTCGTCGCGGCGACCGAGGCGAGCCTCAAGGCGTACGAGGACCTGGTGCAGAGCCTCGAAAAGTCCGTCAACGGGCGGCGCGCGCGACAGATCGCACGGTCCGTGTTGCCCAACGCCACCGGCACCGAGATCGTCGTGACGGGCAACTACCGCTCGTGGCGGCACTTCATCGCGATGCGCGCGACCGAGCACATCAACGTCGAACTGCGCGAGCTCGCGGTCGCCTGCCTGCGCGAACTGATCAAGGCGGCCCCGAACGCGTTCGCGGACTTCGTCGTCTCGACACTCCCGGACGGCACAGAAGTTGCTTCGAGCCCACTGGTGGTTGAAGGCTGACGCCCATGAAGCGGCTCATCGTGGACGTCCGGCCCGGCGAATACACGGTCTCGCGCCTGGCAGCGGACGCCTCGCTCCCCGCCGGGCTGCTCGACCTCACCGACGTGCTGGTCTCCGTGACCAGGACCCCGGACGAGGTGTCGGTCATCGCGCCGTCGTCGTTCGCCCTCGCGAGCGAGACGGCCGAGAAGGGCTGGCGGCTGCTCACCGTGCGCGGTCCGCTGGAGTTCACGCTCACCGGCATCATGGCCGCGCTCGCGGGTGAACTGGCGGCCGCGGGCGTCTCGCTGTTCGCGCTGTCCACTTACGACACCGACCACCTGCTCGTGAAGCAGACCGACCTCGGTCGCGCCGTGCTCGCTCTACGTGCCGCAGGTCACGAACTGGTTGTAGCGCCGGAAGTCTAGGAACCGATCCTCCATGTGGCGGGTCTGAAGTACCGTCAACGCCCCGGCTCACCAGGACGTAGGAGCGCACGTTGCACGGACAGGCAGTCGAACCGCGCGTCATCGCGGGCAGGTACGCCCTGGTCGCGGAGCTCGGCCGCGGTGGCATGGGCATCGTGTGGCGCGCCCAGGACCGCCACATCGGGCGTTTCGTCGCCATCAAGGAACTGCACCTGCCGGACGGCATCGCGCACGAGGAACGCCGTGTGCTCGAAGAGCGCGCTCTGCGTGAGGCGCGCACGGCCGGCAAGCTCAACGACCCGTCCATCGTGACCGTGTACGACGCGATCAACGAGAACGGCACGACGTACATCATCATGGAGCTGGTCGAGGCGGCCACGCTCTCGACGTTGATCAGCGCGCACGGCCCGATGCCGCCCAACCAGGTGGTGTCGATCGCGCTGCAGGCGTTGTCCGCGCTGGAGAGCGCGCACCAGGCCGGGATCGTGCACCGCGACGTGAAGCCCGGCAACCTGATGGTGCGCCCGGACGGCAAGCTCAAGCTCACCGACTTCGGCATCGCCCAGGCCGTCGACGACCCGCGCCTGACGACCAGTGGCAGCCTCATCGGCTCGCCCGCGTACATGGCGCCGGAACGCATCCACGGCCACGAGGCGGGCCCCCCGTCCGACCTGTGGGCGCTGGGCGCGACCCTCTGCTACGCCGTCGAGGGCTGGAGCCCGTTCGAGCGCTCCTCCACGGCCTCGACGCTGCACGCGATCATGAGCGAGACCCCGCGGCTCACCCGTGCGACCGGCGTGCTCGGCGCCGTGATCACCGGCCTGCTGATCGCCGACCCGAACGCCCGGCTGTCCGGCCCGCAGGCCCGCGCGATGCTGGGCAGCATCGGCAACCAGCCGACGCCGCCCACCGGGATTCCGCCCCAGGCCACGCAGCAGTACCAGCAGACGCAGGCCGTCAGTCCCGCGAAGAAGAAACGCAACCGCATCCTCGCGATCGTGGGTGCCGTCGTCATCGCCGCGGCCGCGTTCACCGGCGGCATCTACGCGCACGGCTGGTTCACGGCACCTGGTGGCAGCGGCAGCAACACGCTGACCTACGGCGAGGGCGGCGAGATCCCGGTCTTCGGTCTCTCCGAGAACGTGTGCGGCAACGGCCAGGTCGCGCCGACCAAGCAGCTCGACTCGGACACCCGTGAGGATTGCGACAAACCGCACGACTTCGAGGTGTTCGACGTCGTCGAGACACTGCCGATCACTTCGAGCCTGCCCGACACGACCTACCCCGGCGTCGAAGCCCTGACCAGCCTCGGCGTGGCCCGGTGCGAGCTGACGCTGAAGTCGCAGTGGGTCAAGGACGGCGGCAAGCTCACACTCACGACGTTGATCCCCACGGACACGGCGTGGAAGAAGGACAAGAACGACAACGCGCAGCGCCGCATCTACTGCGTGGCCAACAAGAAGGACAACAGTCCGCTCAACAGCACCATAAGCGCGAAGAAGGACAACTAGTCTGCCGCGTGTGAAGAGAAGGATCCTTTCCGTACTGCTGGTTCTCGGCTGCGTGGCCGCCCTCTCGGCGTGCGCCAGCAACGAGGACAAGTTCGTCTCCGAGCTCAAGGCCGCCGGCTTCAGCAACCCCGGCGTGCCGAGCACGGAGAAGGAGAAGAAGTCCAAGAAGGTGGGCAAGCGCACGATCAAGTCCTCGTCGAGCACCATCGAGGTGATCGTGCGGGTCAAGGGCTGCGACCTGGAGTTCGCCAAGACCTCCGGTCAGTCGGGCTACTGGCTGGACGAACTGCACGTCAACGGGCAGGAACCGGACTGGCCGGGATATCCGGAGAACCTCAACCGCGACCAGGTGGTCAAGCTGCTGGCCGACAACTCGGCCAAGCCGGACGGCTTCAAGGGCTGCTACAAGCCGAACGAGCCCTGAGCCGGTTGTGGTGCAATGGCGGGGTGAGTCTCGCCCGTGATGAGCGCAAGGCGCTCGTCGACCTGATGACCGAGCTCGGCCCGGACGCGCCGACGTTGTGCGGCACGTGGTCGACCAAGGACCTCGCCGCGCACCTCGCGATCCGCGAGCGGCGTCCGGACACCGCGCCCGGCATCATGCTGCCGGTCTTCGCCAAGTGGACGGACAAGGTCCAGGAGGACTACACGCACAAGGCGTGGA
This sequence comes from Lentzea kentuckyensis, assembly GCF_002150765.1. GTDB lineage: Bacteria > Actinomycetota > Actinomycetes > Mycobacteriales > Pseudonocardiaceae > Lentzea > Lentzea kentuckyensis. The sequence continues at coordinate 29,793 of NZ_MUYM01000060.1, forward strand.
GTGAGCTCCTCGACCTGGTGCGCACACCGCCGTTCTGGATCCAGCCGGTCGACGAGCTCATGAACACGGGCGAGTACTTCGTGCACCACGAGGACGTTCGCCGCGCACAGCCCGACTGGGAGCCACGGCCGTACGACGCTCGTCGCGAGAAGGTGCTGTGGAAGCTGCTGCCGTTCACCGCTCGTATGACGTACAAGTCGTCGCCCGTCGGCGTGACGCTGGTGCGGCCCGACGGCGAGCACATCGTCGCCAAGCAGGGGGCGAACGGCGTGGTGATCACGGGTGAGGTGGCCGAGCTCGTGATGCTCGCGTTCGGCCGCGACCAGGCCCGCGTGGAATACAGCGGTGACGCCGACGCGGTGCAACGCGTGCGGTCGTTGAACCGAAGTGTCTGAACTCGGGTAGTTTCTGCGCATGCCCGGAAGCCCCTACGCAGGGCCGAACCGCCCGTTCGGTCGCGTTCTCACCGCTATGGTCACGCCGTTCGACCCGCGTGGCGAGGTCGACCTCGCCAAGGCGCAGGAACTGGCGAAACACCTGGTGGACCTGGGCAACGACGGCCTGGTCGTGAACGGTACGACCGGGGAGAGCCCGACGACGACCGACCGCGAGAAGGCGGCGCTGATCACCGCCGTGGTCGAAGCCGTCGGCGATCGCGCCACCGTGGTCGCGGGCGCGGGTACCTACGACACCGCGCACAGCATCCACCTGGTGCAGCAGGCCGAGAAGGCGGGCGCGCACGGCGTGCTGGTCGTGACGCCGTACTACTCGCGGCCGCCGCAGGAGGGCCTGCTCGCACACTTCACCGCCGTCGCCGACGCGTCGGAGCTGCCGGTGATGCTCTACGACATCCCGCCGCGCGCGGTCGTGCCGATCGAGGTCGACACCCTTTTGAGACTCGCGGAACACCCGCGGATCCTGGCCGTGAAGGACGCCAAGGGCGACCTGCACGCCGGTAGCCGGGTGATCGCGAGCACCGACCTCGCCTACTACTCGGGCGACGATCCGCTGAACCTGCCGTGGCTGTCCGTGGGCGCCGTCGGGTTCGTGAGCGTCATCGGCCACCTGGCCGCCGACCGCCTGCGGGATCTCGTCGAAGCGTACGAATCCGGAGACGTGGTCCGGGCAAAGGAAATCCACGAGTCGCTGCTGCCGCTGCTGCGACCCTTCCGCCGGGTTCCCGGCGTGACCTACACGAAGGCCGCACTGCGCCTGCGCGGACTGGACGTGGGCGACCCACGTCTGCCGCTGGTGCCCGCCGCGGCCGAAGACATCGAGGCCATCGCGGCCGAACTGGGAGTCAACGCGTGACCCACTCGACCGAACTGCCGCCCGCACTGCCGGAAGGCGGCCTCCGCGTCGTCGCTCTCGGCGGAATTGGCGAGGTCGGCCGCAACATGACCGTCTTCGAGCACGCCGGCCGGCTGCTCGTGGTCGACTGCGGCGTTCTGTTCCCCGAAGACGATCAACCGGGCGTGGACCTGATCCTGCCCGACTTCCGTGCCATCGAGGACCGCCTCGACGACATCGAGGCGATCGTCCTGACGCACGGCCACGAGGACCACATCGGTGCCGTGCCGTTCCTGCTGAAGCTGCGCCCCGACCTGCCGGTCGTGGGTTCGCGCTTCACGCTGGCGCTGCTCGCGGCCAAGTGCAAGGAGCACCGCCAGAACCCGCGGCTGGTCGAGGTGAAGGAGGGGGAGCGGCGCTCGTTCGGGCCGTTCGAGCTCGAGTTCTTCGCCGTCAACCACTCGATCCCGGACGCTCTGGCCGTCGCGATCAGGACGTCGGCCGGTCTCGTGCTGCACACCGGTGACATCAAGCTGGACCAGCTGCCCCTGGACGGCCGCCTGACCGACCTGGCGGGCTTCTCGCGGCTGGGCGACGAGGGCGTGGACCTGTTCCTGGTCGACTCGACCAACGCCGAGGTGCCCGGTTTCGTGGTGCCCGAGCGCGAGATCGGCCCGGTGCTGGAGAACGTCATCCGCAAGGCGTCGCAGCGGGTCATCGTCGCGTGCTTCGCCTCGCACGTGCACCGCGTGCAGCAGGTGCTGGACGTCGCCGTGCAGTACAAGCGCAAGATCGCGTTCGTCGGCCGCTCGATGGTGCGCAACATGGGCATCGCGTCCGACCTGGGCTTCCTCAACGTGCCGGACGGCCTCTTCGTCGACCTCGACGTCGCCATGCGGATGGAGGAGGACGAGGTCATCTTCGTCTCCACCGGGTCGCAGGGCGAGCCGCTGTCGGCGTTGTCGCGGATGGCCCGCGGCGAGCACCGGCAGATCTCGATCCGCGCGGGCGACACGGTGATCCTGGCGTCGTCGCTCATCCCCGGCAACGAGAACGCCGTCTTCAACGTGGTCAACGGACTCGCCAAGCTCGGCGCGACCGTGGTGCACCAGGGCAACGCCAAGGTGCACGTCTCCGGCCACTCACCGGCCGGCGAGCTTCTGTTCCTTTACAACGCCGTCCGGCCGTCGAACGTGATGCCGGTGCACGGCGAGTGGAGGCACTTGCGGGCCAACGCGGCTCTCGCGGTCGCCACGGGCGTTGCCGAGGACCACGTCGTGATCGCCGAGGACGGCGTCGTCGTGGACCTGATCGACGGCAAGGCCGCGGTATCCGGACGTGTTGTCGTGGGCCACGTCTACGTCGACGGGTTGTCCGTGGGCGACGTCGGCGAGTCGACGCTGTCCGACCGGCTGGTGCTGGGCGAGGGCGGGTTCATCTCGATCTCGGTCGCCATCGACCGGACCACCGGGCGCGCGGTGACGGCGCCGACGATCTCCGGGCGCGGCTTCTCCGACGACCCCAAGGCGCTGGAGGCCGTGGTGCCGCTGGTGGAGATGGAGCTCGCGCGGACAGAGGCCGAGGGCATCTCGGACACGCACCGCGTCGCGCAGGCCGTGCGCCGGGTCGTGGGCCGTTGGGTCGCGGAGACCTACCGGCGCCGGCCGATGATCGTGCCGACGGTCATTCCGGTGTGAACGTGACCCTGATGTGATCTGCGTCCCCCTCGTTCGCTAAGGTCTAGTCCCAGACCATGGACGAGGGGGTTCGCCTCATGGCCGATGATGTCGTCTTCAACCCACCGGGCAAAGAAGACATTCTGCTTCCACCGCTGTTCACCTGGTCGAGGCCGTTGGGGCTGCCGTTCGACCTGGAGGTGACCAAACCGCAGGTGCTGCTGGTCCTGTCGGTGGTCATCATCATCACGTTCTTCCTGGTCACCACCAGGAATCTCAAGCTGATCCCGTCCAGGTGGCAGTTCGCCGCCGAGTCGGTCTACGACTTCGGCCGCAACACCATCGCGCGGGAGCAGATCGGCGCCAAGGAGTTCGCGCCGTACGTGCCGTTGATCGTCAGCATCTTCTGCTTCGTGCTGGTCAACAACCTCTACGGGTTGATCCCGCTCGTGCAGTTCCCGACGTTCACCCACAGCGGGTTCCCGTTCGCGGTGGCACTGATCATCATCTTCCCGCTCTACCACTTCGTGGGCATCAGGAAGTTCGGCCTCAAGGGCTACCTGCGCAACCAGTTCATCATCGCGGGCGTGCCGAAGCCGGTGCTGTGGGGGCTGCTGATCCCGACCGAGGTCATCCTGAAGTTCTTCTTCGACCCGGTGAACCTCGCGATCCGGGTCTTCGCGGCGATGTTCGCGGGCCACCTGCTGATCCTGGTGTTCACGCTCGGCAGCGAGTTCATGTTGCTGCACGCACCGATCTACCTCAAACCGGTGTCGCTGCTCGGCTTCGCGCTCGCGATCGGGCTGTTCTTCCTGGAGGCGCTCGTCCAGGTGCTGCAGGCGTACATCTTCGCCTTGCTGTCAGCGCACTTCATCGGCCGCGCGTTGGCCGAGCAGCACTAGGGGCGCTGGCACACCAGGTGCAGCGACTCCTCGGGCATGGCGCCGGGGTAGGACGGGGTGAAGACCGGCCGGCTCCGGCGCACGACCCGCAGGCCAACGTTGCCGAGGTGCTCCTCGAAGTTCTCCTCGGAGAACGAGGACACCACGATCTCCTGGCCCATCCAGGGCAGCGTGACCTGCTCGACGTCGATCGCGACGGTGGCGAGGAAGAAGTGGCCGCCGGGGCGCAACCAGGTGGAGATGTCGCCGAGGGTCTGGATGATCTCCGCCTGGGACATCTGCAGCAGCGAGAAGACGGCGCAGACGACGTCCCACGAGCCGGCGGGCGACTCGAAGTCGCGGATGTCGATCTTGTGGAAACTCGCGTCGGGGACCTGTTCGGTCGCGATGTCGACCATCACCGGGGAGACGTCGAGGCCGGTGACCTTCATGCCGGCCTTGGCGAGGGTGCGGGCCACCGGAACGCCGGTGCCGCACCCGATGTCGAGCACGCGCGAGCCCGCCGGCTGGGTCGCGGCGAACCAGGCCAGAGTGCCGTGCAGTGCGGGCTGGTGCGACCAGGCGCGCTGGTATTCCAGTCCGAGCGTGTCGAACACATCGGCCGCGTTCATCGCCGCCCCCTCATTTCGGCCCAATCCACCTTTGTGAAGTGTGGAGAACCTCTCTGCACATGCTCTGGATGGCTTCTGGACGAAAACTGACGGTAGGTTGCTAGGTGACTGCGGACAGCAACGGAGTAGGACATACGGTGCAGAACGGGTTGCGCGTCAGCCTGCTGGGCGCGCTCGCGGCAACGGTGGACGGTCAGGAGCTCACCCTGGGGCCGCCGCGGCAGAGAGCTGTGCTCGCGGTGCTCGCCCTGCGCGCCAACCACGTCGTGTCGCGCAGTGAGCTGATCGACGCCGTCTGGGGTGACGATCCGCCCGCCAGCGCGGACAACGGCATCCACACCTATGTCGCCGGGTTGAGGCGGCTGTTCGAACCGGGCAGGGCCTCGCGCGCGCCGAGTTCCGTGCTGCTCTCCACGGATGCTGGATATTTGCTGCGACTCCCGTCCGCCGGTTCGGACGCTGCCAGGTTCCGCGCGCATCTGGACGAAGCGGGCCGGTTGCGCGGTCAGCCGGCCGAGGCCATCAGGGCTTTCGACGCCGCACTGGGGTTGTGGCGCGGCATCGCACTGGACGGCGTACCTGGGCCGTTCGCCGCGGTTGAGCGCGCGCGCCTTGCCGAGTTGCGGCTCACGGCCGTGGAGCAGCGTGCGGCGTTGATGCTGTCTGTCGGGCGCGAGGCGGAGGTGGCGGGGGAGCTGACGACGTTGGTCAGCGCGCATCCGTTGCGAGAGAGGCTGCACGGCCTGCTGATGTCCGCGCTGTACCGCGGTGGCAGGCAGGCCGAGGCGCTCGCCGTCTACACGGACTTACGCCGGTTGCTGATCGAGGAGCTCGGCATCGAGCCCGGTCCGGAACTGCGTCAGCTGCACGAGCAGTTGCTGGTGGGCAGGCACGACCCGCAGCCGGAACCCGCGGCGCCCGTGCTGGTCCCGGTCCAGCTGCCGCACGAGATCCGCGACTTCACCGGCCGCGAGAAGGAACTCGCGAAGCTCGCCGAAGTCGTTCCGCACGACCATTCCCCGGTCCTCGTCGCGATCACCGGCACCGGTGGCGTCGGCAAGACCGCGCTCGCGGTCCGGTTCGCGCACCAGGTGGCATCGCAGTTCCCCGACGGACAGTTGCACGTCGACCTGCGCGGGTTCGACGCGTCGTCACCGCCGGTGCAGCCCGCCGCCGCTCTGCACCAGCTGCTGCAGAGCCTCGGCGTGCCGGCCGAACGCATCCCGGACGAGATGTCCGCGAAGTCCGCCCTGTACCGGAGCGTGCTGGCGGGCAAACGGGTGCTGGTGCTGCTCGACAACGCCCGGCTGGCGGAACAGGTTCGTCCGCTGCTGCCCGGCCGGTCCACGTCGATGGTCCTGGTGACCTCGCGCAACCACCTCGGCGGGCTCGTGGCACGCGACGGCGCGCACTCGATGACGTTGTCGACGCTGACGCGCGACGAAGGCCTGGCGCTGCTGACGTCCGCGGTCGGCCCGGACCGCGTCGCCGCCGAACCGGTTGCCGCCGCCAAGCTCGTCGAACTGTGCGGGCATCTGCCGTTGGCGGTGCGGATCGCGGCCGAACGCGTTGTCACGCGGCCACATCTGACGCTGGCCGACCTGGCAGGAGATCTCGCCGACGAACGCGACCGGTTGAACGTGCTGGCGACCGGCGACGACGAGGACACGGCGGTGCGCGCGGCGTTCTCGTGGTCGTACCTGGCGCTGAAACCCGATGCCGCACGGGTGTTCCGGCTCATCGGCCTGCATCCGGGCGCGGAGATCAGCCTGAACGCCGTCGCCGCGGTGGCCGGAGTGCCGGTGTCGCGCGCCCGGACGCTGGTCGACGTGCTGGCCGGCGGGCACATGATCGAGGAGGTCGCGCGCGGCCGGTTCCGGCTGCACGACCTGCTTCGCCTGTACGCCACGGAACTCAGCGCGACCGAGGAGTCGGCGGACGGCCGCGACGAGGCGGTGAAACGGCTGCTGGGGTGGTACTTCGACACGGCGAACGCGGCCGGCGCCATCATCGCGCCCCCGGACCACCCGGCGTTCCTGCTGCCCCCACTGTCCACACAGGACTTCACCTCGCACGACGACGCGTTCACCTGGTGCCGCACGGAATCGGCGAACCTGCTGGCCGTGACCCGGCTCGCCGAGGACGAGCACTCGCCTGCCGCGTGGCGGATCCCGTTGGCGCTGTGGAACTACTTCATCGTCTCCAGCGCACTGGACGAGTGGACTCGCACGTACCGCGTTGCCGAACGCACGGCGGCCCGCGACGGCAACCAGGCCGCACGCGCGTGGGCGGTGCACGGCCAGGGGCTTGCTGCCTGCCGCGGTCAGCGGTTCGCCGACGCGCTCGAACTGTTCGATCGCGCGTTGCAGATCCGGACCGAGATCGACGACCGCGTCGGTGCGGCGTGGAGCCTCACCGGGCTGGGCATGGCGTATGGCGGCCTGCGTCAGTTCGATCTGGCCGTCGACCGGTTCGGCGAGGCCCTGACCCGGCACGCCGAGGTCGGCTCGTGGTTCGGCGAGGGCGGCACCAGGCTGTTCCTGAGCGACATCCTGCGCTCCGCCGGTCAGCACGAGGCGTCGCTGGCGTCGGCGCGGACGGCGTTCGAGCTGATGGACTCGCACGGCGCGGTGCACGGCAAGGCGATGGCGCTGGTCAGCATCGGCTGGGCGCAGTGCAAGCTCGGTCAGCGCGTCGAGTCGCGCGACTCGTTCCGGCACGCACTGGAGTTCCTACGTGTGCTCGGCGACCGCAAGAGCCTCGCGGAGGCGTTGCACGGCCTGGGGGAGACGAGCGTCGGTCAGCCGGACGTGGCGCGCACGTACCTGCTGGAAGCGTTGACGATCTACGAGGACTACGACCACCCTCTTACTCCGGAAGTGCGCGCACGGCTGCACGAACTGGCATAGAAATGCGCTGTGCACTTCGTAGAACTCGGCACCGGCACACCGGTGCTCGCCATCCACGGCTGGACCCCTGACCACCGCCTGATGCTCGGCTGCCTGGAACCGGTCTTCGCGACCAGGCCCGGCTATCGGCGCCTGTACCCCGACCTGCCGGCGATGGGGAAGTCGTCGGCAGGCGACGTGAAGTCCAGCGACGACATGCTTGCCGAGCTGGAAGAGTTCGTCGACGCGGAGATCGGCGCCGAGCCGTTCCTGCTGATCGGCGAGTCGTACGGCGGCTACCTGGCGCGGGCGTTGGCGCATCGGCGACCGGAACAGGTGCACGGGCTGGCGCTGATCTGCCCGACCGGGACGAAGATGCAGGCGGCCGACCGGACCGTGCCACCGTTCGAGCTGCGCCGGACGGACGGCGTCGAGCTGGATCCGGACCTGGCGGCGCAGTTCGACGGCATGGCCGTGGTGCGGACGGCCGAGACGGCGCGGCGGTTCGCGGAGGAGATCCTGCCCGGTCTGGAGATCGCGGACCGCGCGGCGATGCTGCGGATCCAGGCCAGGTGGGAGTTGTCGGAGGGGCCGGAACTCGGGACGTACGAACGGCCGGCGCTGGTGCTGACCGGGCGCCAGGACAACATCACCGGGTACGAGGACGTGTACGCGTTGCTGCCGCACTACCCGTACGCGTCGTTCGTCGTCCTGGACACCGCCGGGCACAACCTGCAGATCGAACAGCCGGTGCTGTTCGACGCGCTCGTCGGCGAGTGGCTGGACCGCGTTGCGCAGTAAGGGTGATCCCTGATGCGCTCGCCGTGATGTGTAGGCAAGCTACATGTCATGCAGAAGCGCTTGCGAACCCTGGTGGTGTGGCTGCACGTCGTGACGTCCGTCGGCTGGCTCAGCCAAGCCGTGGCGTTGTTCGCGTTGCTGCTCTACGGCCTGAACACCGGTGACGTCAACGCGTTCAGGATGGCGCGCGTGCTCGACCACCACGTGCTCGCCTTCATGGGGGCCGCGAGCGCGTTCACCGGCATGATGCTCAGCGCGACGACGCCGTGGGGCTACTTCCGGCACTGGTGGGTGCTCGGGAAGTTCGCGATCACGGTGGGCCAGCTCTACGTCGGCATCTTCATCCTGAGCGACCGGCTGGAAGCCGCGGCGAACGGCCACGTCGACATGTGGATGCCCATCGGCACCGCGTGCATGATCAGCGCGTTCTCGTTCCAGACGTGGCTCAGCGTCGCGAAACCGTGGGGGCGCACGCCGTGGGCGGACCCGAAGGTCAAACTGCCCACGGCGAGCGCCAAAGCGTTCGCGCTGGCCCTGGTCATTCCCTTGGCGGATCTCGTGATCGGGCTCAGCACCAGCAGTCCGGCACCGTTCCTGATGCTGATCACGGTGATCGCCTACTCGATCACGCGGGCCGCCAGGGGGAGGAACCGGTCGTCGGACGCGTCGGGTCGTGGAAGCGCGGCAGGTCCGGCTCGTCGAGGCGCAGCGGCACCAAGCCCTCGGTGATCGCGGTCATGATCCGCTCGTGGGCCCGGCGGGCGTCGCCCATGGTCTCGGCCTTCAGGTCGGACAGCTCGACCGGCTTGCCGAAGTGGACCTTGAACGTCGGTCGCCTGCGGACCGCGGACAGCCACGAAGTCAGATACGGCAGGAAGTCCCTCCAGCCGGACACGTGCAGGTTGCCCCAGTACACGGCCTCGTGCGCACCCCACTGGCTGATCGGGATCACCGGGATGCCGCCGCCCAGCGCCATCCGGGCGACGCCGGTCTTGCCGCGCTCCGGCCACATGCCGGGGTCCAGGGTGATCTTGCCCTCGGGATAGACGGCGATGGGGTCGCCGCCCTTCCGCAACGCGTCGACGGCCCGGTGCATCGCCTCGCCGACGTTCGCCGACCGCCGGTCGACGCGCAGGTGCCCGCACGCCTTCAGGGCGGGGCCCATGATCGGCGCGTCGAGCAGGCCGCCCGCGAGCATGAAGCGCGGGTTGATGCCCGCCTTGCGACACGCCGCGATGAGCACGAACGGGTCGAGGTTCCCGATGTGGTTGGAAGCCAGCAACAACGGCTTGCCGAACAGCTCCGGTGGGACGTCACCGGACACCTCGAGCTTGCCGGTCAGCGCGACGAAGCCACGGTCGATCGCCATGAGCACGCGCCAGAAGAGCGGTGTGGACACGCGGGGCAGCGTACGGCGTGTCGAAACGACACCGTGCGGGATTCGGGGAACCATGAGGATTCGCACGCGTCCCAGTTGCAAACGGGGCTGGTGAGACGCGAGGGACTACCTTATACACATGGCCGGGCGTACAGGGACTTCGAGAAAGACCACGTCACGCGGCAAAGCACCAGCCAAGCCGCGGGCGCGATCCACCGCGTCCAGAAAGCCCGCTCCCCGCAAGAGCAGCGGCGCGATCAGTGCGGTGTGGGGCGCTTTGGGGCGTGGTGTCGGCAGTCTGGTGCGCACGGTCAGTCGTACCAAGGACCTCGATCCCGAACATCGTCGTGACGGCCTCGGGCTGCTGCTGATCGCGCTGGCGTTCATCACCGGCGCCGGGGTGTGGTGGCAGGCCGGCGGACCGGTCGGGCAGTGGGTCGACGTGGCCGTGCGCAGCTCCGTCGGGTTCCCCGCGGTGATCGTGCCGGTCGTGTTGCTCGGCATCGGCGTCACGCTGATGCGCACCGACCCGAAGCCGGACGCGCGGCCGCGGCTGATCATCGGCTCGTTGCTGCTGATGATCGGTGTGCTCGGCATGTTCCACCTCATCGGCGGCCTGCCGATGGACCCGATCGAACGCCGCGCCGCCGGTGGCGCCCTCGGCTATCTCGCCGGTGGGTTCCTGGCGCAGGGCCTCACGCCGTGGGTCGCCGGGCCGTTGCTGTTCCTGATCTTCGGGTACGGCCTGCTGGTCGTGACGCACACGCCGATCCGCCAGGCGCCCGAACGCATCCGCTCGCTTCTGCACCCCGGCACGAAGAACGACGAGCCGGTCGCGGACGACGAGCAGGAAGAGGAGCCGAAGCCGGTTCGCCTGCGCCGTCCGTCGCGCCGTCGCCAGGCTGCGGCGCCCGTGGAGGAGGAGCCGCAGGCCGAACTTCCGTTGGAGGAGCCGGAACCCGCGCCGAAGCCCGCCGCGAAGAAGGAGAAGGCAGCCGCCCCGGCGTTGGTCGTGCGCGCGGTCGACGGGGAGTACCAGCTGCCACCGCCGGACGTCCTCAAGGACGGCGACGCGCCGAAGACCCGCAGCAAGGCCAACGACCAGATGATCGAGGCCATCACCGGCGTGCTGGACCAGTTCTCGATCGACGCCCAGGTCACCGGCTTCACCCGCGGCCCGACGGTGACGCGGTACGAGGTCGAGCTCGGCCCCGGCGTGAAGGTCGAGAAGATCACCGCGCTGACCAAGAACATCGCGTACGCCGTGGCGACGGACAACGTGCGCCTGCTGGCCCCGATCCCCGGCAAGTCGGCGGTCGGCATCGAGGTGCCGAACAGCGACCGCGAGATGGTGCGCCTGGGCGACGTGCTGCGCGCGCCGTCCACGGTCAAGGACACGCACCCGATGGTGATCGGCCTCGGCAAGGACATCGAGGGCCACATGGTCACCGCGAACCTGACGAAGATGCCGCACCTGCTGGTCGCGGGCTCCACGGGTTCCGGCAAGTCGTCGTTCGTGAACTCGATGCTGGTGTCGCTGCTCGCCCGCGCGACGCCGGACGAGGTCCGGATGATCCTGATCGACCCGAAGATGGTCGAGCTGACGCCGTACGAGGGCATCCCGCACCTGATCACGCCGATCATCACGCAGCCGAAGAAGGCCGCGGCGGCGCTGGCGTGGCTCGTCGAGGAGATGGAGCAGCGCTACCAGGACATGCAGGTCAACCGGGTGCGTCACGTCGACGACTTCAACCGCAAGGTGAAGTCCGGCGAGATCACCGCGCCGCCCGGATCCGAGCGCGTCTACCGGCCGTACCCGTACATCATGGCGATCGTCGACGAGCTCGCCGACCTGATGATGACCGCGCCGCGCGACGTGGAAGACGCGATCGTGCGCATCACGCAGAAGGCGCGTGCGGCGGGCATCCACCTGGTGCTGGCCACGCAGCGGCCGTCCGTCGACGTCGTCACCGGTCTGATCAAGACGAACGTGCCGTCGCGGCTGGCGTTCGCGACGTCGTCGTTGACGGACTCGCGGGTCATCCTGGACCAGCCGGGCGCGGAGAAGCTGATCGGCATGGGCGACGCCCTGTACCTGCCGATGGGTGCCTCGAAGCCGGTGCGCATCCAGGGCGCGTTCGTCGGCGACGAGGAGATCTCCTCGATCGTCGAGTTCACCAAGAACCAGGCTCAGCCCGAGTACACCGACGGCGTCACGGCGCAGAAGGCGGGCGAGAAGAAGGAGATCGACGCCGACATCGGCGACGACCTGGAGCTGCTGGTGCAGGCGACCGAACTGATCGTCACGTCGCAGTTCGGCTCGACGTCGATGTTGCAGCGCAAGCTCCGCGTCGGGTTCGCGAAGGCGGGGCGCCTCATGGACCTGCTGGAGACCCGCGGGGTGGTCGGTCCGTCCGAGGGCTCGAAGGCACGTGAGGTGCTGATCAAGCCGGACGAGCTCGAGTCCGTGATCTACCTGATGCGTGGAGGCGGCCCCGCCGGCGACGACGAGGACTGAGTCTTACTTCAGTCCGGCCTGCTGGATGCTTGCCTGCTCGATGCTGTTCGCGGTGGACGACGCGCTGGCGCCGAACTCGCGCACGGCCTTGTAGTAGATGTCGGCGGTGCGCTTGCACGCCCAGTTGCCGCTGCATTGCTTGTACAGGTCGGACTTGAAGTTGTTGTCGATGCTCAGGCGCGTGGTCTCGTTGAACCGGGACTGGCGCTTGTAGTTGCGGTAGCCGAAGTCGTGCCGGTGGCAGGCCGGCAGGAACTTGAAGCCGAAGGGGTTGTCCGGCGAGTACGAGCAGCCGTCGGACGACCAGTCGAGCTGACCGGGGTAGGTCTGCTGCGCGCGGAGTGTTGTGAATTGGCTGAGTGTCTTCGTGAAGAGGTAGTCGTCGGTCACCGCGACGATGTCCACGGCCTGAGCCGGGGCACCGGTGAAGATCAGGGCCAGGGTCGCGGCGGCACCCACGAATGCCGAACGCAGGGTCTTCGACATGGCGAGCTCCTCGGAGTGTGAGCAGGGTCTCGCCAGTTGTAGCGGGTGATCGTCTGTCCTCGGTAGACACGATCTGATGAACGTCAGGTGATCATGTGACCGCAGGCGATCGCCGTGGCCACGCGAAGGTCGCGCGGTAAGCCGAGTGAGTGAAGCATCTCGTGGTCCGCTACTCCGCCGAGCAGATAGCCACCGAGTTTCTGCTCCGCCAAACGGAGGCAGATGCTCTGTGCGGCCGCGCCGACCTCGATCAGGCCGAACCGCCCTGCTCGCTCTCCGTACTTGTCGAAGGCCTCGTTGTCTTTTAACACCAGCACGATCGTGAGCGGTGGCACCTCGGGCGTGCCGAGAATCTCCGCGAGGTTCTCCGGCGCGTCGCCGATGTCCTGGAGGGCGTGCCTGCGGATGTCGTAGCGAACCGCACGGCCCTGGTGGAAGGCGTAGCAGTGCACCGGGTTCAGGCCGCCGGCGGACGGGCAGCTGTTGTCTCCCAGCGCGCCGAGGACCGTGCCGAGTTGCTTGTCGGTCAAGGGTTTCTGAGCGAACTCCCGCGTGCTCCTCCGCGCCTGGAACAGCTTCTGCAGCCGGTCTTTGGGCTTCGGCAACGGCCGGGGCGCGGTGGGCAGCTCCAGCGGGTCGATCAACGGCGGTCGCGGGCGGAAGTCGCGCAGCCGCTCGCCGAGGCGGAGCTGGTGCAGCGGGGAGAACCGGCTGGCGGCCCAGAAGTCGTCGAACACCTCGGTCACCCCAGTGGATGTGGTGCGGGATTGGGGAACACGCCCGGTGAGGCGTGCGGGTAGCGCCAGTGCAGTTCGCTCGCCCGGCCGCCGAGGTGGGGCCAGCGGTGGTCGGCGTGCAGCGGTGCGAGGTCGGGGGAGAGGACGCGGACGCAGTGCAGCCCGACCGCGGACAGTTCCGGCGTGGTCAGCTCGCGGTAGGCGAGCCGGATGTCCGCGCGGTCCAGCGCGTGCACCAGTTCGGTCAGTTCTTCAGCGGTGCCACGGTGTTCGGCATCCGCCGGTGGTTCCGTCTCGAAGCCTGCGAACCACGGCAGCGCGTCCCACTTCTCCGGGTGCGTCGCGTAGTACACCGCGTGCTTGTCGAAGTCGCTGACTTCCTCGACGGGCTCGGCGCCGTTGCGCGCCAGCCACACCTCGATGAACACGGTGCCCTGCACCCACTCCTCGTAGGCTTTCCGCACCGCGTCCGCGACCGTCGCGCGGCAGGCCAGGCCGAGCGTGGGACGTGGCTTGCCGGCGATCGGCAGCGAGCCGGCGACGGCGATCACCGGGTGCGTGCTGTAGGCGGGCGTGAGGTCGAAGGCCTGGGCGCCGTGCGGCAGATCGGCGGAAAACCGTTGCGGTGCAATGGAGTGCAGCCAGGTCGTGGTGAACGCGTCGCGCTCGACCAGTTCCTGGGTCGCCCTCAGCAACGCGCTGGTGGTCGACGGCCCGGCGGCGAGCCCGGACGAGGTCGCGGGCAGCCCGTACCCGATGTCGAGGCCGACCAGCCCGGCAGGCACGCGGATGGGTTCGTTGCCGGGCAACGTCCACGCCCGTGTGTACTTCGTGTCGACGTAACCTTTGCGGTAGCGGTAGTCGCCGCGGACGCGTTGCTCGACCGTGTGCAGACTGAAGTGTTCCAACGGCCAGCACTCGCCGTCGGTGACGATCTCCAGCGGCGCTCGCGCGGCGGCGTGCCGTTCCAGAGCCTCGGCGATCGCGGCGATCTTGCTGGTGCCACCGGAAGTGCCGCCGTTGGCGAACGGTTCGGGCACCGCGGCCCATCCCTCGACGTCCACATCGGACAGACTGTGCGGCACGGGATGCAGTTGTGACACCACACCCTGCCGCCAGCCGACCGCGCGCTCGGCCAGCGCCTCCGCGACGGTCTTCACCGCTTCCTCCAGTAGTGCCGGAAGAGCCAGTACCCGAACGCCAGTGCGCCGCCGACGTAGATCGTCGCGGCGACCGAGACGTGCGTCGCCTGGCCGATCGGTCCCATCAAGCCCAGTGCGATGAACGGCTCCAGGCACCACAGCAGTGCCCAGCCGAGCAGCCGTACCGCGCTCCTGAACGGCTTCGGCGACCGGGAGATGGAGCCGGCCGCGAGCGCCCACCCCAGGGCGGCGGCGAAGCTGCCGGCCCACCAGCCCCAGTGCAGGTCGAAGATCGCGCCGTTCGTGGCGAACGGCAGCACGACGACGAGGAGCGGGTAGATCGCGGCGGGCAGAACCAGCAGGCTGCGCGGCCGTTCGAGCTCTTTGGTGTCCTGGTGCAGGGCCGCCGGGATGTGCACGGCCGCACCGACCGAGGAAACCGCGCAGCAGCAACAACAACAGCAACAGGTCGGCGTCGCGGCGTTGGTGGCGGCCGCACCCGGCGAGAACTGGTCAGGTAACCGGACCGCTGTCCCGTTCATGAGTCCCCCAAGGAAGTGTCACGCGCCCGAACTCGACCTTCGGGCAGATCTCGCAGCCGGCCGCGGGCAGCACGCTCTCGCGGGTCGTCGTGAACTCGTCGAGGTTGACCGTCACGACCGTGTCGAGCAGCGCCAGCGAGCCGTTGCGGATGTTCTGAACGGCCTGCAACGCAAGCGAAACGGGGAAGTCGAACGACATCGCCGCCGGGTGCGGAGGAGGCGGCGGATCCCCCCACCGCCGCCCCGCCCGCACCGCGAGGCACGCCAGACACGCGCCGGCGCCGGGCACCACGAAGGGCCCGATCGCGGCGGTGTGGTGGTACGCGAGGTCCAGCAACAGGTGCGGAACCCTCGTCTCGCGGGCCACCTCGATCAAGTCGACCAACGTGCCTGTTGTCCGCACGACGAGCAAGAGGTCCGGATCGTCGTCGTGCGGCAACCGCTCCACCAGCCCGGCGGGCGCCTGTCCGGCGAACCGCGTGCCGACCCCGATCGGCTCGCGTTCGTCGGACGGCAACCCGGCCGGGCGGAGAGCGCCCAGGGTCCTCAGCTGGGCCACGTGCCGGCGTACCGGTTCCCCCAACCGGCTTTCGTCGACCGTTCGAGCCACTCCCCTCAAAACTGGCTCGAACAGCCCCGCCAGCGCCACGGCCACCGCCCTGGGCAGGTCCGGAATCAGGTACGCGAGATCAGCTCCCGCGTACACGACCAGGCCTTCGTCTCTTATCTGCGCGTGCCAGGCGGGATCAGCGACCAGGCTCGTCATCGTCCCCCCGTTTCAGGAAGTTCTCGATCTCCTGCTCGCTCGGCAGATCACCCGCCGGATCCATCAGGTTCTCGGCGATCGGCGGCAACGGCTGCTCGGCCCACGCGGGCTGAAAGTCGTCGCTGGGCAGCAACCCGTGCCGTGAAGCGAACTCCTCGGCCGCGTCGCGGATCGACTCGCGCAGCGTCCCCACCACCGCGGTCTCCGCCGTGTAGGTCAGCTCGACCAGCAACGCCCGCACGTTCTCCAGCTGGTTCTCGTCGCCGGCCTTGCGTGCGAGCTCCGGCCAGAACTGCCGTTCGAACAACCGCACGAAGTCCGCCGCCACCGCGTCGGTCGCCGTGCGCAGGCGCGTGAAGCTGTCCATGACGTCATCGCTGGGCACTCTGAGGCCGGCGAGCCTGCCGCCCGCCTCGAGTGCCCAGCGACGCGCGTGCGGCCAGCCGTACTTCCACCGCACCAAGCCCAACCGCATAGCCCGGAGGAGGAGTCGCGGTTGGACGTCTCCCATCGGAATCAGGTGCTTGATGTCGCGCACCTTGATCCGAACCCAGTCGTCGGGCCCCTCGGTCTCGCCCATGCCGAGCACCGCGGCGACCGACTCGCCCTTTTCCCGTGCCGAGATCAGCTCGGCGATCGCCGGCAGCGAGAACCCCCGCTGCTGCAACCGCTGCACCAACGTCAACCGCTCGACGTGCGAGGCGTCGTAGTACGCCACGCGCCCCTGCCGTCTCGGCGCGTGCAGCACACCCTTCGTCTGGTACATGCGAATGGTGCTGCTGGGCAGGCCGATCCGGGCGGCGAGGTCGTCGATGGTCAGCGATTCGGGCACGGGTGTGATCCTGGCGTGCCCTGGTTCATCGAGTCAAGACTATTCGAGTATTTACTCGAACAGTTACAGCTCCAGCAGCATCCGGCTGTTGCCGAGCGTGTTCGGCTTCACGTAGCTGAGGTCGAGGAACTCGGCGACGCCCTCGTCGACACTGCGCATGATCTCCTCGTAGACCTCGGGGCTCACCGGCGTGCCCTCGATCTCGACGAAGCCGTGCTTGTTGAAGAACTTGGTCTCGAACGTCAGCACGAAGATGCGCGCGAGCTCCAGCTCCTTGGCGGTGGCGATGAGCTGCGCCACGATCCGGTGACCCACCCCACGCCCGAGCGCCAGCGGGGAGACCGCGACGGACCGGATCTCGGCCAGGTCCTCCCACATCACGTGCAGGGCGCCGCAGCCGAGCAGCTCGCCGTCCTCCTCGGCCACCCAGAACTCCTGGACCGCCTCGTACAGCGTGACCAGCGGTTTGGCCAGCAGAACCTTGCCCGCGTACCCGTCGATCAGCGCCTTCATGGCGCGCACGTCACTGGTGCGGGCGCGCCGCACGACTACCCCACTGGTCACAACCGACAAGTATGAGCTTGCCTTCCGGGCGGGCGCGCGGTGGTGCGCTTGCCGGTGAGATTGCAGTTGGAGGGAGCTAGGGGCGGCTCTGTGCGGTTTACTTGCACAAGACGCCTTGAAAGTTCTCAGCGGAGGTGGTTCGGGTGCTCAGAAGCTTCCGGCTGGAGAATCATCGTTCGTTCCGTGACGAGCACGAGTTGTTGCTCATGCCCGCTTATGCCAAGGACCGCGAGGCTCTGCCGGTCGTTGCTGTCTACGGTGCCAACGCCTCCGGTAAGTCCAACCTGCTCGACGGCCTGAAGTTCATGGCCGTGGCGGTGAAGAACTCGTTCGCTCAGTGGGGGCCCGACGCCGGAGTGGTCGGTCACCGCTCGTTCAAGCTCGATGCCGGCAAGCGTGCTGAGCCGTCCACGTACGTGGTCGAGCTGATCGAGGACGGCGTGCGATACACGTACGGCGTTGAGGTGGACGACGTGCGCGTCCGGGAGGAGTGGCTGTACAGCTACCCCGAGAAGCGGAAGCGGGTGCTGTTCGAACGCGTCGGTGACGACATCAAGTTCGGAAGCACTCTCGACGAGTCCAAGTCCGCGCTGGAAGTCCTGGAAACGATGCTCCGGCCGAACGCGCTTCTCGTGAGCCTTGCCGCTCAGCTCCAGATTCCCTGGGTCTTGCCGGTGTACCGCTGGTTCGTCAGCTCGCTTCGGTTCCGTGCGAACACCGGCGGGAGCGCTCTCGAGGAGGAGATCGCGGGGTTCTTGCGAGAGCGTCCTGAGTTGAGGACTGAGCTGGTTGATCTGGTTCGTGCGGCTGACGTCGGAATCGATGACCTGGTGCTGGACGAGGAAGACGTCCAGGCCATGTTCTTTGAAACTCGCAGGTCGACGATCAGTGAAACTTTCTTCCGAAGGGCGACCGTCAATCTGGTTCACCGAGGGTGTACCGAGCCGTTTCGGTTCGATGAGGAGTCGGCCGGCACGCGGTCCTGGCTGGGCGTGCTTCCCTCCGTTCTCGCGGTCCTGCGTGACGGGGGCTGCCTGGTCATCGATGAGATCGACGCGAGCTTGCACCCGTTGCTGACAATGCGGCTCGTCTCCCTCTTCAACGACGACCACGCGAACGCGGCAGGCGGGCAACTCATCTTCACCACCCACGACGCAACGCTGCTGAACGCACCTTTCGCGGAGGAGGTGCTGGCCCGCGACGAAGTCTGGTTTGTGGAAAAGGAGAGGGCAAGCGGTGCCAGCTCCCTCTACCCGTTGACCGACTTCAAGCCGCGCAACGGAGACAACCTCGAACGCCGCTATCTCGCCGGGCGCTACGGAGCTGTACCGGAACTGTTCGAGGACAGGTTCGCGGAAGTCGTCGGAGGTGGCCGTGGCGAAGCGTGACAAGAAAAGGGAGAACACACAGTCTCGACGCGGTCGCCCCCGCGAACTGCGGCCCGGTCACGTTCTCATCGTGACAGGTGGTCGATGCACCGAGCCCGCATACTTCAACGGGCTTGCCCGAGCGAGGGGCGCCCGCGTCAAGGTGAGGCAGAAAACGGACTCACCCGAGAACCTCGTCAGATATGCGAAGTGCATCTTCACGAAAGACGAGTATGACAGCGTGTGGTGCGTGGTCGATGTGGACGACTTCGAAATCGAGGCCGCTCGGGTGGAATCGGAACGCCTGGGTGTTGAGCTCGTGGTGTCCGACCCTTGTTTCGAGGTCTGGCTGATCCTGCACTTCACCGACCACCGCGCGCACGTCGACAACGGCAAGTCCTGCTGCAGGATCCTCGCCAAGCACGTTCCCGGCTACGACAAGACGAAGGTCGACTACGCGACGTTCGACGAGGGAGTCGAGGCGGCGATCAAGCGCGCCAAGGAGCTGGAGCCGGGTAACCCGTCCACGGACGTGTGGCGACTCGTCGAGGTGCTGTTGCAGCGCTGATTCAAGCTGCGGGACCCGACCCGGTTACGCTGAGCACCGTGTCTTCTCCCACCACTCCGCGACGCGTGTCGCTGCTGACCCTGGGCTGCGCCCGCAACGAGGTCGACTCCGAAGAACTCGCCGGACGCCTCGGCGAGGGCGGCTGGGAGCTGGTGGACGAGGGCGCGGACGTCGTCGTCGTCAACACGTGCGGCTTCGTCGAGCAGGCCAAGAAGGACTCCGTCGACACGCTGCTCGCCGCGTCCGACACCGGCGCCAAGGTCGTCGCGGTCGGATGCATGGCTGAGCGGTACGGCAAGGAGCTCGCGGACAGCCTCCCGGAGGCGGCCGCGGTCCTCGGGTTCGACCAGTACAACGACCTCGCCGAGCGCCTCAACGACGTGCTGCACGGCAAGCAGGTCGAGTCGCACGTGCCGGTGGACCGCCGCACGCTGCTGCCCATCACGCCGGTGAAGCGTCAGGAAGCCAAGGACGCGGTCCAGGTGCCCGGTCACGGCTGGGGGCCCACCAAGACGCCCCGCAAGCGCCTGGACGACGCCCCCGTGGCACCGTTGAAGATCGCGTCCGGCTGCGACCGGCGGTGCAGCTTCTGCGCGATCCCGAGCTTCCGCGGCGCGTTCGTGTCGCGGCACCCGGACGAGGTCGTGGCCGAGGCCATGTGGCTCGCCGAGAACGGCGTCAAGGAGCTGTTCCTCGTCAGCGAGAACTCGACGAGCTACGGCAAGGACCTGCCGCGCGAGCAGGGCGCCCTGGAGCAGCTGCTGCCGCGCCTCGCGTCCATCCCCGGCGTCGAGCGCGTGCGGGTCAGCTACCTGCAGCCGGCCGAGACCAAGCCCAGCCTCGTCGCCGCCATCGCGAAGACCGACAAGGTCGCGAACTACTTCGACATGTCGTTCCAGCACTCCAGTGAGAACGTGCTGCGCCGCATGCGCCGGTTCGGCGACACCGACAGCTTCCTCAAGCTCGTGTGGCAGATCCGCGAGCACGCGCCCGAGGCCGGCATCCGCAGCAACTTCATCGTGGGCTTCCCCGGCGAGACCGAGGCGGACCTGCGGGAGCTGGAGCGGTTCCTGACCGAGGCGCGGCTCGACGCGGTCGGCATCTTCGGGTACTCGGACGAGGACGGCACCGAGGCCGAGGAGCTCGACGGCAAGCTCGACGCCGACACCATCGCGGAGCGCGTGCAGCGGATCGGCAACCTCGTCGAGGAGCTGACGAGCCAGCGTGCCGAGGACCGGGTCGGCACCGAGGTCACGGTGCTGGTCGAGACCGAGGAGGACGACGAGAACGACTGCGTCGGCCGGGCCGAGCACCAGGCTCCCGAGGTCGACGGCGAGTGCATCGTGCTGGAGGCCGAGGGGCTCAAGCGCGGCGACTTCGTGCGCTGCCGGGTGGTCGACTCCGAGGGCGTCGACCTGATCGTCGAGGTAATCCCGACATGACGGAGGCCCGGAAGGTCCCGCTGCTCAACGTCGCGAACATCCTCACGATGGCGCGGCTGGCGCTCGTTCCGGTCTTCCTGTTCTCCCTGTTCGAAGCGGGCGGTTTCGACACCACCTGGCGTCTCATCGCGTTCGGCATCTTCGCCGTCGCCAGCTTCACCGACCACATCGACGGCACGCTCGCCCGCAAGCACGGGCTGATCACCGACTTCGGCAAGATCGCCGACCCGATCGCGGACAAGGCGCTGACCGGGTCCGCGCTGGTGGGCCTGAGCATGCTCGACGTGCTGCCGTGGTGGATCACGATCGTCATCGCCGTGCGCGAGGTAGGTGTGACGCTGCTGCGGTTCTGGGTGATCCGCTACGGCGTCATCCCGGCCAGCCGCGGCGGCAAGGCCAAGACGCTGGCGCAGGTCATCGCGATCGGGTTGTTCGTGCTGCCGCAGAACGACGTGCTGGAGCTCATCGCCTGGGTGATCATGGCCGTCGCGCTGGTCCTCACCGTCGTCACGGGAATCGACTACGTGATCCGAGCGTTCAAGTTGAAGGCGAGAGCAGGTCGGGCCGTCGCATGACGAACGTGGTCGAGCTGCTCAAAGCGAGGCATCAGACCGTCGCCACCGCAGAGTCGCTGACCGCGGGGCTGCTGTGCGCGACGATCGTCGACACACCGGGGGCGAGTGCCGTGGTCCGCGGTGGGTTGATCGTCTACGCGACCGAGCTCAAACACGAGCTCGCGGGCGTGGATCAGCAGTTGCTCGACGAGCATGGCGCCGTGCACCCGGAGGTGGCGGTTCAACTGGCCGAAGGAGCCCGGAAACGGTGCAAATCGGACTGGGGAATCGGACTCACGGGTGTCGCCGGCCCTGACCCGCAAGATGGAGTCGCTCCAGGCACGGTCCACATCGGCTTGAGCGGACCTGGAGTGTCCACAGTGCGGACAATCACGGTGAGTGGCGACAGGAAAGCGGTGCGTTTCACAGCCGTGGAAAAAGCGCTGGTCCTGCTGTCGGATCACCTGCTGATGACCGAGGACGGGAACAAACGATGACTCCGCGTTCGTTCGCCCTGGGCGGACGTGTTCGGAAGTCAGTGCCCGTTGTCGGTGTCGATCGGTAACGTAGGGACACGGCCGGCCGGAAGGAGGCGCGCGATGACCGTGCTGCTACGCGAGGCGATCGGTGATCGACTTCGCCATGCCCGCACCAACCAACGCCGCACGCTGCGCGAGGTCTCTCGGACCGCCCGCGTGAGCCTGGGGTACCTGTCCGAGGTGGAGCGCGGCCGCAAAGAGGCGTCCAGCGAGCTCCTCGCGGCCATTTGTGACGCGTTAGAGCTGCCACTGTCCGAACTGCTGCACCACGTCGCCTCCGACATCGGCGCCGTCTCGCAGACGCCGGACACGGTGCCCGACACCGTCCCCGACGGCCGTGCGGAGCGCGGAAAGCTGGAGGGTGGCCGTGTGCTGCCGTCCACGCTGTCGGACGACCTGTCCGACCTGCGCCTGCAGCCGATGCTCAGTCACCGGCTCACGAGCAAGATCGGCGAGACGCCCAAGGCCGTAGTAGCGGCTTGATTCCCATGTCGTTCCGACCCCGTCCACGCGTGAGTGGACGGGGTCGCTGGCATTCGGGTGAACCGATGCGACCTGTGGCGCCCGCCACGTGACGGTCTGCAACAAGATTGCCCTTTCGCACGTTCAACTGGACAACGACGGCAGCGGGCTGAACGGCAGGCAACGGCTTGGCCACAGCGCGTTGGGTCACCGCGTCTCGGGGCGCGGGTGCGGGCAGGATTGGCCGCCGGCGGGTGTGTCAGTCCAAAGTCCCGGGGTGGGTCGGGGTCTTCCCGGATATCTCCCCAGGTTGGTGGAACCGCCGACGCACAATTGAGACGATGGATCCAACACCGGCACCGAGAAGGCAGGCGTAGGAGATGGCCAGTCCGTTCGTGAAGTTCTGGAAGTACCTGATGGCGTCGTTCTCGTCGAAGATCGACGAGCACGCTGACCCGAAGGTGCAGATCCAGCAGGCCATCGAGGAGGCGCAGCGTCAGCACCAGGCGCTCTCTCAGCAGGCCGCGGCCGTCATCGGCAACCAGCGGCAGCTGGAGATGAAGCTGAACCGGCAGCTGGGCGACGTGGAGAAGTTGCAGGCGTCCGCACGTCAGGCACTCGTGCTCGCCGACGAGGCGCGCTCGAAGGGCGACGAGCAGAAGGCCACGCAGTTCGAGAACGCCGCGCAGAGCTTCGCCACCCAGCTCGTCACCGCCGAGCAGGGCATCGAGGACCTCAAGACGCTGCACGACCAGTCGCTGCAGGCCGCCGCACAGGCCAAGCAGGCCGTCGAGCGCAACTCGATGATGCTGCAGCAGAAGCTGGCCGAGCGCACCAAGCTCCTCAGCCAGCTCGAGCAGGCCAAGATGCAGGAGCAGGTCTCCGCGTCGCTGACCCAGATGAGCGAGCTCGCCGCGCCGGGCAACGTCCCGTCGCTGGAAGAGGTTCGCGACAAGATCGAGAAGCGCTACGCGACCGCGATCGGGTCCGCCGAGCTCGCCCAGAACTCGGTACAGGGCCGCATGCTCGAAGTCCAGGCCTCGACCACGCAGATGGCCGGCTCGTCGCGTCTCGAGCAGATCCGCGCGTCCATGCACGGCGGTGCGGCGAACACGCCTCCGCAGGTGACCGCGGGCAACAGTGCCGCCGCGCAGATCCAGGCCGAGATCGCGCAGCGCGTCCAGCAGGAGCAGAAGACCACGCAGCATCAGGTCCCGCCGGCTCAGAACTGAGCGGGGCAGGAGGAGTCAGCAGGTGATCATGGAGCCCTGGAGAAACCGTCCCAACAACGAGATCGTCCGCAAGGTCGTCAACGAGTTGGGTGCGTCGCTCCAGGGCCACCCGCTGGCGGAGCAGGCGCGGTATCGACTGCAGAAGTGGAACGACCCGGTCGCGAAGCTGGAACGCAAGCGGAAGCGCACCAACGCCGTGCTGACGTTCTGGCTGGCCCTGATCACGATCTTCGGCACGCTCGCCGTCTTCGGCTTCACCGGCGTGCTCGGCACGTGGGCCGCGGTCGGCGGCACGATCGGCGCCGCGGTGCCCGGTCTGCTCGCCGTGCGCAGCGGGTTCAAGCTGCGTGAGCTCGGCGCCGCCCGGCAGCGGCTGGCGTTGTCGCCGCCGCCGCCGCCCAGGCCGCCGCTGCCCGCGCACATCTCGTCCGCGCGGGTGCCGATGGAGAAGCTGCACAGCGCCGAGGACACGATGAACCAGCTGCTCGTGCAGCTCGACTCGCCCGCGCTCACGACGATGCCCACCGAGTCCGTCCAGCACGCCCGGCAGACCGCCCAGGAGGCCTCGACAGCCATCCGTGCGGTGTCCGCGCAGTTGCAGGCCGTGGAGCGCGCTCGGGACACGGCACCGCCGCTGGAGCGCGCGCCGTTGGTCGAGGGTGTTCGAGTGCTCAGAATCCAACTGGCGGACGGCGTGGACCGCTACTGTGCGTTGGTGGCCGCCGCCGGGCAGGCACTGGCCGCGAGTACGCAGTTCCAGGATCCGCGGGCGGTGCTGGACGACGCCACCGACCACATGGCAGGTCTCGCGTCTGCGATGCGAGACGTGTCAGGCTATTCAGCGTACTGACCGTGACGGTCGGTAATCACGTGCGCCTATTCGGCGAGTCTCCCTGGAGATCTTTAGGGCAATCGTGTGATTATCAGACCGTTATCTAGCCGTAGCCACTACATGGCGTGGCAGGATTCCGGGGCCGGTCTGCGGGAAGTCCGGCTGAATTGCCGGGAGGCAGTGCGTTGGCGTTGTGGACCGTGCACGGGGACGGTCGGATCACCGACAGTGAAACCGTCGCACCCCAGGAACGGGTGAGCTGGCCGCTCACCATCGGGTTCGGAGTGCAGCACCTGGTCGCCATGTTCGGCGCCACGGTGCTCGTGCCCACCGCCACCGGCCTCCCCGTCGCGACCACGCTGCTGTTCTCCGGCCTGGGCACGCTGCTGTTCCTGGTGATCACCAAGAACCGGGTCCCGAGCTACCTGGGCTCGTCGTTCGCCTTCGTGGCGCCGCTGGTGGCCGCGCGCGAACAGGGCATGGCCGCCCAGTTGGGCGGGGTCGTCGCCGCCGGACTGCTGGTGATCGTCGTCGGCATCGCGGTCAAGGCGCTCGGCGTGCGGCTGCTCGAGTCGGTCATGCCGCCGGTCGTCACCGGTGCCGTCGTGATCATCATCGGCCTGAACCTCTCGCACCAGGCCACCTCGAACTTCGCCGAGCAGCCCTTGCTGGCCGCCATCACGACCGTGGTGATCCTGCTGGCCGGTGTGCTGGGTCGCGGGCTGCTGTTCCGGTTCTCGATCCTGATCGGCTTCCTCGGGGTGTGGATCGGCGGTCTGCTGTCCGGCGCCGTGCCGTCGTCGAAGTTCGACGCGTTGCGCGACGCGGCCTGGGTGGGCCTGCCGCAGCTGTCCCAGCCCGAGCTCCGGCCGTCCGTGGTGGTGCTGGTGCTGCCCGTGGTGATCGTGCTGGTGGCCGAGGTCGTCGGGCACGTGAAGGCGGTCGCGGCGCTGACCGGCCGCAACCTCGACGGCAGCGTGGGTGACGCGATCATCGCGAACGGGCTGTCGACCGCGTTGTCCGGTCTGGGCGGTGGTGTCGGCACGACGACGTACTCCGAGAACATCGGCGTGATGGCCGTGACGCGCATCTACACGACGGCGGCGTTCGCGTTCGCCGGTGTGTTCGCCACGCTGCTGGCGTTCTCTCCGAAGGCCATCGCGCTGTTCGGCACCATCCCGCCGGGAGTGCTGGGCGGCAGCACGTTGGTGCTCTACGGCCTGATCGTGCTCATCGGTGTGCGCATCTGGATGGACCGCGGGGTCGACCTCGCGAACCCGGCGAACGCGATGGTGGGCGGCGCGGCGCTGGTGGCCGGCGTCGGCGACCTGACCATCGAGATCGGCGACCTCCAGATGGGCGGCATGGTGTGGGGCTCGCTGCTGGTCGTGATCCTGCATCCGGTGATGCGCTACCTGCGGGCTGCACGGCGTAACTGACCCTTTACCCGTTGGTGTGGTTTTCGTCCCTCCACTCCGGACCGATCCCAGTTCCGGTCCACTGGAGGGAGTTTCACCATGGTCGCCGCGTACTACGTGGTGCTTTTCCTGGCCTGCACCATCATCGCGGGCAGTCTGGTCGCGTCCCGCATCCGCCTGCTGCGCTACCGCCGATGACGTCGCTGGCGTGGCTCATGGTGCCGTTGGCGATGATCGGCATCGTGCGCGTGTGCGTCGTTCTGGTGGCGGCTGACCTTTACGACCTGTCGCTGCATCGCTCACGTCCGTTGCCTTATACGCCAACGGTCTGGGTCGTGATTCCGGCGTACAACGAGGAACTGTGCGTCGCTCGCGCTGTTCGGTCCGTTTTGGACAGTTGCTATCCGGACGTGTCGGTGATCGTGGTCGACGACGGTTCCACGGACGGCACGCTGGCCGCGTTGCAGGGCTTCGGTTCGCGTGTTCGTGTTGTGTCGCAACCGAACGAGGGCAAGGCGGCGGCGATCAACACCGGCATGCACCTGGTCGGTGACGGCCTGGTGATGGTGCTGGACGCCGACTCCACGCTGTCCCGTTCCGCGGTCTCGCGGATGGTCGCGCACTTCGCCGACCCGCTCGTGCTCGCGGCTGCGGCGAATGTGAAGATCGCCGCACCGCACGGCGTGATGGGGTGGGTGCAGCGACTGGAGTACGCGGTGGTGCACCGCCTGAAGCAGGGCTACACGGTTTTCAACTGCGAGTACGTCATCGGCGGTGTCGGCTCGATGTTCCGCACGTCGATCGTGCGCGCGTGCGGCTACTTCGACACGGACACCATGACGGAGGACATCGACTTCTCCATGAAGATCCTGTCCGTGCGCGGCAACTTCGACTGGCGCATCATCTTCGCGGCGGACGCGATCGCGTACACCCAGGCCGTGCCGTCACTGAGAGGTCTGCTGCGGCAACGGTTCCGGTGGAAGTTCGGGCGTCTGCAGGCGTTCTACAAGCACCGCTCGCTCTTCTTCGGCACGTCCTGCTCGCGCCTTCTCTCGTGGGTGCATCTGCCGTACACGGCGGCGGGGGAGGTCCTCGTGCTGTTCGAGCCGTTGTTCGTGTACGTCGTCGTCAGCGCCACGTTCCAGACGGGCTGGTTCACCGGTGTTCTGCTGCTGTGCGCCGTCTACACGGGCGTTGCGTTCTTCACCATCGTCGGCGACCTCACCGAGCCGTGGCGGGCCAAGGCGCCGTTGCTCGCCTTGGCGCCGTTGGCCTACCCGCTGCTGATGGTGATCGTGTTCGTGGACTTCGTGGCGGTGCTGCGTTCGTTGCTGACCGTGCTGCGCGGTTACCGGCCCATCGGCCGTTGGGAGCACGTCGAGCGCACGCTCACCTCAGTGCCCGGTTGATCCTGCTGACGAGCCCAGGGCCCTCGTAGATGAATCCGGTGTAGATCTGCACGAGACTCGCGCCGGCGTCGATCATGCGCTTGGCGTCGTCCGCCGTCGCGATGCCGCCGACGCCGATGACGGGCAGCTCCGAGTTCTTGGTGATGAACCGGACCACGTCGTTCGCGCGCTGGGTGAGAGGCCGGCCGCTGAGGCCGCCGGTCTCGCTCTGGTGGGCGCTCGTGAGGCCCTCACGGCTGAGTGTGGTGTTCGTTGCGATGAGGCCCTTGATGCCGTTGTCGAGGCACACCTGGATGACCTCTTCGATGGCGTCGTCGGTGAGGTCCGGCGCGATCTTGACCAGCATCGGCTTGTCCGTGGCCCGTGTGAGCGCCTGCACGAGCTCGGTCAGCGCGCCCTTGTCCTGAAGGCTGCGCAGACCGGGCGTGTTCGGCGAACTGACGTTGATCGCGTAGTAGTCGCCGTGGTTCTTGAGGGCGTTCAGCGAGTTCAGGTAGTCCTGCACGGCGTCCTCGACCGGCGTGATCTTGGACTTGCCGAGGCTGATGCCCAGGGGAGCCTTCAACGTGGTGCGGTCGAGCTTGGCGGCAAGCGCTTGCGCACCCGCGTTGTTGAAGCCCATCCGGTTGATGATCGCCTCGTCCTCGCGGAGGCGGAACAGCCGCGGCTTCGGGTTGCCCGGCTGCGCGTGCCAGGTGACCGTGCCGACCTCGACGAACCCGAACCCCAGCGCGGCCCACGCCGGCAGCGCCCGCCCGTCCTTGTCCAGCCCGGCCGCGAGCCCCACCGGGTTGGGGAACCTGATGCCGAACACGGTGCGCGGGTTGTTCTGGTTGCGCGCGAACCTCGCCAGCGGGCTCAAGCGCGCCATGACGTTGAGCGTGGTCTCGTGGACCCGCTCCGCGTCGCCGCCGTGCATTCCGAACAACGCCCTGCGAACCACCTGCTTGTAAACCACGAGCCCACCCTATAACGCCTGTTCAGGGTGGGCGCGCCGCCGTCTGGTTCCCGAACTCGGCAGCGCCGTTACGACGGCTTGGGCACCTTGATCGTCGCCTGCTCGTCGAGCGGCATCGTCGGCTTGGACAGGAACGTCACCGGCAACGCCCGCAGACCACGGCTCCCGAGCGACACCCGCCACCCCAGCGGCTGCGAGGTGTCCAGCGTCAGCCCGGAGCAGCGGTTCAGCAGCGTCCGGAACGCCACCTCGCCCTCCAGCCGGGCCAGCGGTGCGCCGAGGCAGAAGTGGATGCCGTGGCCGAACGCCAGGTGCTGGCGGTCCGCCCGTTCGATGTTGAGCTGGTCCGCCCGCGGGTACCGGTTGCTGTCGTGCTCGGCCGAGGCGAGCGACAACAGCACGACGTCGCCGGCGGGGATCTGCACGCCGCCGATCATCAGCGGCTGCGCGGCGAACCGCAGCAGGTGCGAGGTCGGCCCGTCGAACCGCAGGAACTCCTCGATGGCGCCAGGCAGCAGCGACGACGAGCGCTGCAGCAGTTCGAGCTGTTCGGGGTGGCGCAGCAACGCCAGCGCGCCGTTGCCGACCAGGTCGACGGCGGTCGTGTAACCCGCCACGAGCAGCAGGAACGCCAGCGACGCCAGTTCGTCGTCGGACAGCGCGGCCTCACCGGTCGCCCTGGCCAGCGCGCCGATCAGGTCGTCGTCGCCGGACGTCCGCTTGTGCGTCACGAGGTCGTGCAGGTAGCCGGAGGTCTCCTCGCGGGCCGAGGCCGCGTCGCCGTCGGCCAGGCCCGTGACGACGTCGGCCCAGTACCGGAAGTTCTCCTGGTCGACGGCCGGCACGCCGAGCAGTTCCATGATCACGGTGATGGGCAGCGGCGCCGCGAAGTCCGCGATCAGGTCGCAGCTGCCGGCGTCGGCGAAGGAGTCGGCCAGTGAGGCCGCCACCTGCTCGACGCGTGGGCGCAGGGCGGCGATGCGGCGCGGCGTGAGCTCGCTCGACACCGCGCGGCGCAGACGCGTGTGGTCGGCGCCGTCGCTGTTCATCATGTGGTCCGACAGATCGCCGAACCACCACGAGGCGAAATGCGGATGGCCGCGCAGGGGCTCGGTGAGCGCGGAGCCGTGCGAGGACAACGACGGGTTGTCCAGCGCGGCGCGCACGTCGGGGTAGCGGGTCACGAGCCACATCGGCACACCGAGGGTCTCGACCCGGTGCACGGGGCCAGACTCGCGCAGGCTCTTCAGCACCGAGTACGGGTCGTCGGTGAAGCCCGGGCGCAACGCATCCAGATTTACCGCCATGTCGAGGGACACGGGCGGGAGACCGTCTCGGTTCAATCGGATTGGCATTTTGGGCAGAAGTACACAAATCTCTGGTCCATCTCGCCCGATCGGACTCTTGTGCCGCAGCGCAAACAGGGTTTGCCGGTGCGCTCGAAAACGTAGTGCTGGACGCGCCGGTCACCGGTCGTGATCTGTTCCGGCCGCCACCGGTTCGCCTGCAACAGCTTGCGTGACAACGCAACCGCACGTGAGGCATCCACAGATGACACTGGTGCCGTCGGCAGAACGCCCAACAGGAAACAAACTTCCGCTCGGTAGAGATTGCCGACGCCGGCCATGACCCGTTGGTCCAACAATGCGAGGCCGACCGGTCGGGAGGGATCCGCGGTCAACCGCCGAACGGCCTCAGCGGCGTCGAACTCCGGCGAAAGCAGATCCGGCCCGAGATGCGAAATGAGTTCATCTTCGCGTTTTGTCGGTACGAACTCCATGTCGTGCAACGCGAATCCGATGGCCTGCCGGTCGTCCACCTCGAGCACCGCGCGGGCCTGATGCGCGGGCCGCCGCCAGCGTTCGCCCGGCCGGTAGAGGTGCCACGCGCCGTCCATCCGGAAGTGGCTGCGCAGGCTGTTGCCGTCGGAGAACCGGGTGAACATGTGCTTGCCGTACGTCCGGACGCCGAGCACGTCCAGACCGGCGAGGTCCAGTGCGGACAGCCGGGGGTGGCGCAGCTCGCCGCGCCGCAGCGTCTTCCCGGCCAGCGCCTCGTGCATCCGCTGGCCGGCGAGGAAGACGGTGTCGCCCTCAGGCATCCACCGCTTCCTGGATCTCGTCGTCGTCGAAGTCCTGGTGCACCGCGCGGCGGCGGCTGCGGGAGATGCGCTGGATGCGGGCCAGCAGCAGGTTGAACGCCAGCGCCACCTCACGTGCGCCCGGCGTGCCCCACTCGTGGATCGGCATGCACGCGCCCTGTGCCTGCTGCACGGCGAGACGGTCCGGCAACGCCACGGGCATCACCAACGGGCCGAAGATGTCGCGCAGCTCCTCGATGCGGAACTGGTGCTCGTGCGAGCGCGGCCGCACCCGGTTCACCACGACACCCAACGGCTGCAGGTCGGCGTTGTTGCTCTCACGCTCGTTCTGCACCGCCTCGAACGCCCGCTGCACGCCCGCCACCGCGAACATCGTCGGCTCGGTGACCAGCAACGCGCGGTCGGCCGCCACCAGTGCCGAGCGGGTCAGCTGGCCCAGCGACGGCGGGCAGTCGAGCAGCACCAGGTGGTACGGGAACTCGTCGTACATGTCCCGCAACGTGCGCAACGCGTCTTTCAGCCGATGCAGCCGCGACTCGTTCGGATCCGGGTGGTTGAGCAGCTCGGCGTCCTCGGACCCGGACAGCACGTCGATGCCGTCGCCCCACCTGCTGGGACGGATCGCCTGCTCGAGGTTCTCCTCGGACGGGTCCTGCAGGACGTCGTAGATGCTCGCCTTGGACTCCTCGGGCTCCAGCGTTGACGTGGCGTTGCACTGCGGATCAAGATCGATCACAAGCGTGCGAACGCCACGACGGAGAGCGGCAGAGGCGAGGCCGAGCACCACCGTCGTCTTGCCGACGCCTCCCTTGAGGCTGAGCACGGACACCGTATGCACAGACCTACTCTAGGGTCTCCTACTCTTAGTGCCATGCGACCGGACGCCGTACACAGGGTGCTCGACGCCGAATTGGCCGCCGCGAGAGAGCGCAGAGGTGGAGAACCGCCTCGTGTGCTCGACGTTGGTGGTGGCAGCGGCGTCTGGGCCGTACCTCTCGCCGCAGCGGGGTGCGTCGTCACGGTCGTAGAGCCGTCACCGAACGCACTGGCCACGCTGCACACCCGTGCGCGTGAGGCCGGCGTCACGATCAACGCGGTCCAGGGCGACACCGACTCGTTGGGTGTTCCCGCCGGTGAGGCGGATCTGGTGCTGGCGCACGGGCTGCTGGAGGTCGTCGACGACGCCCCGGCCGCGCTGTCCTCGCTGGCCACCGCCGTCGCGCCGGGCGGTGCCGTGTCGGTCCTGGTCGCCAACCGGTTCGCGGCGATCCTGCACCGCGCGATCGCCGGCCGTATCGTCGACGCCCGGAGGTTGCTGGACGACGACGCCGGGCAGCTGGCGGGCACGCGAGACCCGCTGCAACGCCGGTTCGACGTCCCGGGTCTCGAGAAGCTGGTTCTCGAGGCGGGGCTTTCTGTCGAGCTCCTGCAAGGACATGGCATTGTTTCCGATCTCGTGCCCGGCGTGGTGCTGGACGCGAATCCGGGTGCCGCCGACGCGCTCGCCGAGCTGGAATTGGCCGCCGCCACGCGGTCCCCGCTCAGGGACGTCGCCGCCCGCCTGCACGTGCTCGCCCGCCGTACGGTCTAAATCGTTTGCATCAGGGACTTTTATGCCCCTGATGAGTGGTCCCAAACGACTTTGCGGCGAAAGATAGGGTTTCCGCTGCCGACGTAGGGACCAACGCCATGGAAAGTTCGGACCTGCTGGCCTCGCTCGTGAACGAGGCTGTTGCGGGTGACCGGCGTGCCGTCGACCGGCTGCTGGCGTCCGTCCGGCCGCTCGTGTCGCGTTACTGCCGTGCGCGCGTCGGTCGCAACGAACGGGCGTATGCGTCGGCGGACGACGTGGCGCAGGAAGTCTGTCTGGCGGTCCTCACGGCGTTGCCCTCCTACCGCGAGCAGGGACGGCCGTTCCTCGCGTTCGTGTACGGCATCGCCGCGCACAAGGTGGCGGATGCGCACCGCGTGTCGGCGCGTAACCGTTCCGAGCCGGTCGCCGAGGTGCCGGACGGGCCGTCGCAGGCCATCGATCCCGAGGAGAACGCACTGCTCGGGTCGCTCTCGGCGCGACTGGGGCAGTTGCTCCTGGTCCTGCCGGACAAGCAGCGCGAGATCCTGCTGCTGCGCGTCGTGGTCGGGTTGTCGGCGGAGGAGACCGCCGAGGCCGTCGGGTCGACGCCGGGCGCCGTCCGGGTGGCTCAGCACCGCGCGCTGGCGAAGCTGCGGTCGTCCGTGGGGGTCGAGGAGCTGATTTGACCGGCGCCTTCTACGACGGGCTGGCCGGGACGTACGACCTGCTGTTTCCGGACTGGGACGCGTCGATGGCCCGGCAGGCGGCGCAGCTCTCCGAGTTCGTCCCACCCGGCGCGCGCGTTCTGGACTGTGCGTGTGGCATCGGCACTCAAACGATCGGGCTGGCGCTGCGCGGCTATGAGGTCGTGGGCGCTGATCTGAGCCCCAAGTCGGCCGCTCGGGCTGGTGTGGAGGCCTCTGCGCGTGGGGTCTCGTTGCCCTCGTTGGCCGCGGACATGCGTGCGTTGCCGTTCGCTGATGCTTCGTTCGACGTCGTGTTGGCTGCTGACAACGCAGTGCCGCACCTGTTGACCTCTGACGACATGCTCACGGCGTTGCGTGAGATGCGCCGTGTGCTGCGTCCTGGTGGCCGGCTCATCCTCTCGACGCGCGACTACGACCAGATTCGGCGCGAACGGCCGTTGTCGACGCCTCCGTCGGTGGGTCCGGGTCGGGTCGTGTGGTTCCAGCTCTGGCATTGGGACGGCGACCAGTACGAGCTGGAGATGTTCCGCCTGCATGAAGCCGATTCGTGGCGCGTGGTCGTGGGTAAGGCACGGTATTGGGCGATTACCCGTCATGAACTAACCGATTTGGTGGAACGCGCCGGTTTCGATTACGTGGAGTGGTCGGTCCATGGCTATTACCAACCGCTGATGGTTGCTGCAAACGGGTGACGTTGAACTTTCTTTCTACTTTCTGCATAAGGAGTGACGCGTCGCACGTCTCCTCTCTGGGACGTCGACGAGGGGACACTTCGGATGGAGAGTTCGGCTTTATCCGCGGAACTGGTCAACCTGGCCGTGCATGGCGATGTCAGGGCCACTGACCAGCTGCTTCGCTACCTGCGACCGCTGGTGGTCAAGTACTGTCGCGCACGTGTGGGGCGTTCCGCGACAACCGCGGACGACGTTGCGCAGGACGTGTGCCTGGCCGTGCTGACGGCGCTGCCGAACTATCGGGAGCAGGGCAGGCCCTTCCTGGCATTCGTCTACGGCATCGCGGCGCACAAGGTTGCCGACGCGCACCGTGCACTCGCTCGTAACCGTGCGGAGCCGACGGCAGATGTGCCCGATCAGCCTTCGCGCAGCTTCGGGCCCGAGGATTTCGCCCTTCAGGGCGAGTTGAACGGCGCTCTGGGCGAGCTGCTGCGCCTCCTGCCTGAAAAGCAGCGCGAGATTCTCGTGCTGCGCGTCGTGGTGGGTCTGTCGGCGGAGGAGACCGCGGAGGCCGTCGGGTCGACGCCGGGTGCGGTTCGGGTCGCTCAGCACCGCGCGCTCGGGCGCCTGCGCAAGGAAATCACCGCTCTCGCTGTCCCGATCGGGTGATGTTCGTTTGCATTTGTGACGAGTGGGGGCGGGTGCGTGGGGTAGACGCACCCAAACGACATACCTAGAGGCAGGAAGACGCC
Source organism: Lentzea kentuckyensis (assembly GCF_002150765.1). Lineage (GTDB taxonomy): Bacteria > Actinomycetota > Actinomycetes > Mycobacteriales > Pseudonocardiaceae > Lentzea > Lentzea kentuckyensis. Next base: position 63,514 of record NZ_MUYM01000060.1, read on the forward strand.
GACATAGGGACCAGGGGGCATGGGAAGTTCGGACTCAGCGCTCGCCGCCGATCGGCTGCGCATGGACGGGGTGCTCGTGCAGCACTTCCGTGAGTCTGGGCTCTCCGGGCCGCGCTGGGACCAGTTCCATCGTCAGCTTCTCGGACACGGCCTCGCGATTGTTACGAAGCTTGTGCGGTCCGGCGCGATGTTCTCGCGGTGCGGACGGCACGGCCGTTATCTGTACCAGCAGGACATCGCGCTGCAAGAGGCCGAAGAGCTGGCGAGCGACGCGGTGTTCGAAGGCTTCGTCTACTTCCGGGACAGGGGACTGCTCGGCAAGGAGTGGTCCGTAGAGCGCGGACAGCCGTTGAACGAGTACTTCGTCAACGCGTGCGTGCTTGCGTTCCCGAACGTCTACCGGCGCTGGCAGAGGCACGCGCACGGCTGGCAGGACGTGCGCCTCGTCGAGAGCCTCGCCTCGCTCGAGAACGTCGTGACCGAGGGGACACCCGAGGACGCGGTGATCGAGCAGGCAGCGGCCAACGCGGCCTTCGCCGAGTTGAGCGAGGACAACAGGCGGTTGCTCTTCCTTCATGACCAGGGCTACTCGCATGCGGAGATCGGTGAGTTGTTGCGACTCACTCCGCGCGCGGTCGAAGGACGGATCCGGCGCGCGCGCCTTGCGGTGCGCCGGCCTCCAGACGAGGAACGGTGATCTGCGTGGAGTTCTCACCCGGTCTGCACCGCAAGGTCCCCGCGGAAGCCATTCAGGGCTCCTCGGTCGGAGGATCGATCGACGTCACGCCGCGCGCCCTCGAGTCGTTGGTGGAGCGGACCGCCGATGCTCCCAAGGCTCCGGTCGATCCGCCGCCGCCCACCTACTACTCGAGCCGCCCAGAAGCTGCTGACGACCACGTCGCGCGCGCTGTGGCCGGTGAGCGGGCGGCCATCGAACGGCTCCTCGGCACCATCCGGCCGTTGGTCGTTCGGTACTGCCGCGCGCGCGTTGGATCGTTCGCGTCGGCGGACGACGTTGCGCAGGAGGTCTGTCTGGCCGTGCTGACGTCGCTGCCCTCGTACCGCGACCAGGGCCGGCCGTTCCTGGCCTTCGTCTACGGCATCGCGGCGCACAAGGTCGCCGACTCGTTCCGGACCTTCTCGCGCAACCGCTCCGAGGCCGTGCCCGAGGTGCCCGAGTCGATGGACACCGCGGCCGGGCCTGAACAGCGGGCGATGCAGGGGGAGCTGTCCGACCAGATGGCCGCGCTTCTGCGCGTGTTGCCCGAGAAGCAGCGCGAGATCGTGGTGCTGCGTGTGGTGGTGGGTTTGTCCGCGGAGGAGACGGCCGAGGCGGTGGGCTCCACGCCCGGTGCGGTGCGGGTGGCTCAGCACCGGGCGTTGCTGCGGCTGCGCAAGGAGATCAGTAGCGCCAGCGGGTGATGTTGGCGATCCCCTGCGGGCTGGCGTCCTTGTACCGCTCCATCTCACCGCGCCGCACGTCTGCGATCGTGCCCGCCAGTTCCTGGCCGAACGCCTCCGTGAGCACCGCGTCCTTCTCGAACTCCTCGACGGCCTCCTTCAGCGACGTCGGCAGCCGCGGGATGCCGTCGAGCAGCGCCGGGTCGACGTTGAGGCCCTCGGGGAGGTTCGCCTGCGTGGCGATGCCGTCGAGTCCTGCCGCGATGACGCCCGCGACGACGAGGTAGGGGTTCGCGGTCAGGTCGAAGCACTTGATTTCGAAGTTGTCCTGGATGAGGCGCAGCGCCGTTTCGCGGTTCTCCTCGCCCCACGCCACGAACGGTGCTGACCACGTGTGCGGCACGAGCCTGAGGTAGCTCGCGAGAGAGGGGCAGCCGATGGCGCACAACGCGCGTATGTGGTTGAGCACGCCCGCGCTGAACTGCTTGGCCTCGTCCTGGAAGCCGCTGAAGAGGTTCGTGCCGTCACGCCAGATGCTCATGTGCAGGTGGCCACCGTTGCCGACGCCGCCGTTGATGACCTTGGGGGAGAACGACGGGCGCATGCCGTGCCGGATCGTGACGGCGCGGATGGTCTCTTTGACCAGTACGGCGGTGTCTGCCGCGGCGATCGGGCTTTCAGGTGCGGTGGAGACCTCGAACTGGCCAGCGGCGTACTCGGGGTGGAACTGGAGGACCTCGACGTCCTGCTGGTCGAGTGCGTTGAGGACGTCGACGCAGTAGTCGGACAGCTCGACCTGGCGGGCGTGCCCGTAGGCGGCGCCGGTCGTCGCGGGGACCCAGTCGTCGGTGTCCGGCTTGCCGACGCACCACTCGATCTCGAAGCCGGCCTTGGCGGTGAGGCCCAGGTCGTGGAGGTTCTGCTCGGCCTTGCGCGCCTGGAGACGCTGGTCCATGGGGTAGGGGACGCCGCTCTGGAAGAAGCGGTCGGCGGGTGCCCAGGCCCAGCCGGGCTGTCCCGCGAGGACGGTGAGGCGGTCGAGGTCGGGGTGCAGCCGCAGGTCGCCGACGGGGCCGCCGGCGAACCGGCCCTGGATGATCCAGTCGTCGAACAGGAACACGTCGAACACCGGTGACGCCCCCACGCCGTGTGCGGCCGCGTGGGCCAGTCTGCGCAGAGGCACGGACTTGGTGCGTGTGATGCCGCTGTTGTCGACCCAGGTGAGCGCCACGACGCTCACGTTCCTGGCGTTGAGGCCGTCGAAGAGTTCCGTCGCCCGGTCGAACCGCTGGTCCCGTTCCGCAGAGTCCACGATCCTAAGGTTATGGGCATCTTGCCGTTCGTCGCCGAACTCGGGCTGATAGATCACCACTGCCACGGCGTGTTGCGCACCGACAGCACACGCTCGGAGTTCGAGTCGTTGTTGTTGGAGGCTGACGGGGTCTCTGAGCTGGGTGGGTCGTTCTTCGACTCGGCGGTGGGGTTCGCGGTGCGGAGATGGTGCGCGCCGCTGCTGGATCTGCCCCGGCACGCCACGGCGGAGGCGTACCTGGAACGGCGGAACTCGCTGCACATCACCGAGGTGTCGCGGACGTTCCTGATGGCGTCCGGGATCCACACGTTCCTGGTGGACGGTGGGTTCCAGCCCGATCGGCTGCTGTCCGGTGCCGAGCTCGGGTCGCTGGCCGGGGCGGTGTCGCACGACATCGTGCGGCTGGAGCACCTGGTCGAGGAGTTGTCGGTGTCGGCGGCCACGACGAACGAGTTCCTCTACCAGTTGCGTCATCGGTTGCGGGAGCCGTCGGTGGTCGGGGCGAAGTCGGTCGCGGCCTATCGGATGGGGCTGGCGCTGAGTGCCGAGCGGCCGACCGAGGACGAGGCGCTGCGGGCGATCCACATCTGGCAGGCGTGGAATCCCGGGCCGTTGATCGATCCGGTGGTCATCTCGTGGGTGGTGTGGGAGGCGTTGGACGCCGGTCTGCCGTTGCAGTTCCACGTGGGCTACGGCGACTCGGACATCGATCTGCACCGTTGCGATCCGTCGTTGTTGACGCCGTTCTTGCGCGCGACGGCTGGTTTGGGTGTGCCCGTGCTGTTGCTGCACAACTACCCGTTCCACCGTCAGGCCGGGTATCTCGCTCAGGTGTTCCCGCACGTGTTCTGCGATCTCGGGCTGGCGACGCACGGGCTGGGGCACCAAGCATCGCGAGTGTTCGCTGAGGCGTTGGAGATCGTGCCCTATGGCAAGTTCCTGTTCTCCTCCGACGCGTTCGGTCTGCCCGAGTTGTACTACCTCGGCGCGTTGCTGTTCCGGCGTGCGTTGTCGGACTTCTTGTCCGACGGACTGCGGCGTGACGCGTTCCTGGAGGAGGACGCGCATCGGATCGCACGGCTGATCGCGTCGGAGAACGCGACGCGTGTGTACAAACTGTAGGATTCGCCTCGAACTCACGTTCGAGAGGGGTGTTCATGGGTCGCAGTGCGAACCTGCCACGCGGCCTGCGCGATCGGTTCCGTGCGCGTGACGGTGTGTGGCCCGACGACACGGGCTGCCGGATGCTGCACGTCGACATGGACGCCTTCTACGCGTCAGTGGAGATCCGCGAACGTCCCGAGCTCGCGTCCGTGCCTGTCGTCGTCGGTGGTGTCAGTGGGCGTGGTGTCGTGTGTTCGGCGAACTACATCGCCCGCGAGTACGGCGTGCGTTCCGCGATGCCGACCGCTCATGCGCGCCGGTTGATCCCTGATGCCGTGTACCTGCCGCCGCAGTTCGACCTCTACCAGGAGGTCTCGCGTGGCGTGATGGCGATTTTCCGTGACATAACGCCACTCGTGGAGCCGCTCTCGTTGGACGAAGCGTTCCTCGATGTCGGTGGGGCACTTCGCCGTTTGGGCCTCACGCCCGGTGGCGTCGGCGAGCTCATCAGGTCCCGTGTGTTCGCCGACCACGGTGTGACTTGTTCTGTCGGTGTGGCACCAACGAAGTTCCTCGCGAAGCTCGCCTCTGGCATGTGCAAGCCCGACGGCATGATGGTCGTGCCGTCCTCTGAGGTGTTGGACTTCCTGCACCCGCTGCCCGTGTCCTCGCTGTGGGGCGTCGGCGCGAAAACCGCCGCGCGCCTGGAAGAGCTGGGCCTGGACACCGTCGCCGACGTGGCCGCGACCCCGTTGCCCCGCCTGCGCCGCATGATCGGCGTCGCGCTGGCGGAACACCTCTTCACCCTGGCCTCCGGTGTCGACGGACGCGCGGTGGAACCCACGTCGCGGGAGAAGTCGATCGGCGCCGAGGAGACCTTCGAGGTGGACCACCTCGACCGCGCGGTGCTGCGCCGCGAACTGCTGCGGCTGTCCGAGCGCTCGACAGGTTCCTTGCGCGCAAAGGGTTTGCGCGGCCGAACCGTCTCCATCAAGGTCCGCTTCTCCGACTTCTCCACCATCACCCGCTCGCGCACCCTGCCCATGGCGACCGACGTGACCCAGGAGGTCTACCGGACCGCCGTGGAACTGCTCGACACCCAGGTCCCACCCGGAGCGGTCCGCCTGATCGGCGTCCGAATAGAGGGTCTTGACAACGCCGACTCCGCCCAGCAACTGATCTTCGACGCCCCAGACCGCGGCTGGCGCGAAGCCGATCAAGCCGCCGACCAGGCCCGTTCCCGCTTCGGCTCACTGGCCGTCCGTCCAGCCTCCCTGCTGCGCGACAGTCCAGAAAGGACCGCAGAACCCCAGCCGAAGCCCGAGTGATCGCAACCTGTCCACAGGCCGCGACTTATCCACAACTTCCCGCCACCCC
>NZ_MUYM01000061.1 GCF_002150765.1 Lentzea kentuckyensis
CCTTATGCAAAAGACGTTTGCGGTCGTCCGCAAACGTCTTTTGCATAAGGATGGGGCGGCGAGGCGGTGAGCTGGGCTTTTGCAAGTGGGGTTGCGGTCGACCGCAAACGGTCGTTGCAACGGCGCGGCGGCGTCAAGCGGGTTAGAACCAGCCGGCCTTGCGGGCGATGCGGACGGCGTCGACGCGGTTGCGGGCGTCGAGCTTCGCCGTCGCCGCCGTCAGGTAGTTGCGGATGGTGCCGACGGACAGGAAGAGGGTGGTGGCGATCTCCATGGCGTCCGCCCCGTCGGAGGCCAGCCGGAGCACTTCGAGCTCGCGCGGCGTGAGCGGGCACTCGTCGGTGTCCCACGCGGAGAGCGCCAGCTGGGAATCGATGACCCGGCGGCCGACGGAGACGCCGCGGATGGCGTCGGCGAGTTCGTTGACGGGGGCGTCCTTGAGGATGAAACCGTTCACCCTGGCGTTGAGAGCGCGGCGCAGGGTTCCCGGGCGACCGAGACTCGTCAGGATCAAGGTGCGCGTCCCAGGTGCCGTGTCGTGGATGACCGTCGCGGCGGAAAGGCCGTCCATACCGGGAAGGTCGATGTCGAGGACGGCGACGTCCGGTTGACTCTTTGCGACTGCGGGCACGATTTCGTCACCTGTCGCCACTGAGGCGACGACCTCAATATCTGGTTCGAGATTCAACAAGGCGACCAATGCGCCACGGACCATTTGCACGTCCTCGGCGAGTAAGACTCTGATCATCATCAGCCCCCTTGCGCGGTCCCCCTGCCCACTTTTCGAGTTTTACACTCGGTGACCGTGCCGGACAAGCATTTGAGCGGACCCCGCCTTTTACTACTCCGAATGCGCTAGAGGCAATTTGCAACCTCTATAGGCTGATGACGTCCAGTCACTGCACGCTGACACATAGACACGACTCCGGTCACGCACGAGCGGAACTCCAGCGGCCGGCCATATCGGCAATACGGCTCGGGCATCACGTCCGTGAACAAGACAACCGGCCCGGCCGACGAGGCCGGGCCGGGACGCCACGACGAATCGCTCAGCGCGTCTCTCCCCACCGCTCCAGCAGTTCCAGCCCGCCGTCGACGGTGATCACCTGTCCCTGGATCCACGCGGCCTCGTCCGCGCACAGCAACGCCACCGCGTTCGCCACGTCCTCCGGCAGCGTCACCCGGCCGGACGGGCTCTTGATCGCGAGCCGGTCCACCAGTTCCGGGTCGATGTTCATCGGGCCGTTGTCGATCACGGTCGTCACGACGGCGTTCACCGCCACCCGGTACCAGGCCATCTCCAGCGCCAGCGTGCGGATCACGCCGTGCACGGGCGTCACCGTGTAGCCGGCGACGACGACGCGGCCACCGTCGACGAACGCCTTCGCGAGCGGTTCCACGACGTTCAGCAGCGGCGTCATGTCCGGGGAGACGGCGTGGTGCACGAACAGGTCGAGCCGCCCGCGCTCCAGCTTCACCTGTTCGAGCAGCACCCGCACCGCGTGCTCGTCCTGGATGTCCAGCGGCACGACGGACGCCGAACCCGGCTTGCCGCCGAGCACGAGCAGGGCGCGTTCGGCGTCGACGTCGCCGGGGGACGTGGTGATGATGACGTGTGCGCCGTTGTCGCAGAGCTTGCTCGCGATGGCGAGCCCAAGACCGTGCGTGCCCGACGTGACCAGAGCGATCTTGCCGTCGAGTCCCAAGCGCGTGTTGACCGGTTCGATCATGATGCTGACCACCTCGTTGTCCGCGTGGTGATCGACGTTGCGCCCGGTCGCTAGGGCCGAACTCGACTACTTCTTGCGCAAACCCTCCAGAACCCGCAGGATCGCGCGTTCGACCTCACGCCCGGTGCGCTTCGGATCGGACGAGCTCGCGATGGTGCTGGCGCCCGCGGAGAGCGCTCCGAACAGCAGCCGGGCCATGATCTCGACGGGCGCTTCCTCGATCTCCCCGGCGTCCACGAGCAGCTGCACGGCCGTGCGGAGCAAACCGAAGCTGAAGTGCTCTTCCGCCTCACGCCAGCGTTCCCAGCCCATCACGACCGGCGCCTCGTGGACGATGATCCGCTGGTACTCCGGCTCCAGGCACTTGCGGACGTACGCGCGCAGGCCCGCGACCGCCGTCTCCCACGCGTCGCCCTCGCTGGTGACCACCGCGGTCAGCGACTCGATCGACCGGGTCTCGACCTGGGCGAAAACCGCCTCGAACAACGCCTGTTTGCCACTGAAGTGGTGGTAGAGCGCGCCTTTGGTCACGCGGGCGCGCTTGACGACCTCGTCGAGCGAGGTGCCGGCGTAGCCGCGCTTGGTGAAGAGGTCCACCGCGCTGTCGACGAGCGCCTGCCTGGTCGACTCCGAGTACTCGGCGCGTCGTGTTCGCACGGTCGAAACGTATCTCACATACCGGCGGTACGTACCGGTGGTATGGTCGTGTCATACCGAGGGTATGCGAGAAACCGGGGGTACGAGACATGGGCTGGACAGACCACTACCGCCGCCGTGACGCGCTCGACGCCGTGCTGCGCGACGCCCGTCGCGACCCGTCCGCTCCGCTGATCGTGGACCCGGACGTGTTCGGATCGCTGCACGAACTGCTGCTGGCACTCGACCACCGCTGGCAGAACAAGCTGACCGCCCGCATGGAGGCCGCCGCGCTGGAAGGCCCCGTGGACGAGCACGTCGTCACCGCGGAACTGGCCACTGACGAGCCGGTGTTGCGAGCAGTACTGGACGCACACCTATCGCTGGCAGTTACCGGACGGTAGGAATGACTGCATGAGTCGTTGGACCGAAGCCGACATCCCCGACCAGACCGGCCGCACAGTCCTGGTGACCGGTGCGAACTCCGGCCTCGGCCTGCGCACCGCCCAGGTGCTCGCTGGCAGGGGCGCCCACGTGATCATGGGCTGTCGCTCCGTCCAACGAGGTCAGGAGGCCCGGCGAGCCGTCCAGGGGTCGGCCGAGGTGCTCGAACTCGACCTCGCCGACCTCAGCTCGGTGCGCGCCGCGGCCGAGCAGGTCGACCAGCTCGACGTGCTCATCAACAACGCGGGAATCATGGCCGTCCCGTACGGCAAGACGGTCGACGGCTTCGAGCGCCAGTTCGGCACCAACCACCTGGGGCACGCCGCCCTCACCTGGCTGTTGCTGCCCGCGCTGAGGCAACGGCCGGGCGCGCGCGTTGTCACCGTGGCGTCCCTGGCGCACCAGTACGGCCGCATCAACTTCGACGACCCGAACTGGGAGCGTCGCTCGTACAGCTACCGCGGCTCGTACGGCCAGTCGAAGCTCGCCAACATCTTGTTCGCGCGCGAACTGGAACGGCGTTCATCGGACGTGACGTCCATCGCCGCACATCCCGGCGTGACGGTCACCGAACTGACCAACAACATGGCCGACGCGCACAAGTCGTTGTTCCTGCGGCTCGGCGGCAAGATCAGCCACCTGTTCTCGCAGTCCGTCGAGATGGGCGCGCTGCCGCAGCTCTACGCGGCGACGTCACCCGACGCGCGCGGTGGCGAGTACTACGGGCCGGACAGCTTCAACGGGTATCGCGGCCACCCCACCGTCGCGCGGATGACCGCCGCCGCCCGCGACGACCTCGCCGCGAGCCGCCTCTGGGAACTCACGATCAAGCTGACCGGCATCACGCCCGACCTGCCCTGACGCGTCCGCGAGCGCGGGGTGCCGGCGCCCTCGCCCGGGGGGAGTTGGGAAGGCGCCGGCGGAGGCCCGGTCGTCACCTCCGGGCCTGGGACCCATCTTCATCCGGCCGCGTTGTTCATGTTCGACGATGCGTGCGTCAACAACAGATCGCGGACAACGAATCCTCGACCGGAAGCCCGGTTCTGGCACTTATCCTCGGTCGGACGTGCGTGACGCCGGACACGCGAGGGCGCAGCGTAGGGTGAGGTGGTGACTGTGGTACCTGAGGGTCGGAAGCTGCTGCGGCTCGAGGTCCGCAACAGCCAGACGCCGATCGAGAAGAAGCCCTCGTGGATCAAGACGCGGGCGAAGATGGGCCCCGAGTACCGGGAGCTCAAGAGTCTGGTCAAGCGCGAGGGCCTGCACACGGTCTGCGAAGAGGCCGGCTGTCCCAACATCTACGAGTGCTGGGAAGACCGCGAGGCCACGTTCCTGATCGGCGGCGAGCAGTGCACCCGGCGCTGCGACTTCTGCCAGATCGACACGGGCAAGCCCGCCGACCTCGACCGCGACGAGCCCCGCCGGGTCGCCGAGTCGGTCCAGGCGATGGGCCTGCGCTACTCCACCGTCACCGGTGTCGCCAGGGACGACCTGGAGGACGGCGGCGCGTGGCTGTACGCCGAGACGGTCCGCCAGATCCACGAGATGAACCCCGGCACCGGCGTCGAGCTGCTGATCCCGGACTTCAACGCGGTCCCGGAGCAGCTGGCCGAGGTCTTCGAGTCCCGCCCCGAGGTGCTCGCGCACAACCTGGAGACCGTCCCGCGGATCTTCAAGCGCATCCGCCCGGCGTTCCGCTACGAGCGGTCCCTCGAGGTCATCACCAAGGCCCGCGAGTTCGGCCTGGTCACCAAGTCGAACCTGATCCTCGGCATGGGCGAGACCCCCGAGGAGGTCACCGAGGCGCTCGCCGACCTCTACGACGCGGGCTGCGACATCATCACCATCACGCAGTACCTGCGCCCTTCCCCGCGCCACCACCCGGTCGAGCGCTGGGTGAAGCCGGAGGAGTTCGTCGAGCACAAGGAGACGGCCGAGAAGATCGGCTTCCTCGGTGTGATGGCGGGTCCGCTGGTCCGCTCCTCCTACCGCGCCGGCCGCCTCTACGCGCAGGCGAAGCAGGCGCGCGGCGAGGACCTCCCGGAGAACCTCCAGCACCTGCTGACCGTGTCGGCGTCGCAGGAGATCACCAGCCTGCTCGCGCCCCGCTGAGTCCACGCGAAATGGGCGGTCCGGCGTTCCGGACCGCCCATTTCGCGTTCAGTGGATGTGCGAACCGCCGTTGACGTCGTAGGTGGCGCCGGTGACATAGCCGGTGTCCGGGCGGCACAGGAACGCGATGACTTCAGCGACATCGGCGACAGCGCCGGTGCGCTGGACCGGGATGCCGGCCACCATCGCGGCCTTGCGTTCGTCGGACAGCTTGCCCGCGGTGATGTCGGTGTCGATCAGGCCAGGCGCGACGGAGTTGACCGTGACACCGTTCGGGCCGAGTTCCCGCGCCAGCGCACGGGAGAACCCGAGCAGCGCGGCCTTGGCCGCCGAGTAGGCGACGCCGCCGAACACACCGCCGCCGCGTTCAGCCGACACCGACGACAGCATGACGATCCGGCCGAAACCACGATCGGCCATGGCCGGGGCGATCCGCCGCGTCATCAGGTAGCTGCCGCGGACGTTCACCTCGAACACCCGGTCCCACTCGGCGTCGTCGACGTCGAGGAAACGCACCGGCGAGGTGATGCCCGCGTTGTTCACCAACGCCCCGATCGGCGCGAGCGTCGACTCCACAGTGGACACCGTGGCGTCCACCTCGTCGCGATCGGTCACGTCGGCGCGCAAGCCGATCGCGCGCACGCCGTGGAGTCCGGAGATCTCGTCGGCGGCGGCCTTCGCGCCGGCCTCGTCGAGGTCGAGGACCGCGATCTCCCACCCGGCCGCGGCCAGTGCGTGGGCGGTGGCCCTGCCGATGCCGCGTTCGGACGCCGCGCCGGTGATCACAGCGGTGCGAATGGAGGTCATGAGGGGCTCTCCTGCTCAGAGTTCGGCGCGCACACGCGCGGTGATGGCGTCGACGGACAGGCCGTAGCGGTCGTGCAGGGTCGGCAGCGCACCCGCGGCGAGGAACTCGTCCGGCAGCGCGATCGGCACGATTCGCCTGCCTCGTCCCGCGAACGCCAGACAGGAGGCCACCGACTCGGCGAGACCGCCCACCACCGAGTGGTTCTCCAGGGTGACGACGAGCCGATCGCCTGCCGTTTCCCGCAGTACCGTCTCGGTGTCGAACGGCTTGATGGTCGGCACGTGCAGCACGGCGGCGTCGACGTGGTCACGCTCAAGTTGTTGCGCTGCTTGGAGTGCGCGCATGGTCATGAGTCCGGTGGAGATCATGAGCACGTCCCTGCCCGTGCGCAGCGGCGCGGCTTTGCCGAGTTCGAACGTGTAGTCGTACTCGTCGAGCACCGTGGGCACGTTGCCGCGCAACAACCTCATGTAGGTGGGGCCGGGTGCGGCGGCGAGCGCGGGCACTGCCTGCTCGATGTCGACCGAGTCGCACGGGTCGACGATCGTCAGGTTCGGCATCGCCCGCAGGATCGCGAGGTCCTCGGTGGCCTGGTGGCTCGGCCCGTACCCGGTCGTCAGCCCTGGCAGCGCTCCCACGACGTTGACGTTCAACGCCGGTTCGGCGATGTCCAGGCACAGGAAGTCGTACGCGCGCCGAGTCGCGAACACCGAGTAGGTCGACGCGAACGGCACCAGCCCGACCTCGGCCATTCCCGCTGCGGCACCGAGCATGACCTGCTCCGCCATGCCCATCTGGAAGAACCGCTCCGGGAACGCCTTGCGGAACACGTGCATGTCGGTGTACTTGGCGAGGTCGGCGGACAGGCCGACGACGTCGGTGCGCTCCTGGGCGAGCCGAACGAGTGCCTGACCGAACGGCGCCTTCGCGGTGCGCTGGCCCTCGTCGGCGAACGAGGCGATCATCGCCGAGGTGGTGAGCCTCTTCGTCGGGGTCGTCATGCGGGAACCTCCAGCGCCTCGCGGGCGAGCTGCCACTCGTGCGGCTCGACGGGCATGAAGTGGGCTTTGGGCCTGGATTCCAGGAACGGCACGCCGTGGCCGACCTTGGTGTCGCAGATCAGCACGGAGGGCGCGTCGCGGTGTTCCGCGAGCAGGTCGAACGCGGCGACCAGCTGACCGATGTCGTTGCCGTCGACTCGCAGTGCGCGCCAGCCGAACGACTTCCACTTGTCCAGCAACGGTTCCGTGCGCAACACACCGGCGGTCGGGCCATCCGCCTGCAACGCGTTGACGTCGATGATCGCCGTGACGTTGCCGAGGCCGTGGTGGGCGCACGCGAGCGCGGCCTCCCAGGTGGAGCCCTCGTCAAGTTCACCGTCGGAGAGCAGGTTGAACACCCGCGCGCCGCTGCCTTGGTACCGCAGGCCGAGCGCCATTCCGGTGGCGACGCCCAACCCGTGGCCGAGCGAGCCGCCGGAAATCTCCATGCCCGGCGTGTACGAGGCCATCCCGGACATCGGCAGGCGGGAGTCGTCGCAGCCGTAGGTCTGCAGCTCCGCCACGTCGAGCACACCGGCCTCGGCGAGCGCCGCGTACAGCGCGATGGCGTAGTGCCCGATGGACAACAGGAACCGGTCGCGGCCATCCCACTCCGGGTCGTCCGGGCGGAACCTCAGCTGATCGCCGTAGGCCACGGCCAGCACGTCGGCGACGCCCAGCGCCTGGCCGATGTAGCCCTGGCCCTGCACCTCCCCCATGTCGAGCGCGTACCGCCGGATCCGCCGTGCCGACTCCTGGAGCCGGCGCACTCGCTCAGACAACCGCTTCTTCCTTTCGCGTCACCACGTTCTGCCGCTGGGCGGGTCCCCACGTCTCGCGTGTGGTGACCGCGGCGAGCAGTCCCAGAAGTCCGTAACCGGAGAACAGCAGTGCCGGCCCGATCCACCCCGTGCCCGCGTAGAGCGCCGTCGCGATCAGCGGGGTGAACCCGGAGACGACCGCCGAGATCTGGTAGGCCAGCGACACTCCCGCCGTGCGGGTCCTGGCGTCGAACAACTCCGAGAACCACGCGCCCTGCACCCCGGCCAGCGAGTTCTGGCAGACCGCGTAGCTGATGACGAACGCGACCACGATCAGCGCCGCCGCACCGGTGTTCACCGTCAGGAACAGCGGTACGCCCCAGGCGAGCGTGATCACGCAGCCGAGCAGGTAGATCGGCCGGCGCCCGACGTGGTCCGACGCGTGCCCCCACAACGTGGTCGCCGCGATGCCGACGGCCGCCGCGGTGGTGAGCGCGAACAGGCTGAGCGAGCCGGACACCAGCGGTTCGTCGCCCATCTTCAGGTAGGACAACATGAACGTGACAGACACCGCGTAACCCGCCGTCTCCGCGATCCGCAGGCAGAAGGCCCGCAGCACGTTGCGCCAGTCGTCGCGCAGGACCTCCCACAGCGGGTTCTTCGCGCGCTGACCGGATTCCTTGAGCTCCTCGAACTCCGGCGACTCGTCGATCTTGAGCCGGATCAGGATCCCGACCACGATCAGCACCGCGGACAGCAGGAACGGCAACCGCCACGCCCACGTGCCGGGCAGCTGCGCGCTGAACAGGAACGCGATGTTCGCCAGCAGCAACCCGACCGGGAACCCGGCCTGGGTGATCCCGGTGTACAGCCCTTTTCGCCGCCACGGCGCGTGCTCGAACGTCATCAGGATCGCGCCGCCCCACTCGGCGCCGAACGCGAGGCCCTGCACGACGCGCACGGCGACGAGCAGCAACGGGGCCAGCACGCCCACCGTCTCGTAGGTGGGCAGACAGCCGATCAGCACCGTCGCCACGCCCATCAGCAACAACGACGCGACCAGCACCGGCTTGCGCCCGATCCGGTCCCCGAGGTGGCCCGCGATGATCCCGCCGATCGGGCGCACCGCGAACCCGATGCCCAGCGTGGCGAACGAGAGCAGCGACGCCGACAGCGGATCGGACGACGGGAAGAACGCGTGGCCGAAGTAGAGCGCGGCGGCCGTCCCGAACCCGATGAAGTCGTAGGTCTCGATGGTCGCGCCGATTCCGCAGCCGACCGCGACCCGCATCTTCTGAGGGCTGCCTTCGACAAGTCTCTGAGAACTCTCCACGCGAGCCTCCTTGCTCAGTGTTGAGTGTCAACAGTCGAGTGTTGGGAGCGAGTCTGCGTGCTCGACTGTTCGACTGTCAACACCCAACAGTCGGGGCGTCACCCCGAGTGATCAGCTCGTTGATCAGGACTGGACGGTCAGCCTCTCGGCAGCTTCCAGCATGTGCTCGTCGATGACGGCCCGCGCGGCCTGCGCGTCACCCTGTTCGATCGCGCGCACGATCGGCCGGTGATGATCAGCGGACAGCGTGACCTCGCGGTCCTGTCCGGCCGCGGCACTCATCACGACCACCCGCGTCGGTCCTTCCAGCTGCCGCCACGCCTTGAGCAGCATGGTGTTGCCGGACAGCTCGCAGAGCAGCGCGTGAAACCCGAGGTCGAGATCGATCTGCTCGACGAGGCCGGTCGCGTCGTTCAGCTTCGCCAGCGCCGCCTCCAGCACCCCGACCGCCTCCTGCCGGCGCGGCGACGCGATGAGTTCGGTGACCGCCAGCGCCTCCAGGGCACCCCGCACCCGATACAGCTCGCGCACCTCGTCCGGCGACAGGACGCGCACCCGCAGCATGCCCCGCAGCCCGGCCGTGACCAGCCCCTCCTGTTCGAGGTGACGCAGTGCCTCGCGAACCGTCCCGCGGCTGATCGACAGACGGCCGGCGATCTCGACCTCGCCGAGGTGATCGCCCGGCGCGTACTGCCCGGAGAAGATCGCGGACCGCAGCACCACCAGCGCCCGCTCCCGCAGGGTCGAACGGTCGAGGCTCGGCAGGGCGTCTGTGCTCACGTTTCCGATCGTATCCGAATGTCGACAGTCAACGTTCGGTCGCGAGGCGGCGCTCCGCACCTCGAGAAGTGAGACGAACGATCAGGTTGAGCGGACCTCGCTCGCGACGACGCCGTCGAGCTCGCGCACGAAGTCGGCGCCGAACGCGCTGGACGGCGTGTGCGAGCCGGGGGCGACGCCGTTGATCTTGCCGATGGCGCGCAGCACGGAGTCCGCGGTGAGGCTGTAGGCGTTGGGCGTGGTGATCGCGCATTCGACCTTGGTCCGCGCGTCCCACGCCTCGCCGAACACCTCGGCCCTGGTGTTCGCGCGCCTGCGCTCGTCCGGGCCCTTCACCTTTCCGGCGACGGACTTCGCAACGCTCTGCACGAGCGGTGCCTGCAGCACGGGCGCGAACACCTGCTGCAGCTGTCCGATCACACCGGGCACGATCGTGTACGTCGTGATGTTCGGTATGCCGGTCGAACGGTATGCAGTAGACACGTCACCCCACGGGATACTGCCTACCTCTCGCGGCCCCGACCGGAAGTGGGCGGTGCGCCTGCGGTGTCCGATGCGGACGCTCTTGAGGTCACCGTTCTCGCGGATCCGCCCACCGACGGCGGCGGCCTCCACGGACGTTTTGGTCGTGCCCGGGCTCGCTCCTCCTCCGACGACGAACGCGAGGTCGAGGTGCGTGGCGCTCGGTAGCGCGTTCTTCAGGATCGCGGCGACACAGTCCGTGGGCACGACATCGAACCCGGCACCGGGCAACAACACGATGCCGGCCTTGCGCGCGTCAATGTCCTTCTGTCCGATGGACTCGAAAACGTCGATCTCGCCGGTGATGTCGAGGTAGTGCGTACGGGTCGTCAGGCACGCTTCGACCATCGCGGAGGAGGTGTGCGCGAATGGGCCGGCGCAGTGCACGACGGCGTCGACGTCCTCGAGGTGCGCCGGCGCCTGGCTCAGATCGAACGCCCGGTGCTCGAGCCCCAGCGCGTCCGCGATCGGCTCGACCTTCTCCCTCGTGCGACCGGCGAGGATCGGCCGTTCCCCGCGCTTGACCGCGAGCTCGGCGATGAGACGTCCGGTGTAGCCGTTGGCCCCGTAGACCATCCACGTCATGCCGCGACCTTACCGGCGAGTAGTGGTGCGGGAAGCGACCAAAGAGGCGATCAGCAGTAGTGCGCCGATCCCGAGCAACGGCAACGACCAGAGCAGCCGGCGGTGCCTCAGATCGGCGCAGATGTCCACATAGGCCGGACTGACCGCCGCGGCCGCCGGATTGTCGACGCCGAAGCCCAAACCGTTCCCGCACGGGACCAGCGAGCCGCTCGGTGCCTCCACCGCCAGCATCACGAGCAGGATCGCTCCTCCGCCCAGCAAGAAGGCGAGGCCGACCACGACAGCGAAGGTGCGGACTGACATGGAAGAAAGTTACGTCTCAAATGGACCGGGGGATAGCCCTGGTCAGACGCATTGGGGTTGATCCCCTAATCCCCGGCTAAACGCTCTCACGCCCCCGCGTCCCACTATTCGGGCGAGAACGAATAGCGCTGCTCCACCCGGCCGTTGCGCGGATGCGGCGCAGGGTCGCCGACCTTGATCCATCCCAGGCGTTCGTACAGCCGCACGCCCCTGACGTTGTCGACGTAGACCAACAGCTCGGCGTTCTCGTATCCGTGCTCGATCAACGCATCGGGCAGCGCCCGGAGCAACGCCTCCCCCACGCGCCTGCCCCACGCGTCCGGGTGCACTCCGACGTAGTTGATGTACGCGGTGCCGGTCTCTTGTGGACCTCCGGCGAGAAACCCCACCGCCTCACCGTCTTCGCGGGCGAGCAGCAACAGCGACGGCTCGTTCGCGAGCGCGTTCTCGATGCCGGGACGCGCTTGTGCCAGCGTCGGAACCTCGTCGTAGCCGTCTCTGACCGCGACCGCGTGCGCCCAGATCAGCGCGGCCGCGTCGACGTGCTCAGGTCCCCCATGAATGATCTCCACACTGGCCAGCGTAGGTCAGCGGCGCAGCACGACGGGCAGCGTTTTGAGGCTGACCATGATGTCGTTGTGCGTCACTTCCGGCTGCTCCTCACCCGAGTACGCGGTGTGCGGGAACCGGGCGGTGAGCTGCCGCAGCACCGTTTCGGTCTCCAGGCGGGCGAGCGTCGAGCCCAGGCAGAAGTGCGGGCCGTGACCGAACGTCGCGTGCCCGGTCGTCTCGCGGTCGACCCGGTACCGCGCGGCGTCCTCGTGCGCCAGCGGGCACCGTCCCGCGGAGCCGAGGTTGATCAGCAGCAAGGTGTCCTTGGGGACAGTGGTGCCGTCGATCTCGACGGGCTCGGTGGTGATGCGGTGCGTGGCGCTGCGGACCGGTGAGTTCTGCCGCAGCGTCTCCTCGACGAGCACCGGCACCAGCCCGGGATCGGCGGCGGCCTTCTCCCACAGCCCGTTGTCCAACGCGTCGTGTGCAACGTTCGCGATGAGGCTCGCCGTCGTCTCGTGTCCCGCCACGACCAGAAGGAACGCCATCGCCATCAGTTCGTCGTGTGTGAGGCGGTCCCCGTCGTCGTCGGCTGCGACCAACGCGCCGAACAACGAACCCGCGTCCAGCCCGCCGCCCGTGAGCAAGGTGTGGAAGTAGCCGCCGAGCGCGTCGCTGGCGGGCTGGGAGATCTCGGGGTCCATCGACATCATCGTCTCGATCAACGTGCGAACCCGCGCGCGGTCCTGCTCCGGCACGCCGAGCACCTCGCCGATCACGTGCAACGGCATAGGCACGGCCAACGCCTGGACGAGATCGATCCGCGTGTCGGCCGGGAGTCGGTCGATCAGTTGCGTGGTGATCTCATCGATGCGTGGCGCCAGCTCCTGCACCGCCTGGCCGTTGAACGCCTTCACCGCGAGCGCGCGCAACCGTGCGTGCTTCGGGTTGTCGCTGTTGAGCATGCTCGGCCCGAACAACCCGGTGAGGTCCGTCTGCGTGCTGCCGAGCTCGGCGAGCTGACGCTTGATCTCGCGCTGCAGGGCATCGCTGTCCTTGGACAGCCTGCGGTCCGCCAGCAGCTTGCGAGTGAGCTCCAGCCCAACCGTGACCACGTGCACTTTGACCCCATTGGGCAACGTCACGGGATGCAGGGGCCCCTCCGCCCGTGCGTCGTCCTCGATCCGATGGTGCTCACGCGCGCGTAGATCGCCACCGGTCAGCAGGTTCGACATTGGTCGGCAGCCTCCAGAAACGTCACTACTGCAGTGCGTCGAGCACCCCGACCGTTTCTACCGCAGGCAGCCGCGGCGGGGGCGCGGCGATCGCCTTTCGTCCCAGCACCCAACCCGGCAGGTGGTGCTGCAACGCGGCCCGCCCCTGCACCGTGATGTCGACCGGCGCCGCCATCCCGTGGTCCATCGCCCGCTCCGGCCTGACCCAGGTGACCCACCCGCGCAACTGCAGGATCTCCAGGTCGTCCGCGTCCCACTGCTTGGCCGGCCGGTGCTCCAGGTACCAGCTCGTGGCCCCGCGGTGCACGCCACCCTGTTCCACGAGGGCGAGCAGCTTGATCTGCTCCTGGGTGACGGTGCCGCTGACGGGCTTCGCGGCCTTGCCCTTGCGCTTCACAGGTCGTCGTCCTTCGGAGGTGGTGGGCCCAAACGTCCCCGACAAACGCGGAACAAGATACGGCACCGCGGCGGCTCGTTCCAGCGGTCAGCAGGCACCCGCCGGACCGTCGAGCAGGGCCGGCCCCACGACCTCGACCGCCTTGTTCACGATCTTGAGCTGCGCGCTCCAGGTCTTCTTGCACGACCCGGCGCCCTGGTAGGACTGCCACCTGACCTCGAATTTCCCGCCGCTCACTTCCAGGCGTTGGACGGAGGCCTTCTCGGACGACGGCGCGAACTTCCCGAGGTCGACGGCGCCCACCACGTTCCGCCCGTCGTCGTAGACCACGACGTTGTCCGGCCAGGCGACGCCACCCTGGGAGCAGTGGAAGACAGCGGCGGTCTCCGGCTTCCCGTCCCCGGTGACGTCGCCGCTCGCGATGAGGTCCTTCGCCTGTTTCGGTGCGGACGCGGCCGCCAGCGACACGAACCCCTGTGACTCGGGGATCCCGGGCAGCTTCCCGTCCCGCAGGACGCCTTCGGGGTGCCCGCACAGGCTCGGTACCCGAGCGCTCTTCAGGCTCTCCACCCCGGACAGGTCAGGCGCGGGCACCGGCTCGCTGCTCACCGCCGGTGGCGCGTAGACCCTCAGCACCCCGGTGGCCACGTCCGTGCGCTGCCCGTCCCGCACGACCTGCAGTTTGCCGAGGTGGCAGTAGGTCTGCGGGTCGGGATCCGTGACCGGGCCGACGCAGTCCGGAATGCTCAGGACCGCACGGCCGTTGTCCGCGAGCGGACGCACGACCGTGGCAGGGCTGTCGTCTTCGAGGACCCACTTCCGCCCTTCGAGCTTCCACAGCTTGGACGGCGAGTGCAGCACCTTCTTGCTGGAGTGGTCCTGCTTCGTCTCGTCACACGTCCACGAAACGATCGTGGCGTGCAACGTTCGTGAGTTGTCCCACCACAGGTCGCGCACCTCGATGCCCTGCGCCTTGTTCGGGACGAATCCGGGCGGCGCCGCGGCACCCCAGTCCGTGTCCTCGCTCTGGCCTTCCGCATCCACCACGCGAACCGGGAAGTTGGACTCGCACAGGCCGGGGTTGTTCCGCACCGCGACGGCGAACCTCGTGTCCGCCGCGGTGGGCCCGGAGATGCCCGCGGCGGGGAGGTAGACGTTGGAGTCGACCACATCGACGTCGAGGTGCAGCTTCCCGTCCGGCGACAAGAGCTCCAGCTTCGCCCCGTAGGTGCTGTTGCCGGTGTAGACCTGACCGGCCGTCAGCGCCAGATCCCGCGTGCCCGCGAGAAAGACGCGGAGGTACTTGTCGGCGGTGGTGATCCGCGGCTGGTTCAGCTCGGTCCCGTCGGCGCGGCCAGGAGCGTTCAGGGCGAACTTCCGGAACTTCTTCCCGTCGTTGGCGAGGACCTCGTCGGCCCCGACGGCGGCGATGTAGCTGCACTTCGGACACCGGAACTCGTGTTGCTCACCGGTCTCGGTGTCGATGGCGACCAGCCGTTCGGTGTCCACGTCCTCTCCCAGCAGGTCGGCGCCCGCCAGGAAAGCGACGTACCTCCCGTCGTTCGACCAGACCACCTGGTTGCGCAGCGGGTCCGACCGGTCGAACGGCCTGTTCGCCCTCACGAGGACCTTGTCGCCGCGCATCACCACGAGCTCGTTGAGCGTCGTGTACGCGTAGGTGGGAGCCGCCAGGTCGACCTCGGGCCGCGTGCTGCCGGTGGACCGCAGGACCACGACGGTGACGAGCCCGGCCAGCAGGCACACGGCAGCCGTGAGCAGAACCAGCCTCCTGAGCGGCATCGGCCCTAGTTCCCTTCCGCTGACTTCGGGTCGTGGCTCTTCCAGGAGAGCGAGGAGTCCTGGAGGTACAGCTTCTGATAGCCGGAGTACGGCGTTTTCTCGTTCTCCGCAGGCGCCTTGCCCGTGACCTCGAACTGCTTCCCGGTGGAGTCGACGTCCTGTACGAACGTCCCGTTCGCCGTCGCCACGACGAGTTGCAGCGTGAACTTGCAGTGCTGCGGCCGCTTCGTGAACGCGCCGACGGTCAGCACCTCCGCCTCGCCAGGCCCCAGCTCGATCGTGTGGACCGCGAAGTAGTTGCGCCCCGTCCCCTGCACGATCTCCAGGGCCGTCATCTGTTCCGGGATCGGATTCGGGGTGTCCAGGTCGAACGCGATCTTGATCGTCTCGCGTTCGCCGCCCTGCGTGTACCCCTTGAGGAACGTGCCGTCGAGCGGGGCCGAGCACTGCTTGGCGATCTTCATGTCGGTGATGCGGACAGGCTTGCTGTCGTTGCCCTGCACCGTGATGTTGGTGAACCCGTAGTCCAGCGCGGTGCCACCGTGCTTCTGGTACCACGTCCCGAAGCTCTCGGCCGTCTCGTTCACCGCGACGACGCCCGGCGGCGGCTCGGTCACCGCCTCGGACAACACGTACCGCTGGTCCCGTGCGCTGTTCCGGAAGTTCGTGACGTCCTGGATCTTCAGCGGCGGTGACGAGGACGACGCCGTCTTCAGCTCGTCGTCCGGTCCCCCGCCACCAGCCACCAGCTTCGCGACCACCAGCGTGACACCCACCGCGACGGCCACCGCGGTGACGAGCGCCACGGCCGCGGTGACGGGCTTGACCACGCGACGCCCGGCCTCGGTCGTCTCGTCCGCGGGCAGGTTCGCCAGCATCGACGCCAGGTTGTCGCGCGACTCCAGTTTGATGTGGACGCTCTCCCGCGCGACCAGCACAGCGGCCAGCGACCGCCCGAGCTCGGCCGCGCGCACCCGAACCGCGGTGTCGCCGACTCCGCCACCGAGCGCCTCGATGCCGTGCCGCAGCAACAGTTCCAGCGCGGCGTCGTCCCACACCCCGGCCTGAGACCGAGCCCAGATCCGGCGCAGTTCGGGCAGTTCGAGCGCGGAAACGCCGCGCCCCGCGCGTTCGAGCTCCTCCGCGACGGCGTCGACCAGAGCATCGCCGGCCGGCATCAGCGACCCAGCTCGTCCCGCGCGGCGCCGAGGAACGCGACCTTGGGACCCCTCAGCTGATCCCACAGCGTGCCTTCAGCGGGCTCCTGCCACAGCACGTGGTCGAGAGCCTTCACGTAACCGCGAGCCAGCTCGTGCAGTGACGAGGCGAACAGGACGTGGATCATCCGTTCGCACACCCACAACTCGTCGAGCACATCCAGAGCCCGCGACTTCCAGGCGGGCGTATCGTCCCGGTCCTCGGCCGCGCGTTCCGCCTGCTGGGCAACCCGGATGAACTCTCGCAACAGCTCCAGCCGCTCCGCCCGCCGCGCATCGGCCCGCTCAGCCGTCTGCTTTCGCTGGTCGTTGCGCTCGACCCGGCGCTGCACCGTGGTCTGCACCAGGAAGGAAAGGCCGCCACCGAGCACCACGCCGGTGAGGGAGAGGATCGCGACCCACACCTGTGTCTGCACGGCACGATTCATATCAAACGTTCTGTGTTCCCGTGCTCACTTCTGGTGAGCCTCGCCAAGGCGGCCGAGCAAAGGGGGCGGAGCAGCCACGCTGGGTCGGGACCAACCGCACCGTGGGGGGTTTGGGGGGCTCGGCCCACAAACATCATCCACGGCCGACCGGCGAAAGTGGCGAAGCCACTGAGCAGGGTCGGCCTTCGGCCGTGGGCGCGACAGGGTTCGAACCTGCGACCGCTCGGGTGTAAACCGAGTGCTCTTCCGCTGAGCTACACGCCCCGACCCGGCGCCGAGAGCACCGGGGTACAGCTACATCATGCCTTGAGTGAGGCTACGGCCTTCTTCCAGGCGTCCTGATCGCGGGCCTCACCCGGCGCGTTCACCTCGGCGAAGCGCACCACGCCGGCGGTGTCGATCAGGAACGTGCCCCGCAGCGCCATGCCCACGGCCTCGTTGAACACGCCGTACGACTGCGCGACGGCGCCGTGCGGCCAGAAGTCCGAGAGCAGCGGGAACTGGTAGCCCTCCTGGTTCGCCCAGGCCTTCAGGGCGAACGGGGAGTCCACCGAGATGCCCAGCACCTGGACGTTCTCGTCCTCGTACGTCGCGAGTTCGTCGCGCAACTGACAGAGCTCGCCGTTGCAGATGCCACTGAACGCGAACGGGTAGAAGACCAGAAGCACGTTCTTCGCACCACGGAACGACGACAGCGTCACAGGCTGCTTGTTGTAGTCGTTGAGCGTGAAGTCCGGGGCTTCCGAACCGACCTCGACCGCCATGAAACAGACCCCTCCGGTTGACCAAGACGAATCCACGGGCGACGCAAGCACGCCCGTGGATCAACCCTATGTCAGCCCGAGTGATGTCAGCGCTTGGCCTTGGCGGACTTCGGCCACACCAGGCGGGTGCCGGCCCAGTCGTCGGCCACGCTGATGTTCGAGGTCTGCGAGAGGCCAGCGGTGGGCACGGCCTCGGCGATGTCGCTCGGCTCGACGTGCCCTGGACGGCCGGTCTTCGGGGTGAGAACCCAGATCACGCCGTCCTCGGCGAGCACGCCGGTTGCTTCCAGCAAGGCGTCGACCAGGTCACCGTCGTCTTCCCGCCACCAGA
Source organism: Lentzea kentuckyensis (assembly GCF_002150765.1). GTDB lineage: Bacteria > Actinomycetota > Actinomycetes > Mycobacteriales > Pseudonocardiaceae > Lentzea > Lentzea kentuckyensis. Next base: position 17,779 of record NZ_MUYM01000061.1, read on the forward strand.
GCAGCACGATGCTCACAGTCTCGTCGGCATCCTCGTCGAGGAGGTCGCCCCCGATCTGCTCCTCGACTGCGGCACGGAGGTTGTCGTCGACGTCCTCGTCCCAGCCGAGTTCCTGGACGACCATGCCCGATTCGATCCCGAGCTTCTCGGCGACGCCGATCTTGCCGGCGTCTTCCGCGGCGACCACGGTTTTCACTCCTCCAACTACGCAAGAGCGACAGCCCTAAGACTGCCGCCAGAGTCCGTTACTCGGGCTAGCGAACACTGTCAGCTACCTCCGGCGCAACTGTTGACCACGTGACACGCCGTAACAGGGACCCCTGTGGAGATCCCTGGACTGCCATAAGGCACGCTCTACATACCTCTTATCGCGCGCGCGTGAGCGACACGATCCAGAACTACCGATCAGTAGCGGTGACGAAGTCGTCGCGCAAGGACAACGATAGGAGTGCGTGGCACGGTTTCCGGGCCACGCGAAGTACCGCCAACGAAGCCGAGGAGACACCTTGAGCCCGCAGAACACCGGCCCCGAGCGGGTTCGTGTCATTCGCGACGGCATGGCCGCGCACCTGCCGGACATCGACCCCGAAGAGACGTCCGAGTGGCTCGAGTCGTTCGACGAGGTGCTCAAGGGCGGCGGTCAGCAACGGGCCCGGTACCTGATGCTGCGCCTGCTGGAGCGTGCGCGTGAGAACCACGTCGGCATGCCCTCGCTGACCAGCACGGATTACGTCAACACCATCCCCACCGAGCGGGAGCCCTGGTTCCCCGGTGACGAGGAGGTGGAGCGCCGGTACCGCGCGTGGATTCGCTGGAACGCCGCGATGACGGTGCACCGCGCGCAGCGACCGGGCGTGGGTGTCGGTGGACACATTTCGACGTACGCGTCCAGCGCCTCGCTCTACGAGGTCGGCTTCAACCACTTCTTCCGCGGCAAGAACCACCCCGGCGGCGGCGACCAGGTCTTCATCCAGGGCCACGCCTCCCCCGGTATCTACGCGCGTGCGTTCCTCGAGGGCCGGCTGTCGGAACACCAGCTCGACGGCTTCCGCCAGGAGTACTCGCACGCCGGTCCGGGTGGCGGTCTGCCGTCGTACCCGCACCCGCGCCTGATGCCGGACTTCTGGGAGTTCCCCACGGTCTCCATGGGCATCGGCCCGATGAACGCGATCTACCAGGCGCGGTTCAACCGCTACCTGCGCGACCGCGGCTTCAAGGACACGTCCGACCAGCACGTGTGGGCGTTCCTCGGCGACGGCGAGATGGACGAGCCGGAGTCGCGCGGCCTGCTGCAGCTCGCCGCGAACGAGCAGCTCGACAACCTCACGTTCGTGGTCAACTGCAACCTGCAGCGCCTCGACGGCCCGGTGCGCGGCAACGGCAAGATCATCCAGGAGCTGGAGTCGTTCTTCCGGGGTGCCGGCTGGAACGTCATCAAGGTCGTCTGGGGCCGCGAGTGGGACGCGCTGCTGCACGCGGACCGCGACGGCGCGCTCGTCAACCTGATGAACGCCACGCCCGACGGTGACTACCAGACCTACAAGGCGAACGACGGCGCGTACATCAAGGAGCACTTCTTCGGCCGCGACCCGCGGACGAAGGCGCTCGTCGAGCCGATGACCGACGACGAGGTGTGGAACCTCAAGCGCGGCGGCCACGACTACCGCAAGGTCTACGCGGCGTACAAGGCGGCGACCGAGACCGTCGGCCAGCCGACCGTGATCCTCGCCAAGACCATCAAGGGCTACTCGCTCGGCCCGCACTTCGCGGCCCGCAACGCGACGCACCAGATGAAGAAGATGACCCTGGACGACCTCAAGGGCTTCCGGGACAGCCTGCGCATCCCGATCTCCGACGAGGTGCTCGAGAAGGACCCGTACCTGCCGCCGTACTACCACCCGGGACAGGACAACCCGGAGATCCAGTACATGCTGGAGCGCCGCCGTCAGCTCGGTGGTTTCCTGCCGGAGCGCCGCACGAAGTCCAAGGCGCTGGTGCTGCCGGGCGACAAGGTCTACGACGGCATCAAGCGCGGCTCCGGCAAGCAGGAGGTCGCCACCACGATGGCGTTCGTCCGGCTCGTCCGCGACCTCGCGAAGGACCCGGAGATCGGCCCGCGCATCGTGCCGATCATCCCGGACGAGGCGCGCACGTTCGGCATGGACTCCATGTTCCCGACGCAGAAGATCTACAACCCGAACGGCCAGGCGTACACCTCGGTGGACGCCAACCTGATGCTCGCCTACAAGGAGTCCGAGCAGGGCCAGATCCTGCACGAGGGCATCAACGAGGCGGGTTCCACGGCGTCGTTCACGGCGGTCGGCACGTCCTACGCCACGCAGGGCGAACCGATGATCCCGATCTACATCTTCTACTCGATGTTCGGCTTCCAGCGCACGGGCGACGGCCTGTGGGCGGCGGCGGACCAGATGGCGCGCGGCTTCGTGCTCGGTGCCACCGCGGGCCGCACCACGCTGACCGGTGAGGGCCTGCAGCACGCTGACGGCCACTCGCTGCTGCTGGCGCACACGAACCCCGCCGTGATCGCCTACGACCCGGCGTGGTCCTTCGAGGTGGCGCACATCGTCAAGGACGGTCTGCGGCGGATGTACGGCGAGAACGCCGAAAACGTCTTCTACTACATGACGGTCTACAACGAGCCGTACGTCCAGCCCGCCGAGCCGGAGAACCTGGACGTGGAAGGCCTCCTGCGCGGCCTCTACCGCTACCAGGAGGGCCCGCAGACGGGTGGGCCGCGTGCCCAGATCCTCGGCTCCGGCGTGGGCCTCCCGTGGGCGCTGAAGGCTCAGAAGCTGCTCGCCGACGAGTGGGGCGTCTCCGCGGACGTGTGGTCCGCCACGTCGTACTCGGAGCTGCGCCGCGACGCCGTCGACACCGACCGCCACAACCTGCTGCACCCGGACGCCGAGCCGCGCGTGCCGTACGTGACGCAGGTGCTGGCGGACGTGCAGGGCCCGGTCGTCGCCGTGTCCGACTGGGCGTCGGCGATCCCGGACCTGATCCGCCCGTACGTCCCGACCGACATGACGACCCTGGGCACGGACGGCTTCGGCTTCTCCGACACCCGCCCGGCCGCCCGCCGCCACTTCCTGGTGGACGCGGAGTCCGTCGTCGTCGCCACGCTGGCCGCCCTGGCCAAGCGCGGCGAGGTCGAGCAGGCGAAGGTCGTCGAGGCCGCCCGCAAGTACCGCATCGACGACGTGCAGGCCGCAGGGCCGTCCACGGGCGACGCGGGCCTCGCGTAGCCGCTGGTACCTCGGAAGGGCCGTCCCGCACGCGCGGGGCGGCCCTTCTCGCGTCCTGAGGGCGTACACCCGCGATCGTGAACCCCCGAGCGCCGGTAGACGGTTTCGGCGTCCTCAGCGGCCTGCAGGACGGCAATGCGGTGGCCCTCACCGCGTGCACATACCTAGGTTGCGGGCATGCAGGACGAGCCCTACGACCGCCTCGCGGACCTCGGCCACACCAACCCCGGCGAGCGCCGCGGATCGACCGTCACTCATCCGGCACAACCGTGGACGACGACCGTGCACGCGTTCCTCCGCCATCTGGAGGCCGAAGGGTTCGAGGCCGCGCCACGCGTCGTCGGCCCCGGCTTCGACGACGCCGGCAACGAGGTCCTGACCCGGCTCGACGGCACGATCCTCGCCGAGCAGGTGTGGCCGGATCCGGAACGGTCGCTCCACGAACTCGGCACGACGCTCCGGCGGCTGCACGAGGTGAGCCGGTCGTTCACGCCGCCGCCGGACGCGCGGTGGATGCCGTGGACGTTGCGCAGCCGTGCGGACGACGCCGTGATCAGCCACGGCAACATCGCGCCCTGGCACGTCGTGTTCGACGCCCGACGCCCGACCGGCCTCATCGGCTGGGAGTACACCGGGCCGGTCGAGCCGCTCGACGAGGTCGCCGTCACCGCCTGGTACTGCGCGCAACTGTTCGACGACGACGTCGCCGAACGCATCGGCCTCCCGCCGGCGGCGATCCGCGCCGAGTGGTTCCGCGGCTTTCTCGACGGCTACGGCCTGCCGCGCGACAAGCGAGCGGACCTCGTCGACCGCGTCCTGCGCTTCGTCATCGCCGACAACGGCTGGTACGCGCGCATGCACGGCTTCACCCGCGAGTCACGCGACGCCGACGGGCTCTGGACGCTGGCCTGGCAGTCGCGCGCCGCTCTGTTCACCCTCGAACACCGCGCCCTGCTGGAGCCTTAGCAATGGGTCTTTTGCGGACGAAGTCCAATGACTCATTGCTAAGGCGCTGGTCAGGCCAACCGATATATCAGTTGGGTTAGCACTGGGCGACGGGCTGGGCCGCCAGGAGTGGTCCGTCGGCGCGGGCGTCGAGCAGGAGCGGGATCAGCGCACGGGCCTCCTGCTTCAGCGGCACGATGCGGTCGCCGCCGCGGAGGTACTGGGAGCTGATGCCGTGCAGGGCGAGTTCGTCGGACACCTCGCGGTACTGGGCGCCGGTCAGCACGTACCCGCACGGCGGGGTCGTCAGGACGTCCGAGGGATCCGGGGCCTGGTTGTCGGCGCCGCCGAAGTACACCGGGCCGGTCCGGACGGCGCGAGAAGCGGCGTTGGCGGCCTCGATCTCCGAGCGCTTCTCGCGGACGAACGACTGGGTGCCGTCCAGAGCGCGAAGGTGCGAGTCGACGCGGAAGACAGGCGTGCCGTCGCCGTTGGTCTCGACCAGCAGCCCCATGCCGTGCTTCAGGCCACCGGTGTTGCGGAGGATGCGTTCCTGATGGTCACCGGCGATCTGGCCGACCGGTTCACCGGTCACCGGGTCGACGAGGATGCCGTAGACGCCCGACGTGCGGCCGGCGGCCTCGACGGACGGGCGGATGTACGAGCGGGACAGCGTCTCGGAAAGCGAGTGAACGCCAGGAGCGACGTTGAGGTTGCGCGGCCACAGCCAGAGGACGTCCTTCACGTAGTACGGCTCGGAGGGGCCGAACTCGTGGAGGTCGTGGATGACGTCAGGCTTCCAGTCGCGGATCACCGAAGCCATCGCGCGGGCCTCGGCCGAGCGCAGCAACAGGTGGTCGCGGTTGATGTCGACGCCGTCGGAGTTGCCGCGGGTGTCGAGCACCCGGCCGTCCGGGTTGGCGTTCGGCACGAACAGGTAGGTCACCGACGACGACCGCGGCAGTGAGCGCATGCGGATCAGGCACGCCTCGCGGCCGGCGGGCTCGTCGCCGTGCTGCGAGCAGATGAAGAGCACGACCGTGCGCGCCGACGAGGGGCCGACGCGCACGAGCTGGACGGGACGGCCCTGGGCGGTGGTCCCGATCGTCGAGACGGGGAGTCCGGTGGCGCGCAGGTAGGCCTGTTCCTCGGCCTCGGTGGTCCAGTTGCCGGTGAGTTCGAACCCGGTCCGCGGTGGCTCCTGAGCGGCCAGCGCAGGAACGGGAACCAGTAACGAAGCAGCTGCCAGTAGTGCGATCAGTCCCCTCATAGAGGAGACTTTGCCGCCTTTGTCAACCGTTGGGCGGTACGCGTCCAGTCGAGGAACCCGTGGATCACCAGGCCCGCGAAGATCAGGTAGACGAACGCGCTGAAGTACAGGCCGGACTGGATCTGCAGCGGCACACCGACGGCGTCGACCACCAGCCACACCAGCCAGAACTCGACCAGGCCCAGTCCCTGCAGCGCGAAGGCCAGGATCGTGCCGACGAAGATCGCGGCGTCCGGCCACGGCGCCCACGAGGCGTTCAACGCGTCGAGCACCAGCGCGAACGCAACCGTGCTGATGACGAAAACGCCCGCTACCGCACTACGTTCCCGCCACGAACCGGTCCGCACCACGACGCCGAAGACCGGGTCACGGCGGCGCACCCACGCGTACCAGCCGTAGATCGCGATCAGCCCGACGACGACCTGACGCGTCGCGAGGCCGCCGAGATGCGCGGACAGGTAGACGGTGAAGAGCAATGCCACCGAGACCAGTTGAACGGGCCAGGTCAAGAGTGAACGACGCTGCGCCAGGAAGACGACAGCGAGCGCCAGCACCTGGCCGACCAGCTCCGTGTACGCGATCTTCTGGCCGAAGATCGTCAATCCCACCTCGTACCACACGGCTTGTTCCCCCGTGGTTCAGTCGCCGTATACCGGTGTTTCCTACGTTGCCACCATGTCATCTTCCTTAGCACTGGCGCTCGTGCCTTTGTTCCTCACCGCACCAACTACGCCGGTAATCACACCAACGGCCGTCACGCAGACGTTCGAGGAACCCGCCGACGCGGACGACCCGGCCATCTGGGTGAACCCGCGCGACACCGAGCGCAGTGTGGTCCTGGGCACACTCAAGGAGGGCGGCCTGGCGGCGTTCGACCTGAACGGTCGCACGATCGGCGTCTACCCGGCGCCGCGGCCACCCACGCCGGACGCGAAACCCGGCCGTTTCAACAACGTCGACGTCGTCGGGAACCTGGCGTTCGTCAGCGACCGCGGCCGTGATCGTGTCCGGGTGTTCCAAGTGGACGAACGCGGCGCGAAGGACGTCACGAACCCCGCCACCAAGCCGGTGTTCAGCAAGACCGAACAAGAGGTCGAAGGCCAGCACAACGTCTACGGCCTCGCCGCCGGGCACATCAACGGCAGGGACGTCGTCGTCACCAGCCGGCGCAACGAGACCAGCATCGCGTTCCTCCAGGTCACCAAGGACAGGACGTACGACACCAGGAAGGTGTCCACTCTGGACCTGCCGAGCACCTTCACCCTCCCGAACGGCAAGCAGTGGACGGTGTGCGGTGAGCCCGGCGAGGGCCCGCAGGTCGAGGGCATGGTGATCGACGAGCGCACGAACACCCTGTACGCCGCGCAGGAGGACGTCGGCATCTGGCGCATCCCGTTGCGCGCCAACGGCTTCGGCAAGCCGCAGCTGGTCGACGAAGTGCGAAGCTGGGGCGCGCCGCAGAAGTACAACCCCGAGACCGAGGAATGTGAACAGGACGGCCCCGACCCCGGCTTCGGCGGCCAGTGGCTCGAAGCCGACGCCGAGGGCCTGACCATCGCGGACGACGTGCTGATCGCGTCCAGTCAGGGCGACTCGCGGTTCGTCGCGTACCGCAAGGCGGACATGACGCCGCTCAGGGACTTCAGGATCAAGGACGTCGAGCACTCCGACGGCGCCGACATCGTCCTCGGCAAGCTCAACCTGCTCGTCGTGCACGACGGCGAACGTCCGAACGGCACCGGTTTCGCGTTCATCAGGTTCTAACCTGTCCCCATGGGGATCTTGAGCCGACAGCAGCTCAACCGGGCGCTGATCGAACGGCAGATGCTGCGCGAGCGCGCTGACCTCGGCGCGTTCGCCACCATCGAACGTCTCGTCGGCATCCAGGCGCAGGAACCGAAATCGCCCTACATCGGCCTGTGGACCCGCCTGAACCACTTCCAGCCGCAGGAACTCGAAGACCTGCTCGTCAGCAGGCACGTCGTCCGCATCCTGCTCATGCGCGGCACGATCCACCTGGTCAGTGCACAGGACGCCCTCGCGTTGAGGCCGCACATGCAGCTCAGGCTGGACCGCGAGCTGCAGAGCGGCCCGTTCGCGAAACGACTGCGCGGCCTCGACCTCGACGCCGTCGCCGAAGCCGGTCGCAAGATCCTCGACGAGACCCCGCAGGGCACCGCGGATGTCGGCAAGCTGCTCCAGCAGCACTGGCCGGACCGCGAGCACACCGTCCTCGGCAACGCGCTGCGCAACAAGCTCGCCCTCGTCCAGCTCCCGCCGCGCGGCCTGTGGCACCGCAGCGGCCGCGCGATCTGCACGCCCCTCGAAGCCTGGCTCGACCAGGAACAGCACGCCATGCCCCGCGAACGGCTCGTGCTGCGCTACCTCAGGGCGTTCGGCCCGGCGACGGTCATGGACGCCCAGCAGTGGTCCGGCCTCACCAAACTCGCCGAGGTCTTCGAGCAGCTCCGCCCCCAGCTCGTGACGTTCCGCAACGAGGCCGGCAAGGAGCTCTTCGACCTGCCCGACGCGCCACGTCCCGACCCGGAAACACCACTACCGGTCCGCCTGCTGCCCGAGTTCGACAACATCCTGCTCGCGCACGCCGACCGCCGCCGGGTCATCGCGGACGACCGGCTCGGCGTGGTCGTCGGCGGCAAACCGACAGTGCTCGTCGACGGCTACGTCGTCGCCACCTGGTCCGTCGCCAAGGACAGGACGATCACCGTCGACTACCTCGAAAACGTGCCCCACACGAAGAAGAAGGCGGTCGCCGAGGAGTGCGACCGCCTTCAGGACTGGATCAGGACGTGAAGTCCCGCAACGGCTTCCACCACGCCGGGTGGTCGCGGTACCAGGCGACGGTGTCCGCCAGCCCCTGCTCGAACGACACCAGCGGCTCGTAGCCGAGCTCGGCGCGGATCTTCGTGTCGTCCAGCGCGTACCGCTGGTCGTGCCCGAGCCGGTCGGCCACCCGCTTGACGAGCGCGGGCCCCGCGCTGCACAGATCCAGCAGAGCCTCGGTGATCTGCAGGTTGGTGCGCTCGTTGCCGCCACCGACGTTGTAGATCTCGCCGGAACGCCCCGAGGTGAGCACCAGCTGGATCGCCCGGCAGTGGTCGGACACGTGCAGCCACTCCCGCACGTTCGACCCGTCCCCGTACAACGGCACCTGAACGCCGTTGAACAGGTTCGTGATGAACAACGGGATCAGCTTCTCCGGATGCTGGTACGGCCCGTAGTTGTTGGAGCAGCGCGTGATCGACACGTCCATGCCGTGGGTCCGCCAGTACGCGCGGGCGATCAGGTCACTGGACGCCTTCGAGGCGGCGTAAGGAGAGTTCGGCTGCAGCGGCCACGTCTCGGTCCAGGCGCCCTCGTCGATCGACCCGTAGACCTCGTCGGTGGACACGTGCACGACCCGGGACACGCCGGTCCGGCGGCAGGCCTCCAGCAACGTCTGCGTGCCGAGCACGTTGGTGAGCACGAAGTCCGCGGCCGCCGTCAGCGAACGGTCCACATGCGACTCGGCCGCGAAGTGCACCACCGCGTCGTGGCCGGGCAGCAGCTCCAGCAACAGCTCCAGGTCGCAGATGTCGCCTTCCACGAACGACATCCGCGGATGCGACGAAGGCAGGTTCGCGCGGTTTCCCGCGTACGTCAGCTTGTCCAGCACGGTGACGTGCGCGTCCTCGTAGCCCGCGTACCCGCCGTCGAGCAGGGTGCGGACGTAGTGCGAGCCGATGAACCCGGCCGCCCCGGTAACCAGCAGCTTCACGCCGCCACCTCCACATGCGCGTCGTCCCCGACGACCAGCCGATGTTGCTTCGCCGAACCCACCCTGGCCTTGCGCCCGATCAACGACGTCTCGATGCCGGAGACGTTGTGCACGAAGGCACCCGACAGCACGATCGAGTCGGACACCCCGGACTCGGTGATCCGGCAGTCCGCGCCGATCGCCGTGTACGGCCCCACGATCGACTCCTCGACCAGCGTGCCGGCACCGATGATCGCGGGCCCGACGATGCACGACCGCACGACGCGGGCGCCCTCCTCGACGACGACCTCGCCGATGAGCGTGCTCTCCTCGTCGACGATGCCCTGGACGTCCGCGCGCATCCGCTGCAGCACCTCGCGGTTGCACTCCAGCACGTCCTCGACCTTGCCGGTGTCCTTCCAGAACCCCGAGTAGATCCGCGCCCGCACGTCACGGTCGTGCGTCACCAGCCACTGCAACGCGTCGGTGATCTCCAGCTCGCCACGCCACGACGGCTCGATCGCGTCCACCGCCTCGTGGATGCGCGGGGTGAAGAAGTACACGCCGATCATGGCGAGATCACTGCGCGGCTCCTGCGGCTTCTCCACCAGCCGCGTCACGCGCGAGTTCTCGTCCACCTCCGCAACGCCGAACGCCCGCGGGTCCGGCACCTTGTAGACCACGACCTGCGCGGACGGCCGCACCGCCGCGAACTCGTCGGCGATCTCGGAGATGCCCTCGACGAGCATGTTGTCGCCCAGGTACATCACGAAGTCGTCCTCGCCCAGGAACGGCCGCGCGATCTTCACGCAGTGCGCGAGTCCCAGCGGTGCGTCCTGCGGGATGTACGTGATCGCCACGCCCAGTGCGGACCCGTCGCCCAGCACGTCGGAGATCTCGTGAGCGCGGTCGCCGACGATGATGCCGATCTCGGTGACCCCGATCTCGCGCAGGTTCTCCACCACGTACTCGAGCACCGGCTTGTTGGCGATCGGGATCAGTTGTTTCGGCATCGAATAGCTGAATGGTCGCAGGCGTGTTCCCGCGCCTCCGGACAGCACCAGGGCCTTCATGGAACGTCTCCTCCACCGTCACGTGGCACCGAGGTTCGCCGCCCGTGGTGGACCGCAACTGGAGAACGGCCTCAACAACGAAGAAGGGGCCCGCGCTGGTCAGCGCGAGCCCCTTCCACCCAGACGAACTACCTGTCCGACATCGGCATGCCCGACGGCGGCGTAGGCATGTCACCGGCACGGCCACCCACGCCTGCGGGCATCTCCTGCGACGCGCGCGGCGTCGGCGACTGGGCGGCCGCGGCCTCGTCCTGCACGCGGTTCAGCCAGCCCTCCCAGCGCGACTGCATCGGGCGGACCAGGCCGCCACCCACACCGATGACGATCACGCCGGCGACCGTGGCGAGCACGGCGATCAGCACCGGCATCGTCACCGAGATCGCGATGCCCAGCTGGTTGAGCGCCGCGATGACGCCCAGCGCCATCACGAAGCCGTAGGTGATGTTGCCCATGATCTTCGTGTACGAGCGCTGGCCCAGCGCACCGGTCACGAGGCCCCGCAGCGCGGTGCCGATCGCCGACGCGACGATCACGAGCACCATCGCCACGACGATCCGCGGCAGGTACGCGATGACCTCGTTGAGCAGCGTGCTGACCGGGTTCGAGGCGCCGAACACGCCGAACGCCAGCTGCAGCGCGATGAGCAGCACGAAGTAGTAGACGATCTTGGCGATGAGGCCGGTCGCGTCCATCGACGACTGCCGCATCGCGCCGTGCAGGCCCGACTTGTCGACGAGCTTCTCGAAGCCGACGCGCTTGAGCAGGAACTGCACGCCCTTGGCGAGTGCCTTGGCGATGAACCAGCCGATGACCAGAACGAGCAGGAAGCCGAGCAGCTTCGGCACGAACGTGGCGACCATCGCCCACGCCTGGCCCAGGCCCTCGGTGATTTGCGAGCCCACGGGCCCTCCTAGAACAAAGTTGCGGTGAGTGAAGATCCGACCAGTTGATCGTTTCGCGGATCACACCGCTCAGCAACCTCGACACTGTGACACGAAAGGGTGGCTGACGTGGATTTTTGTCTCAATACAGTCCAGAGTGGAACCACCGGTGGGGACCGGGGAGAGGGAAGCGCCCGCCACGCTCTGTGTCGGGCGCTTCCACATTTCTACGGCCTGGCCGAGAGTCCCCGGCCGTCCAGATACGACTGCATCCGGTCCGGGGACAACGCCGGAGCAGGTGCCGGAGCCACCCCGCCCTGACCGTCCTTCGGCACGTCCGGCCGCGGGTCGCCGGCGCACTCGGAACTGCTGCCGGGCAGCGCCCCGTCGATCAGGTACCGGTTCACCTTGCCGTCGACGCAGGAGTTGCCGCCGTTGTAGATGCCGTGCTTGCCCTCGTCGACGACGGTGATCAGGTTGTGCCCGAGCCGCGCCGCCATCGCCGGGCCACCCGCGTACTGGGTCTGCGTGTCGCCCTCCGACTGCACGACGACGCCGACCGGGTAACCGTTGCGGCCGAGCTTGACCGCCTCCTCCGGCGGGGTGAACGAGCGGAACGTGCACGTCATCGGGGCGGCCCGGACGATGCCGAAGCCGTACGGGTAGCGCTCGCGGAAGGTGCGCATGTCCTCGTAGTAGATGTGCAGGTCGGTCGGCCAGGCCGACTCGCAGGTGACCGTGTCGAACACGCCGGACCGCAGCTCCTGCAGGCTGGTCTTCGCGAGCACCTGCCCTGCCTTGGCGCCCTCGGCGTTCTCCGGCTTCTCCCCCGACCGCAGCTTGGTCACGATCGTCGCCAGGTCCGACCACAGTGGACGGTAGCGGGCACCCACGCCCATCGCCCCGTCGAAGGAAGACCGGTTGTACTCGCCGATCGGCGTGGTGTTCAGCTTCGCGGCGACCTTCTCGACCTCGGCCAGCACCTCGGTCTGCGACTTGCCCAGCGCGAACTTCTCGTTGCGCTCCCCCACCCAGGTCGCCCACGTCTCGACGTCCTGCCGGTACGCGACGGCCTGCTGGCGGAACTGCTCGTGCCAGATCCACTCCGGGTGCACCGCCGAGTCGAGCACGCTGCGGTCCAGGCGGTTCGGGAACAACGTCCCGTACACCGCGCCCAGGTAGGTGCCGTAGGAGTAACCCAGATAGTTGATCTTCGGCTCGCCCAGCACCGCGCGCACGACGTCCATGTCCCGCGCGGTGTTGGCGGTGCTGATGAACTGGCGGATCCCGCCGGACGACTGCTGGCACGCCTCCTCGGCCTCGCGCGCCTCGGCCGCCCACTTGCCGAACTCGCCGTCCGCCGGCCGGGATTCCGGCGCGGCGATCGCCGGTGCGGCCCGGCAGTTCAGCGCCGTCGAACCGCCGACGCCGCGCGGGTCGAAGCCGATGAGGTCGTAGACCTGCGCGAGCTCGGACTTGGCCAGGAACAACGGCAGTCCGACCCCGGAACCCCCAGGTCCACCCGGATTGGTGAACAGCACGCCGCGCCTGCGGTCCTGCGCCGCCGCCTTCTTCCGGCTGATCATCAGGTTGATCCGGTCGCCCGCCGGTTTGGCGTAGTCGAGCGGCGCGACGAGCGTGGCGCATTCCAGCTCGCTCAGCTTTCCGCTGCACTGCGCCCACTTGACCGGTTGGGCGACGTACTCGGCGAGAGGGTCGGGAGGATCGGCCGAAGCGGCGACACTCGTCGACAGCAGCGCCACCACGCTCAGGGCCAGGGCCGGGAACCTACGCAAGACGAAACCTCCACGCCGCACGAAAAGACCTCTGCTGCCCGAAGGTATGGCCGTTCAAACGGTTGCATGGGTTCTGTCACCCGTCCCGGTGATGTCACCTCCAACGCCTTAAGCTGCGGGTATGACCACCACGAAGGCGAAGGAGGAGCACCCGCCCACCCTCTCCGCCCGCACGATGCGCAAGATCGAACGCGCGTCCGGCTCGCTCGCCACGGCCAGTGTGTCCGAGATGGAACAGCGGCTGCCGTGGTTCGCCCGGATGCCCGCTGACCAGCGTGCGAGCGTGCTGTTGCTGATCCAGAACGGCGTGGCGGGCTTCGTCGAGTGGCTGCACGACCGGCAGCAGGCGATCCGGCTCACCGCGGATGCTTTCCGTTCCGCCCCCAAGGACATCTCCCGCTGGGTGAGCCTGCGCCAGACCGTCGAGCTCGTCCGGATAGCGCTGGAGCTGTTCGAGGACCGGATGCCGGCGATGGCGGAGACCGAGGCCGAACGCGCGCTGCTGATGGAGGGCGTGCTGCGGTACGGGCGGGAGATCGCCTTCTCCGCCGCCACCTCCTACGCGACGGCCGCCGAGGCGCGCGGCGCGTGGGACGCCCGGCTGGAAGCGCTGGTCGTGGACGGCATCGTGCGTGGCGACCCCGAGGAGTCGCTGCTGTCGCGCGCCGCTGCGCTCGGCTGGGACCCCGGGCTCGAAGCCACCGTGCTGGTGGGCAATCCCGGCGGCGAGGACCCGCCGACGATCATCTACTCGGTGCGCAGCAAGGCCGCCCGCGCGGGCCGGCAGGTGCTGCTGTCGGTGCAGGGCTCGCGGCTCGTGGTCGTGCTCGGCGGGCCGACGGAGACCGGTGAGGACGTGCTGGGGCGCATCGCCGAGGGGTTCGGCGAGGGACCCGTGGTGGCCGGGCCCACCGTCGCGAGCCTGTCCGAGGCTCATCGCAGCGCCAGCGACGCGCTGAGCGGGCTGCGGGCGGTCGTGGGCTGGCCGGCCGCGCCGCGTCCCGTCCGTTCGCTCGACCTGCTGCCCGAACGGGCGCTGGCCGGCGATCCGGAGGCCGAGTGGCAGCTGGTCGACAGGGTTGCCCGGCCGCTGGAGGACGCGGGCGGCGCGCTGCTGGAGACGGTGGACGCGTTCCTGGAGGTCGGCGGCGTGCTGGAGACGTGCGCGAAAAGGCTGTTCGTGCACCCGAACACGGTCAGATATCGCCTTCGGCGCGTTCAGGAAATGACGGGAAGAAATGCACATGACGCTCGAGACGCGCTTGTGCTTCGCGTCGCTTTGTCTGTAGGTCGCCTTGCACGGTCCCGGGGCCTGTGGTAGCGAACGGCATGTGACGGAGTTCGCACACATCCGTTAGGGTGAGGGCCAAACGACCATGCGGCTCGCTGAGCTGGGCAGACGTCGGGCAGCGTTCACCCGTCCGACACTTTTGTAGGGTCTCTACAAATACGATCGCCGTACTTCGTTCTTTACGGCATGGGGTACCGGTGGGTTCACCAGCTTTAGTAATCGACGTGATCGCACTCCTCGCGCCCGGACAAGGGTCCCAGACTCCCGGCATGCTCACCCCCTGGCTCGAACTGGAGGGGGCGGAGAAGCAGGTCCGCACGTGGTCGGAGATCACTGACCTGGACCTGGTGCGTCTCGGCACCACCGCGGAGGCCGACGAGATCGTCGACACCGCGATCACCCAGCCGCTGGTCGTGGCGCTCGCGCTGCTCGCGTTCGGTGAGCTGCGCCGCCGCGTCGAACTGCCCGCCGACGTGATCGTCGCGGGCCACTCGGTCGGTGAGCTGGCCGCCGCGTCGATCGCGGGCGTCATCAGCGCCGACGACGCGGTCGCCCTGGCCGGTGTGCGCGGTGCCGCGATGGCCCAGGCGTGCGCGCTCGAGCCGACCGGCATGGCCGCGGTACTCGGTGGCGACGAGGAGGAGGTGCTCGCGCGCCTCGAGGAGCTCGGTCTCGTGCCCGCCAACCGCAACGGCGCCGGCCAGATCGTCGCGGCCGGTCCTCGTCCCGCACTCGACGAGCTCGCGGCGAACCCGCCGGGCACGGCGAAGGTCCGCAAGCTGGCGGTCGCGGGCGCGTTCCACACCAAGTACATGGCGCCCGCCGAAGACGCGGTGCGCGCGCGTGCCGCCGAAGTCACCACGCACGACCCGTCGCTGCCGCTGCTGTCCAACAAGGACGGGCAGCTCGTCACCGAGGGCACCGAGGTGCTGCGCCGCCTGGTCACCCAGGTCACCAGCCCGGTCCGCTGGGACGTCTGCCAGGCGACCCTCGTCGAGAAGGGCATCGCCGGCTCGGTCGAGCTGCCGCCCGCCGGCGCGCTCACGGGTCTCGCCAAGCGTGCGATGAAGGGCACCGCCACCCTCGCCCTCAAGACCCCCGACCAGCTCGAGAAGGTCGCGGAGCTGATCGACACCGTTGGAGCCACTCAGTGACCACGTTCCAGGCCCCGCAGGCATCTGCGGGTAGCCGCATCATCGGCCTCGGCAGCTATCAGCCGGAGACGGTGGTCAGCAACCACGACCTCGCCGCTCGCATGGACACGTCCGACGAGTGGATCCGCGAGCGCGTCGGCATCGCGAACCGGCGCGTCGCGAGCAAGGACGAGGGCGTCGTGGACATGTCCGTCGCGGCGGGCACCAAGGCGATCGAGGACGCGGGCCTCACCCCGGCCGACATCGGCGGCGTGATCGTGGCGACGTGCACCATGCCGTCGACGATCCCGAACGCCGCCGCGCAGGTCGCCACCAAGATCGGCATCAAGGCCGCCGCCGCGTTCGACCTGAACGCCGCGTGCGCGGGCTTCTGCTACGCCGTCGCGACCGCCTCGGACATCGTCCGCGCCGGCACGGTGAAGAACATCCTCGTCATCGGCGCGGAGAAGCTCACCGACTGGACCCACCAGGACGACCGCTCGACCGCGATCATCTTCGCGGACGGCGCCGGTGCCGTCGTCGTGGGCGCCAGCGACGAGAACCACATCGGCCCCGTCGCGTGGGGTTCGGACGGCGAGATGTCCGAGGTCATCAGGATCGACGACCGCGACTCGTTCATCCACCAGGAAGGCCAGACGGTCTTCCGCTGGGCGACGACCCAGATCGCGCCCATCGCGATCCGCGCCGCCGAGCTCGCGGGCGTGGAACTGTCCGATGTGGACGTTTTCGCCCCGCACCAGGCCAATCTCCGCATCATCGAGGCGATCGCCAAGCGCCTGCGCAACAATGGTGCGCGGGAGGACCTGAAGGTCGCTCGAGACATCGTCGAATCCGGCAACACCTCCTCGGCCTCGATCCCCATGGCACTGGACCACATGAGGACCGCGGGCGAGATCTCGAGCGGAGACGTGGTGCTGATGGTCGGGTTCGGCGCGGGTCTGTCCTACGCGGGCCAAGTGGTCCGGTGCCCGTGAGCACCACCCAGAGTTTTTCCATCGTTTCAATCGAAAGGGAACTTCAGTGAGCGACAACGTCCTGTCCGGTCTTGCCGAGATCGTCGAAGAGGTCGCCGGTGTGGCCGCCGACGACGTCACCGCTGAGAAGTCCTTCGTGGACGACCTCGACATCGACTCGCTGTCGATGGTCGAGATCGCCGTCCAGGCTGAGGACAAGTTCGGCGTGAAGATCCCGGACGACGAGCTGGCCAACCTCAAGACCGTTGGTGACGCGGTGAACTACATCACCAGCAACAAGTGACTTCCGGCATCGAGGTCGTCATCACCGGGCTGGGTGCCACCACCCCGCTCGGTGGTGACGTCACGTCGACCTGGGACGCGCTCCTGGCCGGCAAATCCGGGGTTCGCCCCATGACCCACGACTGGGTCGAGAAGTACGACCTGCCGGTCAAGATCGCTTCACAGCTCGTCGTCGACCCGACCGAGGTGCTCCCCCGCGTCGAGGCCCGCCGCCTGGACCGCTCCGAGCAGGTCGCCATCGTGGCGTCCCGCCAGGCGTGGTCCGACGCCGGCCACAACGACGACACCGTCGACCGCCAGCGCCTGGCCGTGATCATCGGCACCGGCATCGGCGGCGCGATCACCCTCCTGGCCCAGGACGACCTCCTGGAGACGCAGGGCCTGCGCAAGGTGTCGCCGCTGACCGTCCCGATGCTGATGCCGAACGGCCCGGCAGCCCACGTGGGCCTGGAACTCAAGGCCCAGGCAGGCGTGCACGCCCCGGTCTCCGCCTGCGCGTCAGGCGCCGAGGCCATCGCGTGGGCCTACCGCATGATCATGTCCGGCGAAGCCGACGTGGTCGTGGCAGGCGGCGCGGAAGCGTGCATCACCGCGATCCCGGTCGCGGGCTTCTCCCAGGCCCGCACCATGAGCACCCGCAACGACGAGCCGGAAAAGGCCTCGCGCCCGTTCGACACGGGCCGCGACGGCTTCGTCCTGGGCGAAGGCGCGGGCGTCATGGTCCTGGAACGCCGTGAGTTCGCGGAAGCCCGTGGCGCCAAGATCTACGGCCGCCTGGCAGGCATCGGCACCTCAGCCGACGGCTACCACATCACCGCCCCGGACCCCGAGGGCGTGGGCCAGTCCCGAGCCATCGCCGCCGCCTTGCGTTCCGGCGGCATCGACCCGGCCGACGTGGGCCACGTGAACTGCCACGCCACCTCCACCCCGGTGGGCGACGTCGCGGAAACCGTGGCAATCCGCAAGGCGATCGGCGACCACCCGGTCCTGACCGCCCCGAAGGGCGCCCTGGGCCACCTCCTGGGCGCGGCAGGCGCGGTAGAAGCCATCGTGACCGTCCTGTCGATCCGCGACGGCGTGGTTCCCCAAACGCTCAACCTGGAGAACCTGGACCCGGCCGTCACCCTGGACGTGGTCGCGGGCGAACCCCGCAAGATCAAGCTGGACGCCGCGGTGAACGACTCGTTCGGCTTCGGCGGCCACAACGTGGCACTGGCCTTCACCCCGGCCTAACCCACTCCCACGCGCCCCGGCCCGCACCAGCGGCCCGGGGCGTCGTGCTGTCCAGGCACGCTCGTGCAGGGGTCCCCTCGGGCGCGGCTCGCTCTGGCCCGGCTTGGGACGGGACCACCCCACCCGAACCGCACCAACGCAACGCGCAGCCGCCGAAAGCAACAGGCGTGCCATCAACCCGCCCGCGGCGCTGGCCGGTCTTTGATCAGATTGGCGGGGTCCGGGGCGGAGCCCCGAGTCCTAAACGCAACACGCCCAACGCAAGGTGACCACCCGCATGAGTCGCGTCCAGCAACCCCCAGATCAACACTTCTCCATCTGGGGAGTCCGGCTCTCCGGCGCCAGATCCACCTTCAACTCCCCACCCTCCCACACCATCACATAAACAACCCGCCACCGAATACACCGCTCCGGCAACACAACCGGAGCCTTGGCAACGTCCTGAGTGGACACAAAAGACAACAAAACCCGCAACCGCCGCCCGACCACATCGGACTCGATCCGCTGCACGACCATCCCGCCATCCCGGGTGGTCTCGTAGTCCGACATCCAGGTCGACTCGGCAGTCGTCGACCCCCGCTGCGCCGACACCACCGACCGCCACTCAGCGAAGTCCCGGTCGTTGATCGCGTCGAAGTACTTCTGCAGCACCGTCTGCACCGAAGTCCGATCGGGATGCGTGAACGCGTCCGGGCTCAACCGAACCTCCGCGGTCCCCGGCAGCGGCCCGGCCACGGACGAGGACGGCACGACCGGCGACCCCTTCGCCTCCGCGGGACGGGAGTAGACCGTCCGCCCCACCATCCCGGCCGCCACCGCGGCACCGGTGATCACCACGACGGCCGGCACCAGCCAGCGGCTAGCCACGCTCCCCACCCCCGCAGCCTAGCCCGCACGCCACACCGGACAGCAGAGGGCCGCTCACAAAACCGCGCCTGTTACATCAAAACATAAACTTCACCCAAAAGATTACATTCACCACAGATGCAACTTGCATGTAGCAAGACAATGATTGCTACATAAATTCGCATGCACAATCTCATACTCCGGATGGGTTCCTTCAGGGGTACCAATACCGCCGTTCGGCGGTGCCAAACGCGCATTGGCAGCCAATTTCGACTTCACCCGAAGAGAGTACGGAACACAGTGCGTATATGACGGTTGCCAGCACCTAACTATACGTCGAGATCGGCCTGGAATACCGCAGCTCATCGACGTTCGCCCAAACGGAACGATACAGGGCCGTTTAGCATAACGCCAGGACGGGTGCGTTGACCGGCCAATCAGCAAACCTCGCAGCTGGGTGAGACGGCCCCAAACCTCATCACAACGAGTCACATACGCGCCGGTAACCATGCCTCATTCGGACACGAACGGGGTACCCATATACCTCAGATGGCGGATTGGCCATAGGCACCGAATTGTGCGGGAATATTCGGCGTCAAGGAAATCGCAAAACGGTTGAGGAGGGAATTCGGTGGACCTCAGATACGAGGCGTTCTGCTTCGCAGATCGACGGTTCTACGATCTGCAGAGCAGCACCGAAAGCGACCTCCCCGGCGACGACTTTTCGCGTGAGCTGCCCGAACTGCCCGCCGGCTGGGTGCAGGTCGAGCGCAATGTGTGGAGGCACCTCCACCCCCGCGGAGTCCAGTTGCCGAAGCAGGGCTGGAAGATTCACGTCTCCGCAGGTCTCGACAACGCCGGCCGGGTGCTCAAGGCCACGTTCGACTACTGCGTCGAACGCCGGATCCCGTTCAAGTACCTGCCGACGATCTCGATCGTGCTCGCCCGCAACTCGAAGTACGCACCCCGTGAGGGCAGCGGCAAGCTGATCACGATCTACCCGACGGGCACCGAGCAGCTCCAGCAGATCCTCACCGAGCTCGGCGCGACCCTCGACGGCGAGCACGGGGCCTACGTCCTCAGCGACCTGCGGTTCGGCAAGGGACCGCTGTACGTGCGCTACGGCGGGTTCTCCGAGCAGTGGCTCGAGGTCGACGGGCAGCAGGTGCTCGCGATCGAGGGGCCGGACGGCGAGCTCGTCGTGGACAAGCGCAAGCCGGTCTTCAGCGTGCCGGAGTGGGTCGAGCTGCCGGAGTTCCTGGCGCCGCACCTCGCCGAGCGCAACGCCGGCGATCCCGCCAAGTTCCCTTACCAGATCAAGAGTTCGCTGCACTTCTCCAACGGCGGCGGCGTCTATCTGGCCACGCGCAAGAGCGACGGCAAGGAGGTCGTGCTCAAGGAGGCGCGGCCGCACGCCGGGCTCGACCGCGAGGGCCGCGACGCCGTGGCGCGGCTGGAGCGCGAGTACGACATCCTCACCAGGCTCAAGGGCGTCAAGGGCGTGCCGGAGGTGTACGACCGCTTCATCGAGTGGGAGCACCTCTTCGTCGCGATGGAGTTCATGCCCGGCCGGTCGCTCGGGCAGTGGCTCGGCCACAACTACCCCTTGACGCACAAGGACACCGACGACGAGAAGCTCGCCGAGTACCGGGAGCGCGCGCTCGCTCTCGTCGGCAAGGTCGAGGACCTGGTCGAAAGGGTGCACGAGCGCGGGGTCGTGTTCGGCGACCTGCACACGCTCAACATCCTGGTCGACGAGGACGACGAGATCTCGCTGATCGACTTCGAGCTGTCGTCGACGATCGACGACGTGCACCGGCCCACGCTCGGCGCGCCCGGTTTCCAGGCGCCCAAGGACCGCGAGGGTTTCGAGATCGACGAGCACCCGCTCGCCGCGCTCAAGCTGTGGATCTTCCTGCCGCTCAACACGGTGCTGGAGCTCGCACCCGCGAAACTCCCCCAGCACGTCAAGGTCGTCCAGCAACGGTTCGGGCTCAGCGACGAGTACGGCCAGGCGATCATCGACGTGCTCACGCCGCGCGTCGACCCGCCGACGGACCCCGCGTTCACCCAGTTCGACGAGGAGAACCCGGACTGGACGGTCGTGCGCAAGGAGATCGCCACCGCGATCCTGCACAGCGCGACGCCACAACGGACGGACCGGCTGTTCCCCGGCGACATCGAGCAGTTCGAGGTCGGCGGCACGTGCTTCGGCTACGGCGCGGCAGGTGTGCTGCACGCACTCGACGTCAGCGGTGAAGGCCGCTACCCCGAGCACGAGGACTGGCTGATCAAGGCCGTGCGGAAGGATCCGCCGAAGCAGGCGGGGTTCTTCGTCGGCGCACACGGCATCGCGCACGTGCTGGAGAACTTCGGCCATCACGACCTCGCGACCGAACTCGTCGAGAGCTACGCGGCGCTGGTCCCCGCCACGCAGGACCACGGGCTGAGCGCGGGGCTGTCCGGCATCGGGCTCAACCTGCTGCACTTCGCGGACACCCGCCAGGACGACGGCTTCGCGATCAAGGCCGAGGTGCTCGCCGAACGGCTCGCGAAGCAGCTGGCCGGCGATCCCGGACCAGGTGACAAGGCGAAGGCCGGTCTGCTGCACGGCTGGTCCGGACCCGCGTTGTTCTTCCTGCGGATGTTCGAGCACACCACCGAACGGCGCTGGCTCGAGCTCGCGGAGCAGGCGCTCGAACGCGATCTGGCCGAGACGATGGTGGCGCTGGACGGCTCGCTTCAGGTGCGGGACGGCACGTTCCGAAGCCTGCCGTACGTCGGCATCGGCGGTGCGGGCATCGCGTTGGCGCTCACCGAGTTCGCGAACATCGCACCTGAACGCCCGTGCGTAGAGAAGCTGCCCGAACTGCTCAGCGGCTGCACCGGCGAGTTCGTCATCCAGCCCGCGTTCACGCTGGGCAGGGCCGGTCTGATGGCCACGCTCGCTCACGCGACGCGGTACCGGCCGGACGAACGGCTCGAAGGCTCGGTGCGGATGCACCTGCGGGCACTCGGCTGGCACGCCGTGCGCTTCGGTGCCGGGATCGCGTTCCCCGGCGTCCAGCTGCGCCGGCTCTCGATGGACCTCAACACCGGCGGCGCGGGCGTTCTGCTCGCCATAGCGTCCACTGTGGACGGCCGCCCACCACTGCCCTTCCTGGGCTCACGAACGCCGGTCCTCACCGACCGGTAGCAGTAAACACAGTTCGATCCCTCGAAATTAGGAGATTGTCATGGGCTTCATCCTTGACATGCAGGACCTCGAGACCCCCGAGGCGCCGAGCAACGCGATGGCGTCGGGTGGCGGCGGCGGTGGCGGTGGCTCCACGACCGCGTCGAACGCGTCGCTGCTGCTCCCCTGCTCGCACAGCACCGTCAGCCTGCTGGCCTGCTGACACACGCCTCAACTGAACCACCGCGGTGAGTGAGCGGCATAGGCGAAGTATGCCGCTCACCCGCCAACTGCAGGGCCCGGCAGCCGGCCAGCTGTCGGGCCCTCGCTCATGATGCGCCCTCATGACCTCCGGAGGAACAGCCGATGGCCAAACCCGGTGACGCCCTGCTGTTCTCCCTCGTACGGCGAGACGTGCGCCCGTGGCTGTTGCTGCTCAACGCCGCGGTGGCCACCACGGCCGGTCTGCTGCTCCCCACCGCTCTCGCCAACGCCGTCGACATGGCGTTGAGCGGAACGTTCGTGCTGGTGACCGTCCTGTGGCTGCTCCTGCTCGCGGCCACCGAGATCGTCGGCGACGCGATCGGCATCGTGCTCGCCGCGAGCATCACCGCCCGCGCCACCGCGTGGCTGCGCAAACGGCTCTCCCGCCACCTCCTCGCACTCGGTCACCCGCCGCGGTTCGCCGCCGGTGACGCGGTGAGCCGGCTGACCGGCGACTGCGGCAACGCGGGCAGTGTCGTGGTCACCGTGATGTCCCTGATCATCGCCGCGGTGTCCTCGGTCGGCTCGGTCGTGGCGCTGGCGTTGCTGGACTGGCGGTTGGCAGCGGTGTTCGCGGTCAGCGTGCCGCTGGCGATGCTCCTCGTCCGCTCGCACATGCAGCTCACCGCCGACGACGTGCTGGCCTATCAGGAGGTCTCCGGCGAGATCTCGGCCCGCCTGGTCGACGCCGTGGCCGGCCGGCACACGATCGCCGCGGCGGGCATCGCCGACCGCGAGTCCGGCCGGGTGTTGCAGCCGCTGCCCCGTCTCGCCGCGGCGGGCGGCGGCATGTGGCGCACCCAGGCGAAGATGATGTGGCGCGCGGGACTCCTGCTGCCGGCCGTGGAACTGGCCGTGCTCATCGCGGCCGGTTTCGGCATTCTCCAGGGCAGGCTGACCGCCGGTGACGTGCTCGCCGCCCTCGGGTACACCGCGCTCGGCATGGGCATCGTCGGGCAGATCCCGCAGCTCACCGCGCTGGAACGCACCCGAGCGTCGGCCACCCGGATCGCGGAGGTCCTCGACACCCCGCCGGTGCGCCGCCCGGCTCCCAAGTCCTCCGACGGGAGCATCGAACTCAGGAACGTGAGCATCAACGGCGCGTTGCACGACGTGAGCCTCACGATCCCCGAAGGCGCGTTCGCCGCGGTCGTCGGCAGCTCCGGAGCGGGCAAGTCGACGCTGGCCGCGGTGCTCGGCGGACTGTCCGTTGTGGACGAAGGCGAGGTCGCGCGGGACGGCCAGGTCGGTTATGCCTTCGAACGTCCCGCGCTGCTGGGCACGACGATCGGTCGTTCGATCGGCTATGGAACGGACGCGGACGAGATCCAGGTGCGCGACGCCGCTGTGGCCGCCCAGGTGCACGACGCGCTGATCCGCCTGCCACAGGGCTACGAAACCCCGCTTTCCGATGCGCCGCTGTCCGGCGGTGAGGCACAACGGATCGGCTTGGCGCGCGCGATCGTGCGGGATCCGGAAGTCCTCGTGCTCGACGACGCCACCGCGAGTCTGGACACGGTGACCGAGGCCAAAGTGGACAAGGCGCTCACGACCGCGCTGCCCGGCCGCACCAGGGTCGTGGTGACGCACCGCCCCGCCACGGCAGCACGGGCCGATGTCGTGGTGTGGTTGGAGAACGGCCGGCTCAGAGGCACCGGCACCCACGCCGAACTGTGGGACGACGAGGACTACCGCGCTGTGTTCACCGGGGGCGAGTGATGCGTTTCTACCTCTCCACGCTGGCCGGGCACCGCAGAGGTGTCCTCGTCCTGCTCGGCTGGTCGATGCTCGAAGGCGTACCGGCGTTCTTCGGCGGCAAGCTCGTCGGCACGGCCGTCGACAAGGGCTTCGCCGCGGGAAACCCGCTGGCCGGTGTGCTGTGGCTGCTCGCGTTCGCCGCGCTCGCGGTGCTGGGAGCGCTCGGCCAGCGGCAGGTGTTCGCCCGGCTCGGCGATGTCGTCGAACCCATGCGCGACGCCCTGGTCACACGGGTCGTCAAGGGTGTCCTGAACGACCCGACGCACCGCAGGACCCCGGATGCCAGCGCGGTCGCCATGATCACCCGGCACGTCGAGGTGGTCCGCGACGCCACGGCCGGTGTGCTCGTTCAGGCTCGTGCCCTTCTGGTCACCACGGTCGCCGCGCTGATCGGTCTCGCGACGACGGCCGCCGCGCTGATCTGGTTGGTCGTGCTCCCGATCGTGGCCGCGCTGGTGCTTTTCGGGCTCATGCTTCCGTCACTGGCGAAACGCCAGCGCGACGCCGTGATGGCCGACGAACGCACCGCGGAAGCGTCCGGCGCGGTGCTCACCGGCCTGCGAGACGTCGCCGCCTGCAACGCCTCCGACGAGGCTTACCAGGACATCGCCACGCAGATCGACCAGCAGGCCGGCGCCACGGTCACCGTCGCCTGGGCGAACTCGTTGCGCGCCACGGTGATCGCGATCGGCGGCTTCGCGCCGATCGTGCTGCTCGTGGCGTTCGCTCCCCCGCTGGTCGCGTCCGGCCAGCTCACCGCCGGCGCGGCGCTGGCCGCCGTCGTCTACCTGACCAACAGCGTGAACCCCGCGCTGCACGGCCTCGCGCGCACGACCAGCACCGTCGTCATGCGTCTCATGGTTGCGCTCAAACGACTTCAGGAAGCTGCACCGCGGACGCGCACGGAAGTCGGCACGGAAGTCCCGTCCAACGGCGAGTTCGTGCTGCGTGACGTCACTTTCGGCTGGAGCCCGGACGCGGAACCGGTGCTGCGCGGCCTGTCACTGGACCTGCGCCCCGGCGACCACCTGGCCGTGGTCGGACCGTCCGGCATCGGCAAGTCCACAATGGCCAGTCTGCTCACCGGCCTGATGCCGCCCGACAACGGCCGCGTGCTGTTCGGCGGCGCCCCCGTGGACCGGGTGACGCCGACCGTCAGGCACCACGCGATCGCGCTGATTCCGCAGGAGACGTACCTCTTCACCGGCACCGTGCGGGAAAATCTCACCCTGCTCGCGCCGTGGGTCACCGACGAAGATCTCGTCGACGCGGTGAAGAAGGTTGGCGCCAAACCACTTCTGGACCGCCTCGGCGGCCTGGACGCCGCGCTCGGTCACGCCGGCGAAGGACTTTCCGCTGGTGAGGCCCAACTTCTCGCGCTCGCGCGGGTCTACGTCACGTCCGCGAGCGTCGTGATCCTCGACGAGGCGACCTCACACCTGGACCCGGCCGCGGAAGCGCGGGTCGAACGGGCTTTCGCGGAACGGGAAGGAGTTCTCGTGGTGATCGCGCACCGGTTGAGCTCGGCCCTGCGGGCGAACCGCGTGCTGGTCATGGACGGCGGCAAGCCGTTGCTGGGCACCCACGAGAACCTGCTGAAGACCTCGCCGCTCTACGGACAGCTCATGCTGGCCTGGGATCCCACCCACCACGAGGAAACCCCGCTGCCCAAACGGTGAGCGCGGGGTCCACTCCGGACTAAACGATCCAGTTAGCCGACACGGTGCAGCCAGGTGACCGGTGCGCCATCGCCCGCCCGGCGGAACGGTTCCAGCGCGTCGTCCCACGCGGCGCCGAGCAGCTCGTCCACACCGTGCGCGAACGACTCCCCGCCACGGGATCTGACCGCGAGCGCGCGGAGCTGGTCCTCGTTGACCACGATGTCACCGTTGGCCGATGTCCGGGCGTGCCACAGTCCCAGAACCGGCGCGAAGCAGAAACGTTCGCCGTCCTGACCAGGTGACGCTTCCTCGGTCACCTCGAAGCGAAGCATTGGCCACGCGCGCAGCGCAGCCACGAGTTTCGCGCCGGTACCGGCGTCTCCGGTCCACGCGCATTCAGCGCGCAACTGGCCTGGTGCCGCGGGTTGCGCTGCCCACCTGAGGTCCACTCTGACACCGAGGGTGCCCGAGATAGCCCACTCGACGTGCGGACAGACCGCAGACGGCGACGAGTGGACGTAGACCACGCCACTGGTGCTGCCACGGGTGCTCACTGCTGACCTCCGCTACTCGACGAGGGACGTCTTCCCCTACGCCTTTGCCGAGTGAGGTGATCTCCGTGGAACCCGTTCGCTGCATTCTGCCTCGACTTGAGCCATGTCCGCCATAAGAACCAGCTCGATCATCACCCGACCGGGGCAGATACAGGCCTTAAGTCCCGATCTCCCCGGCCGAGCGATGCGCGATCGTGATCTACAGAGCGTTTACCGCGGCGACGACGTCGACCAGACCCGTTCCCTTGTCGAACGACGAGGTGAGGGGCCCGACCGGCTGGTAGCCGGTGCCGTACTTGTGGGCCGTCGACTTGAGCGCGCGCTCGACGTCGGCGGGCGTCGCGGAAGGCTTGGCCTGGAACAGCTGTGCGACGATGCCGGCGATGTGCGGTGCCGCCATCGAAGTGCCGCTGATGGTGTTGAAGGTCCCCAGGTCGAGCAGTCCGGGACCGTTCTGCGGGTCCAGCCCGGTCGCGCAGATCGGCAGGTACAGGCGGCAGGACGAGGTGATGTTCTCGCCGGGCGCGGAGATGTCCGGCCACGTCGCGGAGTCCGTGGCGAGACCGCGTGACGAGAAGTCCGACAGCACGCCGTCACGGGTGCCGGTGCCCTGGTCGTTGTAGGAGGCCACCGAGATCACGCCGGGCGTCGGGTCGATGCCGGGCGGGTTCGACAGGTTCGCCGAGCCGTCACCGCCGTCGTTGCCGTTCGCCCACACCACGACGACTCCTTCGGCCACGAGCCGGCGCTGCAGCTTGACGGTCACCGACTCGGGGTCGAACGCACCGCCGCCGGACGGACCGTAGGAGTTGTTGATCACCTTGATCGGCGGGCAGGTCGACGCGGGGACACCGGCGCCGCACGGAGCGTTGTGGTTCTCCAGCACCCAGTTGAGCGCGGCGTCCGCGCCGAGGATGAGGATCGCCGCACCGGTGGAGATCACGACGCCCTTCGCGCCCGGCGCCGCGCCGTGGATCACCGGTCCGCCGGTGGTCTGCACGTCGCCGCCGATCGCGATGCCGGTGACGTGGGTGCCGTGGCCGCCCAGCGACGTGGTGTCGGTGTCGAGGGAGTTCGGCACCGGCACGATGCAGCTGGAGTCCGACGCCCCGTCGAGGCACAGGCTCTTGAGGTTGCGGACGATCCGGCCGCCGAACGACGGGTGCGTCGGGTCGACGCCGGAGTCGATCACCGCGACCGACACGCCCGCGCCGGTCAGCCCGAGGCTGTTGCGGGCGTCCAGGCCGCGGGTGGCGGTGTGCGAGGTCGAACCGAGGAACTTGATCGGTTTCTGGACCTCGACGCGCGTCACTCCCGCCTTGGCCCTGGCGGACGAGATCCGCGCGGAGTCACCCCGCGCGGCGACCACGCCGATCTTGCGGAAACTGGTCAGCTTCTGCAGACCAGCGGCCTCCACCGCCTGTTCGGCGGCGGCGATGTCGGTTCCGTGGACGTAGACCGTGGAGGTCGGTGCGGCCGTCGCGACAGGGGATGAGGCGGCCACGAGCAGTACGGCGAACAGGGCGGCGCGTTTGTACATGGACCCTCCGTGAACTTAGGCAGGCAATCCATCTAACGAGTGATCCACTTATAGGTGACGGGCGTCACGCAACGTCTCGACTGGCTGCATCGGCTCGACCCCGGACCGCTACCGTGTCCCCCCGTGCGGAAAGGTAGGGACTCGTGCGGCTGATCCGTCTGGGCGCTGAACCTTCGGCCATTGGGGCGGACGTTCGTGCCGCCCTCACGGCGTGCGGCGCGGGTACCCAAGCTCTGGGGGGCGTCGCGCTGATCGGCGTGCAGCCACCCGACTGCCCCCTGCCGCTCGACGCGATCGTCGTGCTGCCCAAGGGTGTTCTGGTGATCGTCGGGGTCGACCTGCCCGACCCGGCGGTGAAGCTGGAGGCGCCGCTCGGCGGCCAGTGGAAGATCGACGGCTGGCCGCTCGTCAGCCAGGACGGCGCGCCGAACCCCGCGGCCGAGGCCGTGGCGGCGGCGACCGCGGTGGCGCAGCGGATCCAGGCCATGCGCGCCGAGCCGTTGCCGGTCAGCACGGTCGTGGCGGTCGGCCCGTTCGTGAGCCAGGTCGTCCAGCCGACCGTCGACCTCAACCGCGGTATCCGCGTGCTGCACCCCAAACCGTCCACTGTGCTCACCGCGGCACGTGAGCTCGCGACGTCGACGGTGCCCTGCACGGCCGACCACGCGGTGAAGCTCCTCGCGATCCTGCAGACCACCGGCACACCACCGGACGCGCGGTCCCTGCTCACCGAGGGCTTCAGCGACGCGGTCTCCCCCGATCTCGCGTCCGCGCACACGATGCTGATCCCCAAGGTCCAGGCCGGGCCACTGATCACGCGCAAACGCTTGCCGCAAACCAGGACGCTGGCGATCCTCGGCGCCGTCGGGATCATCGCGCTGGTCCTGCTGGTGTGGCTGACCACCCTGTTGTCCGGCGGCGACGACCACGCGAACGGGGCGACGCCGACACCGACGGTGCCGCAGCCGACGACGGTGGTCGTGGACGGCACGACGTTCGTGCCGAAGGAGACGAAGAAGGACAAGGACTGCCAGGCACAGGCGTTCGGGGACGTCAAGGCGTGGCTGATCGCGAACGAGTGCGGGGAGATGCTGCGCGCCACCTACGAGACGACGGTGCAGAACAAGCCGGCGACCGTGCTGGTGGCGGACCTGGACCTGCTCGACTCACCGAGCGCGAAGGCGTTGTTCTCGGTCGTCAGCCTGCCGGGTTCCGGCGGTGTGCACGGGCCCGACGGCAAACCGCTGCAGAACGCGGCGTTCGCGAGCGGCGTGAAGGGCAGCCACGTACAACTGGCGTTCGTGATCTGGTCCGGCGGCGCGGGCGACCAGTCCCTTGACCCGATCGCCAAGCAGGCGTTGCGGCTGCCCGCCACCCGGTAGAGGGTGGAGGGCATGGTCGGACAACTTCGCTCTGTCGTGCTCGACTGCCCTGATCCGTCTGCGCTGGCGTCGTTCTACGAGAAACTGCTCGGCGCCGAGCGCCTGGCCGGCGGTGACGACACCTGGCAGGTGATCGTCGCGAACGGCACCCGCGTCGCGTTCCAGCTCGCCCCTGAGTACCAACCGCCGACGTTCCCCGATCCGCACGGCTCGCAGCAGTTCCACCTCGACGTGCTGGTCGAGGACATCGAGGAAGCCGAACCTCGGGCGTTGGAGATCGGCGCACGGTTGGTGCAGAAGGACAACGACGACACGTTCCGGGTCTACGCGGATCCCGTCGGGCACCCGTTCTGCTTGGTGTGGCTTTCCTGATCCAGGCCTAGGGTGGCGGCCATGGACTTCGACGTCATCGTCATCGGTGGTGGCCCTGTTGGTGAGAACGTGGCCTGGCGGACGGCGGCAGGTGGCCTGTCCACCGCCATGATCGAGAAAGAGCTGGTCGGCGGCGAGTGCTCGTACTGGGCGTGCATGCCGTCGAAGGCGCTGCTGCGGCCCGGTCACGCGCTCGCGGCCGCCCAGCGCGTCCAGGGCGTGAACGCGGGTTCGCTGGACCCGAAGGAAGTGCTCGCGCGGCGCACCGGCTTCACCGCCAACTGGGACGACTCCGGCCAGGTCAAGTGGGCCGAGTCGGAGAACATCCACGTCATCCGCGGTGACGGCGAGGTGACCGGCGAGCGCGAGGTCACCGTCGGCGGTGAGGTGCACCGGGCGCGTCAGGCCGTCGTGGTGTGCACCGGCAGCGTGCCGAAGATGCCCCCGCTGGACGGCATCGCCGACACTCCCGTGTGGACTTCGCGGGAGGCCACGTCAGCGCGTGAGGTGCCGGACTCGCTGGTGGTGCTGGGTGGCGGCGTGGTCGGTGTCGAGATGGCGCAGGCGTGGGCGCGGCTCGGGTCGAAGGTGACGCTGGTCGTGTCCGGCGACCGGCCGTTGCCGCGGCTGGAGGAGTTCGTCGGGCCGCTGGTCGTCGAGGGCCTTCAGGCCGACGGCGTCGAGGTGCTGCTGGGCGCCCGTGCGGCGGCTGTCGCGCCGGGCGCGCTGACGTTGCAGGACGGCCGGGTGGTGAAGGGCTCGGAGATCCTCGTCGCCACCGGACGTGTGCCGGCGACCAAGGACCGCAAGCCGCTGACCATCGACGACTCCGGCCTGGTGTCCGGTGTGGACGGACGCTGGCTGTACGCGGCCGGTGACGTCACCGGGCGTGCGTTGCTGACGCACCAGGGCAAGTACCAGGCCCGCGCGGTCGGCACGGCGATCCTGGAGCGGTCGCGCGGGTTCGAGCCCAAGCAGTGGTCGGCCGGTCAGGCGTGGGCGGACCACGTGGCCGTGCCGCAGGTCGTGTTCACCGACCCCGAGGTCGCGTTCGTCGGGCACACCGCCGAGGAGGCGCGGGCGGCCGGGCGGGAGATCAAGGTGGTCGACCTCGACATCGCGGTCGCCGGCTCGTCGCTGCACGCGGACGGGTACAAGGGCAGGACGCGGATGGTCGTGGACGAACGCACGCGGACGCTGGTCGGCGTCACGTTCGTCGGTCAGGACGTGGCCGAGCTGCTGCACTCGGCGACCGTCGCGATCGTCGGAGAGGTCACCGTGGACCGGTTGTGGCACGCGGTGCCCTCGTACCCGACGATCAGCGAGGTCTGGCTGCGGATGCTCGAGGCCTACGGCTTGTGAGGCGCTTCCAGCACTGACCCGAGCATGCCGGCGAGAAGTTCGTTCGCCGTGCCGACCACGTACGCGCGGTCGTCCTCGTCGACTCGTTCGGCGAGCTTGAACAGCGCGTCCGCGGTCTGCACGGCGATCCGGAAGGTCAGCGTCACCGGGGCGTCGCCGTGCGAGCCGAACCGGTCGACGAACATCTCCGCCAGCCGTTCGGCCATGAGCTCGTACTGGTCAACGCTGGAGTCGAGCCGGTGGCTGTCCAGCATGTCGCTGAACCGCACCCGCCCGAAGCCGGGCACGTCGGTCAGCATCCTCAGGTAGACGCTGACGACCTGCGTCATGGCCTCGTGCCACGTGTCCGCGATCAGGTCACCGGCGAACAGCTCCTCGACCTCGCGGAGATAGGTCTCCATCCCACGCAGCGCAAGAGCGTGCACAACGGATCTTTTGTCCGGGAAGTACTGATAGAAGGAACCAATGGGCACTCCGGCCACATCGACGATGCGCGCCGTGGTGATGTCGTCATAGTCGTATTCGTTCAGCAGGCTCGCACAAGCGTCCAGGATCGCGGAGACAGTAGCCGCGCCACGCTGTTGCACCGGCTGTCGACGCATCACCCTGGCTAATCTGCCTTTGGCCGGGTCTTCATGCACGCGAACATCTTTATCCATACAAGCCGATATGCCCAAGCACAGGTTCCTGACAGGTTCAGCCCGGGTCGCCACGGCGTTTGCGATGAACTACCCAACCGAAGTCCACAACGCAGATGACGGCGAGTAGCAAAAGAACGACTCCAAGCCAGACGAGGTCAGCTCGCAGTGCCAGCCACCCGGCGACCGAGTTGAAGACCAGCCCGAACCCGGCGAGCCACAACCGCAGTGTCAGAGCACTTCGCGGAGGCGCCGGGGGTGGCAGGTAGTCGCTCATCTCATCCGGTTTCCCGCAGCAGCGGCGCGTCAACCCGCCTGAGCGGCCGTGGCGGTTTCGTCACATAGGGCCGGACGAGACGCGTCAGGGCCAGACCAGGAGCGATCAGGGGGACCACGGCGGTCAGCACGGCGGCGGTGACACCGGCTCTCACGACGTCCTTGGGCATGACGGCGACGCGGTCGACGACGAACGCGCGGCGGCCGGTGAGCGACACGGCGGCAAGGATGACCAAGAACACGACCATGCTGAGCATCGCCCGCTGGACCGCGTGCTCGTAGCCGGCCGCTTCTCCCGCCACGAGCACCGCGAACCAGCCGGCGAGCGCGGGCAACTGGCCCTGCTCGGTGGTGGCGGCCCAGCTCAGACCACCGATCGTGGCGAGCCAGACGAGGACGTCGACGCGTTCCCGCGCCCAGGCGGACGCCGAGCCGAGGGGAATGCCGGTCCAGGCGAGCACGCCGAGCGGAGTGAGGGGGTCCTCGGCGAGCTGGCCGAGCACCCACGCGAGGGTCCACGCGGAGAGCGGGACCGCGACGACGAGCTGCCACCTGGGCCGGCGCACCACGCAACGGGCGAGCCGGACGATCTCCGCACGCGTCATACCCCCACCATGCCGGGTCCAGGTGGTTTGTGGAGAAACGTCACCCCAACGCTCACCCGCTCGGCGCTCGCCAGGAGTACTTCCGGGGGAGTTCATCACGCAGCGCTATCCACGATCGGGGGACAGATCTTTTCTATGCTGAGTACATGAGCATTGATCAGCTTCTGCATCTGCCCAGCTACCTGATGCACCAGCTGGTCAGGGAAGCCCGCAGGCTCTCACGCAACGGCCTGCGCGGACCTCACGTGACGGTCCTGGCGTTCCTGGCGGAGCAGGAGGCGGTGGCGCAGAAACGGATCAGCGACGCCGTGCGGATGGACCCGAGCGACCTCGTGTCGGTGCTCGACGATCTCGAACGGCGCGGGTTCGCCCAGCGCAGACGGGACGACCGGGACCGCAGGCGGTTCACCGTGGCGATCACCGACGCGGGCAGGCAGGCCTTGCGCGACCGCCTGGACGCGGCTCGGGCACAGGAGGAGGAGTTGCTGGCGCCGTTGACGACGCAGGAGCGCGTTGAACTCACCACACTGCTGCGGAAGGCGTACCTGCATCACGCTGATATGCGTGTAGATTAGACAGTCTGCGCTCACACGGGACGGGGTGCGGGCAGGAATGTATGGCCGAGAATTGAGATTCGACGCCGTATTGTATCGAGAAATGAGGCAAGTTGTCAAGCCCCTCCGATGACCTCCGGCTCGCCGAAATGGAGCCGGAGCAGGAATACGTGGCCATGTTGTACGGCCGGCTCGACGACCTCCGCGAACAGACGTCGAAACGACTCGCACAATCGTTGCGACAAACTGGCGGCACGCACCAGATGCGGTCCGAGCGAGACACCTCCGTCGCCATGTACACGGATCAATTGGCTCAGTACAGCGCGGTGGAGAACGGCCTGGCGTTCGGCCGGCTCGATTTTCACAACGGTGACCGCTTCTACATCGGCCGAATCGGTCTCTTCGACGAGGACAAGGAATACGAGCCGCTGCTGATGGACTGGCGCGCACCCGCCGCCAGGCCGTTCTACCTCGCCACCGCGGCCTCGCCCGACGGCGTGCGGCGGCGCCGGCACCTGCGGACGCGCTCCCGCAAGGTGATCGGCCTCGACGACGAGGTGCTCGACATCAACTCGGTCGACGTGACCCGCAGCGAGTCGCTGACCGGTGAGGCGACACTGCTCGCCGCGTTGAACGAGTCGCGCACCGGCCAGATGAGCGACATCGTCGCGACGATCCAGGCCGAGCAGGACGTCATCATCCGGTCCGAGCTCAACGGCGTCGTCGTCGTGCAGGGTGGTCCGGGCACCGGCAAGACCGCGGTGGCCCTGCACCGCGCTGCATACCTGTTGTACACACACCGTCGACAGCTGGCGAAACGCGGTGTGCTCGTGGTCGGCCCGAACACGACGTTCCTGCGATACATCAGTCAGGTCCTGCCGTCGCTGGGCGAGACCGGCGTGCTGCTGTCCACCGTCGGTGAGCTCTACCCCAACCTGACGGCGACCGGCCGGGAGTCCGCGGCCGCCGCCGCGATCAAGGGCCGGATCGAGATGGCGGACGTGATCGCCGCGGCCGTGCGCGACCGCCAGGAAGCGCCGCCGTTCGTCGAGATCCGCTTCGACAACGACGTGCTGCGCCTGGACCGCCGGGCGATCGCCGACGCGCGGGGCAGGGCGCGCCGGACGCGCCGCCCGCACAACGAGGCCCGCCGCACGTTCGCCCGCGAGATCATCTCGACGCTGTCCGGCATGGTCGCCAACCGACTGGGTGGGCACCTGCTCGACAAGGCGGACATGGACGACATCCGCCGCGAGCTGCGCGAGTCCGGGGAGGTGCAGGCCGCGATCTCGTCGCTGTGGCCGGTGCTGACGCCGTTCTCGCTGCTCTCGGAGCTGTACGCGAACCCGAAGCGCCGCAACCGCGCGATGTCGAAGTTCACTCGCGAGGAACGCGATCTGCTGCAGCGCGTGGGCGACGACTGGACGCCCGCGGACGTGCCGTTGCTGGACGAGGCCGCCGAACTGCTCGGCGAGGACGACACCGAGGCCAAGGCCCGCGCCGAACGCCAGCGCCGCCAGGCCATCGAGTACGCCCAGGGCGTGCTCGACATCCTCGACCTCGAGGACGACGCGGACCCGGACATCCTGATGGCCACGGACCTGATGGACGCCTACCGCCTGGCCGAGCGCCACGGCGTGGACCGCTACGAGACCGCGGCGGAACGCGCCGCCGCCGACCGCACGTGGACGTTCGGCCACATCATCGTGGACGAGGCCCAGGAGCTGTCGGCGATGGCGTGGCGCACGCTGATGCGCCGCTGTCCCAGCAAGTCCATGACGGTCGTGGGCGACATCGCGCAGACCGGTGACATCGGCGGCGCCACGTCGTGGGGATCGGTGCTGTCCCCCTACGTGCAGAACCGCTGGCGCCTCACCGAGCTCTCGGTCAACTACCGCACGCCCGCCGAGATCATGGAGGTGGCCGCGGACGTGCTCGCCTCGGTCGACTCCGCGCTGGTGCCGCCGACGTCCGTGCGCGAAACCGGTGTGCCGCCGTGGGTCTCGTCGGTGTCGTCGTTCGCCGCCGAGGTCCCCGCGCTGATCTCCGGCGAAGTCGCCGCGGTCGGTGACGGCAAGGTGGCGGTGATCGTGCCGGCCGCGCTGCTGTCGTCGGTGGGCGCGGCCGTGGTCGCCGGGGTGCCGGGGGCGTCCCTGGGCAACGACCTGGAAGAGGCCCAGGTCGTGGTGCTCGGCGTGACCGACGCGAAGGGCCTGGAGTTCGACTCCGTGGTCGTGGTCGACCCGGACGGAATCCTGGAGGAGTCCCCGCGCGGCGCGTCGGACCTCTACGTCGCGCTGACCCGGGCCACACAACGACTCGGCGTCGTGCACACCGGAACGCTGCCCGATGTGCTATCCCGGCTGAAGGACGTTTCGTAACGAACGTTTGGAGGCCTGGGTGGCGAGCCTGGACGCGGCGGTCGGCCGCATCGTCGTGTCCGTCAGCAACCAGCTCGCCCCCAGGCTCTCCCAGCTCGTTCCTCCACCGCCGGACCTCGACCCGGTCCTGTCGGGCTACCTGGAGTCGCCGGACTTCGCCGAGGTGGCCCGCCAGGTCGTGCTGTGGCGGGCGATGCGGGGCATCCCGGACGCCGAGCTCGCCGCGGACCTGCGCGAACAGATCGTCCAGGGCCTGCGCCTGGCCGGTGCGTCGGCCGATCCCAAGGGCCTGTTCGAGGCGTTGGTCTCCGTTGAGCCGTTGCACGCCAACGATCTGGACACCCCGACCGCGGTCGGCGTCGCGCACCTGGCCAGTGCCGTCAAGAACAACACCCTCGTGCTGCGGCGAGCACCGTCGTTGGCGGACTTCCACTCCTACGCGGCGCAGCTGCGTGCGCGTATCGCGGCCATGCACGGCGAGATGCGATTACCCCACATCGGCGTCAGCCGCTCCGTGCCGTACGACGAGCTGTACGTGCGCCCGACCCTCTCACCCGACCTCGCCGTCTCGTCCCTGACCTCACCCGGCCGCCGGACGGTGCTGCTCGGCGACCCCGGCGCCGGAAAGTCCACGCTGGCCGGCAAACTCACCCACGACATCGCCCTGGACGCGGCCGGGCGGGTCCCGTTCCTGTTGGTGCTGCGCGACTTCACCACCTCGTTCCGCACCGGCGGCCGCGAACTGCTGAAGTACTTCGAACACATCTGCAGCGACCCGTACAACCTCCCTCCCCCACGCGACGCCGTGGAATACCTGCTGCGCAACGGCCGCGCGGTCGTCGTGCTCGACGGCCTGGACGAGCTCGTCCAACCCGAACTGCGCCGCCGAGTCGTCCGCCTCGTCGAGGGCTTCGCCCACCAGTACCCGCTGACCCCGATCGTCGTGACGGCCCGCAAGGTCGGCTACGCGGAAGCACCGTTGAGCTCGACACTCTTCACGGTGGGCACCGTCGACGAGTTCGACTCCGGCCAGGTGGTCGACTACGTCACCCGCTGGTTCGCCCTGGACGCCGCGACACCGGTGCACGAACGGGCCCGGCTCGCCGAGGCGTTCCTGAGCGAGAGCACCGAGATCGAGGAGCTCCGCCGCAACCCGTTGCTGCTGGCCCTGTTGTGCGCCATGTACTCCAGCGAGCACTACCTGCCGCGCAACCTCGCCCAGGTCTACGAGCGTTGCGCGGTGATGCTCTTCGACCGCTGGGACTCCATGCGCGGCATCACCCTGCCCGTCCAGTTCCAGGGCCGGCTGCGCGCCGCCGTCCAACACCTCGCCTGGTACCTCTTCAACGGCCCGGAACCGGGCGGTGCGTTGCCCCGCAGCCGAATCGTCCGCCTGCTGACCAACTACCTCGTCACGAAGTCCTTCGACCCCGACGAGGCCGAGGCCGCCGCCGAACGCTTCACCGAGTTCTGCACCGGCCGCGCCTGGATCCTGACCGACGTGGGCGCCAACGCGCTCGAGCCGTTGTTCGGCTTCACCCACCGCACCTTCATGGAGTACTTCGCCGCCGAACACCTGGTCCGCAAACAAACCACGGCTTCCGCACTGTGGTCAGCTCTGCGGTCCCACGTGAACGAGGGCACGTGGGACGTCGTCTGCCGCGTCGCTCTGCAGTTGCACGACCGCAACGTCGACGACGGCGCCGACGACGTGCTCTCGCAGGCGATCCACGACGGCGAACTGGAGTTCGCCGCCCGCGCCCTCGGCTACCTGACACCTCGGCCGGACATCGTGCGCGGCATCGCGATCGCCTCCCTCCGCCAGGCGGTCGCCGCTCCTCTCGAAAGCCGGGCCTCCTACTCCGCGTTCAACTTCACCCTCGTCGAGGACCTCGCTCTGGAGAGCTGCCTGAAGGCCGGCCTGCCCGCCAATCGCGACAGCGTCCGCCAGGCGGTGACCGAGGACGCCGCCCGGCTGTACGACGAGCGCAACCCGGAAATCCCCGTACTCGTCCGCGGCCTGCTCGGATGCCTGGGCGTCGACGCGGAGCTGCGCTCGGAACTGCACGACATCTACTGGCGCGCACCCGACGGCGACTCGCTCCGGGCGCCGTGGCTGCGCGACATGGACGACCTCACCGACCTGACCACGCTCGTGACGCTCCGGGGCACCCGCTCGCTCTTCGAACACTTCTCGTTCCTCGGCGAGATCATCCCGGCACCGGTCACGACCCTGCTCTCGCCGGACAGCACCAGATCCGTCAACCAAGCCGAAGCACGCCGGCTGGCCACCCAGATGACCAGGTCGAAGCAGGCGTGGATTTCCTACAACGACTGGATTCTCCACCACGACCTGGCGCTGCCCCTGCGACTCGCACCGCGCGGCGAGCTGTGTCCCGACCTCGAGTTCCTGCTGTGCCTGCCCTACCTCGAGGCCTACGTCGACTTCGGCTTCACCCTGCCGTTCGAGGCGACATCGGGGCTTCACGAGCTGACCGAGTGCCGCCGTGAGGAGTTCCACCGCGAGGCCTACCCGTGGAGGCCGCCGGACGGCATGTCTGCGGAAGTGGCGGACCTGCTCAGCCTGTGGACCACCAGGGACTTCAACGTCTTCGAATAGGAGTGTTCACCGTGCCAGAGCAAGGCCCACCGCAGCAGCCCCCACTCCCAGCGCCACGCTGACCACGACGTTCAGCAGTGCCGCCCGATATTTCTCCGCTTCCAACAACTTCACCGTCTCGTAGCTGAACGTCGAATAAGTCGTGAGCCCGCCGCAGAAGCCGACCCCGAGCAGCGGCATCCAGGACGTCCCAACGAGAAACCCGATGAGGAAGCACCCGACGACGTTCACCGTCAAAGTGCCCCAGGGAAAATCGGACTCGTGCCGCGACTGCACGAACCGGTCCAGCAGGTACCGGCAAGGAGCCCCGAGCGCAGCCCCGAAGAACACCGCGAGAACCGTCACCGAGTCACCCGCACTCCGAGAAACGCCGCCACCACAGCACAGACCGGCGTGACGAACAACGCCCAGGACGACGACGCCGCCGCGTACGACGAGAAGGTCGTGAAGCCGCCCAGCAACCCGACCCCGAAGAACGCTCGTACCAACGGCCGAGGCACCAGCCCCATCAGCACGCCGATCAAGAACGACCCCAGCACGTTGATGGCGAACAGCCCCCACGGGCCGGGCACGAAAACAGACAACCCGTAGCGCGCCACGCCACCGAGCCCGCCGCCCAACGACACCAAGACCACGAACGGCAGGTGGAGTTCGGTGCGTTGGGCTGGGACGTGCAGGTCGACGTCGGGGTCGACCGGATCAGGTTGGTTCGGCAAGGTGCTCAACCAGGTGGTCCAAGGCCTTCAGCGCACGCACCACGTCCTCGCGCTCGGACGCCTCCAGCTTGCTCAACGCGGCGCCGATGCGCTTCTCGTGTTCGCGCTGCCAGACGAGGAGCTGTTCGTGTCCACGGGGTGAGACGGATAGCCGCGCTACCCGTCTGTCCTTGGGGTCTCCGCCGCGGACGACGAGGCCCGAATCGATCAGTTGGGACACCAGCCCGGACACCGTGTTGGGGGCGAGACGAAGGACCCCGGCAAGATCGCCGACCTTCATCGGCGGGCGTTCTGCGAGCGTCTGCAGCAGCTCTACCTGCGCCATCGGCAGGGATTCCCACGGCCAGTCCGCCCGGATGCTCGTCCGCAGCGCCCGGCGCAGGCGAGTGACGACGTCGGTGAGCGTGCGGGCTTCGTCTGACATGCGGAAATCTTACTGAACGTCGGGCAATAGCTCTGTGTCAGATATAATCGGACCACGATGAACTGGTTCGTCACGGAGTCGCCCAGGCCGGCGTGGATCGCACGCCGGTCGTACGCGCCTTGGCTGGTCATCGCGACGGTCTGCTTCGGAGCCTTCATGGGGCAGCTCGACGCCTCGATCGTCACGCTGGCGTTCCCCGCGATCAGCACGCACTTCGGCGCCGATCCCGAGTGGATCTCGTTCAGCTACCTGATCACGCTCGTGGCGCTGCTCGTCCCAATGGGCAGGATCGCGGACCGGGTGGGCCGCAAGATCGTCTACATCTACGGGTTCGCGTTGTTCACCGGAGCGTCCATCGCGTGCGTGTACGCGCCGGGGTTCGACGCCCTCATCGCGGCCCGTGTCGCCCAGGCCGTGGGCGCGGCGATGTTGCAGGCCAACAGTGTCGCGTTGGTGACCACCGCGGTCGCGCCGGAGCAGCGCAGAAGAGCGCTCGGCGTCCAGGCCGCGGCGCAGGCGACAGGGCTCGCAGCCGGGCCGTTGCTCGGCGGGTACCTCACCGAGCACTACGGGTGGCAGGCCGTGTTCGCGATCAACGTGCCCATCGGTGTCGTCGCCATGATCGCGGGGCACTACCTGCTCCCCCGCACCAAGACCAAGCCAGAACGCGCGAGGCCGAACTGGAAGGTGCTGCCCGGACTGACGGGTGTGCTGCTCACCTACGCCGCGTTGTTCACGCCGATGACGCTGCTGCCGTTCACCATGAAGCAACCGCTGCAACACATAGGACTCACGATCGCGGTGTTGCCGCTCGGGTTCGCCCTGGCCGCAACGACTCTGCACAAACCGGGCATCGTCACCGGGGTGCTGATCACCGCCACAGCCGTCATCCTCCCTGTGCCGCAGGTGCTTCAGCTCCTGACAGCCGGCATCGGGCTCGGCATCGTCGCGCCCGCCTGCACGAAACGGGTGATGAGCGCGCTGCCGGAGGCGTCAGCGGGGGTCGGGAGCGGGCTGGTGAACGTCGCGCGGGGACTCGGGACCGCACTGGGTGTCGCGGTCGCCACGGCCCTGGTTCACGCGTTCCAGTGATGACAAGAACTCGTAGTGGTCCAAAAGGGCCTCACCCCTGCCGCACCCGTGTGGCGCCTCAGTAGCCTGGGGTCCATGTCCGAACAGGTGAGCTGGGTTCCTGAAGGTCTCGACACCGGCAGGCCGAGTGCTGCCAGACTCTACGACTACCTGCTCGGCGGCGGGCACAACTTCGCGGCCGACCGGGCTCTCGCGGAGAAGTTCCTGCAGGCCCAGCCGAACGCCCGCACGATCGCGCGGCTGAACAGGGCGTTCCTGCGCAGGGCCGTGCTGTTCATGATGGACAACGGGATCCGCCAGTTCCTCGACCTCGGCTCCGGCATCCCGACGGTCGGCAACGTGCACGAGATCGCGCAGAAGGCCGACCCCGAGGCCCACGTCGTCTACGTGGACTTCGAGGAGGTCGCGGTCGCGCACAGCCAGCTCATCCTGGAGAACGACCCACGCGCGACGATCATCCAGGAGGACATGACCAAGCCGGTCGCCGTGCTGAAGGCGGCGGAGGA
Source organism: Lentzea kentuckyensis (assembly GCF_002150765.1). Classification (GTDB taxonomy): domain Bacteria; phylum Actinomycetota; class Actinomycetes; order Mycobacteriales; family Pseudonocardiaceae; genus Lentzea; species Lentzea kentuckyensis. The sequence goes on from NZ_MUYM01000061.1 coordinate 58,427, forward strand.
GAGCGATCTCATCGACTTCGCCCAGCCCGTCGGCGTGCTGACGGCCGGTGTCTTCCACTTCGTGCCGCCGGAGGCCGATCCTCGTTCGGTCGTGGCGGCCTACCGCGACGCCGTACCCGAGGGCAGCTACCTGGCGTTCTCGCAGTTCACCCAGGACCTGCAGCCCGAGGAGATGGCCGGCGTCGTCGAGGTCATGAAGAAGAGCCAGAACCCGATGTTCCCGCGCACCAAACCGGAGATCGAGGGGTTCTTCGACGGGTTCGAGCTCGTCGAACCCGGCATCGTGCCGCTGCCGTTGTGGCGACCGGAGAGCACGAACACGGATGATCCGGACAAGGCGGGCATCTACGCGGTCGTGGGCCGGAAGGTCTAGCGCACTTTGCTGATGTTGGCCTGACCGCGCGAGGTCCGTACGCTCTGTCACAGCATGGAACTTCCGGAGCTCGCCCGCCGCTGGATGCACGCGCTGACCGCGACCGCGTACATCCCGCTGTCCCATGCGGAAATCGAGCAGGCCCTGCTCGATTCGCTGGTCGAGTTGCCGGCCGAACCTGAATCGGTTGCCTATCGATTGGTGTCACTGCACGCAACCGGCCCGGACTCCCTGCGTGCCACGATCGAGGTTCTTTCGCCCACGTTCGAACTACCTGTGCTCGCACGGTTGAGCTCTGCGTACGCGCAGGCCATGCGGATGGACGCGTTCGACCAGCAGGAGCAGATCAAGGTCGCGATCGTGCGGGCCAAACAGCGGGTCGAGCGCACGCTGAAGGTCAGCCAGGCGCGGTTCCAGGAGGTGTTCGACTCCGCCGCGCTGGGCATCGTGATCACCGACTTCACCGGCCGGTGCGTCGAGGCGAACGACGCGGTCGCCGAGATCGTCGGGCTGGAGTCGGGTGCCAGTCTCACCGAACGCGACCTGACCGACTTCTACCACCCGAACGACATCGCGTCCCTGGCCGCTTCGTACCGGAAGGTGCGCGAGGGGCACGTCGAGCGGTTCCGGGACCAGCGCAAACTGATCCGCGCGGACGGCGAGCCGGTGTGGGTGCACCTCGCGGTGTCGTTGCTGCGCGACGCGGACGGCGAGCCGACGCACCACGTGACGATGGTCGAGGACATCAGCGAGCTGCACCTGTTGCAGCGCAGCCTCGACCACCAGCTGCTGCACGACTCGCTGACCGGCCTGTCGAACCGCCAGCACTTCGTCACGCAGGTGGAGCGTCGGCTCGAGCGCGACCCGGTCACGTTGTACCACCTGGGTTTGGACGCGTTCTCGGTCGTCAACAACGGCCTGGGCCACGACACCGGCGACAAGCTGCTCAAGATCGTCGCGGCCCGGCTGCGCAAGCTCGCCGACGAGAAGAAGGCGATCGTCGCCCGGATCGGCGGCGACGAGTTCGCCCTCCTGACGATCGCGGACAACCTCACGTCGACCATCGAGGAGATCCAGGACGCGCTCGCCGAACCGACCTTTGTGGACGATCACGGCATCGCGCTGTCGACGAGCATCGGCGTGGTGGACCGGCCGCCGGCGTTCACGACCGCCGCGGAACTGATGCGGTGCGCCAATGCCGCGCTGCGTCAGGCGAAGGTACGAGGAAAGCGACAGTGGGCGTTGCACGACCCGCACGACGACGCCCGCCGCCGCGGCAGATACGCACTGGCCGCGTCGATGCCGGGCGCCTGGGAGCACGGCGAGATCGAGATCGTCTACGCGCCCGTGCACGACCTGGAGACCCGGGAAGTGCTCGGCGCGGTCGCGAGGCTGCACTGGGACGACCTGAGCCACAACGACACCATGGCCCTGGCCGACTCGACGGGTCTGTCGCTGCCGATCGGCAGGTGGCTGCTGCGCGAGGCGTGCGCTCAGGCCGCGGTTTGGGTGGCGGAGTTCGGCGACCGGGCACCGACGCTGCACGTGGCGTTGGGCGCGCTGCAGTCCCGTGACGAGGACCTGGTCGCGGACGTCAAGCGAGCGCTCGACGAGACCGGCCTGCCGCCAGAGCGGTTGCGGATCGCGCTCGACATCTCGTCGGTGCTCGCGGGCGACGACAACGCGGTGGTGCTGCACGACAGCGGCATCGTGACGGCGCTGGACGGGTTCCACGGCGGGCACGACGAACTGACCGTGCTGACCGAGGTGCCGGTCCGCGCGGTGATCACCCGCGCACCCGCGCCGCACCCGGAATCCCCGCTGTACCAAGCGATGCGCGACCTCATCGCGACGGTGCACAGCTTCGGCGTGCGGTTCGGCGTCGACGAGGTGCACACCTTCGAAGACGCCGAACACTGGCGGGTTGCCGGCGCGGACGGCGTGATCGGGCTGCTGCCCGCCCTCACCGCCGCCGAAGTGACAGACCTTCTGACTACAGCTGCTTCACCGCCGCCAGAAGCTTCGTGAGCGAGTCCTTCGCGTCACCGAACAGCAGCGTCGTCTTCGGGTTGTACAGCAACTCGTTGTCCACACCGGCGAACCCCGGCCGCATCGACCGCTTCATGAACACCACGGACTTCGCGCGGTCGACGTCGAAGATCGGCATGCCGTAGATCGGGCTGGCCGGCTCGTCCCGCGCGCCCGGATTCACCACGTCGTTCGCCCCGACCACCACGGCGACGTCGACCGACGTGATCCCGGGGTTGACGTCGTCGAGCTCCTTGAGCTGCTCGTACGGCACGTCGGCCTCCGCCAGCAACACGTTCATGTGACCCGGCATGCGGCCCGCGACGGGGTGGATCCCGTACGACACCGACACTCCACGCCGTTCGAGCTGCGCCACGAGCTCGCGCACCGCGTGCTGCGCCTGGGCGACGGCCAGCCCATAACCGGGCACGACGACGACGTTGTTCGCGTACCCCAGCAGGATCGCGACGTCCTCGACCGTGCCGGACTTGACCGTCCGCTGCTCTTCCCCGTGCGCGACAACAGTGGTGGCTTTGAAGGCGCCGAACAGGATGTTCGCCAAAGACCGTCCCATCGCCTGCGCCATCAGCCGGGTCAGGATGGTGCCGGACGCGCCGACGAGCGTGCCCGCGACGATCAGCAGCGTGTTCGCCAGCACGTAACCGGACGCGGCGACGGCAAGACCCGTGAACGCGTTCAGCAACGAGATCGCGATCGGCACGTCCGCGCCACCGACCGGCAGCACGAACAGCACGCCGAGCGCCAGCCCGACGGCCGCCACCAACCACAGCAGGAACCCGTTCGGCACCGCCATCGTCAAGGCGCACAAGGCAACCGACGACACCGCTGCGGCAATCGCGAGCTGCTGACCGGCGGGCAGCAACACCGGCCGCGTCGTCATCAGCTCCTGCAGCTTCAGGAAGGTCACCACGGATCCGGAGAAGCTGACCGACCCGATCAGCACCGTCAGCACGGTCGCGAGCCGGAACATCACGCCGGTCTCCGGCACGGCGAAGAACTCCGCCAACGCCACCAGAGCCGCCGCGGCACCACCGACACCGTTGAACAGCGCCACCATCTGCGGGATCGCGGTCATCTTCACCGACCGCGCGGCCGGGATGCCCACCACCACACCGAGTGCGACGGCGATCAGGATCCACAGTCCGTTGTGGACGACACCGTGCGCGTACGCGGTGACGACCGCGACGAGCATGCCGAACGCGCCGATGAAGTTGCCGTAGCGCGCGTATTTGGGCGAGCTCAAGCCTTTCAGCGCCAGGATGAAGCACAGCGCCGCGACGAGGTACATCAGCTGGACGATCATTTCCTGAACATCTCCAGCATCCGGTCGGTCACCACGAACCCGCCGACCACGTTCACCGTGGCCAGGAAGACCGCCAGCAGCCCCAGCACCAGCTCCAGGGTGCTCTCGGCGGACCCGGTGATCAGGATCGCGCCGACGAGGATCACGCCGTGGATGGCGTTCGCACCCGACATCAGCGGCGTGTGCAGGATCGTGGACACCTTCGAGACCACCTCGAAGCCCACGAACACGGCCAGCACGAAGATCGTCAGCAGGTCGATCACGGCGACTCCTTGCGGATCTGACCGTCGTGGGTGACGCAGCAGCCGTCGAGCACCTCGTCCGAGAGGTTCGGCGCCACCGTCCCGTCCGCGATCATCAGCTTGAGCAGGTTGAGCACGTTGCGCGAGTACAGCCGGCTCGCGTGCACGGGCATCGACGACGGCAGGTTCAGCGCGCCGTGCACCAGCACCTCGCCGACCCAGGTCTCCTCACCGGCGACCGAACCGGCGTAGTTGCCGCCGGACTCCGCGGCCAGGTCGACCAGAACGCTTCCTGGCGCCATCGCCTTGAGCATGTCGGTCGTGACGAGCACCGGGGCCTTGCGACCGGGGATCGCGGCCGTGGTGATCACGACGTCGGACTGGGCGACGTGCTCGCCGATGAGTTCTCGTTGGCGTTCCAGGAACTCCTCGGACTGCACCGACGCGTAGACGCCGGACTGCGTCTCCAGGTCGAGTTCGATGAACTTCGCGCCGAGACTGCGGACCTCCTCGCCCGCGGCCTTGCGCACGTCGTAGGCCTCGACGACGGCACCGAGCCGGCGTGCGGTCGCGATCGCCTGAAGCCCGGCGACACCGGCGCCCAGGACGAGCACCTTGGCCGGCGGCACCGTGCCCGCGGCGGTGGTGAACATGGGCAGGAAGCGCGGTAGTCGTTCGGCGGCGACCAGGACGGCCCGGTAGCCGGCCACCAGCGCCTGCGACGACAACGCGTCCGCGCTCTGGGCCCGCGTCACCCGTGGCAGCAGGTCGAAGCTGAACGACGTGACGCGACGGTCGCGGTAGACCTCCAGCAACGCGCGCTCGTTCGCGGGCTGCAGGAAGCTGATCGTGATGGCGCCGGGTTTGAGCAACCCGGCCTGTTCGAGGGTCAACGGCTGCACGGACACGACGACGTCGGACTCCGGCGTCGGATCCTCGGGCGTCACGGTCGCCCCGGCCGCGCGGTACGCGGCGTCGAGGGCGTGGGCATGACGCCCGGCACCTTCTTGGACGTGCACGGTCAGTCCAGCGTCGACCAACGACGACACCGTTTCCGGTACGCAGGCGACTCGGCGCTCGGCGGGCCGCGACTCTGCGGGTGTTCCCACTTTCACCGTACGCACGTTACGCGATCAAAGGTGACCTGGGCCATATCACTTATGTCCTCCGAATTCCTCCTCCGTCCTTCCCGCCGGGGAGGAATACGGAGTCCGGCATCAGTGATCCGGTGGCGCGAGGCCCAGGATCACCCGATCGGGGCGAACATCCGTTCGATAAAGTCGGCTGCATGGCGGTTTCGATGGGTGTGGCCCGGTATACCTACCGGCTGCGCTTGTCGCCGCCCACGCGACGCGCATTGCTGGTGGAGTGGGATCGCTGCCGGTGGGTGTGGAACGAGTGTGTCGCGCTGTCGCGTGAGACCTCTCGACACAACCGCGAGAGTCCCGGTGATCCGCGTACGTGTGGCCCGGCGCAGTTGGACAGCTTCTGACGGGCTGGCGTGCGGGGCAGGTGTGGTTGCGGGCGGGGTCGTCGGTGGCGCAGCAGCAGGTGATCCGGGATTTCGGTGTGTCGCGTGCCAAGGCGCTCAAGGATGTCCGGGAGCGGGTGCCGCAGTGGCGGCGTGCCGGGATGCCGCGGTTCAGGAAGCGGTCGGTGGCCGAGCCGACCCTCAACTACACCCGGCGCGGGTTCCGGTTGCGTGACGGTGTGCTGCACCTGGCGGGTGGGATCGTGGTGCGGCCGGTGTGGTCGCGGGAGTTGCCCGCGACGCCGTCGTCGGTGCGGGTGTATCGCGACAGCCTCGGCCACTGGTACTGCTCCTTCGTGGTCCAGGCACACGTGCAGGCCTTGCCTGTGACTGGCGGGGTGAATCGGTGTGGATTGGGGTGTGAGGGAACTCGCGACGACCACCAGCGACGCGCACGACCTTCCGCATCCTGAGCACGGCAGGAATGCCGCGGCGGGCTTGGCGCGGTATCAGCGGATGATGGCCCGTCGACGTCCGGTCAAGGGTCGGCCGGGTTCGAAGGGCTACCGGCATGCCAGGCGGCTGGCGGCGAAGGTCCAGAAGAAGGTGGCCCGGCGGCGGCAGGACACCGGCCGCAAGTGGGCGAAGCGGGTTGTTCGCGACCATGACGTGCTCGCGGTGGAGGACTTCCGGCCGAAGTTCCTGGCGAAGTCCACGATGGCCCGCAAGGCCGCGGACGCCGCGATCGGCGCTACCAAGCGTGAGCTGATCGCGATGGCCCGCAAACACGGCCGCGACCTGCGGCTGGTGGACCCGAGACACACCACGATGGACTGCGCGGCATGCGGTGCGAGAACCAAGCACGCCTTGCCGTTGTCCGAACGCACCTACACCTGCACGTCGTGCGGAGCCGTGTCTCCCAGGGACAAGAACTCCGCGGCGGTGATGCTGGTCCGGGCAGGTTTGAACCCGGTCGGCGCTGACGGCACAAGACCTGCTCGTCCGCCGGACGAGCAGGCAGCCTGAGCCGAAAATCCCCACACAGCCCGAGCAGGGCGGGGAGCATTCAAAGTTGCCAGAGCACTGCACCGGCAAGCGTCAGGCACCCCAACAGCCCAATCGCGGGCACGACGCGCTTACCGAGCGTCCACGCACTGGCGTTGGCGATCGCGTAGTAGAGCAGCACGCAGAACGAGCTGAACACGATCGCGCGCGTCACGTCGACGGTGAGCACCAACGCGATCGCCACCGCCCCGGTCGCGATCTCGGCGAGGCGCAGGTCGGCCAGAAACCCCGGCAGCCTGCGGTCCCGAGCCATCGCCAGAGCGGTTCTGCTGACCCCCAGTTGCAGGGACAGCAGCGACCCGAGCGCGGCCAGGCACGCGGCGACCCGGATGACGGGCGCCAACGCGGGCGACACGTCCGCCAGGGTCTTCGTGGCCAGGTCCGCGCCCAGTGCGCTCAGGGCGACGAGCGCGACGACGGTGTAGACGACGAGGGTGATCGCGAGGGCGATGACCACCGCTCTGGGAATGGTGCGTTGCGGGTCCTTGACCTCCTCTCCGAGCGTGGCGATGCGCGCGTAACCGGCGAACGCGAAGAAGAGCAGCGCGGCGGCGGGAAGGATTCCTGAGCCCAGGAACTCCGCCGGCTGCGTGGCTTCTTTCGCGGTGACCGCGGTGGCGGCGAGCACGAGCAGCACCGCGATCACGATGATCCTGGTGACCAGCGCGGACTTCTGGACACCGGTCAGGTTGAGCACGGTCAACGCCACGATGGCCGCCACCGCGACGAGTTTGGGCGCACCTGCGTAGTTGCCGACTGTCAGCGCCATGGCCGCGCACGACGCCGTCTTGCCGAGCACGAACGCCCAGCCGGCCAGGTCGCCCCAGATGCGGCCGAGGCGTTCGCGACCGTAGACGTAGGTACCGCCGGACTGCGGGTACTTCGCGGCCAGCCAGGCGCTCGACAACGCGTTGCAGCAGGCGATCACGCCCGCGATGACGAGGCTGACGAGCAGGGCGGACCCGGCCGCCGCCGCGGCCGGGGCGAACACGGCGAAAACGCCCGCGCCGATCATCGAGCCGAGCCCGACGAAGACGGCATCGGACAGGTTCAGGCTCCGGGTCAGTTGCACCCGGTCAGTGTGCGACAGGACATCCAGCGGGCTTGTCTGCGGGGAAGAAATTCGGCAGCAGTTCACCGGAGTCGTAGTAGCGGTGATACACCGGCGTGATCCCGCCCGACACGGGCGGCACGATCCACGACCAGTCCGCCGGGCACGAACGCCCGGCCGCCTCCTCCTTCTCGAGGTGGGTGAGGAACCGCTGCGACTCGGTGTGGTGATCGGTGATCGTGACCCCGGCCTCGCCGAACGAGTGCAGGACGGCGCGGTTGAGCTCGATCAGTGCTCGGTCGCGCCACAACGTCGCCTCCGACGACATGTCCAGGCCCATTCGTTTGGCGATGTACGGCAGCAGGTCGTACCGGTCGTGGTCGGCGAGGTTGCGAGCGCCGATCTCGGTGCCCATGTACCAGCCGTTGAACGGCGCCGACGGGTAGTCGATACCGCCGATGCGCAGCCGCATGTTGCTGATCGCGGGGACGGCGTGCCACTTCACGCCGAGCGCGGCCAGCCACGGCAGTTCCGGGTGGGAGAGCGGAACTTCGAGCACCGCGTCGGCGGGGATGTCGACGAGTGCGGGGTCGTGGCCCTTGCAGGACACCAGGAGCGGCAGCACGTCGAAGGGGCCGCGGCTGGCCGGGGGCTGCCAGCCGCGCTTCAACGCGAGCTCGGTCAGCGCCAGGTTCCGCGCGTCCCCGAGCACGCCGCCGTCCGAGCCGCGGTAGGCGGCGTAGCGGACGATCTGCTCGTTGAGGATCCGCGGCGCCGGCATGCCGGGCTCGGCCGGGGCGAAGATCGTGATGACGGGCCTGATCTTGCCCTTGTTGGTGGCCACGCGGAGGTGTTCGACGCATTGCGCGGCCACGTCGGCGGGGGTGGACGTCTCTCGCTGATCGCGCACTTTCAAGCTGCGCCAGTACAGGCGGCCGATGCAGCGGGAGCTGTTGCGCCAGGCCACGCGGGCGCCGAAGGTCAGTTCGGCGGCTGTGTGGCGGTAGGTGCCGGTAGCGGCGATCTCCGCGTGCACCTCGGCGAGTCTGGCCTCGACGGGGCCGAGTCCTGGGTGTTCGGCGTGGTGTTGCCGGACGAAGTCCTCTGCCTCGGGGATGTCGATCTCGCCGAGCTTCTCGACCTGCGCCGGGGGGAGCGCCGTGAGGGAACGGGGCATCACATCAGTCGGGACGGGGGTCATGGCGAGGCACCGTAGTTGCGCTTTCGTGTACGGGAAACCGCCTCTAGCGCTACGCCATCTGGATCACTGGACCGCGTCCGACACGCTCAGCGAGTACTTGATACCGCAACCGGGTGACAAAGGACGCGACAAAGGGTGGTTTTGGACTGTTATCTGCCCGCAACCAAACATTGACCGGTGATCTAGTTCACTGGTGGATTCGACCCGATCGAGTGAACTTGGTCGGGCACCTCCCAGGCGGAGAAGCGCGTCATCCCGCGTACCGCCAGCGACGCCGGCAACGCGCGGAAAGCGAAGTCGCGCAACGCCAACGCGATCGGTGACCGCACCTCGATCCCGAACCTGCCCGCCAGCCGCGAGCCCTTCCACACCGCCTGCGTGCGCGGCCTCCGCAGCGCGTCGTACCGGGCGAGATCACCGTCGCACGCGGCCAGGGTCACCGCGTCCTCCAGCGCCATGCACGCCCCCTGCCCCAGGTACGGCGTCATCGCGTGCGCCGCATCGCCCAGCAGCGCCACCCGGCCGGACACGAACGTCGGCAACAACGGCAGTTGGTAGATGTCGTGCCTGATCACGTCAGGAGTCGACCTCAACAGCGACGGCAACGGCTCGTGCCAGCCGGCGAACAGCTCCAGCGGGTCCAGGTCCGCCGCCGCGGGCGCCACGGTGGCGACGTACCAGCAGACCCGGCCGTCGCCCAGCGGCAGGATCCCGGCCTCGCCGCCGGGACCGAGTGTCTGCGAAATGGGCAGATCGAAGGGACCCGGCGCCACCCCTCGCCACGCCGTGGCCCCCGCGTACACCGGTCCCGGCGCGTCGGGCAGCAGCACCCCGCGCAGGCGGCTGTTGATGCCGTCCGCCGCCACCACGAGGTCCGCGTCCAGTTCGTCAACGCCGGTCACCTCGACGTTGTTGAAAAGGATCTCGGGCGGCAGCGCACGCAGCAGCACACCGTGCAGATCGGCCCGGTGCATCGCGATGACCTTCTCCTGACCGATGTCCGGCAAGTGCACCAACCAGCGCCCGTCGGACGCCCGCACGCCACCCGACACGCGCGGGGTGCCGAGCCCGCGGACCTCGTCCGCGAGACCCATCCACTCCAGCGCGCGCATGGCGTTCGGCATGACGCCCACACCGGCGCCGATCTCGCCGAACGCGGCGGCGCGCTCGAGCACCTGGACCTCCCAGCCGACCCGGCGCAACGACACCGCCGCCGCCAGCCCGCCGATGCCGCCGCCCACCACGATCGCCTTCATCCCAGCCTCCTCTACAGATGTAGAGACTCTACACCTGTAGACTACAGCTGTAGAGGGAGATGAGAGGCACAGTGCGCAAGGACCTGATCACCGACGCCGCGATCGCGCTCGTGGCCGAACAAGGCATGCGCGGCCTCACCCACCGCGCGGTCGACCGCCAGGCCGGTCTGCCGGAAGGCTCGACCAGCGCGTACTTCCGCACGCGCAAAGCGTTGATCGAGGGGTTCGTGGCGAGGCTCGCGGAGCAGGAGCAGCAGGAGATCGTCCTCGACCCCGCCGATCTCGCGGGCGGCATCGCGAGGACGATCGACGGCTGGCTGGTCGAACGGAACCGCACGCTCGCCAGGTACGCGGCGATGCTGGAGGCCACCCACCACCCGGAGCTCAGGACGATCATGGTCCACTCGCCGCGGGAACAGGCCACCGCGCTCGCCGAAACGCTGGGCCACAAGGATCCTGAACGAGCGGGAGCGCACCTCACCGCGTTCATCGAGGGCCTGCTGTTCTACCGGCTCGTCGGCGGCGGCAGCACGGCCGGACCGACGCCGGGCACCGAGGAGAGCGTGCAGGACTTGCGCAAGGCCGTCGAAAAGGCGTTGCGGCCGTAGGTACCGTGGGTTTCATGGGATTCTGGTACGGGGTCTTCTACCTCTGATTCAGGACGTGTGCCACCACGCATCACGTCCTGATTTCGCGTACCCAAAAGAGGATCCACATGCGTTCGCATGTTCATCTGACGACCCAAGATCTCACCAAGGGCTATGAGGCCGGCCCCGTCGTCGACGGCATCTCGCTGAAAGTCTCGGCAGGCCAACGCCTTGGCGTCATCGGCGAGAACGGCCGCGGCAAGACGACCCTTCTCCGGCTGCTCGCCGAGGACCTGGCGCCGGACCAGGGAACTGTCACACGCCACGGTTCGTTGAGCCTCGTGCAACAGGAAATGCCGTTCCACGACAGCGAAACGGTGGGGGACCTGCTGAGTGAAGCGCTGTGCGAAAGCCGTCAGGCACTGTCCGAACTGGACAGCGCGGCGGAGCCGTTCGACGAGCAGCGCTACGAGAAAGCGCTGGCACACGCCGAGACCATCGAGGCGTGGGACGCCGAACGCCGCGCCGGCATCGCGCTCAAGGCACTCGACGCCGACCACGCCAGGTCCACCCGGCTCCGGCAACTCAGTGTGGGACAACGCTATCGGGTGCGGCTCGCCTGTCTGCTCGCCGAACGCGCGGACGTCCTGCTGCTCGACGAGCCGACCAACCACCTCGACGCGAACGCGTTGGCCTTCCTGACCGAACGCCTGCGGCAGCACCACGGCGTCGTGGTCATCGTGAGCCACGACCGCACGTTGCTGGACGACGTCTGCACGCAACTGCTCGACCTCGACCCGACCCCGGACGGCGAGGTGCACCTGCACGGCGGCGGCTACCGGGCGTTCAAAGAGGCCAAGCGCGCCGAACGTCAGCGCTGGGAACAGCGGTTCGCCCAGGAGGAAGCCGAACACGACGAGCTGACCGACAAGGTCGAGCGCGCCCAGTCACGTCTGCAAGACGCCTGGCGTCCGCCCAAGGGCGCGTCCAAGCACAAGCGCAGCACTCGCGCGGCGAACAAGATGCGCAACGTCGCCCGCAGGCTGGAGGAGCTGGACGACCAGCGCCTCGACGCTCCCCCGCCGCCGTTGCGCTTCACCCCGCCCGAGCTGGAGGCGAGCGGCGACCTGCTGCACGCCACCCCGCTCGAAGTACCCGGACGAGTGAACCTGACCGAGCCGATCTCGCTCAGCGCTGGCGAGAAGCTGCTGATCACCGGCCCGAACGGCGCCGGCAAGTCGACGCTGCTCAACGTCCTGGCGGGCCGTCTGAAACCGGCGACGGGCATCGTGCACCACGTCGGCCGGGTGGCCCTGCTCGCCCAGGAGTCGTCGTTCGAGCACGAGGACGCCACCGCGGCCCAGTTGTGTGCACGAGTGGGGGAACTCGGTCTGCTGAGCGGAAACGACCTCGCACGCCCGGTCGGCCGCCTGTCCACTGGACAGCGGCGCAGGCTGGAGCTGGCGATCCTGCTGACCGGGAGCCCGCACGTCCTGCTGCTCGACGAACCGACCAACCACCTGTCGATCGCACTGGTCGACGAACTGACCGAAGCGCTGCACCAGACGAAGGCTGCCGTGGCCGTCGCGACCCATGACAGGCAGATGCGGACAGATTTCCGGTCCTGGCGGTCCGTAACCCTGAACTCACCTTCACAAAGTCATGAAACTTCTGTAGCTTCGGAATTAGGTCCTCTAGTGAGCACTGGGAGGTGTGCGAGATGACCGAACTGATCTCCGAAGAACTGCCAACGACGCGCCAGAACCCGTTCGACCCGCCCGCCGAGATCACCGAGATCCGCGAACAGGCCCGCATCAGCAGGCTGAAGTTCTCCGACGGTCACCTCGGCTGGCTGATCACGGGCCACCACCAGGTCCGCGAGGTTCTCGGCAGCCCGAAGTTCACCAACAGCCCGGAGAAGCACCACCTGCTCGACAGGCGGTTCCAGGGCGAGGTGCCCGAGGAGGCCCGCAAGGTCGAGCCGGGCATGTTCCTCAGCCAGGACCCGCCGGACCACACGCGGCTGCGCAAGATGCTGCAGGGTCAGTTCACGGTCCGGCGGATGAACCAGCTGTCCGAGTGGATCGGCACGATCGTCGACGACCAGCTCAAGCACCTGCGGACGTTCGGCGGCAAGGCGGACCTCGTCAAGGAGTTCGCGCTACCGGTGCCGTCACTGGTGATCTGCGCGCTGCTCGGCGTCGACTACGACGAGCGGCACCGCTTCCAGGACGACACGGCGAAGATGCTGAGCCTGGACAGCACGTTCAAGGAAGCCATGGACGCGATGACGCGCGTCCAGACTTTCATGCGCGAGCTGATCGCCCGCAAGAAGGCGAATCCCGGCGGCGACGACATGATCAGCGACCTGCTGGCCACGGGGGAACCGACCGACGAGGAAGCGTCGAACATGGCGATGCTGCTCCTCCTCGCCGGCCACGAGACCACGGCGAACATGCTGGGCCTCGGCACGTTCACGCTGCTGGAGCACCCCGATCAGCTCAAGATCCTCAAGGACGAGCCCGAGGTCATCGACAACGCCGTCGAGGAGCTGATGCGGTACCTGTCGATCATCCACTTCGGACCGGTGCGCACCGCCACCGCCGACGTGGAGATCGACGGCCACCTGATCAAGGCGGGCGACACCGTGCTGATGCACGTGCCGACGGCGAACCGCGACCCGGAGAAGTTCCCCGGCAACCCAGAGGAACTCGACCTGCGCCGCCCCGCGTCGGGCCACGTCGCGTTCGGGCACGGCATCCACCAGTGCCTGGGTCAGCAGCTCGCGCGCATCGAGATGCGCATCGGGTTCACCAAGCTGTTCCAGGAGTTCCCCGACCTCCGGCTGGACATCGCACCGGAGGAGGTGCCGCTGCGCACGGACATGGGGATCTACGGAGTCCACTCGTTGCCAGTAGCGTGGTCGGCATGAGGATTTCCGTCGATCAGTCGAAGTGCTGCGGTTCGGGAATGTGCGTACTGACCGACCCGGATCTCTTCGACCAGAACGAAGAGGACGGCACGGTCGTGCTCCTGGTGGAGCACCCGGACGCCGAGCACGAGGCCACCGCGAAGGAAGCGGCGGGCCTGTGCCCGGCGAGCGCGATCACGATCAGTTGACGCGCTGACCGCTGGAGAGCTGCCAGGCGACACCAAGTGCCCTGTCGCCTGGCACCAACGGCTGTCCCGAAGTCGTACGCCACGGCCGTCCCGAAGTCGTACGCTCACGCCATGAACACCGCGCCCGGCTGGTACCCGGACAACGCCGACCCGCGCTTCGTCCGCTGGTGGGACGGCACCCAGTGGACACCGCACACCCAGCCGCGCCAACAGCAGACCGACGCCCACCACATGGAAATGCAGATGGGCGGCACCGGCCAGGACCGCGTGGCGCACCAGGTCCAGCGCGCCGGCGTCCAGGGAGTCGTGCAGGGTGGCGGTGGCACGCTGTTCACCGAGCCCGTCCTGGTGGTGAACCAGAAGGCGAAGCTCATCGAGATGTCGAACTCCTACGTCATCTACGACCAGCACGCCCGCCACATCGGCACCGTGGAGCAGGTCGGCCAGTCCGGTGCCGCCAAAGCGTTACGTGCCTTCACGAAGCTGGACTCGATGCTGGACGTCCGGCTGGAGATCCGCGACGTGCAGGGCCACCCGCTGCTCCGGCTGGTCCGGCCCGCGACCATGTGGAAGTCCAAGGTGCTCGTCGAGCGCGGCGACGGCATGCCGATCGGCGAGATCGTCCAGGAGAACGTGTTCGGCAAGATCCGCTTCGCCTACGTCTGCAACGGGATGAAGGTCGGCGGCATCTACGCGGAGAACTGGCGCGCGTGGAACTTCTCGTTGCAGGACCACACGGAGACCGAGGTCGCGCGCATCACCAAGACGTGGCAGGGCATGTCCAAAGCCCTGTTCTCCACGGCCGACAACTACGTCGTGCAGTTCCACCGGCAGGTGCCGGACCCGTTGCTCAGCATGATCGTGGCGTCGGGCGTCACCGTGGACACGGTGCTGAGCCAGAACCAGGGCTGACGTATCCCTGACCCAACTCGGCATCAGCGTTGCTACGAAGTCGCGAGGCGGAGTTCGTCGACCTCCGCCTGGAACCCGGCCGCCGTCAGCGTCTCCTCGGCCTGCCGCCAGTGCTCCCGAGCCTCCTCCGACCGCCCTGCCCGTTCCAGGGCGTCGCCCAGCACCCGCAGCGACCGCCCGTACTCCGGCGGCGAGTCCATCTCCCGGGCCTGGTTCAGGGCCAGGGTGGCCAGCCGCAGCGCCTCCTCCGGCGTCTCGGCCAGCCCGGATCTCAAGCGCCACACCCACATGCGGCCGTGCTGGTCGTTGTGCTCCTCGAAGTACTCCCAGGCCTGGCGCAGCTGCTCCTCGGCGAGCGGGAGCTGGCCGGACCGGATCAACGTGTCGGCGAGGAACACTCGCATGTTCGCGGCGAAGTCAGGGTCGCCGAGCTTCTGCGCGGCGGCAAGTGACGACCGCAGGAACGCCGCCGACATCTCCAGCTCGCCGGTGAACTGGTGCAGCCGCCCCAGTTCCAGGGTCGCCATCAGCTCGCTCTGCTCATCGCCCAGCTGACGGGCGATGCGCCGGGCCCGTTCCAGGTAGTCCTGTGCCGCGGCCAGTCCGCCGGCGCGGCGTTCGATGGCGCCCAGCGAACACAGCACCTCGACCTCGCCGTGCTGGTTCCCCGACGCCACGAACCGGGCCATGGCCTCGCGGTGCGCCTCGCGGGCCTCCGCGGACCGGCCGCTCCACTCGTGCATCCACCCCATGCCGTACCACCCGTAGGCCTCGCCCCACACGTCACCGGCGAGAGCGAAACCCTTCTGGGCCGCGGCGAAGTCGGCGGACGCCTCGACGTACCGGTGCAGCCGGCCGTACAGGATTCCCCGCTGCTGCAACAGGATCGGCTTGCGCTCGGGCGGGGCGCAGGACAGGCCGAGCTCGTTGATCTGTTCCCAGTCGTCGAACCGGGCCCGCAGGTCGCAGAACGCCGCGGACCGGATGGTCAGCTCGGCGGCGAGCGGTCCCAGCCCGAGTGCGGCGGCCTGGGTGATCACCGCGTGGATGTTCTGCCACTCCGCGTCGAACCAGGCGGCCGCGTCACCGAGGTCGAATCGTTCCAGCGCAAGCGGTTCCAGGCGGATCGACTGGTGCGGCAGCTCGACGTCGGCGCGTGTGGCCAGGTCCAGCCACTGCTCGAACAACGCCTTCAGCGCGGCCGCCGGGTCCTCGTCCGCGGCCTCGCGACCGAACGCCCTCAGCAGGTCGTGCAGCCGGTACCGCACCTGTCCCAGCGGGTCTCGTCCCGCGTAGTCGACCAGGCGGGCGTCCACCAGGGCCTCGACGTGGTCCTCGGCGTCGTCGAGGTCCAGCCCGAGCAACGGCGACGCCACCCACGCCGGGAAGTCGGGCGTGTCGAGCAGCGACAGCAACCGGAACGCGGTCCGATGCGACTCGTCCAACCCGTCGTAGGACAGCGCCAAGGAGGCACGCACGTCCAGGTCGCCCAACGACAGTTCGTCGAAGCGGCGCCGCTCGTCCGACAACCGGCCAGCGAGCTTCGCGAGCTGCCAGTGCGGGCGCGCCACCAGCCGCGCCGCCGCCACCCGCAGCGCCAGCGGCAACTGCCCGCAGTAGGTCACGATGTCCTGTGCCGCACCGGGTTCCGCGGCACAGCGAGCCTCGCCGACGGCCGCGCGCAACAACGCCAGGGCGTCCGCGGACGGCAACACGTCCAGCGGCACGACATGAGCCGCCTCCAGGCCCGCCAGCGCCGCTCGTGAGGTCACCAGGGCCGCTCCCGAGGTGGTGCCCGGCAGCAACGGCCGGACCTGGGCCTCGTTCACCGCGTTGTCCAGCACGACCAGGATCCGGCGGTCCGACAGCAGGTCCCGGTACAGGTCGACCCGATCCTCCACAGAGGACGGAATCGCGCCACCGGACACGCCGAGACCGCGCAGCAACCGGTCCAGTGCGGCAGCCGGCCCGACGGGCTTCTGCTCGCCGCCGCGCAGGTTCAGGTACAGCTGACCGTCCGGGAACGCGTCCCGCACCGCGTGCGCGCAGTGCACGGCCAGCGAAGTCTTGCCCACGCCACCGGGACCGGTGATCGTCCACGTCCCGCCGGCGCGCAGGCCCGCGGTGAGCCGCGCGACCTCGGTGGCCCGGCCGGAGAAGTCGCCGACCGCGGGAGGCAGCCACGAAGGTCCCGACTGGACGGCGACCGGAGCGGAGGACCCGGCGAGGACCTCCATGTGCAGGGCGCGCAGTTCGGCGTTCGGGTCGATGCCGAGCTCGTCGGCGAGCACGTCGCTGGCGCGGCGGAAGACGTCCAGCGCCTGCGCTTGCTGGCCGGTGCGGTGCAGGGCGAGCATCAGCTGATACCAGAAGCGTTCGCGCAGCGGGTGTTGCGTGACCAGGGAGCGCAGCTCGTCGACGATCTGGTCGTGCCGGCCGAGCTGCAGTTCGGCGTCGTTGCGGCGCTCCAGCACCTCCCAGCGCTGCTCGTTCAGCCGCTGCACGTCGGTCTGTTCCATCCGCAGCGACGAGATCTGGTCCAGCGCGGGACCACGCCACAGCGCGGCGGCCTCGCCCAGCAGCCGGGCCTCGGTCTCCAGGTCGGGCGCGCGGCGAGCCTCGGCGCGCAACCGCTGGAACGTCAACAGGTCGAGCTGGTCGTCGTCCACGTGGATCGAGTAGCCGGTCGGCCAGGTGCGGATGAGTTTGCGGTCCGCGAGATCGTCCAGCGACTGCCTCAACCGCATGACGTACGTCTGCAGGGTCGCGCGCGCTGCACCTGACGGTTCCTCGCCCCAGAGGTGTTCCATCAGCTCGTACGACGACACCGGCGCGTTGGCCTTCATCAGCAACGCCGCAAGCAGGACACGCTGTTTGGCCGCGCGGAGCTCAACCACCCGGCCCGAGTCGATGACCTGCAACGATCCGAGAACCCTGAACCCCCAACGCCGTTGCATGGGCCAGATCCTAACCAGCGGGTAACCCTAGGTGTCAGCGAAATGTCAGCGGGTCACGTGATGCTTCTCGCTCATGGAGCGGACAACCTTCAGCGCCATCGGTGCGTTACTTCTCGGAGTGGTCGCCGAGAACGACGCGGTCGCCGAGAGCGCAATCCGCTGCTGAAGTCACTTCCAGACGCCGAGCCGCGCTTGAGGCCCCCCAGCTGGGCGCCGCTCGGGCACATGGTGTCGCCGGGGCTCGAAGCCCAAACCTCTCCTCGGGCCCCGGCGGCGCCTTCCAACCGACCAGAGCACTTCCCCGCTCAGGCGGCTCCCTGCGACGCCGACATGAACACCCCGAGCCGCGACGACAGCTCGTCCGCGGCCTCGTTGCCCCGCAACCGTTCCGCCTCCCGCTTCAACGGCCGCATCCGGTCCCGCGTGCGGGCGGAACGGATCGGCCCGGACACCACGATCGCCTGCTCCCCGATGTCCCGCGCCTGTTCGGCGTCGTTCTGCACCAGGTAGTTCACCGCCAGCGCGGCCAGCCGGAACGACTGGCTGCGCGACGTTTCCTCTCCCCCGGCGGAGATGGCCCTGGTCAGCAACGGGATAGCGGATCGCGCGTACTTCACGTCGCAGGTGCGCGCGAGTTCGGTGTGGACCATGCCGCCGATCGACACCAGGTCGGCCAGGTCGAAGAACCGCGCCCACGGCGGTGCGTCTTCGGACTCCGCGCGTTCGAACTCCTCCTCCGCACGGGCGTACTGACGCAACGCCTGCCTTTCGGCGCCCATCTTCGCGAACGCCCACGCCTCGTTGGCGTGCAGGATCGCCACGGCCAACGTGGACCCACTGGCCTGTGCGATGGGCAATCCACGTTGGAACGACGACAAAGCGTCCTCAGCCAGCTCGTAGTGCAGGTGCACGCGGCCCATCCGGTAGTGGATGTTCGCTTCCAACGCGCTGTTGCCCGACGTACGCGCGAGACACATCGCACGGCCGAAGTGCAGGTGTGCGGATTCCAGCAGACCCATGTCGAACGACGCCCAGCCGGCCAGGTTGTGCAGGTCCGCGATGGCCACCTGGAGCCGCTGCAGGACCGGTCCGGACGCGCTGGTGTCGAGCAGGGGGTTCGCCCAGTTCAGCAGCGCGACGCAGGCGTCCCGGCAGGCACCGCCGCCATATTCGTAGTCCAATGCCCGCAGTGCGCTGGTCAGAGTTTCGACATGCCGCACGTCGGCTTTGTCCACACGAGCTGGAAATGCATCGCCGTTGAACATAGCTGGTCCTCCTGACGTGCGCCGCGCACCCGCTGCACAGGTACCCGTTACACACCGTCGGTATTCACCGCGCCGTCGCCACCATCTCGCTGTTCGGCCTGGTCGGGAAGGGTCTTTCGACTCTCCACAAGCGCATCGGCGCGACCACCACAACGCCGTGGTGGTCGCGCTTACGATTCTGGACGAAGAGCGTGATCGGAAAGGGGCCAACGAGGTGTCAGCCGAGGAGCACTGAATCAATTCCCGGTGATGACGCCTCACCGGAACGGCCGATCAAGTCACTCTTCCAGGCTCACCACCTGCGCCGGGCACCTGTCGACCGCGTCACGAACGCCCGGCAGCAGGTCGGCCGGCGGTTCGGCGATCACGACGAAGCCGAGGCCGTCGTCGTCGGACTGGTCGAACACATCCGGTGCGGCGAGCACGCACTGGCCCGATCCGATGCACCTCGTCCGGTCTATCCGGACCGTCACACCTCCTGGCACGCTCACCACTCCACCGGGATCGAGGCCGCGCCGTAGGTGATCATGTCCTCGCGGAAGTCCATCTCCGCCACGGGGATCGCCGGCCGCACGTCCGGGAACCGGGTGAACAGCGAGCGGAGCAGGATCTGCAGCTCCGCACGGGCCAGGTTCGCGCCGAGGCACTGGTGCGGGCCGAACCCGAAACCGAGGTGCGACACCGCCCTGCGCTCCAGATCGAGCTCACCGGCCCGCGGGCACAGCGTCTCGTCCAGGTTGGCGTGGAACGACACCGTCACCCAGTCGCCGGCCTGGATGGTCACGCCGTCCACCTCGACGTCCTCGATCGCCCTGCGCGCGAGCCCGGCGCCGCCGAGCTTGCCGATCGTGTACCGCAGCATCTCCTCGACGATCACGTCCGCGCGGCTCGGATCGCGCTTCAGGACCGCCAGCTGGTCGGGGTGCTCGAACAGCGTGAGCGTGAACAGGCCGAAGAAGTTCGACGTCGTCTCGTGGCCCGCCGCGAGCAGGCCGATGGCGAGCATCAGCAGCTCGTCCATGTCGAAGTCGGTGTCGTTGACCATCAGGCCGATCATGTCGTCGGTGGCCCCGGACGCCTTCTTCTCGTCCACGACCTTCGCGAGCACCTCGCCCAGTTCGGCGGCCTTCGCGTCGTACTCGGCCTTCGAGCCGTTCTTGCCGAACATCTCCCTGGCGGTGGCCTGGAACAGCTCCTGGTGCTCCGCCGGCACGCCCAGCAGCTCGGCGATCACCAGCGAAGGCACGGGCAGGCACAGCGACGACACCAGGTCGGCAGGCGCGCCCCCGCGTTCCATCTCGTCGAGGTGCGCGTCGACGATCTCCTGGATGCGCGGGCGCATCTCGTTGAGGCGCTTGACCATGAACGCGCGTGACAGCGGGCGGCGCAGGCGGAGGTGCTCGTCGCCGTCCATCACGTTCATGTTGCCCGGCTGCGGCACCCCGAGGATCTGCTCACCCTCGGTGCGCATCTCGGGCGCGCCCTCCTTGTTCGCGCTGAAGCGCGGGTCCGAGAGCACCTGCCGGACACCGGCGTAGCTGCTGACGACCCAGGCCTGCACCCCGTTGGGCCAGATCATCTTCACCGGGCCGTTGCTGATGGCCTCCTCGAACCCGGCGGGCGCTCCCAGCGGATGCGCGCGGTTCTCGTGCGGGACGGGGCAGACGGCAGTTTCAGTCACGGGAGTTCCCCCTCAATAGAACAGTCCTGTTCTTTTGAAACCATGACCGAACGTAGCGAAGAAACTACGTGCTGACGAGTTATTTGGTCCGAAAGGTCCCGATCAACGGTCTCAACAGTCCGTCGACGATGCCGTCGACCACGTCCTGTTCCTCTGAGCGCAGGACGAACGTCGAGATCAGCGCGGTGATGAGGATGCCGGCGTCGAGGGTCTCCGGCAGCTCGCCCCTGATCTTCGCCCGGTCGACGGCGACCTGGAGCTGCTCGGTGTACGCGCGGTCGACGTACTCCTCGCGCAGGCCGGCGAGATTCGCGTCCTGGCGGCTGCCCTCGAGCAGGCCGAGGAAGATCCCGGCGATGTCGAACGGCACCGGCTCGCCCCACGACCGCAGGATCTGGCGGACGTCCTCGGCGAACGTGCCCTCGTCCGGCTGCGGCAGGTCGGGCAGGTTCGCCCTCAGCGCGTCCATGATCAGTCGCGCCTTGGATGGCCAGCGCTGGTAGAGACTCGCCTTGCTGGCACGCGCCCGGGACGCGACGAGATCCATGTTGAACCGGGCGTAGCCGACCTCGGCCAGCACTCCGAGCACGGCGGTGAAGACCTCCTGCTGACGCGCCGGCGCGTCCAAGGGCGTGCGGCCCACCGTGCTCCTCTGCATGCCTGGGCTAAGTGACGTGCGCTAAGTGACGTGCACCGTACCGGGTGCGTCCGCGAGCCGACCCGTGCGTCGCACCGACATCCACCGCAGCTGCGTGCCGTGCAGCGCCGTCACCAGCGACTGGATGACCACTGCGTACATCAGCTGTCTGTATACAATCTGCTGTAGGGGGTATGCCCACAACGGCTTGAGCGACTCGCCGTCAAGCCTCAACGCGTAGCCCGCGCTCGCTGTCTGCAGTAGAAGGAATACCGTCCACACAATGGCGGCGAGGGGCGCGTCTGCCACCAGAAAACCGTATACAACATACAGATCCATTAGCGGGGCGAGCAGCGGCAACAGCAGGTGGAACGCCAACAGGTAGATGAGCCCGAATCGGCCCATCGGCCCGTTCTCCACCAATGCGCCACGGTTCTTCCACATCGCCTGGAAGGTGCCGTACGACCAGCGGTAACGCTGGCGGAACAGGCCGCGGAGGCTCACCGGCGCCTCGGTCCACGCCCTGGCCTGTGGACGGTAGGCGACCCGCCAGCCCGCACGGGTGACCGCCATCGTCAGGTCGGTGTCCTCGGCGAGCGTGTGGTCGCTGACACCGCCGACGTCGGTGAGCGCGGCCTTGCGGAACGCCCCGACCGCGCCCGGCACCGTCGGGATGCAGCGCAGCGCGTGCAGGATCTGCCGGTCGAGGTTGGATCCCGCGCAGTACTCCAGGTGCTGCCAGCGTCCGAGCAGGCCCTGGCGGTTGCCGACCTTCGCGTTGCCGGCGACCGCGCCGACGCCGGTGTCCGCGAACGGCTGCACGAGCTGGCCGATCGTGTCCGGTTCGAAGATCGTGTCGCCGTCGAGCAACACCAGCACGTCGTGCTTCGCGCTGCGGATGCCCGCGTTCAGGGCGGCGGGTTTGCCCTGGTTGTCCTGCCGGAGCACGGTGACGCCGGGCAGGTCCAGCTCCTCGGCGCGGTCCGCGGTGCCGTCCGTCGAACCGTCGTCGACCACGATCACCTCGACGTCGGCGAGGTGGTTGTTCGCGGCGATCGACCTCACCGTCGCCGCGATGTTCAACGCCTCGTTGAACGCCGGGATGACCACCGAGACAGGCGGCGCGATCCACGGTGGCGGCTCGTGCTCGCTCTCGCGCCGCAACCGGCGGTCGGTGTGCGCGAGGCCGAGCTGCATGAGGGTGCGCAGGATGCCGAGCAACGCGGCGATCCCGATCGCCGTGCCGAGCAGCGTGAGCACGAGGCCGCCGTTGCGCTGCGACCACGTGGTGACCGAGGCGGCGAACCGCTGCGGCCCGGTCACCTCGCCCGTGCCGCCGCCGGGGACCGGAACGAACCGGTAGCCAGGCACTCTGGCCAGCTGGCGGGCGATGTCCCCGCCGATGCTGCCGTCGTCGTGCAGCCGGACCACGCCTTTGCCGTCCTGCAACGACATCCTCACCAGCGTGCCGATGTCCTGGTAGGCGCGGTCGCCGCTGTCGACCTCGGCCGGCGCGCCGACCAGCCGGGTGTGGACGCCGAGCACGTCGGCGAGCGCGGCCTGTGCGAAGGCCAGGTTCAGCGGGCCTGCCCAGCCTTGTTCCGCCCAGTCGCCCTCGGCCCGGAAGCCGTCGATGCCGATCTGGTGGCCCTCGGCCACGATGCGCCGGACCACCTCGGGGTTGCGGGTGACCTGGACGCCGGTGACGAAGAACGTCGCCTGGACGCCGGCCTGCTGCAACCGGTCCAGGGTGCGCGGGGTCCACTTCGGATCCGGACCGCCGTGGAACGCCAGCGCGAGCGTGCGTTCCGGCAGCTCAAGGGCCTCCTGGGCGGGCCGCACCGGCTCCGGCCTGATCGCGGTGTAGGCGTGGAACGACACCACGCCCATCAGCACCAGCAGCCCGAGCAGGATGGAGATCCAGTGCAGCCGCGGGGCGCGCGTCACCACGCTCCCAGCAGCGCGCCACCGACCACCGCGGCGAACACGATCAGTCCACTCGCGACGGTCAGGCTCACCAACCGCGCGGCTACCCGTCTACCGCCGTTGTCGTCAACGAAGACCTGCATTTCCTCTTCCCCCCAGAAAAGACTCGGACGGCCACGACCACCAGAGCCGCACCGACCGCACCCGCCATCCACCCGAACCCGTTGACGAACCACGGGACCGCGTCGGCGGCGATCTCCTTGGTACTCCCCCACCAGGCCTGTCGCCGGGACTGCCGCTCCCAGGCCGCGTTGCCCAGCGCCACGACGACGAACACGAGAGGTGGCGCCGGTGCCACCGTCCACAGACCGACCCGGCGCACGAGCGCCGAAGCGATCACCGCGCCCGCCACCAGCCAGCCGCCGAACGCCCAGCCGAGGTCGTCACCGTCGGCCCAGACACCCGTCTGCGCGAAGACCGCCAGCATCGCGACCGCCGCCAGCGTCGGCAGCTGAACCCCCATGACCGCGTAGAATAGGTCAGGGGGTTTCCAGTTCATGCAATCACGTGGTGGCTATCACCGCACCGCCTTTCGCGTCCTGTTCCGCATCGCCTGGGTGAGTCTGTGCGCGGCCGTGCTCGTCGCCGCGGGCATCGCGTGGTCGACGGTGTCCACGATCTCGACGGGCGTCGAACGGTCGTACGCGATCCCGGACGACGCGCCGCGGTCGACGTCCGGCACGAACATCCTGATCATGGGTCTCACCACCCGGC
The DNA here is from genome assembly GCF_002150765.1 of Lentzea kentuckyensis. GTDB lineage: Bacteria > Actinomycetota > Actinomycetes > Mycobacteriales > Pseudonocardiaceae > Lentzea > Lentzea kentuckyensis. The sequence goes on from NZ_MUYM01000061.1 coordinate 82,297, forward strand.
TGGACCTGCACGGTGAACCGCTGCCGGACGACGTGCTGCGGCGCATGCAGGCGGGTGAGAGCGACCGCGGCGGCTACAACGCGAACACGTTGATGCTGCTGCACATCCCCGCGTCCGGGCCGGCGGTGGCGATGTCCGTGCCGCGCGACGACCTCGTGCCGCTGTCGTCCGGTGGCGAGGGCAAGATCAAGGAGGCCTACGGCCGGGCCAAGTCAGCAGAGGAGGACCGGCTGCGCGCCGCCGGGACGCACGACCGGCGGGAGCTGGAACGCGCCGGGCGGGAAGCCGGCCGCCGCGCCCAGGTGGAGACGGTGTCGGCGTTCCTGAACCAGCCGATCGACCACCTCGTGGAACTGTCGCTGATCGGGTTCTTCCACATCGCCGAGGGGCTCGGCGGCGTGGACGTGTGCCTGACGAACGCCACGCGGGATCCGTTGTCCGGCGCGGACTTCCCGGCCGGGCCGCAGCACCTCGACGCGGGGCAGGCGCTGTCGTTCGTGCGGCAGCGGCACGGGCTGCCGGGCGGCGACCTCGCCCGCACAAGGCGGCAGCAGGCGTTCCTGTCGGCCGTGGCGAAACGGGTGCGGGGCGCGGACCTGGCCGTGGTGCAGGCGTTGATCGACATGGCGAAGCAGGACGTCGTGCTGGACGCGCGGTTCGACCTGACCGAGTTCGCCCGCGGACTGCCGTCCGAGGTGCGGTTCGACACGCTGCCGATCGAGGGTGGCGCCACGCTCGACGGCCTGGACGTGAACAAGGTCGACCGGGACAAGGTGCGTGCCAAGGTGACCGAACTGGCCACCGCGCCGCCGCCACCGCCACCCAACGACGGAATTCCGTGTGTGGACTAGGCCGTGTTTCAGATGTGGCGTAGCCAGATGTTGATGGCTGCGATGTGGATGGTGGCCTGGTAGCGGATGGCAAGTTTGTCGTAGCGAGTGGCCACGGCCCGGTGTTGCTTGAGCAGGCTGATGCCGCACTCGACTGCGTGACGCTGCTTATAGATCTCCCTGTCGATCGTGGGTGGCCGTCCACCGCGGGAGCCTTTGGCCTTGCGGTGCGCGGCCTGGTCACGGGGCTGGTCGATGGTCGCCTTGATCTTCCGCTGTCGCAGATAGGCACGGTTGGCTTTGGAGCTGTAGGCCTTGTCCGCCAAAACCCGGTCCGGACGGGTCCTGGCGCGACCGGATCCCATGCGCGGCACCGAGATCTACTCGATCACCGGCGTGAACTGCGGGCTGTCACCCCGCTGCCCGGCGGTGACCAGCAGCGACAACGGCCGTCGGCCCTGCTCGCAGGCCAGGTGCAGCTTGCTGGTCCAGCCGCCGCGCGAGCGGCCCAGCCCGTGATCATCGGGCTCGGTCCCGCCCGCCGCGGTGTCGGGCGGTTCAACCTGCAGATCCCCCTTTTCCGAGCGCCGGCGGCGTGCTGGTGCGCCCGCATGACCGTGGAATCCACCGACACGTCCCACACGATCAGCCCGTCGGAATCGGCGCGAGCTTGCAACGCGGTCAGGATCGCCTGCCAGACTCCGGCCCGCTGCCAGCGGCGGAACAACCCGTACACGGTCTGCCAGGGACCGTAGTCAGGCGGGATGTCGCGCCACGGGGCACCGACGCGCACCCGCCACCGGATGCCGTCGATCAACTGCCTCTTGCTCCACTTCGGCGGGCGCCCCGGTTTACGCCCGACGGGCAGCAGCGGCTGCAACACAGCCCACTGCGCGTCGGTCAAGTCGGCCCGCCCCGCTGCCGCTACGCTGGCCACGAGGTCTCCGGTACTGCAGGTTTGCTTGGTCGCTAACCCACTTACCGGAGACCTCGCCACGTTCCGGCACCGACACGCCGCCGATCACCTCACCTTTGAAACACGGCCTAGTTGCGTCTTTCGGTGACCCAGGTGGCGATCTGCGCGCGTGAGGTGAAGCCGAGCTTCTGCAGGATCCGCTCCACGTGCCCCTCCGCGGTCCTGCGCGCGATGACCAGCTCGGCCGCGATCTCCTTGTTGGACAGGCCACCCGCGATCAGGTCGGCCACCTGCTGCTCGCGCCGCGTCAACGGGGTGGGCGGCTCGACGGTCGGCCGCTGCTCGGGGATAAGCTCCTCACCGATGGCGAACGAGATGGCGTCCTCCAGTTCGAGGTCCATGCCCTTGCGGAACACCGCGCGGAACTCCTGTTCGCCCAGCGCTGAGATGGTCGCCGACTCGCATTCGCCGTGCGGGGCGCCGAAGTAGCGCGACCCGAACATGGGATAGCCCACCGACTGCCAGATCTCGTTGGTGGCGCCCAGCAACGTCGCCGCGCGCGTCGCGTTGCCCTGCGAGGCCGCGATCCAGGCCAGCACCTCGATCGCGAGCACGATGCCGAGCAGGTCGTGGAACGACCGCTTGATCCGCAGGCACTCCCGGCCGAGCTGGTCGGCCCGTTCGAAGTCACCGCTGATCCACGCGCACAACGCCAGCACGTAGATCGCGTACGCCTGCGCCCACAGTTCGCCGTGCTCCTCACCGATGGCCTTCGCCTCGACGCAGAGCCGTTCCGCGGCGGCGAAGTCGTGCTGGAACGTCGCCGAGACCGCGAGCTCGATGCCGGCGAGCATGGTGTGGCTGTTGACCGTGCCCTGCCGCCGGTAGAGGTTCATGGCCTCCTCGAACAGGTTGTCGGCCAGGTCGAGGTCGTCACCGACCAGATGGGTGCAGGCCAGGCGGTGCGTCGAGTAGGCCAGCGCGGGTTCGTCACCCGACTCCACGGCGTACTCGTAGCACTCCTTCAACATGCGTGTGGAGGCGGTGAGGTCTCCCTGCAAGGTCGCGACGTACCCGTTGACCCACAGGGCCTTCGCGCGCAACGGACCCGGTACCGCCCTCTCCACGGCGCGGTCCAGCCAATGGCGTCCTTCACCGAGCATGCCGCAGCCCGCCCAGTAGAACCACAGCGTGCTGGCGAGGTGCACGCACTGCTCGCCGTCGTGGCCGAAGCAGAAGTCCAGTGCCGACCGCAGGTTCGCGTGCTCCAGGCGGGTGAGGGCGAAGATCTGCGGCTGGGCCGGGCCGAACCACTCCTTCTCCCGTCGCTCGGCCCACTCGATGAAGTGGTCGCGGTGCCGTTCGCGCATCACCTGCTCCCGGCCGGCGCCGCGCAGCTTCTCCAGGCCGTACTGGCGCAACGGCTCCAGCAGCCGGAAGCGCGTGCCGGACGGCTGCTGCTCGGCGACCACGACCGACTTGTCGACCAGGCCGCTCAGGGAGCGCATGACGTCCCGCTGCTCGACGCTGTCGCCGGAGCAGACCCGTTCCGCCGCTTCCAGGTCGAACGTGCCGGCGAACACCGACGCCCGCGCCCACAGGATCTGCTCGGACCGCGTGCACAGGTGGAAGCTCCAGTCCACCGCGGCCAGCAGCGTCTGGTGCCGCGGGTCGCCGCCGCGCCTGCCCTCCGCGAGCACCCGGAACGTGTCGTCCAATCTGGACAGGAGATGGTCCAGTGTCAGGACGCGCAGGCGCACCGCAGCCAGTTCGACGGCCAACGGGATTCCACCCAGCAGCGCGCAGATCTGGCTGACCTTCTCGTGGTTGTCCCCGTCCAGCGTGAATCCCGGCTCGACGGCCGCCGCCCGTTCGGCGAACAACGCGAGCGCCGGGTCCTGCCGCAGCGGCGCGACCTGCCACAGGTGTTCGCCGTCGATGCCGAGGCGTTCCCGGCTCGTCACCAGCATGCGCAGACCGCGGGCGCTGCGCAGCAACGCGTCCACGAGGCCGGCGGTGGCCTCGACGACGTGCTCGCAGTTGTCCAGAACCATCAGCATCTGCCGGTCGCGCAGGTGTTCCACCAGAACTGTGCGGTGTTTGCGGACCGTGTCGTCGTGAATTCCCAGTTGCTCCAGGACCGTGTGCACGACCAGTTCGGGATCGGTGACGCCGCCCAGTTCGACGAACCACACGCCGTCGCGGAAAGCCCGGTGCGTTTCGGCGGCCGCCCGCAACGCCAGCCGCGTCTTCCCGACCCCACCAACACCCGTAAGAGTGACGAGGCGGGACCCGGACAGCAGTCGTCGCACCTCGGCGACATCGTGCTTGCGGCCGACGAAAGTAGTTGTGTCAGCAGGCAAATTGCCTTTGCGCCCTGGGTAAAGCGAACCGCCCACAGCGGCACCCTAGGTCGGCGCGATCTCCCGCTGCAACGCGGTCCCCCGGAGGCACCAACGCCGAAACACGGGTAGTTACCCCCTAGGGCACATGTCGTGACGCGGCCAGGGTTGAAAGCTGGGGGACGACTGCGAGAGGGGACGGATCATGGCCGGTGACAGCCTCGAAGTGGACGTCCGGGAGCAGAACGGCGTGCTCGTCGTCGGGTTCAGCGGCCGCCTCGACTGGTCGACGTACATGCGCGTGCAGGACGTGCTGCTCGACTGCGCCACCAAGGAACTCGTCGGCGTCGTCGTGGAGCTGGACGGCCTCGTCGCGGAGTCGCCCGCGCTGCTCGTGGTGTTCGACGTCGTGTGGCTGTCCGCGGCGCGCTGGCCGGGCATCTCGCTGAGCCTCGTCGTGAGTGATCACCAGCTGCGCGCGACGCTGGAGTCGCGCGGTCTGCCCCGGCACATCCCGATGCACTCGACGACGTCCGCCGCCGTGTCCTCGGTCGTGCGGCTGCGGCACGAGGACCGGGTGGACGCGGCGCTGCCGACGTGCCGCTGTTTGCCGCACGTGGCCGAGCGGATCACCGAACGCGCCTGCGAGCGGTGGGGCGTGCAGTCGATGCTGGACGTCGCGCCGCAGGTGGCCGTCGAGCTCGTGTCGCACGTCGAGGACGAGAGCCCTCTCGCGCTGCTGCTGCGCATGCGTGGCGACAAGTTGTCCGTTGCCGTGCGCACGACCGCACGTCTCGACCTCAGGCAGTGGCACGTGATGCGACGCAACATCGCGTCAATCGCCGTGTGCAACTTCAGCATGGGCGAGACGCCGGCGGGCGGTGGACGGCACATCATCTGGGCGTTGCTCGACGTGCCGGCGGACAGCCAGCGGCCTCCGAGCTATCTCCCGGAGGCTGCCGTCTTCACCCAGCAGGCTTAACGCTTCCGGGTCGTTCACAGTGCGCGTTCGAGGGCGTGGCAGGCCGCGAGGCTGGTGCGGCAGGCCCTGACGACCTGGCGATTCGCCGCCGTGTCCGGGGTTCCGGTGCCACACCTGGGACACGAAAGGCACGCGGTCGACTCGTCGACGAACACCTCGAGAGGGCAGCGGCACGGACGGCACCAGCGATGCCCCGTGAGCGGGATGACGTGGTCCGGTGAGGCCACGCATTCGTGCAACCAGCGACGATGCAGGCCGCACGTCACTCTGGCGTGCGGATCGAGACCGAGCTCCTCCGCGAGGTCCTCGGCGCTGAGGACCGCCGTCAACGTCGGATCCCCGGCCTCCGAGGAGGTCACCAGCCGCAAGTGCGAACGTCGCCCCATGCTGACCACAATGCTCCTGCCAGCCGGGCAGGTATACCCGCATTTATACCTGTTTAATCGCTTCTTGAGCCGAATTCCATTCGACGCAGAAGCCTCTTCTCACCCGCTTCCGGGCACCCTACGCTCGGGTACCAACGGCGCGGCGCAGAGGTATTCCACATGGCTGATCCTGCGTACTTCCCTCCCCCGCACTCCGCCCGCATCGGTATGAGCGATGTGGAACAGCTGGAGTCGCAGACCCGATCCCTCAGGTCGGTCGACTACCAGTACGGCGGCGGGGCGTGCCGGGACGCCGTGGTCGTGCGGATCTACTGGGCGGAGCAGCTGCTCGCGGCCGAAGCCACCGATGCCGTGCGTGCGCGTTTGCTGTCGGCCGTCGCGGATCTGCACAACCTGGCCGGGTGGACGTCGTTCGACAGCGGTCAGGTCGGGGCCGCGTACCACCATTTCGACCGTGCGCTGGATTTCGCACGTCACGACGAGGATCTGACCACGAACATCGTTTACCGGCGTGGGCGCGTACATCTGCATCACGGCGCACCGGGTGATGCGCTGGCGTACTTCCAGAGGGGCGCTTTCGGGCCGTTGGCGGCGAGCATCATGCATTCGAACGAGGCGTGGGCCTACGCGCGCCAGGCCCGTTCCGCGGAGGCGTTGCGGGCGATGGGGAAGGCGCAGGACTCGTTCGCGAACGCCGACCTGTCGCACGTGCCGGACTGGGCGCGGTTCCACGACGAGACCGACCTGACCGCGATGATCGGCACCATCTACGCGGAGCTCGGCGACACCCGGAAGGCGATTCCGGCGTTGTCCTCGGCGATCGAGGGGTTCGGGCCGGCGATGGCGCGCAGCTGGACGTTCTGCCTCATCGCCCTGGCGTCGTGCCACTTCCTGGACGGTGACACCGATCAGGGCCAGGTCGTCGGGATGCAGGCGATGCACGCGGCCGAGGGGCTGCGGTCCGAACGGGTGTGGGACCGGATGCGCCCGATGATGCAGGCCGCCGCCGTGCGCGGGGTCGCCCTGCGGTGATCGCTGAGGTGATCTTTGCAGAACCCGAACATTCGGCGGACCCTGCTCTGACGCTGGGCGGTCATCGTTCTGTGCCATGAACATTTCACGAATCGGCGGGCTCGTGCTGGGAATGCTGCTGCTGGGCGCGGGAACCGCGTCGGCGCAGGAACCGATCACGATCAGCCCAGAGAAGGTGCAACAGATCTGCTCGAACCGAGTTCCGCGCGTCGAGGCGCGCGTGAAGGCCCTGACCGACCGCATCAACGGCACCCCGGAGACGTTGGGGTCGAAGAAGTGGATCGAGCAGAAGGCCGCCGACGCGCGCAAGGCCGGCAACACGGCGCGTGCCGACGTGCTGGACGCACGGCTGAAGCTGCGTGACGCGCAGCTCGTGAAGCTGTCGAAGGCCGGCGAGCGGATCGGCAAGTTCAAGTCCGAGCACTGCGGGTCCAAGTGAGGTGGATCGCGGCCCTGGTCCTGCTGGTGTCGCTGACGGCGTGCCGGGGCGAGGCGCCGGTGTCGGACCTCGATGATGTGGAATCAACGCTGAACAGCATCGAGTCGGACATCAACCAGCCGGGGTGAACGCGTGGAACGTGGCCTGGTGCTCGTCGTGGAGGACGAACCGGCGATCGCCGAACTCGTGGCGCTGTACCTGCGCCGCGACGGTTTCGGCGTGCATCTGGAGTCCTCGGGGGACGCGGCACTGGCCGCGGTCCGTTCGCTGTCGCCCGTGGCGGTGGTCCTGGACGTGGGCCTGCCGGTGATGAACGGCATCGAGGTGTGCCGCTCGATGCGCGCCGCCGGCGACTGGACCCCGGTGCTGTTCGTGACGGCCCGCGACGACGAGGTGGACCGCTTGCTGGGGTTGGAACTGGGTGCCGACGACTACATCACCAAGCCGTTCAGCCCGCGCGAGCTCGCTCTCCGCGTGCGCACGGTCCTACGGCGTTCGTCCGGGGGTGTGTCGGATGTTCTGCAGGTGGGTTCCGTACGACTGGACGTGGGCGAACGGCGTGCGTTCGCCGGTGCGGACGAGGTGTCGTTGACCTCAACGGAGTTCGGCCTGCTCGCCTACCTGATGAAGTCGCCGCGACAGGTCTTCTCCCGCGAGCAACTGCTGAGCGCGGTGTGGGGCTACTCGTCGGTGGCCGGCACTCGCACGGTCGACGTGCACGTGGCCCAGCTGCGGGCGAAGTTCGGTTCGTTGAGTCCCATTAGGACAGTGCGTGGCGTCGGCTACTCGGCGGACGCGTCATGAACCTCGCCGCCCGGATCGCCTTGCTGTGCCTCGGAGTGGCGTTCGTCGCCGTGCTGGTGGCGGGCGTGGTGTCTCTCCGTCTGGTGCTCTCCACCTCACAACAGGTGAGCCGCGAGTTCCTGCGTGGCCAGGCCGACGTGGTGGCCGGTCAGATCTCCAACAACCGCATCGAGCAGGTCCTGGAAGGCCAGGGCATCGCGATCGTCCGCATCTCCCCCTCCGGGGAACTGTCGGGATCCGACCGCGCCGCGGTCCGCGCGGCCCGCGAAGTCGGCGCCGGTGAGGTGCTTTCGGGCACCGCGGTGTCCAAGGTGAGCGGCCGCCTGAACGTGGAAGCTCGCAGGTCGGGCACGGGCGGCTTCGCCTTGGTGCAGGAAACCGAGACCAGCGGCACCTACCGCAAACTGGTCCGCAACATCCTCTTCGCCCTGGGCATAGGCCTGGTGGTGGCCTGCCTCGCCGGCCTGGCCCTGGGCACCTTCCTGGCCCGCCCGCTGCGCCGCGTGGCCTCCGTCGCGCACTCGATGAGCGCGGGCCGCCGCGACCTCCGCGTCCCGGTCTCCGGCCCCGCCGAACTGGCCGAGGTGGCAGGCTCGGTCAACGCGCTGGCCGATGCCTTGCAGCGCAGCGAATCCCGCCAACGCGACTTCCTGCTCTCCGTCTCCCACGAACTCCGCACCCCGCTCACCGCCGTGACGGGCTTCGCCGAATCGCTGGCCGACGGCGTGGTGTCCGGCGCTCAGGTAGCCCCCGTCGGCACCGTGATCCTGGACGAGGCCCGCCGCCTGGACCGCCTGGTGACCGACCTGCTGGACCTGGCCCGCCTGGGCGCCGACGACTTCCGCCTGGACATGGCCAACGTGGCCCTGGAACCCGTGGTCCGCTCAGCCGCCGAGGTCTGGCACGCCCGCTCCCACGCCCGCGGCGTGCACTTCTCCCTGGAAGTCTCGGCCTCCCCCGTGGTGCACGCCGACGCCCGCCGCCTCCGCCAGGTGATCGACGGCCTGATGGAGAACGCCCTGCGCGTCACCCCGGCCGGCCACCCGGTGGTGCTCGCCCTGTCGTCCGTGCTGGAGGTGCGCGACGGCGGGCCGGGGTTGGCTCCCGAGGACTACGCCGTGGCGTTCGACCGCGGGGTGCTGCATGCCCGGTACCAGGAGTCGCGGCCGGTGGGGACCGGGGTGGGGTTGGCGTTGGTGCACGGGCTGGTGACGCGGATGGGCGGCACGATCACGGCGGGGCCAGCCCCAGAAGGCGGCGCTGCTTTCACCGTGACGCTGCCACCGCCGTCAGACGTCACTCAGCAGCTGGGACGGGAACACAATCCGGCTGGATGACGGCACGTTCTCGCCGTTCGTCGAACTCGCGGCCGTGTTCCAGACGTCCAGCACCGCGGCGAACAGGTCGTCGAGCTGCTTGCCGGTGCGGGCTCCGAGCGAACGACTCGTCTTCCAGTCGACGTCGCGCCACTGGCCGTCCGACGTCCGGCGGGACGCGTTGGCCAGCGGTTCCAGCGCTTCCTGCAACCGGTGCTCAAGTCCTTCACCGATCGCCTTGGGGCTCAACGCGTCGAGCACGCGTGCGGCTTCGGGCAGCTGCGGCCACGACACCACCACGACGTGGTGCCAGATCTCGGGCGGGTAGGTGTTCGCCAGGTGATGGCTCTCCCCGATGGCCAGGTCCCGGAGCCTGCGTTCGGCCTCCAGCGTCTGGCCGACGTACAGCAATCCCCACTGCAGCCAGACCCCGTAGACGGCGGGGCCCGTCAGCGGCGGGTCCGCGGTCAGCGCACGTCCGAGCCGGTGCGCGAACTTGTACCTGTGCTGACGCCACGCGAGCGACGTCGCCCTGGTGGCGGCGACATCGCGCATCGCGTGCCACCAGCGGTCGAAGGCGACGTCTGGAACTCCGGGGTCCATCCGGTCAATCTAGCGATCACTTCGACTGCGGCAGTTTGACCTTCTTCTTCGCCCCAGGCGACGACGGTGGCGGCACAACGGGACCGATGTCCCCATCCGGCGCCTCGTCCAGGTCCACGATCACCGGCGCGTGGTCACTGGGCCCGGTGCCCTTGCGCGCGTGCCGGTCGATCCACGCCGCCCGCACTCGCGGCGCGACCGACGTGGAGGCCAGGATCAGGTCGATCCGCATGCCCAGGTCGCGGTGGAACATGCCCGCGCGGTAGTCCCAATAGCTGAAGATCCGCTCGTTCGGCCACCGGTCGCGCACGACGTCGTGGAACCCCAACGCCTTGATGGCCTCCAACGCAGCGCGTTCGGGTTCGGTGACGTGGGTCTGGCCGATGTAGGCCTCGGGGTCGAACAGGTCGGCGTCGGTGGGGGCGATGTTGATGTCGCCGCACACCAAGGCGTCCGTGGGCCCGGTTTCCAGGACATCGCGCAACGAGGCGAGCCATTCGAGCTTGTACTTGTAGTGGTCGGACTCCGGCTCACGGCCGTTGGGGACGTACAGCGAGTGCACGCGCACGCCGCCGCACGTCGCGGCTACGGCGCGGGCCTCGACGTGTGGGAAGCCCGGTGCGCCGGCCACGCCGACGGCGACGTCGTCCAGGCCCACTCGGGACAGCAGGGCCACGCCGTTCCACTGGGTCTCGCCGAACAGGGCGACTTCGTAGCCGCGCTCCCCCAACGCGTCCCCCAGCAGGGCCGTGAAGGCGTCGTCGGCCAGCTTGGTCTCCTGCAGGCACACGACGTCGGGCTTCCGCTGGTCCAGCCAGGGAAGCAACCGGGGCACGCGCTGCTTGACCGAATTCACGTTCCAGGTCGCCACTCGCACGCGTTCAACCGTAGTCATCGCTTCTGGAGCGCGCATCGAACGGGCTCGGCCAGTCCTCGGGCGGCCACCCAGGCGATCAGCGGCAACACCAGCAGCGCAAGCAGTGCCCACTGCAACGACACGGCTGACGCGAACGCGCCGATCGCGGGCGAGGCGAGTCCCCCGACGCTGACGGCGAGGCCGAGGGTCACGCCGCTGGCCGTGCCGAGCCGGTTCGGCAGGTAGTCCTGGCCCAACGTCGTGTGCAGGGAGAACGGCACGTACAACGTCAACGCGGTGAGTGCGACGAACGCATACACGGCTGGTCCCGGTACCAGCGCGATACCGGCCGCCGCCGGTATACCGAGCGCATACGAGGTGCGCACCACGCGGATACGACCCCAGCGCTCGGCGAGCACGCCACCGAGCAACGTGCCGAGGGCGCCGACGCCGAACAGCACGACCAAAGCGACCGAACCCGCGATGAAGCCGCCGACCCGTTGCGCCACCCAAATCGCGAGGAACGTGCCCAGGCCGAACGTCACCATCGACCGTGCGATGACCACGACGGTCAGTCGTCCGAACTGCCGCCAGTCGTCTCGGCCGCTACGCGCCGCACCAGCGTCCGCACCCCGCACACCGCGCAACGCGGCAAACGTCAGGAGGCCACCGATCAGCGCCGGAATCATCAACAACGGGCTCGCTCCAAGACCGCCGATCGCCAGCACGGGCGTGACGAGCACCGGTCCCAGCGCGAACCCCGCGTTGCCGCCCAACGCGAACCAGCTCATCCCCACATGACCGTCGCGGGCGACCCGGCGGGCGAGGCGGGCGGCCTCCGGGTGGTACGCGGCGACCCCGAGTCCGGACAGCGCGATCGCGAGCCAGGTGACCAGGTACGACTCACTCAGGCCGCACAGCCCGATGCCCACGCCGGCGACCATCATGCCGACCGGGACCAGCCACGGCATGGGGCGCCGATCGGTCAGCACGCCGAACAACGGCTGCACGACCGACGACAGCAACGTCGCGGCGACCGTGATGCCGGCCGCCGCGAGGTAGCTGTAGGACCGTTCGGCGACGAGGAACGGCACCACGGCCGGGACGGCTCCCTGGTAGAGGTCGTCCACCGCGTGCCCGGCGACCAGGACCGTCATCCGCCAGCGAGAAGTGTTCACGCACCGATCGTCGCGATCCCAGGCCGTTCGCGATTCCGATATTCTGCCGATATATGTCGAATTCTCGCCACCAGCCGGCAGCACCGACCGCGATCCGCGAACTGGCGGCGGCGGCCGGTGTCACCGCGCACTGGCACGACGAGCACCAGATCGTCTACGCCAGCCGCGGCGTCGTGGCCGTGCACACCGAGGCGTCACGCTGGATCGCGCCCGCCCACCGTGCGTTGTGGATCCCTGCCGGCACCGTGCACGCACATCGCGCGTACGGCGTCACACGGCTGCACTTCCTCGGACTCACCCAGAACCCGTTGAAGCTCCACGAACCAACAGCGCTCACGGTCAGCCCCCTGCTGCGCGAACTGCTGATCGCCTACACGTCCCTCAACGACCGAGAAACCCCTGCGGGCAAACGAATGCGCGCAGTGTTGCACGACCAGCTCACCACCGCGTCCGAACAACCCGTGCGCGTACCGGCCGCAACCGACCCACGGCTCGCGGCGGTCTGCGCGTTGCTCGAGACCGACCCCTCGGACGCACGCGGTCTCGAAGCCCTCGGCCGCGAGGCGGGCGCGAGCGGCCGGACGCTGACCCGGCTGTTCCGCGACGACCTCGGCATGACCTTCCCCCAGTGGCGCACGCAACTGCGCCTCTACCACGCACTGCGCCTGCTGGCCGAGGGCCGCTCGGTCACCACCGTGGCCCAGCAGTGCGGGTTCGCCACCGCGAGCGCGTTCATCGACGTCTTCCGCCGCTCGCTCGGCCACACCCCCGGCTCGTACCTTTAGAGCACGTTGAACACTTCCTCGGCCCGGTCACGCTTGACGAACATCTGCCAGGCCGTCTCGGCGATGTCGTCGGGGTTGAGCGTGTGCCCGGCCAGCCCGCCGAACCGCTCGGGCCTGGACTCCACCAGCTTGTGGATGTCGCCGCGTTCGACGACACCGCCGATGGTGAGCGTGCCCGCGTACGCGCCCTTGTCCGCAAGCGCCGCGTTGAGCGTCAACGCGTAGTTACGCAACGCCGCCGACGAAAGCGCCAGTGCACCGAGAATCGGCAACGGCACCACCGAACTCAACCCACCGGCGATCAACACGCCACCGCCGCGTTCGACCACGCCCGGCAGCACGCGCCCGACGACGTCGACCGCCGGGTACACCCAGTCCATCGCGGCGCGCAGCTCGTCGGACGTGGTCGTCGTGATCTCGTTGGGCATGTCGTCGAGGTTCGCGGACCCCGGCCCGTAGTAGACGACGTCCACCGGCCCGATTTCGTCCAAAGTGGACAACAACCGCGCGCGATCCTTGACGTCGACGGCGAACGCCGTCGCGCGCACCCCCGCGCCGGCCAGCTCGGCCAGGTAACCGGCGTGCCGGTCCCCGCTGCGCGACACCAGCACGACGTCGTAGCCCTCACGACCGAACCGGTGCGCGATGGACATGCCGAGCCCGGGACCGACCCCGAGCACAAGTGCCTTGGGAGACATGGCTTTTGTCCTTCCGAACGCCAATTCGAGGCAACCCTCGATTTACTCGTCCGACGCTACCACATAATTCGAGGGCACCCTCGACTTAGCCGCTGAGTAGGATCCGCACATGGTCACCGCGTCGAGGCCCCTGCGTGCGGACGCGGCACGCAACCGGGAAAAGCTGCTGGCAGCGGCCGCGGCACTGTTCGCGGAACGCGGCCTCGACGTGCCGATGGAACACATCGCCCGCAAGGCGGAGGTCAGCATCGGCACGCTCTACAAGCACTTCCCGACCCGCGAGGACCTCGTCACGGCGATCTTCCCGGAGCGCCTCGCCGCCCTGGACGTGATCGGCGAGAAGGCCCTGGCCGACCCGGACCCGTGGCACGCGCTCGTCACCTACCTCGACGACCTCTACGCCCTGCAGGCCGAAGACCGCGGCCTGAACGACATCCTGGCGCGCGACCTGCCGAACGCCCCGCAGGTGGTCTCCGCCTGCCACCGCGGCACCGGCCACGCGGAGATCCTGATCATGCGGGCCATCACGGCCGGCGTCCTGCGCCCTGACTACTCGATCACGGACATGGCCACGCTGACCAGGGCGATGGCCCAGGTGATCAGGGACATGCCCGGCGAGTGGCGCCGCTTCCTGTCGATCTACGTGGAAGGCCTGCGCGGGCCTTAGCAACGAGCCTCAGCAAAAAGGGAGGGCAGGCGAACCACGCCTGCCCTCCCCACCGGTCAGCTCAGCCGCAGGAGGTCGCGCGGCGGAAGTCCTCCGGTGACATGTTCTTCAGGTGGTACCTCACCTTCCCGCCGGACAGGTCGTCCAGCGTGAAGTCGTGGTAGAGGACCACGTCCCCCTGCAGAACGACCCGCGCGACCAGGGTCTGGCCCGGCTGCGGCTTCTGCAACCGAACCCGCTCCACCGCACCGGACGGGGTCTCGCCCGCGACGAACCGCTGGACCTCGGCCGGTGTCGAGAAGTCCACCTGCCACAGACGCGGGTCGTTCTCGTCGAAGACCTGCTCCCTCGGCGCCACGATCTCCGCGGTCACGACCTTCGCCGGCTGGCAGCTCGTGTAGAGGATCTCCACCTGCCCGGTTTCGGTGAGGCGAACCGCGACGGGGTCGTACTCCGCCTGCGGGACACACCCGCCGACGAACAGGGTCAGCGCCGCGGCAGCGGCAACGAGGTTCCTCATCAACATCCAGCCCGCGGTGGCCTTGTGTAGCAACCGTCCTCAAGACCCGCGTGTCGTTCGAACGGGTTGTTCGCGCCCCGGAACCTGATCGAGGTCAGGCCGTAGGCTATCGGGAACAGGATGCCTCCCACCGCCCACTGAGTGGCGTGCTTTGCCTCATGTCGCATCATCCGCGCGTCAGTGGTCTTCTCTCCGGTAAGCCACGCGTTGCCGATCGTGATGCCGCGCTGGGAACCCCAGCCCCATCTCATCCCGTTGCAGGCGACCATCAGTCCCTGTCCCAACTTGCACTTGCCTCCGTTGATCTGGGCCCACTTCATCCCCGCGGCGGTGAACGGCAGGTTCTTGACGAACCGCGCCACGTGGAAGCCCCTGGTGACGGACTTGCGGACCGCGCCGTTGAACGAGGAGCGGATCTGAGCCCGGTTCCTCCACGCCCACCTGGCGCCCTTCTTCAGCCAGTCCGGCAGATGCCCGTCGATGTCCGTGGAGTTGATCGGGTCGCAGTTGACGTAGTCGTAGTCGTTGGCGCTGCCGCCCTCGACCGGGTCCACGGACAGGAACCGCCCGAGCAGCGGGCTGTACGGGCGGGCACCCATCTGCACGACCGACAACGAACCCGCGTGCTCGTACGGACGCTGGTGCTGTCCGAGCCAACCGTGGTCCATCTGTCCCGGCAGATTGTCGGGCACGTCGTCGGCCTGCTGCGGCTCGCCGTACGGCGAGTAGGTCCGCAGCGCGCCGGCCTGCTTGCCGTCCGCACCGGTGGTCAGGCTGAGGTCGCCGCGCACCGTGGGATGGTCGACGGTGCTGCCGGTCGCGCCGGGTTTCCAGGTGTAGAGCGCGCCGCCGGGCAGGCTGAAGCTGCGCGACACCACCCTCTTGTCCCCGTCCAGCGCGAGATCGGTCGTGTCACCGCTGCCGGTGTAGCCGTAGCGGACGTCGGCCACGGTGTCGCCTTGCGCGGCCTGCCTGCGGATGATCCGGTCGGTGCCGTCCCTGGTGTAGGTGACGTCCGCCGGGTCGGCGCCGGTGGTGCGCACCGCGATGTTGCGGTTCGCCCCGTCCCACGACAGCTGCGTAGTGGCGTTGCCATCCGTGTACTGGGTGGTGTTGCCATGGGCGTCGTACTGCACACCCGTGATCGTGGTCGCGCCGGACGTGGCCATCAAGCGGTCGGCCGTGTCGTAGCAGTACAACGTCTTCGCGACGCCGGCGGACGTCTCGTCGAGCAGCGCCGCGCGGTTCGAGTTCAGCGGCGCGCCGAGCCGCGCGCCAGTCGGGCAGACCAGCACGGTGGACGAGAAGTCGTAGGTGTAGTGGTGCCCGGGGACCCAGGCCTCGGTGAGCCTGCCGGCCGTGTCGTAGACGTAGTTCGGGCCGGTCGGCCGCGCATCGACCCCGTTGAGGGACTCGTCCACGATCGTGCCGGCCCGTGAACGCGTGACCGTCGAGGCGATGTTCGCGTTGTCGCTGGTACGCCACGTCTTGGAGGTGACACGGCCTGCCGGGTCCTTGCCCACCGCCGCCAGCGAACTGCCGTTGACGTAGGTCGCCGACGCCAGCTCGCCCGCGCTGTCGTAGGTGACCGTGGCCAGCACGGTCGCCCCGAGCGACACGGTGCGGAGCCGGCCCGCGTCGTCGTAGGTGTACGACGTTTCCTGTGCCGCGTCGGCCGCGTTGGGCAGGTTCACCTTCTCCGTGGTCACGCGACCGGCCGTGTCGTACTTCGACTCGGTGCGCACACCGTTGGCGTCGGTGTACTCCACGACCCGGCCGAGGATGTCCACCCGTGTGGTCACGGTGCCGCTGTTGTCGGTCACCGACGTGGTGAACGGATCGCCGTTGACCGCGTGGTTCGTGGTGACGGTGCGTTCACCGGCCGACGAGGTCGCCGGGTACTTGACCGACACGGGGCGGTCACGATCGTCGTAGGTGGTGCAGGTCCACGTGCCCGCGGACCCCTTGGCCACCACCCGGCCGGACGCGTCGAAGATCTGCTCGTCCTCCCGTGCCGGACCGGTGGCCGGTGCGGGGAGCTTGGTCGTCTTCGCCAGGCCGCCCTGGTTGATCGCCTCCACCTCCGGCGTGCACGGGTTGTCGCGCGTCTCCGTGTCCCCGTAGTAGACGTACGTCGACTCCGCCCCCGTGGGCATCGTTGTGCCCGTCTTGCGCAGGTACCCGTTGCCGGGAGCCTCGTAGGTGGTGCGCGTCGTCAGCCCCGCCCTGGTCGTGCTGGTGGGCAGGCTGAACGCCGGGTCGAGCCCGTTCTCGCCGTACTTGGTCGACGAGACCTTGTCCGGCACCCCGGCCGACTCGTCGGTCGCGGTGGAGGTGGTCAGGTCGTGCCGAGGCCGCAGGCTGGCCGCCGGGACGACCTGCTGAACGCCGCCGGGAGTGGTCCAGTGCAGTTCGAGCTGCGCGAGGCTGACGATGTCGTAGTACTCCAGGCGGATCTTCTTGGCCGCACCGGCCGCGGGGCTGGTGACGGTGGCCTGACGCCAGATGGCTCCGGTGTCGATCCAGCTGTCGATCACGAGCTGCTCGTCGACCCACAGCCGCACACCGTCGTCGGCTAGCAGGCGCATCGTGTAGGTGCCGGCTTCGGGGAAGACGACCTCTCCGGTGAGACGGAGGGAGAAGTTGTCGGCCGGAATGCCGGTGGCCGGCGCGGCGTCGCCCCAGTTGCGAGCGGTGGTGCCGTCGGTGGCCAGACCGGTCTGGTAGACCTTCGGACTGCCGGTCAGCGACTTGTTGTCGTAGAACGCGGCGACCAGGCCGTTGATGCCCTCGTCGTAGTTGGTCTTCGTGTGCGGCACGGTCGCCGCGCACGCGGCGGTGGGCAGCTGACCGGTGAAGCACGACGCCGGAGCGGGCCCGTACTTGTCCGTCACCCGGTCCTGCGCGTCGTACACCGTGGTCGACATGCGGCCCGCGGCGTCGGTGGAGGTCAGGGACTGGTCCTTGACGCTCCACGTCTGCGAGGTGGAGCGGCCGGTGGCGTCGGTGCTCGACAACAGCCGGAAGGCCGCGTCGTAGGTGACCTTGGTGAAGAACCCGGTCGCGGGCGTCAGCCCGTCGGCGTCGACATAGGTGGTGCGCTGGGCCGGGTCGTAGCGGTACCCGTGCCGGCCGCGCGGCACGTCGGCCGACGCCTTCGGCGAGAAGACCTGGCGGACGATCGGCTTGGCCGCGGTGTGGTCGACGTAGTGGACGATGTGGTTGGCCGCGTCGGTGTTGCGGTTGGCGGGATCGGCCGCCACCCAGTCCGACGCACGACTGTCGCGCATCCCGTCGATCAGGCCGTTGGCGGTGAAGCTGAAGTCGGTGATCTCCGAGCCGGGATCCTCGATCCGGAACAGCCGGCCCTGGTGGTACCACAGCCGCGTCTGCGTGCCGTCCCAGTAGACGAGCCGGCACAGCATCTGCGGCGGCGGAGCCGTGTCCGCGCCCGGCGGCGGGGTGGCGCCGGCGTAGCAGTCGTCACCGGGGCGGTTGTAGTGCAGCCGGTGCGAACGCTGCGAGACCGGGTCCTTGACCTCCCTCAGCCGCGACGGCGAGCCGTCGTAGATGTTCTGCAGTGCAGCGGGTTTGCGGGTGTCGGCCGCACCGGCCTGGGACTCCAGCTTGCCGTCGGTGTTGAACACGAACACCTCGGACCCGTGGGTCAGCGTGATCCGGCCACCGGTGTCGAGCGCGAGGATGCCCTCCTCGCCTTCCGGGGGCGTGTAACCACCGGCGGACTTCTTGGTCCAGGTGTGCTTGGCGCCCGAACCGTCGGTCAGCACGATGTTCTGGTCGGTGACCTTCGCCTCGGTGAAGGTCGCACCGCTGCCGTCGAGGTCGGCGGACAGCGTCCAGCCCTTGGGCAGGGCGGGCAGGTCCTGCGAGTACAGCCAGTCAGCCGGGACGATCTGCGGCGGCACCGTCGTGTTGTCGTTGGTACGCACGAACAACCGCAGCTGAGCCAGCCCGCGCTGCTCGGCCAGCTCGACCTTGATCGGCACGCGCTGCCCCGCGGTGAGGGCGACGTTGCCGGCCACACCCCAGTTCACGTCACCACAACAAGGCTGGTCGTAGACCGAGTTGTTGTTGATCCAGATCTTCAGCCCGTCGTCGTGCACGCCGGCGAACTGGTATGTGCCCGTGACGGGGGCCTGGAAGAATCCTTCCCAGCGCACCACGAAGTAGTCCGCCGGCAACGCGGGCGCCCACGGCGACTGGTCGGCCCAGTCGACGTTGACCTGCGGCTCGGTCCGCACCAGCACCGGCTCCTGGCCGGGGTTGATGTTGCCGTTCTGCGACAGGTCCTGGAAGTAGGACGCCCGCAGGCCCTTGGTCTCCTGCTGCTGCGAGTTGTACGTCATCGTCACGCCGGCGCTGCCGCCGACGGTGGTGAACGTCGGCGAGGAGGCCGTCACCGTGGCGTTGCCGTTGGCCAGGTTCACCGCGATCGGACCGACCGTGTCCACCGGCGCCGGGCCGCGGTCACCGATGCGCTGGTCCATCTTCAGCTTCCACACCGGACTCGGCGTCGACGTGATGCCGCTGTAAGCCTGCACCCGCCAGGTGTAGGAGACACCGTCCTGCAGGACACCGGACGGAACTGTCCAACTTGGAGAGTCGAGACAACCGGAGTCCACCACCACACCCGAATTGGCGTCCGCGCCGGTGGCGATGCGGAAGCAGTACTTCACCGGATCGCCGTCCCCGTCGGTCACCGGGTTGACCGCCAGCGTCGGGGTCAGGCTCGTGCTCACGGACTCGTGCGCCGGACCCACCAGCGTCGGCGCGGGCGGCGCGGTGCCGGTGTCGATGGTCATGGTGGCGTCGAGGACCTTGTAGGTCCACACGTTCGGGTCCTCGTGCCCGGTGATCATCATCCAGGCGTAGGGATCCCGCGCGTCGATCTTCTCCCGCAGGTACTGCGTCAACCGCGGGTCGCTGAAGCTGCCGACCTGCCCCACCAGCGCGGAGGCCAGGTGCTGGCCCACACCGTTGAACTGGAACGCCGTGCCGTGGTACAGGTTCGCGCTGTAAGTCTTGTCCACCGGCGCCAACGTCCGGTTGTTGCGCACGTCGAACCGCGCGCCCACGACCGTGCGTCCGAACATCTGCGGATAGTCGAACTTGAACAACGTCCGCCACACCGTCTGGTTGTGCAACGGACTACCGATCTGCAACCCGTACTGGTTGTAGGTCTCGGTGCCGTCGGACTTGTACGAGTGCCACTCCGTCACCGGCAACGTGAACGTCGGATCCACGCTGACGGGATAGACCCGCTCCCTGGCCCGCAGCCAGGCCTCGTCCACCGCCACGGTGAGCGTCCAGCGCGACCTCGCCAGCGGCTCCAACCGGTAGCTGCCACCGGTACGGCCGGGCGGGGCGTCCGCCGTGCCCGCGGAGTCCCACGCCAGCACCGGCGGAATCACCAGGCGAGGCTTCCCACCGGCGTCGAGCAGTTGCACGCCGCCCTCCACCAGCTTCGGCGTCAGACCACCGGTGTCCAGCACGAACCGCCACGACGACTTGCCGGCCGCCGGCGCTCGCTTGAGCTTGATGACCTCCTTCACGGCATTCGGCACGACCTCGTACTCCAGGTCAGCGGCCGGCTCGACCTCCTGATAGCCGGCCTGCGCGCCGCTCACGACGACCTTCGCCGCCTTCGGCTGCTCCAGCCCCAGCGACACCCGCGCGCCGTCCTCGGTCCGCACGCTGAGCAGGTTCGGGTCCTCCGCGCTGCCCGCCAGCGTGGGCCGAAGCGGATGCCGCTTGGCCTTGACCCGCTTGGTCGGGGCGTCCGCCACCAGCGACAAGTCCACCGGAAGCCACTGCCCGTCGGCTTCCTTGACGTTCATCGGCACCGTCGCCTGACGATGCGTCTGCGTGCCGTCCGGGTTCTCGTACACCTCGCCGAACATCGACCGCGACACCAGCCGCGACCGCTGCGGGTCGAAGTGCGAACCACCGCCCTTCTTGGCCAAAGGCGTGAAATCCGCCTTCGGATCAGCAGGCGCGACCGGATCCGGCCTCACCGGGAGCGATGGCAACAACGGCAGGTCACGCGGGTTCACCGCCTTCGAAGCGGCCGCTTCCGCGGCTCCCGGCAGGACAGCCGGGGTCATGCCAGTGGCGAGCAACGCCATGCTGGCGACAACCACGAGAGATCGAACGAAACGTCTTGGGCGCACGCCAAAGCGCACGCCTGTAGAAGGCGTTGACAAGAGGACCCCCCAGCCCGATCGTGACATCCGGCAGCAGGTGCCGGGCAGCCGAAAGCATGGATCAACGGGGGCAAACCGAACAAGCGGCCGTTCGGATGAGCCGACGGCGGGAAAAGTTGGTGGGCCTAACGCATCAGCATACGAACCGCTCGGTGCTGGTCGAAGGGCCTGAAATCACGATCCGCCCGGTGGGCACCCGTCGTCCGGTGGCGGGTGGTTCCCGATGAGCCGCCACATGATCATTACCGGATTGACCGACCTGCAGGCCGACGGTCTGGCGTGCGTCATCTGTGGGGCGGACTACCTCACGTTGCGGACCCCGCACGTGCCGGTGGGCCGGTCGGTGACCGGCTCGCAGGTGTTCGCCTGCGTCGGCTGCTGCCCTGACGGCGCACAGCTCGCAGCGGGAGGTGTACTGCGGTGAGGCGCCACGACTACCCCTGCTCGGCGGGACCGCGCGTTGTGGGTGCAATGCGCCTGCACCGCGTTGGTCGCGCTCGGTGCGGCCTACGTGTCCTATCGCCACGGGTGTGAGTTCGCGTCACGGTTCGGCGCCGACGAGACGACCGCCGCGATCTGGCCGTTGATCGTGGACGGGTTGTTAACCACGGCCACGGTCGAGCTGTGGAAGACGACGGGCCAGGACCGCCGCGCCAGTGGCCGGTGGGCTGCCTGGGTCGCCTTCATATTCGGAATCTGCCTCTCGCTTTGCGCCAACGTGGCGGCGGCTCCCGAGTTGAGCGTGTTCGCTGTGGCGGTCGCGGCTTGCCCTCCGCTGGCGTTGCTGCTGGCGTTGCTGCTGGCGGTCGAGCTGCTCAACCGCGCGCTCAAGCGGCACCGCGCCGAGACCACGAACGAGACCAGCATCGAGTCTGCAGAGACGAGGGAGACCAGCGACGAGACCAGATCGGTGGTGCGTCTCGCGGTGGTCCCGGACGATGGTCGCCCGCCGGTCGAATCGACGGCCGGGCTGATCGCCGCAGAGAGCACGTTGTTGCCCTTGCGGGAGACCCACACCCACCGGGGCTCCGGCTCGGACGACGGAATGAAGATCGGATAGCTCACGGATCAACGAATCGCGTCGGCGATCGGAACCGCTGCGGCGGCCGTCTTCTGACAATCAGGGTCCAGCTCGGTCGGGGTCTCGACCTCGATGATCCCGCCCGCGGTGTTGTCGAACGCCGCGGTGCAGTGCGCGGAGCTGCGTACGACCTTGATGTCGACGCTCTTGGGCGTGCTGGTGGTCAGGTCGATGCGTCCCAGCGAGCGGGTCCACTGGTCCAGCGACATCGACACGCGACGTGCAACAAGCTGGGTGGTCGTCGCTCCCTCACGCCAGATGCATCCCTTGCCGTCCTGATACCGGCCGACGACGTCGACGAGCGCGCGGACCTCCGCTGGCGCTGGATCGCGCTCGCAGACCGACCGAAGCCGCTCGTCCAGTGACTGCAGTCGCTCCTGCTCACCGCCGCCGAGCACCAACCGCAGCACCACGCCCACCAGCACCACGATGGCGAGCGCCACGACGAAGTAGACCGGCCACTTCTGCTTGCGCGGCAACCAACTCGGCTGATTCATCGGCGCCGGAAGGTTTCGTCGCTGAAGTCACCGTCGTCGTCGAGCAAGCGGGATGGCGGCCTGCTTGGCGGCTGCGGCGTGGCCTCCGGGGCTGAGGACTTGTTCTCGTAGGCGTCTGTCACCGCCTGTTTGAGGGCAGCCAGCTCAGCTGGATCGGCGTTGCGCATCGCCTCACCGGCCTGCTCCATCCGCCCGTAGAGGGCGCCTTCGAAGTCCTGCCCACTCGCCTCACCCAACGCCCGACGCAAGTCAGTCGTGCCACCGAGTACATCGCGCGCCAGCCGGGCGAGGGCAGGCGAACTCTGATCACCGGCCAGCGTCGTCAGGACCGCCCGGCGAAGGTCGGCTTCAAAGTCGTCCACGATGGTCACCTCGGCGCGGTGTAGGGCTCAAGGGGCAAGCGGCTGATCTGGTAGCCGTCGAACGACGTGCCGTGGATGTTCTTCAACAACCCGACCAGACCCTCGAGCACATTCTTGAAGTTGCTGATGATGTTCGCGACTTCGGCGAGCCTGGCGATCAGGCGCTCGATCGCGACACCAGCCAGCACCCAACCGGCGATACCGACACCGTAGAACTCGACGGTCGCGGTGCCGGCACCGGCGGCGATCGCGGCGGTGATCGCCCAGTCGATCGCCGAACTCATCAGCCCCGAGGCAGCCTTGTACATGTCGGCGGCGCCGTCCGCGGCCTCGACCAGTTTGTCCCGCACGAACCGGCAGAACTCCGCCTGTCCATGCAGCGACTCGGAGAAGCGCTGCTGGTAGGTGAGGCACGCGCCCGCGGCGTTGCCGTGCCACTCGTGTGAGAGGTCCTGCGCGCCCTGCACGACGTTCACCGAGAGGTCCTCGAAACCGTGGCGCATGCTGTGCCAGGCGTCCGCGACCGAGCGGATCTTCGACCAGTCACCGGTCCAGTCCCGCATGACCGGCTCGAACGGATCCCATCCGGACAGTGACACGATCGCCTGCCGCACGAACGCCGTGATGCTCAGCCCCACCGCGTCCAGGATGTCCATCTGCCAGCGGAACTGCCCGGAGTACTCACCCGGTGGCGACAGCCTGCCGCTGGGCGCCCGGCGCGGCGCGAACGGTGCCGCAGCCTCGCGCTGATCCGGTGAGAGGACATCACCGCGCTCCTTGCCCGGCATCGTCGCGTCGAGCTGCAGCGCGGAGTCGCGATCGGCCGACTCGTACATGGCCGCGGTGCTCGACAACGCACTGCCCGAGTCGTCCAGCAGACGACTGATCTTGTTCAACGACTCGTTGAGCTCGGACACCATCGTCGGGTAGACGTCCCCGAGCAGCGTGAGCAAGCCGCCCCAGCCGATCTTCGCGTCGATCTCGTTGCGCTCGTAGGTGCGCATCGCCTCGACCTCGTGGACCTGGCCGCTGAGCAGCTGTGCATAGCCACGCAGTGCCCCGGGCTGTACCGCGAACGTCACACATCCTCCTCGTGCAGGGCAACGACTGGACCTCGGCGCACCCCGGACAGCTCACAGCTCGTGGGGTGGTGCCGCCGGCGGTTCACTCGCCAATCACCGGAGGCGTCACCAATCCCAGATCACCGACGATCTCGTTGCCGTTGTCCTCGTTGATCAGGTACGAGGGGGTGTTCCGCTCGACGTCCTCGCCGCCCTGCCCCTTGGCCGCACCGGCTCCCATACCGCCCATCGCACCGCCACCGGCACCACCACGTCCAGCCGCACCAGCGGACGCCGCACCGCCACGAGCCGCAGTTCCTTCGTTTCCAGCCATGACTCCGGCTGACCCGCCAGGGCCGAATCCCTTGACAGCGTTGGGATTGCCGAGGCCAGTAGCGCCCGGCATCCGGCCGCTGCCCATGCCACTGCCACCACTGGCACCACGGCCGCCCGGTCCGCCACCAGTTCGGCCACCGGGGCCGGTCTGGGTGCTCTTGCCGCCAGAATTCGGGCCAGGCACGGGTCCGCCGAGGTTGAAGTTGTTGTTGCCGCCGGCCTGGTTGTTGCCGCCCTGGTTGCCCAGGTTCGGCCCATTGCCACCGAGATTGTTGTTGAGGCCGCTGGTGTTCGTCGTGCTGGTGCTCTGCGTCGGCGGGGCCGTCCAGGCCGTGTTGGTGGTGTCGTTGCCGACCTGCAGGGGAGGTGTGTTGCCCTGACCGGTGAAGCCGGGGTTCGGCGCGATCGGCGGCCTGCCGGGATCAACCGGATCCTTCGGCGGGGCAGGTGGCTCAGGCGCGAACGCCGGCTGAGCCGCGGCGGTCTGCGCCACCGTGCGGTCGTAGGTCTCCACCGCCCGCGCGGCCTGCTCGTGATCAGCCTGCTGTTGCTGGAACGCGGCCTTGTCCGCCGCCGCCTGCTGCACGAACTGAATCGGGTCGGTGATCGACATCAGCCGTTCCCGCGACGCCGCCGCGTCGTAGGGCTGCGCTGGCGGTGGCGGCACGTTGTTCTTCGCGTCGCTCAACGCCCGCGACTGCTGGGTGAACAGCGTGCCCGCCAGCTGTGCGGCGGTGCCGGTCTCACCAGCCCGGTTGCCCATGCCGGCCAAGGCCTTTCGGGCGCCGTCACCGGCCTGGCCGGTCCAGTCGCTCTCGCTGCTGCCGATGGCCGAGGCGACGTCGTCGTTGAAGGTCGCCAGTTCGTTGCCGATCTGGGTCCAGATGTCGCCGATCTCGCCGATCGCACCGGGATCGACTCCGTTGTTGACCGAGTCGTGCAGTTGCTGGTGTGGGATGCCGATGTAGTGCGTGTCCGGCCCGGCGGGAGCCGACCGGGTCAGCACCTGCCCCTTGAGCTGCGCCGCCTGTGCGTCCAGCATGTCGTCCACGCGACCCGGCGCCTCGACCAGCTGCATCACCATGCCCAGGAATGGGCCGTACTGGCCCTGGACCTCGGCCATGACCCGGTCCTGAACCTCCTGACCGGTCTGCACCTCCGCGTGCCGCTGCACGCCGTAGCGCGAGTACACATCGGACGGTCTTCCTGGCGCTCCCTCGTTCATCCCCCGCACCCCTCTCCCAGCAACAGCCGCTACGGCAACTTCGGCTCGACCAGCTCAGCGATCTGCAACGCACGCGGACAGGGATCACCTTGACCGTTCAGGGTGACGTCGACCCGCGACGATGACGTCACGCCCACGGCGACGATGCAGCTGCCACCAGCCGCCACGAACTTCTTGGCTTGGTGCCGACCAATCGTCACATCAGTCACCTCTCCAGGCGCCTGCACACCGGCCAGTCCCACATTCGTCCGAATATCAACCGAGAAGCCAGCTAGGTTCGCGGAGTAGTCGCATCCCCTTGCAGAGCCGATCTTCTCCGGCTTGGGTTCCTCTTTCAGCGTTCCCATCACCTGTTCGGCCTCGCTCTTAGAAAGCAGGCTGCACGGGTCCGTATCCGCCAGAGAGCCGCTTGCCTTGGTCGAGGTCGGCGAACTGGTCGAACTGCGGGTGTCCTCGCTAGAGGTGGAGCCACCGGTGTTCGGTGTGGGTTTGGGATCACCGGTGGTCGATCCAGTGCATGCAGTGAGGGCGACCAGTGCGGCGGCGGCCAGGCTGGTCAAGACGGTCCGAGAGTTCACGTGTTGCTTCCCTGATTGGTCAGGCGGAGAGAGTTGGGCCACCGGCTTTGGTGATGCCTTGCTTGGCGTCCTGGTCTGCGGTCTGGTAGGCAGCCATCGCCTTCTCGACGTCGGAGCGCATCTGCTCCAGTTCCTGCTTGAACTTCGTCGCGGCGGTGATGAAGCCCTGCGCTGGGTCAGTGGCGATGCTGGCCAGGAATGGCTTGTACACCTGCGCGGCCGGTGTCGTCCCCAGCGGCGGCTCCTGGCTAAGACGGTCCGCCTTTCGGAGGGCTTTCGTCACCCCGTCGTACATCTTGTCGATGGCCTTGATCAGAGCTTGGCCGCCATGTTCGTTGACACCGACACCGGCGGCGACCGAGGCCGAGAAGCTGGCCACCGAGTCGCTGATGCCCCGCATACCGGTGAAGAACGCCTCCGGCACAGTCGATCATCCTCCCCTGAAACGCTCCGCAGCAGTCCTGACGCTGCGTCGTCTCACGGTAACAAGTAGTCGCTGCCGTGTCCGCCGGATCCGCTGCACCGCTCACGCCACAGGTTCCCCGGTTACCGGTGCGAGTCGATGATCCGGTTCAGCTGACGGTCGAGAGCGGCCTGGTCAGCAGGGGTGTATGTCGCCGCCAGCCGTCCGTCCTGGCCGGCGGTGGGGATCACCGCGTACCGCCCGACATCGGTGTCCAGGTAGTTGATCGTCCCCAACTCGGTCTCCTGCCCGTTGCGGCCACGCGTCGAGACCTGGAGGTACCCGGCACCGAGCCGGGGACGGCGCAGGATCTCCTCGGCCGCCGCTCGCTGCCCGGCTGGCGACGGCGCGGTGGCCTTCACTGGGGTCCTGAAGGTGTGTTCGGAGAAGTCGTCGTCCGCCCGCCGCCTGCCCTTGGGTGCTGAGGTGTCGGTCACCGTGACCGAGACTCCCGGACCAGGGCGCATCGGAGGCAGCAGCCGCACCAGAGCGGGCACGGCCGCGTCGGGCTGGCAGAGCCAGAAGGCGATCGTTTCGCCCTGTTGTTCCGCGACCACACCCGTGCGGTCGTCGGTTACCGCGAGGGCCGCGGGCTGCGTGTCGCCGATGGTGCCAACCAGCGCGATCATCAGATGTCCGCGAGCGAACACGTGCAGCGCCTCCACCAGTTCCGGCGCGAACTCGCCGTCGCGAACCAGTCCCCGGTCAATCAGGTCCCGGTGCACCGCCTCGACCAGCCGGAGACGGTCCTCCCGCGTCGCGCCGTGGTGCGGGACGACGAACGGGAACCGCCGCACATTGATCCGCAACGCCTCACCGAGCACGTCCAGCGCCGCGAACGAACAGACGATCTCCCCCGGCACCCCTGACCACCCCTTGCTTCTCGCACCGACCCAAACGATGCGTGACCGGCCGCCATACTGCCAGTCGAACGCACATCAGCAGAGCGTTACCGGCCACAACTCGACGAAGATCTCGCTGACGGGCGACACGACGAGCACACCGACAGCGTGACCGATGCCGCCACGCACCTGAACGGTCTCGCCGACGGGTACGGCGGCAAGCTCACAACAACATCGCAGGAACCCCGACTCAGATTGACCACCTCAGATCTGCCTGTTGAGTACGGCATCGGCGAGCAGCGGAGGTGACGAATTGATCCCGGCTGACCTGACTCGTGTCCGAAATCGTGCGGGAAATCGGCAGTTGAGTGATGTACGAGCTTGTCCCATGATGGAAGGACAGCCGATCGTGGTCACCACTTGCCGCGCCAGACATATCACGCACCGCAACGGTTGAATCACATCTCGGTCACCGCTGTCAAAAACATGGCCGAAATCCGGAGTTGAGGGGTGCTGGGGAGTTCCCGGCCGCTTCGAACGGAAGGCGGCGATGATCATGATGAACGATGGCGAGCGTGCCTGCGGTCGTGATGTCGCCGGTGCGGGTGGGGCGGCGTCGGGTCCAGCGGATGGGTCAGCGGAGCCTCGGCGTTCTGAATCCGCCGACCATCCGCCGGGGCTGTTGCCGCTAAAAGAGCTGGTCAGCGATAGTATCGGCGGGAGCGTGCGGAAGGCCGACTGAGGAGTGATCCTCACCCATCCGCACATCGGGGCCGCGCGGGGCGCAGCGGCCGGCGGGCCGGGGAACCAGACTCGGGCCTGTGGTTCCGGCTGGTCAACCGGGACCGACGTTTGCTGGCACTGCTAGCCGAGCACAAGGTGCTCACCACGAACCAAATCGCGGCGATCGAGTTCTTGTCGGTGCGGCGTGCGCAGGATCGGCTACGGCAGTTGCGGAAGCTGGGGGTGGTGATCGCTTTTCGCGAGTCCTATTCGCGTGGCGGGACGAGCCAGACGCGTTACGCGCTGGGCTACCTCGGCGCACGGTTGATCGCGGCGCAGCGCGCGGAGAAGCCGCCCGCGCCTAAGGGGTATACCGAGAGCCTGGAACGGCTCGCGTTGTGGCCGAAGCTGGATCACCAGCTCGGTGTGAACGACTTCTTCTGCACGCTCGCCGCTCGTCGCAACCCCGCCCGGCTGCGCGAGGCGGGCCGCGATGGTGAGGTGAGCGGGTTGACGCAGTGGTGGTCCGAACGCCGCTGCACCGAGTTCTTCTGGAAGTACCTGGGCGGTGGCCGGGACATCCGGCTACGCCCAGACGGCTACGGCTGCTGGGAAGAACACGGCCGGACGGTGCGGTTCTTCCTCGAACACGACACCGGCACCGAGTCCCTGCCGAAGGTCATGGGCAAACTCGACGACTACGCCACCTTCCCGACCGATGCCTTCGGTGTGCTGCTGTTCTCGGTGCACTCCAGCAGGCGGGAGATCGCCCTGCGGGCGGCCCTGCGCCGCGCCCTCATCGGTGGCGGTCCTGGTTTCGTGATCGCCACCGCAGCTCGCGACGACAACGGCTTCGGCAACACCGACGGCCCGGCGGGGCCGGTCTGGGGCCTGTGGACGCCGCAGGGCGGCGACAGCGTGCCGCTCCGGCACAGGCTGGCCGAGCTACCGCAACGTGGCCCCTCCGTCGAGCACAACGCCTCGAACACCGACCAGCCACTCAACGAAGCTGCGTTCGACCCCGACGACCGGGAGATGTCGCGCCGCATCAACACAACCCGGCCCGAACCGGCCACCCCGGCGGGCTATGCGGATGACGATGACGACCTCGACGACGTCACGCTCTACGACGACACGGACGACGACGTGTACCGCGCGCCGGGATCCCCGGCTCGACCAGATGCGCAGCGGCCACGCTGGGCAGCCTGAATTCCAGTCCAGCCAAGGGTTCCCGCACGCTTCCGCCTGCCGTTAGGAGGTGACCGACGATGACGTGACCCATGAGAAACGACAGCGACGGTCGTGCCAGTGTGCTGGCTTCGGCCCGTCGTTTCTTGCGCAGCACGGAGAATCTGGACCCGTTGTTACGTCGAGCCGTCTACTGTGGTCTCGCACCTGGCGAGACCACGCCGGGACATGGAGACAAGCCGAGACGAGACATCGAGACCACGGCGAGACCAGCGAGACATCAAGTCTCGCAACGGGTCTCGTGGTCTCGGCGGCGGTCTCACTAGATGTCTCGGGTGGACCGTTCGACACCTCCACCCCGATGGGCCGCATGCTCGTGCAGATGCTCGGCATGTTCGCCCAGTTCGAACGCGACACCATCATCGACCGCGTCATCGCTGGCATGGAACGCAAGCACGCCAAAGGAAAATGGAAGGGCGGCAGGCGTCCCTTCGGCTACCAGGTAGACAAAACCAACCACACACTCGTCGTCGACGAGCACGAAGCGGTGATCGTGCGGCTGATCTTCGGCCTTTACACCAAGGATCGGCTCGGTTCCCGCGCCATCGCCAAGATCCTCAACGACCGGGGCCACCGCACCAGCTGTGGCGGCAAATGGTCCGGGTACCAAGTTCTCCGCGCCCTGAACAACCGTGTCTACCTTGGCGAACTGACGTTCCGGGAGACCACCGTGACCGACACCCACGTCCCCATCATCGACCTCACCGTGTGGGAGCAGGCCCAAGCCATTCTCGACGCCCGCGGCGAGTCCCATGCCCACCGCGCCGCCTCTGGCTCCGACTACGTGCTCACCGGCCGTCTGCGCTGCCCGAAGTGCGGCAAAGCCACGATCGGCACCCGCGCCACCGGCCGCAACCGCACTTACCGCTACTACACCTGCTGGAACCTGGCCCGCTACGACGCCAGCAAATGCGACTTCAAACGCCTCAACGCCGACGCCGTCGACGCCGCCGTCCTGGACGCCCTGGCCACCTTCTACCGCACCCAGCATGCGCTCATCGCCGACGCCATCGCCCACGAACAGAAACAACACCAGGCAGCCAACGCCGACCGGCACGCCGAACTCACCACCATCGACAACCAGATCACCAAAACCGGGCAAGCCATCGACCACCACCTCACCGCGTTCGAACGCGGCACCATGGACGAAGAACTCGTCGCCGACCGGCTCACCGAGCTACGCGCAAAGACCAAGCAACTACGCACCCGCCGCAACCAGCTCACCCTGGCCCTCGACGACGAACCCACCACACCCGTACCCGCTACGCTCACGGCGGTGGCCAACCACATCGCCGAGATCATCACCAGGGCAGCCACAACCAGACCAAAGCCCTCGTCGAAGCCCTGGTCGCCAGTGTCACCATCGCCGGCCCAGACCGACTCATCCCGGTCTTCCGCATCCCCCAACCCCGCAACAGCGACGAGGCCGCACCCGCTCAAGCAGCGGATACGGCCCCGAACGGAGTGGTTCGCACAATGACTAACTCGGTGGGGAAGGTGGGGCTCGAACCCACGACCTGACGGATTATGAGTCCGCTGCTCTGACCAACTGAGCTACTTCCCCCCGGCTCACGCTGCGTGGTGGAGGATACCGATCACGCCGAACGGGCCTTGCGCGCCCCCGTGGCGAGCGACACATAGGCTGCACGCGTGCGTTTGACCCTCCGCGACTTCACCCCGGCGGACGAGCCCGAGGTGCTGAGGCTGTTCGCTGACTGCGACGACTGGTTCCAGATTGCCACGGGACACCCGTCCGGGCCCGGTGACGTGCAGAGCCTCTTCTACGCGTTGCCGGAGGGGGTGGCGTTCGAGCAGAAGCACCTGCTGATCGCCCAGGCCGAAGGCATGATCGGGTTCGTCGACCTGGTGCTGGACCATCCGGCGCCGAACCACGCCAGCGTCGGGTTCTTCCTCGTGCCGCGGGATCTGCGCAGGTGGGGCATCGGCCGGGAGATGGTCAGGGCGCTCACCGAACGCTTCCCGAGCCTCACGCACGTGCACGCGAGGCTCGACGACTTCAAGCCCGGCAACGAGTTCCTCAAGGCCATGGGCTTCACGCTGAACGGTCAGAGCGCGGTGCTGGAGATCGCTCCGAGGTCCGACGGCCGGTAGCCGTCCGGGTAGCCGGGATACGTGCGGTTGCGCGCTCGAGTGAGCTTCAACGAACGGCGCACCGGCATGCGCCGCACCACCAGGGCCCGCACGCGCAGCGCCAGCCGTCCCACCGCGCCGACCCAGGCCGGCGGCGCGGTGAACCCGAACGCGCGCACCATCAGCGGGTCCAGCATCGCGACCACGGCGCGTGAGACCACCGGCCGGGCGAAGGACGGGTACCAGGAGCAGAACAGGTCGAGCGTGTACTGGCCGATGCGCCGGTTCGACTCGGCGAACACGAAGTGCGACCGCTCGTAGGCCTCCTTGAAGGCCCGGAACTCGGCGAAGTCCACCGGGATGGCACGAATCCCCATCCGGGTACCGACCGCGCGGTAGAAGTGGAACGCGGCCAGCTGTTCGTTGCGGGTCAACGGTCGCCAGCCGTAGCGCGACAACCACTCGATCGGGTCGTAGATGAACGTCGACAGCACGTACAGCATGTCGTCGTTCGAGATGTCGTAACGGCCGTGCTGCCGGTTGACGACTCGCAATGCCTCACGTCCGCGCGGGGAGTCGTAGCCGTGCTCCACGAGTTCGGCCATCAGGACCGCGGTGTCGTCATAACGCTTCTGCGGACGGCGTTCGAACTCGCCGGTGCGTTCCAGCAGGCCCGAGATCGTCGGGACGCAGTACGTGCGGAACAGCGCCATCTCCAACGACTTCTGGTAGTCCCACGGGAAGTCGAAGCCGGCCGAGATCCGCATGATCTCCTCGTGGTCGGCTACCGGGTCCAGAGAGGAGATGCGGCGGAGGTTCGTGAAACGGGGCACACGCCCAACGTCACCTATGGGGGCCAAAACCAAAAGACCCCAGTCGGAGGACTAGGGTCTTGGGAAGCTCCCCCAACTGGACTCGAACCAGTAACCCTGCGATTAACAGTCGCATGCTCTGCCAATTGAGCTATGGGGGAATGTTCTGTTGTGTCTTGCCTGCCAGGCTTGGTTCCTCCTGACAGTGGGTAACTCTACATGGTCTGCAAAACGGGTTCTGCAACCACCCCCCACTTTGCGGCAAGATAGGGCCTGACCAGGCACGATGTGAGAGGAGACCCGCATGAAGGGCATCTTGGTCGGTGCGGCGATCGGCTACGTGCTCGGCGCGAAGGCCGGACGTGAGCGCTACGACCAGATCGTGCGCCTTTGGCACCGCTTCACCTCCAACCCCACGGTGCGCCGGACGGCGAGCCAGGCCAAGGACAAGGCGTTCGAGGCCGCCCACCAGGCAAAAGACCTGGCCGCGGACGCTGCGGAGAAGGCGGCGGAGAAGGCTCCGTGGCGGCACCAGGAGGAGGCCAACGGGCGTCCCGTCACGCCTCCGGCCACACCTCGGGCGTGACGATCTTCACACTCGCGCCACCGCGAAGATCCGCCTGAACGGGAACCACGTCGTGCCGTCGGCTCGCTGCGGGTACGCCTCGCGCAGCCGCGGCGCGAGTTCCGCGACATACGCCTCCCAGTCCGAAGAGGACAGTGCGGCGCGCACCGGCCGCAAAGCCGTGCCGCTCACCCATTCGAG
The DNA here is from genome assembly GCF_002150765.1 of Lentzea kentuckyensis. GTDB lineage: Bacteria > Actinomycetota > Actinomycetes > Mycobacteriales > Pseudonocardiaceae > Lentzea > Lentzea kentuckyensis. Next base: position 114,960 of record NZ_MUYM01000061.1, read on the forward strand.
CACTGGGTCGGGTCCGGACAGCCGCTGCACGTACGTGGTTTCCCAGGCGTCCACAGCGGAGCAGTCAGCCAGCAACGAGGCGTACTCGACCGGCTCCAGAACCGGTTTCTCCGCCCGGAAAACGTGCTCCAGCCCCGGACCGGCCACCTCCCGGATCAAGCGGTGTGAGGCGTCCGCGTAGTTGCCGGGCACCTGGAACGCCAGCCACGCGCCCGAAGGCAGTGCGGAAGCCCACCGCGACACGATCGAGGGATGCGCCGGCACCCACTGCAGCACCGCGTTGGACACCACGACATCGGTGTCCGGCAACGGTTCCCACGTCGTCACGTCGTCGACGCGCGCGTCCACTCCCGCGGCCTGGGCGGCCTCGACCATCTCCGGCGAGGAGTCGAACGCCTCGACCACGGCGGAAGGCCACCGCGAGGACAACGTCACGGTCAGATTGCCGGGCCCGCAGCCCACGTCGACCACGCGGCGAGGCTCCGCGGCCCCCACCCGTGCCAGGAGTTCGTAGAACGGCCGCGCCCGGTGATCGGCGAAGGCCAGGTACTGCGCCGGATCCCACATGCGGCTAACAGTACACGCGTACTGCTAGCCCGCAAGCCTCGCGGCGAACGCCGAAACGGCCTCCCGCACGGAGGCGAGATCCACTCCAGCGTCCCCGCGCGCCTGCCACACGACGCCGTCCTGGCCGGGGATCTTGCGCTGCAGGATCCACACACCGGGCGACTCGACGCGCTCGCGGTGCCGGATCGACCCCTCCACGCGCTGACTGATCGCCCGCAGCACGCGGCCGGGGTCGTCCACGGCGAACCGTTGCGCGGGAAGGTCTTCGAGCAGCACGACCGGCCCCTCGGTCGAAGCCTCGGTCGCCTCGACCACCCGCAGCGCGCCTTCCCACTTCACCTTGCTGATCAGGTGCCACCCGATCCGGCGCGGCCCCGGCACCCACAGCCCGAGCGACGTCACGACCAGATGGCCGTCCTGCACGGGTGCGAAAGCGATCACCGTCTCGTCGGGTTCCAACGTGCCGGTGAACCCGTCCGGCGCACCAGAGCCGAACAACCGCCGAAACAGCCCCACTACAGCACTCCAGCGCTCTGCTGCAGGAGCGCCTTGCGGTACTCCTCCAGCGCCACCAGGTCGCCCCACAGCGACCGGTACTCGTCGGCGTCCTTGATCGGCGACAACCGGCGCAGCCGCGACTTCACGTCCTCGACCTGCTTGCCGACCTGCACCTCCTGCAGCCGCGCGATCACCATCGACACGTAGCGGAACTCGTCGTTCTGCTTGACGGTCAACGGTTCCACCGCGAGCTCGGTCAGCACGGACCGCACCGACGCGTGCGAGCACGCCTGCGAGATCGCGTCCAGGTACGCCGTGCCCGCGAGCCCGGAGGACGCGCCACCGGCGGCGCGGATCGCGCGGTGCAGCGCCACGTACGCGGGGTCCGTGAACGCCTCGTCGGGCAGCGAGTCGTACAGCGGGCCGGCGTACTCGGGCAGCCGCAGCGCGACCTTGAGCACTTCGCGCTCGGGCAGCAGTCGCGGGTCGCGCGGGTTCGGCCGGGCCGGTCCGTCGACCTCCACGCCCAGTGCCATCTGGTTCGGGTCGACGCGTTGTGCCGCAGCGACGGGCGCCTTGCCGCCGGAGACCTGCCGGACCCGGCGCACGACCATCGCCTCGTCGTCCCAGCCGACCCACCAGGCGAGCCGCGTCGCGTACCCGTCCCGCTTGGCGCGGTCCTTGATCTGCGCGACGAACGGCACCATCTTCTTCAACGCCTCGACGCGGCCGTCCACGGAGTCGAGGTCGTACGCCTTGAGCTGCGCCTTGATCGCGAACTCGATCAACGGCGTGCGCCGCGCCACCAGGTCGCGCACCGCCACGTCGCCCTTGGCCTGCCGCAGCTCGCACGGGTCCATGCCGTCCGGCGCCACCGCGATGTAGGTCTGCGCGGAGAACTGCTGCTCGCCGTCGAACGCCTTCAGCGCGGCCTTCTGGCCGGCCTCGTCGCCGTCGAAGGTGAAGATGACCTCGCCGTTCACGTCGTCGTCGATCAGCAGCCTGCGCAGCACGTTCATGTGGTCGGTGCCGAACGCCGTGCCGCACGACGCGACCGCCGTCGGCACGCCGGCCAGGTGCATCGCCATCACGTCGGTGTAGCCCTCGACGATGACCGCCTGCTTGCGCTTCGCGATCTCCCGCTTGGCCTGGTCGAGCCCGAACAGCACCTGCGACTTCTTGTAGATCATCGACTCGCTGGTGTTGAGGTACTTCGCCTGGATCGGGTCGTCGTCGAAGATCCGCCGCGCGCCGAACCCGACGACGTCGCCGCTGATCTCCTTGATCGGCCACAGCAGCCGCCGGTGGAACCGGTCGATCGGGCCCTGCTTGCCCTCCTTGGTGAGCTGCGACTTGATCAGCTCCGGCAGCTCGAACCCGCGCCCCAGCAGGTGTTTGGTGAGCTTGTCCCAGCCGCCGGGCGCGAACCCGCAGCCGAACTGGCGCGCCGCGGCCTCGTCGAACCCGCGCTCGGCCAGGAACTCGCGTGCCTGCTGCGCCTCGGGCGTCGCCAGCTGCTCGGCGTAGTACTCGGCCGCCGCCTTGTGCGCCTCGATGAGCCTGCTGCGGGTGCCGCGGTCGCGCTGGATCGTGGCGCCGCCGCCCTCGTAGACGAGCTGGATGCCCGCCCGGTCCGCGAGCCGTTCGACGGCCTCCACGAACGACAGGTGCTCGACCTTCATCACGAAGGCGATCACGTCGCCGCCCTCACCGCAGCCGAAGCAGTGGAACGTGCCGTGCGACGGGCGCACGTTGAACGACGGCGTCTTCTCGTCGTGGAAGGGGCACAACCCCTTGAGTGCGCCACCGCCGGCCCGCTTCAGCGAGACCTGGTCACCGACCACCTCGTCGATTCGGCTGCGCTCACGCACCAACGCGATGTCGCTCTCCCTGATGCGTCCTGCCACGTCCCCGAGTCTAATCCCCTGGCAAACTGCCACCCGTGACCGCGGCCGACGACTTCGGACTTCATCGAACGCACCTCATGGGCGTCGCGTACCGGCTGACCGGCAGCGTTGCCGACGCCGAGGACGCCGTGCAGGAGGCGTGGCTGCGCTTCTCGGCGGCCGAGGGCATCCGGGATCTGCGCGGCTGGCTCACGACCGTGGTGAGCCGCATCTGCCTCGACCGGCTGCGGTCCGCGGCCGTGCGCCGGGAGACCTACGTGGGCTCGTGGCTGCCGGAACCGCTGCTCACGACCGGTGAGGACGCGGACCCGCTGGCGTCCGTCGTGCGGGACGACGGCGTGCGCATGGCGGCGCTGGTCGTGCTCGACCGGCTCACCCCGGACCAGCGTGTCGCGTTCGTGCTGCACGACGCGTTCTCCTTGCCGTTCAACGAGATCGCCGACGTGCTGCAGGTCTCGGAGGCCTCCGCGCGCCAGCACGCCTCCCGCGCCCGCAAGGCCGTCGCGGACGCCGAGCCACCGCCCCGCGCCGCGCTGGCGGAGCAGCAGGAGGTGCTGGAGAAGTTCCTGCGCGCCATGGCCGGCGGGGACATCGACAGCGTGCTCGAACTGCTGCATCCGGACGCGGTGATGATCGGCGACGGCGGCGGCAAGGTGCGCACCGCGGTCAACACGATCACCGGCGCGGACAAGGTGGCCCGTTTCTTCCTCGGCCTGATGCGCAAGTACGGCTATCCGGAGGAGCAACGGCCGGTGTTCGTCAACGGCGAACTCGGCATGGCCCTTCCCGCGTACGGCGAGGTGTCCGCGCGTGTGACGTCGTTCACCGTGCACGAGGGCAAGGTCGTGGCCGTCTACGACATCGCGAACCCGGACAAGCTCACGCACGTGGCGTTCTGACCGGAGTCCCTGATCACCACCGCATTCGCAGCACTTTCCCGACGTCGCGGAGCTTCGGGATCGCGCTGACGACCTTCATCTGAATCCTGCCGGACCTGGGCAACGCGTCCAGGTGCGGCAGATCCACGCTGCGCCAGGCGTCCACAGTGGTCAGTCCGGGTCGCAGCGTCTCGATCTCGCGCGGATCGTCGACACCCCAGTGCAACGTCGCCCCGGCGTTGCGCACGGCCGGAACGAGCTTCTGCAGCTTGATCCCCCACGAGCCGTAGACGTCGAACAACAGCTCACCAGCGGCGAACCGGCTGGTGATCCGGCTGATCAACGCGTGGCCCTCCGCCTGCGTGAGGTACATCGAGAGCCCCTCGAAGACGGCCACCACCGGGCGATCGGCGGGCACCTCCGCGAGCCACGCGTCCTCGGTGACCGACGACGCCACGAGCCGGTAGTCGCCGCTCGGTACGGGCAACAGCTTGTGCCGCAACGCGACGACGTCCGGCATGTCGACGTCGACCCACCGCACGCTGTCCGGCCGTTCGATCCGGTGCACGCGGGTGTCCAGCCCGCAGGCCAGGTGCAGCACGGTGCACGACGGGTTGCGCCGGATGAAGTCCCGCGTCCAGTCGTCGAGCGTCTTCGCCCGGATGGCGACGCCGACCGCGGTCGTCGTGGTCATCCCGGTCTTGCTGAAGTCGTAGTCGATGCGGTCGACCGCACGCTGCGCCTCGTCGTCGTGCAGCACCGAGGTGGCCCGCCCGCTGTCCAGCGCCCGGCCGTACAGCGTGGCGAGCATGGTCTCCTGCGCACCCGTCAGGGTGATCTTCTCCACTTGCCTATTTTGTCGGCACCCGGCAGGCGTCACCACTGGTGAATCCCTGGTCCTTGATCTCGAACGCGCTGTTGAACCGCGCCCGCTGGTTCTCCAGCGCGATCTGGTAGGTCAGCGCGATGAGTTCCTTGCGTCCCAGCAGCTTCTCCAGCTCGGCGACCTGCTCGTCCGTGACGCTGACGGGCGTGTCGGTCATCGCGTCGGCGTAGGCGAGCGCCTTGCGTTCGAGGTCGGTGAAGAGTTCCGAAGTGGCGTACGAGTCGATGTGCTTCAACCGCTCGATGTCCAGGCCACCGTGCTTCATCAGCATCGCGCCGAAGTCCACGCACCACGAGCAGCCGAGCTTCACGGCCGTGCGGTACACGCAGAGCTCGAACAACGGCCCGTGGACCGCCTTCTTGACCGCCAGTTCGTGCCGGCCGCTCGCGATCAGCAGCTTCGGGTGGTGCGCCATCACCGTGACCGGCTCCGGCACCGCGCCGAACTCCCTGCGCGCGAACCAGTACAGGGCCTTCGTGAGCAGGCCCGCGTCCTTCTTGGTGACTCCCTGGATCCTCGTCATGCCGTGTGGACGAGGCAGCCCAGCAGAACGTGACAGCCAGAATGTGACACCTTTGGGTGACTGGGTTGCGAGGCGGCCAGCTCATAGGGTCCATCCATGAGCAACGACTTCGTGCTGGACATCGATCACGAGTCGGCCGGCCTGCTGGCGGGGACATTGCTGGCGGGCGACTCGTGTGCGGTGCCGGTGCGTCACCAGAACGTCCGACTGCTGCTGTGCGCGCTGCCCGGCGAGGACGGCATGCGGCTGTTCCTGCGTCGCAACACGCCGAACTAACGGTCGTACACGGCCACGTACTCCATGAGCAGGTCGCGTGAACGCTCGTTGTCGAGCGCGACGGCGTGCATGCGCTGAAAGACCAGCACGGCCCGTTCGACGGTCGCCGCGTCGCTGACGAGCGCCCAGTTCGCGAGGTAGACCAGCGGCGGCTCGTGCTCGTACTGGATCAGCGCGTAGTCCAGCCCGACCGCCGCCGCCCCGCCCGCGCTGGCCGGCACGATCCGGATCGACGGCGCGTGGAACAGCAGGTGCAGGACCTGGTCCTCCATCAGCCGGTTGTTGCCCACCACGGTGCGCAGCGCGTACTCGTGGATGAAGAACACGCACTGCGGCAGCACGCCGTCGCGCTGCAGGTCCGGCGACGGGGTGAGACCCAGCGCGCTCGCCAGTGCCTTCGAGTAGCACTCGGTCCGCAGGAGGACGGGAATGGTGACGCCGCTGAAGCAGGTGATCCGCGTGGCGCCCGCCGTGGCGAGCACCACGATCTGCTCGCCGGCACCGTGCTGGGTCATGCCTGGAACGGTAAAGCCATGATCATGATCTCGCCGCGCGAAACGCTCGCCCATCAGGGCGAATGCGGCCAGAAAATGATCACGGACGGGCTACCTGCGCGAGGAAGTAGACCGCGCCGGACCGGGCGTGCCGCACGGCCAGCAGGAACGGCCGGTCGACGTTCACCACGATCGGCTCTGCCGGGATCTCGATCGACACCGTCCGGAACGTGATCGCCGTGGCCGCCGCACCCTCCAGCCCCTCCTCGTCCAGGCGCAGCACGGCCTCGTGGATCACCTCGTCGACGAACAGCCGCTCGTCCGGCGAGAGCCCGCTGAAGTCGGCGTCGCGCGCGAACATGCGCCGGACCCCCAGCCGTTCCAGGACACCCTTGAGCTGGAACTTCTCCCGAACGTCCACTTTGGGCAGTGACAGCTCCAGGTTCACCCGGTTCGTGGCCTGGAAGACCGACGGGTCGAGCGGCTGTTCCAGCGAGGTGTCCGGCAGCAGGATCACGGCCTCGACACCGGAGTCCGCCGGCAACACGACGGTCTGCCAGCCGTTGCGGTGGGCGTAGCGGAACTTCTCGGTCACCTTCATCGTTGGCACGGAGATGTCACCGCCGGGCGCGTGGAACGGCTGGTCCGCGGTGTCCCAGGCGGCGAACGGGTTGAGCCAGCCCACCTTGAGGTACAGCGCGTTGACGATGATCGCCGCGGCCATCGCGGACGGCGGCTCCGTCAGCAGTTCGGGGATCAGGCCGCGGGTGGTCTCGGCGACGTCGGCGTTGACCAGCTTGCGGACCGTGGCGGGGTCGGAGAACGCCGTGCGGCGCACCGAGGAGGTCAGCGAGAAGTCCGGGTTCAGTTTCAGGTAGTCGTCGGCCCACAGGGTGTTCGCGACGGCCAGTTCCGGCACGTCCAGCGCGTCCGAGGGGTCGAAGCCGGCCAGGAACGCCTCGAGCTCGGCACGGGTCTCGCCGCGGGCCGCCTCGCGGGCCAACGCGAGCGCGCTGGCCACCGAGAACGGTGACCAGCACGCGTTGATGGACGGATCAGGTACGGCGACGCGGTGCATGTTCAGGGCGAAGTCGGCCTGATCGGTCACGGGAACTCCCCTATTGGCGTGGATCTGGCAGTGACATCACGATCGGATCTTCCGGGACGGGCCGCTCCCCCGCTCCTCCCATCGGCCCGAGAGGCTTGGGGTGACGGGGTTCGCGCACACCGGCGCTACCGTCGTCGTCATCCCCGCGGTCGTCGAAGCCCACGGGCACGGCTTCTCTGGCTGGTCTGCGCCATGGCCATCTTCGGCCTGGCGGTCTGGATTCGTCCGCCATGCCTTCGAAGCTACGCCGATGCGCGGTGCCAGGCCACGGCCTGCGCGTCGGTGAGCAGGGCGACCTGGTCGACGACGACGCGAAGCCGTGCCGCGTAAGAGGAAGCGGCGGCGAACACCGGGCGGAACGCGGGGTCGAGCAGCGTCGGGCGCTCCATCAGCCGGGTGACGAGGTCGGCGATCAGGTCGCGTTGCCGCGCCTGCATGGCCAGGCGGGCAGGGTCGCTCATCACGTACCGGACGGCCATCGCCTTGAGCAGCGCCACTTCCGCGGCCACCTGCCGGGGAATCTCCAGCGACGCCGAGTAGCGGGTGAGCGAGCCGTCACCGTGCACCTCGCGGGTCGCGGTGACGGCTGCCGAGGCGAACCTGCCGACCAGTTCGCTGGTGAGGTTCTTCAACGCGACCTGCGCGCCGAGCGAGCCGTCGTACTCGTGGTCCGTCCAGTACGCGATCACCGGCAGCGTGAGGAGTTCCTCGGCGGTGGCTTCGAGCGTGGTGACGGACTCGTCGGAGAACGTCTTCGCGGCGAGTGACGCGATGGCGCCGCGTTCGTCGGGACGGGCCAGCGCGCCGAGGCTGATGCGGTGGGCCAGCACGCCGTCCTCGACGTCGTGCACCGAGTACGCCACGTCGTCGGACCAGTCCATCACCTGTGCCTCGATGCACTGCGCTCGTTCCGGTGCGCCCGCGCGCATCCAGTCGAACACCTCGAGGTCGTCGTCGTACACGCCGAACTTCACCATGCCCGGCGTGCGCGTCCACGGGTATTTCGTCGACGCGTCGAGCACCGCGCGTGTGAGGTTCAGTCCGTGCGCGGTCTTCGGCTCCAGGCGGGCGAGGATGCGGAACGTCTGTGCGTTGCCCTCGAAGCCACCGCACGGACCCGCGAGTTCGTTCAGCGCCCTCTCGCCGTTGTGCCCGAACGGCGGATGCCCGATGTCGTGCGCGAGGCCGGCGGTGTCGACGATGTCCGGATCGCAGCCCAGTTCCTCACCGATGCCACGGCCGATCTGCGCCACCTCCAACGAGTGTGTGAGGCGCGTGCGCGGCACACCGGTGACTTCGGAGCCTTCACCGGGACCGACGACCTGGGTCTTGCCCGCGAGCCGGCGCAACGCCGCGGAGTGCAGCACGCGGGCCCGGTCCCGGGAGAACGGCGTGCGCGTGTCCTTGCGGGCACCCGGCAACGCGCCGCTCTTCGGGCCTTCTGGCAGCAGGCGCTCCTCGTCGTGGCCGGTGTATCCCATCAGCCGATTTTAGGCATTCTGAGCTCGTCGAACACGCCGGCGTGCGCCTTCATCAGGCGGTAGTACAGCAACGCTCCGGTCTCGCGCTTGATGTAGAACCACTGCGTCTCACGCGTCTGCACGTTCGGGCCGCTGCGGGTCGGCGACGTCCACGCGTGCAGACCGGCGTCCTCGGCCATCGTGCGGGCACGCAGCGAGTGCCAAGGGTCGCTGACGATCACGGCGGTCTTCAGGTCGCGTTCCTTGGCGACCGACGCGACGGCCCTGAGCGAGCCGAGCGTGTCCGCGCCCTCGCCGACCTGCAGCACGCGGTCCTCGGGAACCCCGCGCTTGACCAGCCACAGCTTGCCGACCTGGCCCTCGGTGAAGTTGTCGCCGGGCTGGCGGCCGCCGGTCGTGGCGATGTACCCGACGACGCCCGCTTTGTAGAGGCCGAGGGCGTGCTCCAGCCGGGCTTCGAGCACGTCGGACGGGACGCCGTTGTACTGCGCGGCGCCGAGGACGACGGCCAGATCGGCATTCGTCCAGTCGTCGACGCGCGCGACCTGCCACACCCGGAAAGCCGTGCCGCCCACCACGAGCACACCGACGATCAGCGCTCCGAAAAACAAGCGCAGCACGATCCGACGAATCCTGGCCAGTGGTTTGAGGGGTGGGGTCCGCACCCCATGCATGCTTCCAGAACCGGGCGGGCCCTGTTTGACGACCCTGCGTTGACGCCCCTGCGAGGATCATGGTCATGCCTGCTGAGCAGCCCACTGTCCTCGCCACCTCCGGCGGCCTGCGCTCCGGTCACCGGACCTTCGTCGAATTCGGCAAGCTGATCCACTTCGCGTTGGATCTGGCCGGCGTCGAGGGCCGCAAGCCGCGGCTCTGCTACGTCGGGACAGCCGGCGGCGACCAGCGAGCGATGAACGCGAACATGGCGGAAGCGGGCAGCATCGCGGGCGTCGAGGTGTCCGTCCTGAACCTGTTCACCATGCCGCCGACCGACGACCTCGAGAGCTACGTGCTGTCGAACGACGTCGTCTGGGTGGGCGGCGGCTCGGTCGCGAACCTGCTGGCGGTGTGGGAGGTGCACGGGCTCGGCGCGATCTTCCGCAAGGCGTGGGAGGCCGGTGTGGTGCTCAGCGGCGTGTCGGCGGGCTCGATCTGCTGGCACGCGGGCGGCGCCACCGACTCGTTCGGCCCGGACCTGCGGATCGTCACGAACGGCCTCGGCTTCCTGCCCTACGGCAACGGCGTGCACTACGACTCCGAGGAGCAGCGCCGCCCGAAGATCCACGAGGCCGTCGCCGCCGGGGTGCTGCCGACGACCTACTGCACCGACGACGGCGTCGGCCTGCTGTACCGGGGCACCGAGCTCGTCGAGGCGGTGACGGAACGCCCCGGTTCGGGCGCGTATGTCGTGGTCAGGGAGGAAGCTTCAGCAACCGCTCAGGAGGAAAAGCTCGACACCAGGCTCCTGTGACACGGAACTTGGAGGAGTGCGCTGGCTTCTGATCATCCTCCTCGCGGCGGGCGTTTTCGCCATTCCGGACGCCTCGCCGTGCCTGGCGCACGCGAAGCCCTCAACTGATATATCGCGCGGTCCCGATATATTGGATACGAATCCAGAATCCAATCCAGCATCCGAGCCTGACCCCGATATATCGCATACCAGTCCTGATATATCGGTGACCGCCGAACCGTCGGCGATATCCGATATGTCGGCGGCGGATCTGACCGCCGCGGCCGCGGCGGGTGGCAAGTCCGACGTCGGCGTCGCCGTCATGGACCTCGACTCCGGCCAGGTGGTCTCGGAGCAGGGCGACCAGCCGTTCTACTCGGCGTCGCTGTCGAAGCTGATCCTCGCCGTAGACGTGTTGCAACAGCCGTTTTCCGACGACGACGAGGACCTGATCCACCGCGCGTTGAGCGCGAGCGACGACGACGCGATGGACGTGCTGTGGACGAGGTTCGACGGCATGGACGCGATCGGCCGCGTCGCCGCCGAAGCCGGCCTGACCGGCACCCACGCCCCGGACGACCCGTCGCAGTGGGGTGAGGTCGTCATCACCGCGAACGACATGGTGCGGCTCTACCAGTACATCCTCGGCTCACCGGTGCGGGACACGATCGTCGCGGCGCTGTCGTCCGCGCCGGCCACCGCCGCCGACGGCTTCGACCAGGCGTTCGGCCTGCTCGGCATCACCGGGATCTACGCCAAGCAGGGCTGGATGTACTACCTGCCCAGCGACGTCTACCTGCACAGCGCGGGCGTCCTGGACAACCGCTACGCCGTCGCCGTGCTCACCACGAACCCGACCGGTTCCTGGACCACCGCCCGGCAGTCGATCGACGCCGTCACCAAGGCCGTCCTGGCGAAGCTCGGCGTCAACGGCTGACCTCAGACGACGAGCCCGGCCCTACCCGCGAAATCGCCCGAAGATGGTGCCTGAGACGACGAACGCGACCCCTCCCGCCCCACCGACCGCGACCAGCAACACCAGGTAGACCACCGTCCACACGGTGACCGGCGCGGGCGCCATCACCTCGGTGAAGCCCGCGATCAGCACGCAGACGATCGCACCGCCCCACCACACGCCGAGCAGGCGACGCACCAGGCGAGCGCCGTTCACGTCCACGTGCTCGCCCTGAGCGCACGAGCAGGCGGTCGCGAGGCCCAGCCCGGACAGCAGCGCCCAGAACGCGGCGATCCCGGCGATCAGCACGCCGATCACGTTGATCGGGCTTTCCGCGCTCGGCAGGGCGAGCCCGACCACGACGAGCGAGATCCCGAGCACCACCGCCGCACCGATCACGGGCAGGCCCGTCAGCGCGAGCCGCGCTCTGACCTGCCGGACGTGCGCGGCCGACACCCACACCCACCGCGGCGGCTCACCCCGGCCGATGACGATCATCGGCCGAGCGTCCCACCGCGGCGCTCGACGCGCCCGCTCAGCAGCCGATCAGGCGAGCGGCCAGGTAGGCCTCGAGCTGGTCCATCGCCACGCGCTCCTGCGACATCGTGTCGCGCTCCCGCACCGTCACGGCGAGGTCGGTGAGCGTGTCGAAGTCGACCGTCACGCAGAACGGCGTGCCGATCTCGTCCTGACGGCGGTAGCGGCGGCCGATCGCACCGGCGTCGTCGAAGTCGACGTTCCAGTTGCGGCGCAGCGCGGTCGCCAGGTCGCGGGCCTTCGGCGAGAGGTCGGCGTTGCGCGACAGCGGCAGCACCGCGACCTTCACCGGCGCGAGACGGCGGTCGAGCTTCAGCACGACGCGCTTGTCCACGCCGCCCTTGGCGTTCGGGGCCTCGTCCTCGGTGAACGCCTCCAGCAGGAACGCCATCATCGGGCGGCCGACACCGGCGGCCGGTTCGATGACGAACGGCTTGTAGCGCGAGTTCGTGGCCTGGTCGAAGTACGACAGGTCGACGCCCGAGTGGTTCGAGTGCGTGGTGAGGTCGAAGTCGGTGCGGTTCGCGATGCCTTCGAGCTCACCCCACTCCTGGCCGCCGAACTGGAAGCGGTACTCGATGTCGACGGTGCGCTTCGAGTAGTGGGAGAGCTTCTCCTTCGGGTGCTCGTAGTGCCGCAGGTTCTCCTTCGACACTCCGAGGTCCGTGTACCAGCGCGTGCGCTCGTCGATCCAGTACTGGTGCCACTCCTCGTCCGTCCCCGGCTCGACGAAGAACTCCATCTCCATCTGCTCGAACTCGCGGGTGCGGAAGATGAAGTTGCCGGGCGTGATCTCGTTGCGGAACGACTTGCCGATCTGGCCGATGCCGAACGGCGGCTTCTTGCGCGACGTCGTCTGCACGTTCAGGAAGTTCGTGAAGATGCCCTGCGCGGTCTCCGGGCGCAGGTAGTGCAGCCCCTCCTCGGTCTCGATCGGACCGAGGTGCGTCTTGAGCAGGCCGTTGAACATCTTCGGCTCGGTGTACTGGCCGCGCACGCCGCAGTTGGGGCACGGCACGTCCGACACGTCGCCCTCGGCGATCTCCTTGCCGGTGCGCTCGGCGTACTCCTCGGACAGCGTGTCCGCGCGGAACCGCTTGTGGCACGACTCGCACTCGACCAGCGGGTCGACGAACGCCTCGACGTGACCGGAGGCGACCCACACGTCACGCGGCAGGATCACCGACGAGTCCAGGCCCACGACGTCCTCGCGGCCCCGGACCATGAAGTTCCACCACTGGCGCTTGATGTTGTCCTTGAGCTCGACACCCAGGGGTCCGTAGTCCCACGCCGAGCGGGTACCGCCGTAGATCTCCCCACAGGGGTAGACGAACCCCCTGCGCTTGCAGAGGCTGACAACGGTCTCGATGCGATCGGCGGCCAACGGGAACTCCATCGGGGGAATGAGAATCGGGGGCCCAAGCCTAGCCCGTCACGTTGCGCCCCGAACGGGCGACCGGAGCCTTACGCTGCACGAATGGAAGACCGGCTGCGAGAGCTGTGGGACTTCGCCGACCTGGACGGCACCGAGGCGAGGTTCCGCGCGTTGCTCGACGACGTGGAGACCGACGACGAGCGCGCGGAGGTGCTGACCCAGCTCGCCCGCGTCGAGGGCCTGCGGGAGGACTTCGCCGCGGGACACGCTCTCGTCGACCAGGCGGACGTGCTCGCCGACGCCGACGGCACGGGCCGGGTGCGCGCGCTGCTCGAACGCGGGCGGCTCTTCCGCTCCGGCGGTGACGCCGAGAAGGCCCAGCCGCTGTTCGTGGCGTCGTTCGTGCTCGCGAAGAAGCACGGTGACCTGTGGCTCGCCGCCGACGCCGCGCACATGGTCGCGCTGGTCGACGACCCGGAGAAGTGGACCCAGGTCGGCCTGGACCTCATCGAGGAGCACCCGGAGCTGGAGCACTGGCTCGGGCCGCTCTACAACAACCTCGGCTGGCACCACTTCGAGAACGAGCGCTTCGACGCCGCGCTCGAGGCGTTCGAGAAGACGCCCGCTCCGTACGCGGCCTACGGCAGAGCCAAGACACTGCACCGGCTCGACCGTCCCGCGGAAGCCGCCCAGGCCGCGCGCGAGGCGTTGGAACTGCTGCCGGAAGGCTCCGACGAGGAGTTCCTCGAGGAGATGCGCAAGATCGCTAGCGAGGCTTAGCCGGCCCCGCCGCCTCGCCGAGCCGCACCGTGAACGCGTCCTCGGCGAGCAGACTCGTGTGCTCCTCGACCTGGCCGTCCACGCTGGTCAACGCCGGCTCGTACATGGCGGGCTCGTCGGTCAGCGCCTCGGACAGCAACGGGATCACGTGCTCGCGCACCGGGAACGGCGACATCGCCCGCCGGTAGGCCACCACGGACTCGAACTCGACCGTGAGCACCCACCGGTCGTCCTCGTCGGTGGACCGCGCCAGCGTGCCCCGTTCGCACCCCGGCTGCGCGGTCAGGAGCTTCAACGCCTGCTCAACGCGCGAGGTAAAAGTCTCGGGGTCGGATACGCGGAAACGGCACACCAGCAGCACGGTGCAAGGATGGCACGGTGACCTCCAAGCGCCCTCTCCTGCCCGGCGACGGCCCTCTCGCGCGCGTCCGCCCGGTGGTCGCGTTCGTTCTAGTGCTCGGGCTGTTCGTCACCGGCGTGCTCGTCGGCGGAACGGTCGGCGCGGCCCTGCTGGGCGTGCTGATCATCGGTGCCGGCGTGCTGCTGGCGGCCACCTGGAAGGTACTTTCCCCAGCTCAACGCACATTGCGCGTGGTGGTCCTGCTGGTACTGGTCGTCATCACCGTAGAATTGGTTGTGAAAATCCCTACCAGGTGAGGTGCGCCGCCATGACGGTACAGCTGCACGGCGAGCACTCCCCCGAACGCGCGGCCCCCGCGCCCGCCCCGACCCGCGCCGCGCACACCCTCGCCGAGGCAGGCGACCTGCTGCGCGCGCTGGCCGCCCCGGTCCGCATCGCCATCGTGCTGCAACTGCGCGAGCACGACCGCTGCGTACACGAACTGGTCGAGGCCCTGGGAG
>NZ_MUYM01000062.1 GCF_002150765.1 Lentzea kentuckyensis
GGCTTCACCGCGGCGCCGCGGGTGGTCGAGGCGATGCGTTCGATGGCAGCCGAAATCGCCCGCATCACGCCGGAGCGCGTGCAGGTGGAGCTCTCGAAGCTCCTGTGCGGGGCGCATCCCCGCCGCGGCATCGAGCTCATGGTCGAGACCGGCCTGGCAGACGTCGTGCTGCCGGAGCTCACGGCCATGAAGCTGGAAATCGACGAACACCATCAGCACAAGGACGTCTTCGACCACTCGCTGGTTGTGCTGGAACAGGCAATTGATCTTGAAGATGTTGATCATTCACCCGATCTGGTGCTGAGGATCGCCGCGCTCCTGCACGACATCGGCAAGCCGGCGACCCGGAAGTTCGAGTCGGGCGGCGGTGTCTCGTTCCACCACCACGAGGTCGTGGGCGCGAAGATGGTCCGCAAGCGCTTGCGGGCGTTGCGGTACTCGAAGGAGATCACCGAGGACGTCGCGAAGCTCGTCTACCTGCACCTGCGCTTCCACGGCTACGGCAACGGCGAGTGGACCGACTCGGCCGTGCGCCGGTACGTGACCGACGCCGGCGACCTGCTGACGCGGTTGCACAAGCTCGTCCGTGCGGACTGCACGACCAGGAACAAGCGCAAGGCGAACCTGCTGCGCCGGACCTACGACTCTCTTGAGGAACGCATCGCGCGTATCGCGGCCGAGGAAGACCTCGCGCGTGTGCGGCCCGACCTCGACGGCAACGAGATCATGAAGCTGCTCGGTCTGCCGCCGGGTCGCGAGGTCGGTGCCGCGTGGAAGTTCCTCAAGGAGCTCCGGCTCGACCGGGGACCGCTGGACCGTGACGAGGCCGAGGCGGCGTTGCTCGACTGGGCGCGCGAGCAGGGGATCACTCCCCCGGCTTGATGACGCATTGTGAGCGGATGAAATCCCCGCGTTAGCGATCTGACAGCGCGGGGTTGCACCATGGGTGTGCGCTAGGGGAGCGCATGGGGGTGGTGCAGATGTTCACTTGGGGACTTTCCGCAGGTCCGGCCGTACAAGACCTGGACGTGCTGACCGACGACCAACGGGCAGTGCTGAGGTGTCTCGCGCGCGGTCACGCAGACCACGAGATCGCGCGCGTGCTCGGCTTCGGGCAACAGCGGGTGGCCGACGAGGTGGTCGACATCCTGCGGCGCCTCGAACTACCCGATCGGGTGGCCGCCGTCGTCTTCGCGCACGAGGCCGGGATGTTGCACCTGCCGTTTCCTCGCTAGCAGCAGCAGGAAGCCGGCCATGCCGACCAGGTAGAGACCGGCGGCGGTGATCATGAGGCCGTGCGAGCGGCCGTCCAGGGGGACCACCGTCGCGGTGATGGACACCGCGGTCACCTGCGCGATGTTGAACAGGGTGTCGTAGAGGGAGAACACCCTGCCGCGCACTTCGTCGCCGACGTCGTGCTGCACCGCGGTGTCCACGCACAGCTTGATGATCTGACCTGCGAAGATGACGACGAAGGCGGCCGCCAGGATGGTCGGCAGCGTCATCGGCAGCCCGAGCCCGATCTGCGCGGCGGCGGACAGCAGCAACGCCCCGCAGACGGTCCGCGTGACGCCGAACCTGTCGACGATCCGGTCGGTGAGGATGCCCGCGAGCAGCACGCCGGCGCCGCCCGCGACGGCGACCTCGCCGAGCCCGCCGATGCCGGCCTTGAGGATGCCGACGTCCTCCAGGCTGTAGCGCATCAGCAGCAGCGTGATCATCAGGCTGATGCCGAATGCCGCCCGGTGCGCCAGCACCGCTGCCAGGGCGGCCGTGACGCTCGGGGTGCGCCAGGTGGCCTTCGCGCCGTCCAGCAGACCACGTGCGACGGCCGTGACCGCGTTGTGCGGCTCGTCGACCTCGTCCGGCCCGAGCACACCGGCCTTGAACCGGCTGGCGATCAACGCGCTGAGCAGCAACCCGACCACGGCGATGCTGGTGGTCCACGCCGACCCGCCGTCCCCGGCGCCGAGCACCGTGCGGAACCCGATCGCGCAGGCGGCACCGACCACGGCCATGATCGCGCCGGCCGTCGTGGCCAGCGCGTTCGCCTCGACCAGGTGGTCTTCGGGAACGACGTGCGGCAACGACGCCGAGAGCCCGGCTCCGACGAACCGGCCGATGCCCATGACGATGAGCGCGGAGATGTAGAGCGGCAGCCCGCTCAGCCCCGCCCCGACCGCCGCGGCGGTGAGCAGGACGAAGGCCGCCCGCGTGACGTTCGCCACGACGATGACCTTCTTGCGGTCCCACCGGTCGAGCAGCGCGCCGGTGAACGGCCCGATGACCGAGTACGGCAGCAGAAGGACCGCGAACCCGGCCGCGATGGCCGCGGGATCGGCCTGCCGTTCGGGGTTGAAGAGCACAGCGCCGGCGAGTCCGGCCTGGAAGAGCCCGTCACCCCACTGGGAGGCGAGACGGGTGGCGAGGAGCCTGCGGTACTCAGGGATGCCGAGGAACCGGCGTGATCCCAAGTGGTGCTTCTCCACCGCAAGCGTTGTCACCATTGCACTCTATGCGCGTGGTGGTGAAAACCACGAAAGCCGGACCTCTCGGTCCGGCTCCCGTGGATCGGATGCCAGGTCGCCTCACGGCGCGGTGCACTACGCGGCTCCAGCCGGACGGTATTCCGCGAAGGCAGTTGTCTGTTGAGCCCGGGGGACACAAAGACATCCGACACCTGAGTCTAACGGGGCGCGGCCCTGAGTTGTTCCGGCGATCACGGGTGATTTCATGGTGACGTGCGTCCCGATGCCGAAGTCGAGCCAGGCTCCCTCTTGGTTGCCGCTCCGAGCCTGAACGACCCGAACTTCACGCGCACCGTCGTCTACATCATCGACCAACGTCCAGAGGGGACCCTCGGCGTTGTGCTGAATCGCCCCTCCGAGGTGGCCGTGCACGACGTGCTGCCGCCGTGGGGCGAGCACGTCACCAAGCCGCAGTGCATCTACATCGGCGGCCCGGTCGAGCAGAAGACGGCGCTGTGCCTGGCGGCCCTGAAGGCGGGCACCGATCCGTCCGCAGTGGAGGGCCTGGTGGGTGTGCAGGGCCCGGTGGCGTTGATAGACCTGGACGCCGAGCCGGACGACCTGATGCCGCTGGTGCGCGGCCTGCGGGTGTTCGCGGGCTACAGCGGCTGGGGTGAGGGACAGCTGGCGGGCGAGATCGAGCGCGGCGACTGGATCGTCGTGACCGGACTGGCCGATGACGTGCTCGTCGGTGCGAACGTCGACCTGTGGGGACGGGTGCTGCGCCGGCAGGGCATGCCGCTGGCGCTGCTGTCCACCTATCCCAAGGACGTCCGCGAGAACTGAGTCAACGCTGATTCACGTGAAACGTCGGGCTACAGCCCGGCGAGCGGGGAGCAACCGCCACCACCACAGGCGCAGCCGCCGCAGCCCTTGGGCTTGACCGGCTCCGGCACCAGGGCCGCCGCCCGGCTGCCCGCGATCCCACCGGCGAAGGCGATCCCCAGCGCGCCCACCAGTCCGATGATCCCAGCGGTGACGGCCAGGTCGGTCATCACGAACGCCATCGTGCCCGACACGATCGCGACCGCGCCGGCCGCGACGCACGGCACCCCGGCGACGCGGTTGGCCAGGGCGAACGTCTCCTCGTCGCGCATTGCCGCCGGCGTGCGCACGCCGACGTAGCGGTTGCGCCGCAGCTTGCCCTGCAGACCCAGCAGACCGACCGCGCCGAGAGCGACGCCGAGCACACCCAGGACGACCGACAGCACGATGTTCACCCCATGAGGGTAAGACGGATCCGCGGTTCACCCGACAGTCACCCCGGTCTGATGTGCCGCACGCCACCGCCCCGTGCATGCCGCTTGCGGTGCGCTGATACCGTTGAGGGCATGAGCACGGCCCGCCTGCTCCTTATCTAGCCGCGACGACCTGATCGGAAGACGGTCGGCGCGGCCACCCTCCATGCCCGTCTGGGCTGGGGGGTTTCGTCATGTCAGGGGCAGGATCGATGTTGAGAGGGACGTTGAGATGAGCACGGACGCGGCGGAGATTCCCGCCTACCGCTACACCGCCGAGCTGGCGAACCAGATCGAGGCTCGGTGGCAGGGGTACTGGGAGAACCACGGCACCTACCACGCGCCCAACCCCGTTGGCGCGCTCGCAGGTGACGTGCCCGCGGACAAGCTGTTCGTGCAGGACATGTTCCCGTACCCGAGCGGTGCCGGCCTGCACGTCGGCCACCCGCTGGGCTTCATCGGCACGGACGTGTTCGCGCGGTACCACCGCATGAACGGCCGCAACGTGCTGCACACGATGGGCTTCGACGCGTTCGGCCTGCCCGCCGAGCAGTACGCGGTGCAGACCGGTCAGCACCCGCGCAAGACCACCGAAGACAACATCAACACCTACCTGCGCCAGATCCGCAGGCTGGGCCTGGGCCACGACGAGCGTCGCCGCATCTCGACGATCGACCCCGAGTACTACAAGTGGACCCAGTGGATCTTCCTGCAGATCTTCAACTCCTGGTACGACCCGGACGCCCGCAAGGCCCGCCCGATCGCCGAGTTGATCTCTCAGTTCGAGTCTGGCGAGCGCGACATCGCAGACGGTCGCAAGTGGTCTGAGCTGTCTTTTGCCGACCAGCAAAGGATCTTGGGCGAATTCCGGCTGGCCTACTTGTCGGAGGCGCCCGTCAACTGGTGTCCCGGACTGGGTACTGTGCTGGCGAACGAAGAGGTCACCGCGGACGGTCGCAGTGAGCGTGGCAACTTCCCGGTGTTCAGGAAAAACCTGCGCCAGTGGATGATGCGCATCACCGCGTACTCGGACCGGCTGATCGACGACTTGGACCGGCTGGACTGGCCGGACAAGGTCAAGGCCATGCAGCGCAACTGGATCGGGCGCTCGCACGGTGCCCGAGTCCGATTTGCGGTGGGAGACGAGAACATTGAGGTCTTCACGACCCGTCCGGACACGTTGTTCGGCGCGACCTACATGGTCCTGGCACCGGAACACGAGCTGGTGGACCAGATTGCGACGCCCGATCGCGTGGCAGACATCGCCGCGTACCGGCGCGCCGCGTCCCTGAAGTCCGAACTGGATCGTCAGGAGAACAAGGAGAAGACCGGCGTCTTCATCGGGGCGTACGCCACGAACCCGGTGAACGGCAAGGAAATCCCGGTCTACATCGCCGACTACGTGCTGATGGGCTACGGCACGGGCGCGATCATGGCCGTGCCCGGCCAGGACCAGCGCGACTGGGACTTCGCGAAGAAGTTCGATCTGCCGATCGTCCGCACGATCCAGCCGCCCGAGGGCTTCGAGGGTGAGGCCTACACCGGCGACGGACCCGCGGTGAACAGTCGCCAAGAAAACGGGCTCAGCCTGGACGGCATGGCGATCGACGACGCCAAGAAGACGATGATCGGGTGGCTGGAGGAGAACGGCCACGGTCACGGCACCGTCCAGTTCAAGCTGCGCGACTGGCTGTTCAGCCGCCAGCGCTACTGGGGCGAGCCGTTCCCGGTCGTCTACGACGAGGCCGGCACCCCGATCGCGCTGCCCGAGTCGATGCTGCCGATCGAGCTGCCGGACGTCGACGACTACTCGCCGCGCACCTTCGACCCGGAGGACGCGAACACCGAGCCGTCGCCGCCGCTGTCGCGCGCCACGGAGTGGACGACGATCGAGCTGGACCTGGGCGACGGTGTTCGTACGTACCGCCGCGACACGAACACGATGCCGAACTGGGCGGGTTCGTGCTGGTACCAGCTGCGCTACGTCGACCCGGTCGAGACCGAGCGGTTCGTCAACCCGGAGAACGAGAAGTACTGGCTGGGCCCGCGCACGGCCGAACACGGCCCGACCGACCCCGGCGGCGTCGACCTGTACATCGGCGGCGTCGAGCACGCGGTGCTGCACCTGCTGTACTCGCGCTTCTGGCAGAAGGTCCTGTTCGACCTGGGCCACCTGACCGGCGACGAGCCGTACCGCCGCCTGTTCAACCAGGGCTACATCCAGGCGTACGCGTACGTCGACCCGCGCGGCGTCTACGTGCCGGCCGACGAGGTCGTCGAATCGGACGGCAGGTACTTCTACAACGGCGAAGAAGTCCGCCGTGAGTACGGAAAGATGGGCAAGAGCCTGAAGAACGTCGTCACGCCGGACGAGATGTGCGAGAAGTACGGCGCCGACACCTTCCGGTTCTACGAGATGTCCATGGGCCCGATGGACGTGTCACGGCCGTGGGCGACCAAGGACGTCGTGGGAGCCCAACGCTTCCTGCAGCGTCTGTGGCGCAACCTGGTAGACGAGACCGACGGCTCGCTGCGAGTTGTCGACGAAGAGCCTTCGGTCGAGGCCCTGCGGCTGCTGCACAAGACCATCGCCGGTGTCCACGACGACTACGCGAACCTGCGCTACAACACGGCGGGCGCGAAGCTGATCGAGCTGAACAACTTCGTCACCAAGCACTACGCCGCCGGCACCCCGCGCGCACTGGCCGAGCCCCTGGTCCTGATGCTGGCCCCGCAGGCCCCGCACGTGGCCGAGGAGCTGTGGTCGAAGCTGGGCAACGACGGCACGCTGGCGCACGGCCCGTTCCCCGCCGCCGACGAGCAGTACCTGGTCGAGGACACCGTCGAGTACCCGATCCAGGTCAACGGCAAGGTCCGCTCGCGAGTCGTGGTCTCGGCCTCTGCCTCGCAGGACGAGATCAAGGCGGCGGCGCTGGCCGAGGAGAAGATCGCCGAACTGGTGGACGGCGGCGAGCCGCGCAAGGTGATCGTGGTCCCCGGCCGTTTGGTGAACATCGTCCTGTAGTTACGGGAAGGGCCGGCGCGGCTACGGCTGCGCCGGCCCTATTCCACATCTCGCGGATCAGCACGTTCCCGGCCGACTGGCGAACGTCGTCCGGTAGTTACTGGTCTTCCTGGAACCCGATGTCGCTCAGCATCTGGTCGAGCATGCTGTCGAACATCGGCTCCGGGTTGCTCACCGCGAACGGGAACCTCCCGAACACCTCCAGAGCCACGTGCCCGTACAGCCGAACCCACGACTGCACCACGTGGTAGATCTTCCCCAGGTTGAGGACGGAGTCCTCGACCACGACGCCGTGCACCGACACCGCGTCCATCAGCACCTGCTGGAACCTGACCAGGTCCTCGTGCAGCACCTCGGGCACCTCGTCGTCCGCGTGCTTGACGACCAGGTTCGAGGCGATCAGCCGACCGGCGAGCTGCAGGAACACCGAGCCGAACTGGTCGGCGCCCAGCGGGTCCCGTGGCGAGGCGAAGACCAGCGCGAACTCCTGCGGGTGGGCCAGCGCCCAGCGGCGGAAGCCGCGGCACACCGCCCGCACCTGGCATCCCACGTGCCCTGACGTGTCCGCGGCGAGGTCGGCGTACAGGACAGCCGCCATGTCCGCGCAGATGTCGTCGCAGAGCTGTCGCAACAGCGCGTCGTGGGAGTCGTAGTAGCGGTACAGGGCTGGCGCGGTGATGCCTAGTTTGCGCGCGATGGCACGCAGGGTAACCGCGTCGCGGCCGCTTTCCACCAAAAGGGCGCGGGCCGCCTGCCGGATCTCCCGCTCGGTTTCAACGCGGAGTCGTTCTCGGCGAGTGGCCTCGGTCATATGTCACTCCATCGGGTTGTAGACCCCGTCCACGGCCCCGTACGGTTTCAGTGAACGGTGTTTACAAGAGTTCACGGGATTAACAGCACGGTAACCCAGGAGGCCGTCGTCGATGTTCGCGAAGTGGGGCTCGATCGCATATCGCCGCCGGTGGGTGGTGTTGATCACGACCGTACTGCTCACCGTGCTCGGCGGTGTGTGGGGTTTGGGCGTGTTCGACAAGCTCAGCCAGGGTGGTTACGAGGCTCCTTCCAGCGAGGCGGCGCGGGCCGACAAAGTAGCCGAGGAGGCGTTCGGGCGGCAGAACGGTGACGTGATCGTCATTTATCGCGGCGATTTCGCGAACCCGCTCGAGCTCAAGAAGGTCGCCGACCACATCAGCGGCTTCCCCAAGGACGACGTGCTCAAGACCGTCGGGCCAGTGCCGTCGGACAACCAGCAGCAGGCGCTGGTCGCCATCACGCTCAGCAGCGGTGACTCGAACGAGCAGATCAAGCAGTTCGAGGAAATCCAGAAGCAGCTGTCCATCGACGGCTTCACCCAGCAGGTCGGTGGGCTCGTGCCCACCCAGAAGGCCATCAACGACATGTCGCAGGAGGACCTGACGCGCGCGGAGATGTTCTCGCTGCCGCTGGTCCTGCTGCTGCTCGTGATCATCTTCGGTGGCCTGGTCGCCGCCAGCCTCCCGGTGGTCGTCGGTGGTCTAGCGATCATGGGCGCGCTCGGCGTGCTGCACGGCATCGCGAACTTCACCGAGGTCAACTCGTTCGCGGTCAACGTCGCCTCGTTGCTCGGTCTGGGCATGGCGATCGACTACGGGCTGTTCATGGTCGGCCGGTTCCGCGAGGAGCTCGCGCAGGGCCGGACCACCGAACAGGCTGTTGGTCGCACGGTCGCGAGTGCGGGCCGCACGGTGATGTTCTCCGCGACGCTGCTGGTCATCGCGCTGGCCGGGTTGCTGCTCTTCCCGCACGGCTTCCTGAAGTCCCTCGCGTACGGCGGCATGTCGTCGGTCGCGATCGCGGCGGTGGTCTCGCTGACGCTGCTGCCCGCGTTGCTCGGCGCGCTCGGCCACCGGGTCGACAAGCTCGCCATGCCGTGGCGCAAGAAGGAGCCGAGCGAACGCGGCTGGCGCAGTATGAGCGGCAAGGTCATGAAGCGGCCGCTGCTGTTCGCCATCCCGCTGATCGCGGTGCTCGCGGCGCTCGGTGCGCCGTTCCTGAACGTCCAGTTCGGCCAGGTCACCGAGAAGGTGCTGCCAGAGGGCAACACCGTGCGGGTGGCCACCGAGAACATCAACCAGAACTTCTCGGCGCTCTCCAACACCGGCTTCAAGATCGTCGTCAAGGGCGGCGACCAGGCGGCGGTTCAGGAGTACCTGGGCAAGGTCAAGGACGTTCGCGGCGTCGGCGAGGTCCAGCCGCTCGGCCAGGACAAGGGCGTCACGGCCGCGGCCGCCGGGCTGGAGCACGACGCGCTGAGCGAGGAGTCGAAGCAGGCGCTCAAGGACGTCCGGGCGATCACCCCGCCGAACGGCGCCGAGGTGCTGGTCGGCGGCAACACCGCCACGGTCAGCGACTCGCTCGACGCCATCGCGGCCGGGCTGCCGTTGATGATCGGGCTGCTGGTCGGCGCCACGCTGATCCTGATGTTCCTGGCGTTCGGCTCGGTCGTGCTGCCGATCAAGGCGGTGCTGATGAGCGCGCTGTCGTTGTCGGCGACGTTCGGCGTGCTGGTGTGGATCTTCCAGGAGGGCCACGGGGCCGACTGGCTCGGCGTCACGCCGGGGCCGCTCGAGTCCGGCATCGTCGTGCTGATGGCGGCCATCGTGTTCGGTCTGTCGACGGACTACGAGGTCTTCCTGCTCAGCAGGATGGTCGAGGCCCGCGGCCAGGGCGCGACCACCGAGGAAGCGGTGACCACCGGCCTGGCCAAGACCGGCCGGGTGATCACCTCGGCCGCGCTGCTGCTGATCGTGGTGACCGGCGCGTTCGCGTTCTCGCAGGTCGCGATGATGCGGTTCGTCGGCGTCGGCATGATCCTCGCGCTGGCGCTCGACGCCACCGTGGTCCGGATGCTGCTCGTGCCGGCCGTGCTCAAGCTGCTCGGCGACGCCGCGTGGTGGTCACCCGGCCCGCTCAAGCGGATCCAGGAACGCCTCGCGCTTCACGACGAGCCGGTGGACGACTTCGACGACTGGGACGACGAGATCCGCGAGCCCGTCGCGGTCGGCTGACCGGGCGGGAAGGCGATCATGGCCGCGTCGAACTGGCGCGGCCTCGCCTCCTGCAGCTCGCCCGACTTCATCCGGTAGGTGGCGAGCACCGCGTTCGAGCTGTCCAGCACCGTCGTCGTCGCGCCGGTCGCGAAGAAGACCCTCGGGTCGCCCGGCGCGATGGCGACGCCCTGCGTGTTGAGGGGCAAACGTTCGCGCAACGTCATCGTGGCCGCGTCGATGATCACGACCGAGCTCTCCTTCGGCAGCGTCAGGTAGACGCTCGCGCCGTCCGGGGTGACGGCGATGCTGCCCGCTCCCCTGCCGACCTCCAGCGAGCCGACGACCTGGTTCGTGGTCGTGTCGATCACCGACAACGTGCCGGGCGTCTTCTCGCCGAGGCGCATGCTGCTCACGTACAAACGCTTGCCGTCCGGTGAGATCGCCAGGAACTGCGGCAGACCGCCGACCTGGATCGTCGAGGTCTGGAACGCCGTCGCGGTGTCGACGATGCCGACCGTCCCGTCCTGCGCGTTGGCCACGTAGAGGACCTGGTTGTTCGGGTGGACGGCGAGGCCCTGCGGCTGGCCTGGCACCTTGACCGCCGCGACCAGCCGGAAGTTCTCCGGATCCACCACCGCGACGCCGCCGCTGGCCGAGACGTAGAGGCGTTGCCCGTCCGGGCGCATCGCCGCGTGCGTGAGAGGGACCTGGGTGAAGATCCGGTCGAGGATCGCGCCGGTCTCCGGGTCGACCACGGTGATCGCGCCGGTCCACCCGTTGATCACGTACAGGCGTCCCCCGTCCGGAGACACGGCGACACCCGTCGCGCGGCCGCCGGTGTCGGCCTGCGCGAGTACCGTGCCGCTCTTGGTGTCGACGACCTGTACGAGACCGGTCCTGCCCACCACGTACGCACGCGGCGCTCGCGATGCGGAAGAAGTGGTCGTGTACTCGTGCCCTTGGTGAACACCCGTCGCCGCGAAGGCCGCTGAGAGCGCTAGAACCGCGGCCACGAGGCGTGGCTTTGCCATACGCCCGATGGGAACACTTCCGAGTGCTTTCGATCCACTTCCGTCACTCGGTCGAGCGAAATCTTTGCCCTGTAGTAGTAACTACTCCGGAGCTTTCGCAGTGGCCACCAGCTTCGCGTAACGGGTGCCGGCGGTGAGCAACACCAGACCGGCGCCGAGGAACGCCAGCACGCGGGCGACACCGTCGAGCGCGGCCAGGTCGAACAGCACCAGCTTCACCACCGCGGCACCGACCAGGATCAGGCCGGAGATCCGCAGCGCCTTGTTGTTGATGCCCCTGACCAGGAGGAACAACGCGGCGATCGTCCACGACACGGTGACGACGGAGTGTCCGAAGAGGAATCCGCTCTCGTCCGGTGACACCAGCAGCGCCGCGCACAGCACCGCACCCGCCGCGCCGTAGAGCAACACGAGTCCGGCGAGGATCCACGGGACCGGATGCCTGGCCGGCTCGCGCAGCACCTGCATCTTCAGCGCCGCCCACGGCAGCACCGCGGCGACGATGGCCAGCACGATCGCCGTCACCAGGCCCGCCGCGTAGTCGCTCGGCTGGACGTAGTTGAAGAAGCGCGGTTCTTCCACCAGCCACGTGAGCGGCACTGCCTGACCGATCGTCATCAGGAACCCGACGACGCCGAACACGATCGACCCGACCAGCGCGCTCTTCTTGGTGAGCCTGGCCGCGAGGAACGCCAGCAGCACCGCCTCGGCCAGCACGATCGCCGTGCGGACGTTGCCGTCGAGCGCGATCACCGTCGTCTGGAACAACGCGAGCATGCCCGTCGCGCCGGCCGCCGTCGTGAACGCGCGGGGCAGGTCCGGGATCATCCAGATCGCCAGCAGCACCGCGGCGACCGCACCGGCGAGCACCGAGTTGGCCGGGTCGTCGAGCAGCGTCGTCGCGAACATCGCCGGCAGCGCAGAGCCCGCGACCAGCGCGATCGAGACGATGTCCTCTGGGCGCCTGCGGATCGTCAGCAGCGCGACCGCGATGCCGACGACGGTCGTGGCCCCGGCGACGCCGACCACGGTCCACTCGAAGTCCTTGGGGATGGCGTTCGCGGTGGTGAGCAGCGAGGCGAGGATCGGCCCGAAGCCACCAGCGATCGCGAGACCAGGCCAGTTGCGCTGGATCTGGACCGGCGTGCTGGCCATCTTCAACACCAGCAGGAAGGCGACCAGCAGGACCGTGAAGCCCTCGGTCAAGATCGGCGAACACACGGCACACGCTGCGACGACGGCGACCGCGAGCGCTTGCGAGTCCCACCGCAGCGCGAGCACGACACCGGCCGCCGCGACCGCGAGGCCGACGACGAGACCCACGCCGGGTGACAGGTAGTGGTACAGGCTCGTAGCGGCGAGTACGTCCAGGTAGAGCCCCGCGAAACCGGTGAAGGCCAGCGCGAACGCCCCGGTGCGCCCCGCCGGGTTGCGGTGCAGCCAGAGCCCGATGCCCACCAACGCGCCGCTGAACACCGCGCCGCCGATGACGCGCGGCATCGGCCCGAGCCAGCCGCGCTGAACAGCGAGGATCAGCAACAACACGAACCCAAGCACGGTGATCGCGCCACCGACCCACGCCAGCAGCTTCGCCCCCGCCCCATCCTTCCCCAACTTCTCGAACAGCGTCTCCCGAGGCTGCGGCGCAACCCACCCCTGCTGCGGGACCGCACGCGGGGCGCCTTCGTACGTTCCATGTGAACGAAAGCTCCCCGCGTGCACTTGCTGCCACGGCTGCGGTGCCGGTGGCGGCGGCTGGAGCCATGGCTGCGGCGGCCCTTCCGCTGGTACACGCGGGGAGCTTTCGTTCACTGTGGGCGCATGCGGGGACCCCGCGTGTGCCTGAGACCACGGGGTGGGTGGCGGCGGTGCTGCCTCGGCCACGGCGGTCGCCGCGGTCGCCACCGAGCCCGAGTGCTCACGCATCTCCGAGCTGATCATCACCAGCCGCTGCCCGATGGCCGCGAGCTCCAGCGAGAGTCGCTGCTCGTACCCGAGGCGATCCTGTCCGTCCATGTGATCAGGGTGAGGCAGACCACGCCGAGTGACATCCGTACACCTACTCATCCCGCTTGACTAGATAGGTGTGTAATCGATTAACTTCTGCCCCGTGACGACCATGAAGGACGTCGCGCAGCACGCAGGCGTCTCCACGGCCACCGTGTCGCGCGTGCTCAACGGCCATGCGGCGCCGACTCCGGAGACCCGCGAGCGGGTGCTCGCCGCGATCGAGGAACTCGGCTACCGGCCCAACGCCCTGGCGCGATCCCTCAGGACCACCAGCACCCAGACCCTGGGTCTGGTCATCAGCGATCTGCTGAACCCCTTCTTCGCCGAGATCGCACGAGCGGTCGAGGACGAAGCCCGGTCACACGGCTACTGCGTCGTGATCGGGAACGCCGACGAGAGCGCCGAGCAGGAAGCGACGTACGTGCGCAACCTGCTCGACCGCCGGGTGGACGGCCTCCTGCTGTGCCCCGCGACCGACGACCCTGAGTTGGTTCGCGAAGTGAGCGCAGGTGGCGTTCCGCTCGTCCTGCTCGACCGGACCGTCAGGGGCGCGACATGCCCCGTCGTCCGCGCCGACGGCAGCGAGGCTTTGACCGCGCTCGCCCGGCGGCTCGTCGGCGCCGGCCACACCCGCATCGGCGTGATCGCGGGCCCGCCGAACACCTCCACTGGAAGAGAACGAACGGACGTGCTCACCGGGGCGCTCGGCGGTCTCGCGCAGGTCGTGCACGGCGACTTCCGGCAGGAGAGCGGCAGTCAGGCCGCCGCCAAGCTGATCGACGGCGGCGCCACCGCGCTGATCGCGATGGACAACCTGATGGGCCTCGGCGCGCTCGGCGAGATCAAGGCCCGCGGCCTGCAGATCCCGCACGACATCGCGCTCGCGGTGTTCGACGACCAGCCGTGGTTCCCGCTGCTCGACCCGCCGATCACGGTCATCGCCCAGCCGACCGTCGCGATGGGCCGGGCCGCCGCCCGCAGCCTGCTCGCCCTGATCAACGGTCAGCAGCCCGACGACGTCCGGCTCACCGCGAAGCTCGTGCTGCGCGGCTCACTCGGGGAGGCCGAGCTGTGAACGCGCTGATCACGGCCCGTGGCATCACCAAGCACTTCGGCGCCAACAAGGCGTTGGACGGCGTAGACCTCGACATCAACGCGGGTGAGGTCCACGTCCTGCTCGGCGAGAACGGCGCGGGCAAGTCCACGCTGGTCAAGGTGCTCGCCGGCATCCACAGCCACGACTCCGGCACCATCGAGGGCAAGGCCAGCCTGGCGGTCATCCACCAGGAGCTCGCGCTCGTCCCCGAGCTGACCGTCGCGGAGAACCTGTTCCTCAACCGGCTTCCGCGCAAGTACGGCTTCGTCGACCGCGCCGAGATGCGCCGCCAGGCCCCCAGGCTGCTCGACCGGGTCGGGCTGACCGTCGACCCGAACGCCAAGGTCAAGGACCTCGGCATCGCCCAGCAGCAGATGATCGAGATCGCCCGCGCGCTCGACAAGAACGCCGGCGTGCTGATCCTCGACGAGCCGACCGCGGTCCTCACCGAAACCGAGACCGACCGCCTGCTGGAGATCATGGCCCAGCTGCGCGAGAACGGCGTCGGCCTGGTCTTCATCACGCACCACCTCGACGAGATCCAGCGCATCGCCGACCGCATCACCGTGCTGCGCGACGGGCGAAGTGTCGGCGTTCTCGGACCGCGCGCCACCACCCAGCACATGATCGAGCTGATGGTCGGCCGCCCCATCGGCGAGCAGTACCCGCGCGCCCGGCAACGCCCAGGTCAGCCGTTGCTGAGCATCGAGAACCTGACCAAGCGCGGCGTGTTCGAGAACATCGACATCGAGGTCCACGCGGGCGAGGTCGTCGGCATCGCCGGCCTGGTCGGCGCGGGACGAACCGAAGTCGCGCGCGCCGCGTTCGGGGTGGACGGCTACGACCACGGCACGGTCACCGTCGACGGGAAACCGTTGCCCCGCCACGACGTCCAGGCCGCGATCAAGGCAGGTCTCGGACTGGTGCCGGAGGACCGCAAGGGCCAGGGCCTGGTCCTCACCGCGACCGTCGGCCAGAACCTCGAACTCGTGACGCTGGAGAACCGCGACCAGAAGCGCCTGCACGACATCGCGGGCAAGCTCCGGATCAAGGGCCGCGTCGAGCAGCCGGTCAGGGAACTCTCCGGCGGCAACCAGCAGAAGGTCGTCATCGGCAAGTGGCTGCTGGCCGACCCGAAGGTGCTGATTCTCGACGAGCCCACGCGCGGCGTCGACGTCGGCGCCAAGGTCGAGATCTACGAGCTGATCAACCGCATGACCGCGCAGGGCCGGGCCGTGCTGCTCGTGTCCAGCGACCTGCCCGAGGTGATCGGGATGAGCGACCGCGTCGTCGTGATGGCGCACGGCCGCGTGGCCGGTGAGCTGCCCAAGGGCGCGACCCAAGACCAGGTGATGGCACTCGCCGTGCAGGAGATTTCGGCATGAGCACGATCAGCATTCGCAAGTACGCCAGTGAGAACGGGGCGCTCGCCGGGCTTCTGCTGCTCGCGGTGGTCATCGCGATCATGCAGCCGGCGTTCCTCAACGCCCAGAACCTGCTCAACGTCGGCGTGCAGGCCGCGGTCATCGCGATCATGGCGTTCGGCATGACGTTCGTGGTGGTCGCGGGCGGTATCGACCTCTCGGTCGGCAGCATCGCCGCGCTGGCCGCGATGGTCGGCGCGCTCACCGCCGGGCCGATCGGTCTGGTCGTGGGTGCGTTGTGCGGCTTGGTGAACGGCGCGCTGGTCAGCTACGGCAAGCTGCCGCCGTTCATCGCGACGCTGGCCATGCTCAGCGTCGCCCGCGGTCTCACGCTGGTGTTCTCGGAAGGCCAGCCGCACGAGACCGACGCCGTGGTCACGTTCCTCGGCTCGAACCTCGCACCGATGGTGCCGTTGCCGTTGCTGCTGATGCTGGCGTTCTTCGGCATCACCGGCCTGATCCTCACGCGCACCAACCTCGGCCGCCGCATGTACGCGATCGGCGGCAACGAGGAAGCAGCCAAGCTCAGCGGCATCGACGTCCGGAAGCAGAAGCTCTGGATCTATGCGCTGAGCGGCCTGTTCGCCGCCGCCGCGGGCCTCGTGCTCGCGGGACGGCTCGGGTCCGCCGGTCCGCAGGCAGCGGTCGGCTACGAGCTCGACGCCATCGCCGCGGTCGTCATCGGCGGTGCGTCGTTGTCCGGTGGCGTTGGCCGCGCCACCGGGACGTTGGTCGGCGCACTTGTGCTCGCCGTCCTGCGCAACGGCCTCAACCTGCTCCAAGTTCCGCCGTTCTGGCAGCAGGTCGTCATCGGCGCGGTGATCGCTCTTGCCGCGTTGCTCGACTCACTTCGCCGTCGCTGAGAATCCCGCAACAGGTAAGGAAGACACCAATGAAGGTGACCCGACGGATCGCGCTGACCCTCGGTGCCGCGGCACTGCTGGCAACGGGGTGCAGCGGAACTGGGGCGTCCGGAGGAAGCGGCATCACCATCGGCCTCGCGGTGTCCACTTTGAACAACCCGTTCTTCGTGGAACTCCAGCAGGGCGCGCAGGAGATGGCGAACCAGCTCGGCGCCAAGCTGACCGTGGTCGACGCGCAGAACGACGCGACGAACCAGGTCAACCAGGTGCAGACGCTGGTGACCCAGGGCGTCAAGGCGATCATCCTGAACCCGGTCGACTCCAAGCAGTCCGCGCCCGCCGCCAAGGCCGCCGAGCTGGCGAACATCCCGCTGATCTCGGTCGACCGCGCGGTCGACGGCAAGGTCGCCGCCGAGGTCGCCTCGAACAACGTCTCGGGCGGCAGCCTCGCGGCCATCGAGCTCGGCCGCGCCACCTCCGGCGAGGTCGCGCACCTCAAGGGCATCTCGGGCGCGTCGGCGTCGCGTGACCGCGGTCAGGGCTTCGAGCAGGGCCTGAACAGCGGCAACATCAAGGTCGTCGCCACCGCCGTCGCGGACTTCGACCGCGCCAAGGGCCTCAACGAGACCACGAACCTGTTGCAGGGCCACCCGAACCTCAAGGGCATCTTCGCCGAGAACGACGAGATGGCGCTCGGCGCGATCAAGGCCCTCGGCGCCCGCGCCGGCAAGGACGTCATGGTCGTCGGCTTCGACGGCACGCCGGACGGCCTGAAGGCGATCCAGGACGGCACGCTCGTCGCCACCATCGCGCAGCAGCCGAAGCTGCTCGGCTCCAAGGCCGTCGAGCAGGCGGTCAAGGCGGCCAAGGGCGAGCCGGTCCAGCAGGTCGTGGACGTCGAGGTCAAGGTCATCACGAAGCAGAACGTGGCAGAGTTCACCAAGTGACGAAGCCTCTGCTTGTTCTCGGGTCCGCCAACGCCGACCTCGTGGTCGAGGTCGGCAGGCGGCCCGCCGGCGGTGAGACCGTCCTCGGCGGCGACACCGTCGTGCTGCCCGGCGGCAAGGGCGCGAACACCGCCGTTGCCGCCGCTCGCGTCGGCGCTTCCGTTGCACTCGTTGGTGCCGTTGGCGGTGACGGGTACGGCTCGTTGCTGCGCGAGTCGCTGGAGTCGTCCGGCGTCGACACGGCACTGGTGAAGACTTCCGAGCGCCCCACCGGGATCGCTTACATCACCGTGACTCCGGACGGCGAGAACTCCATCGTCGTGTCCCCCGGCGCCAACGCGGACGTCTCACTGTCCGATGTGGACGCCATCGACCTCACCGGCGTCAGCGTGCTGACGTGTTCGCTGGAAGTGCCGCTGGAGACGGTGATCCACGCGATCGACGTCGCCGCGAAGGCCGGCGTGCGGACCGTGCTGAACCTGTCGCCGGTCGCCGAACTGCCCGCGGAGACGCTCAAGCAGCTCACGACGCTGATCGTGAACGAGCACGAGGCCGCGCAGCTCGCGTCGGACTGGCGCCACCTGCTGCGGCTCGGCCCGCACACCGCGATCGTCACGCTCGGCGAGCGCGGTGCGGCCGTGGTGCTGCCCGCCGGTGTCGTGCAGGTGCCGTCGATCGAGGTGGACCAGGTGGTCGACACGACCGGCGCCGGTGACGCCTTCGCCGGAGCCTTCTCCGCGCGGCTGGCCGCGGGCGACCGGGTCGTCGTCGCGGCCGAGTACGCCGTGAAGGTCGCCGCGCTGTCCGTCACGAAGGCCGGTGCGCAGCCGTCGTACCCGACCGCCGCCGAGGTCAGCGGGCCAGCGGCGGAATGACCTGCACCGGGTCACCCGACCCGGTGAAGTCGAAGACGGCGAACTCCTCCTGGTTGCCCAGCTTGGCTTCCAACCGGCGGAGTTTGCCGTCGGCGTCGAGCCAGTAGCGCAGCCGGGAGTCCGTCGCGTCCTTCTGCCGAGGGCCCTCGAAGACGTCGACCGCCGTGTCACCGATCTTGTCCGCACGCAGCCAGCGTGCCGAACTCTGCAGCAACAGCTGGGAGTTCTCCGGCCGGTCCGAGCCCAGGTTCACCAGCAGCCGCAGCGCGCCGTCCAGTTCGGAGCCGCGTTCCTGCAGTTCGCGGACCTGCCAGTCGACCAACGGCAGCGGGTCGACCGCCTTGGTGGACGGCGTCATCGCGAACGCCATCCGGCCGAGGTTCCACTGCAGCAGGCCCTGGGCGAACTCGTCCGAGCGGCCGTCGGTGCGCATGCCCGCGTAGCCGTGGTGGTTCACGAAGTCGACGCGCCCGTCCAGGACGAGCTTGCCGCCGGGTGACGGGATGGACGCGGTGAACGCGCTGACACCGGTCGTGTAGTTCGAGAACCTGACCAGTGCCAGGCGTTCCGCCTCGGGGATCGACAGCGGTCGCGGGTCGGGCGTCGCGCCGCAGGCGGTCAGGACCAGCAGCAGAGCCAGGGCTTTCTTCACGACCGCACCGCCGCGCGGTCGTCGAACAGGTCCTCGGTCGGCACCGCGTACTTCTCGGCGTTCGGTGCCTTGTCCGGCAACGGGCCGTCTGGCATGTCCGGCTGTGTGGGCGGTGCGGCGACCTGGTTGAACGGGATTCCGCGCGGGGCAGCGGGTTTCTTCAGCGGCTCGCCAACGCCCTCGTAGCAGCGCTCACGGTCGAAGCAGTTGTTCCTGCCGGGTGCGCGTTGCGTGGCCACGTACAGCACGTCCTGGCCGTTGCGGGTGATCACGTTGCCGTCGAACCGGTTGTCCAGCGGTGCCAGGTCCTCGCTGGACCCCAGGGCCACGCCGACGCCGGGGTTGCCGGTGATCAGGTTGCGGGACACCAGGTTCCGCGTGCCGCCCGCGATGCCCAGGCCGAGCCCGAACGCGCCGTCTGCCTGGGCGGGCGAGAGCGCCTCCGAGTTGTCGGAGACGAGATTGCCGACGAACGCGGCGTCCTCCTGCGGCACGAACGCCTCCTGGTAGTCGGAGTTCGACGTCATACCGACCCGGTTGCCGCTGAACCTGTTGCCCAGCACGTACATCTGGCCGGACGCGTTCGTGCCCTCGTAACCGACGGCGTTGCGCTCGGCGACGTTGCCGCGCACGACGATGTCGCACGGCTTGCACTGGCCGACGTAGAAACCGGAGTCCGCGCTGCCGCTCGCGTAGCTCTGCTCGATCACGCCGTGCTGGGCGTCGAACGCGTAGATGCCGTACAGCGCGTTGTTGCTGGCCGTCACGTACGAGACGCGGAACCCCTGCAACGGCGGGAACTTCTGCGTGTCCAGTTTGGTGTAGCCGGTGCTGCCACGACCCATCCCGCCGTCCTGGCTGAGCCCGGTGACCAGCACGCCGTTCAGGGTGTGGTTGCGGACGGTCAGGTTCTGCACCGACACGTCCGGCGCGGTGACCACGATCCCGTTGGCCCGCTTGACCTCGCCGTCGATGATCACGCTGCCGCGCTGGGCGCCCCTGATCGTGAGGCCCTTGGTCCTGACCTGCACGGTCTCCTTGTAGACGCCGGGCGCGACGAGGATGGTCGCGCCCTCCCGTGCCTGGTCCACGGCGGCCTGGATGGTGCTCAGCTGTGCCGGGACCTTGATCTCGGGACCGAGCTTCGGTTTCGCCGCCGAGCATCCGGCGACCAGTAGCACTGCTGCGAAGGCGTACGGAGCGCGCACAGCCGGTCACCGTACTGCTCCGTTCGGCCTACTGTCACACTGCCCCTGTGGTCCTCATCTCACGCCGCCGTCTGTTGTATGGCGCTGCTGCCATTGGGCTACTCGGCGGCTGCGGATCGCACGAACGGCAACAGGGCGTCGCCACCCCGCAGCAACCGCACGCCGACATCTCCGTGTGGGACGCGGCCGGTCCGCCATCCGCGCAGGTCAGCTCCTCGGTGACGGTCACTTTTGGGCACGGGATCGACGGACTGCCGGAGTTCCCCGGTGACGCGGTCCGGGCGCAGGACCTGGGCGGACGGTTGTTCCTGCAGATCTGCGGGGACGATCCGGAGGCGGTGCGGGACGCGGCTGAGCGGTTGCGGCCCGACGGGCGGTTGAGGTGGCGTGAGCAGGGGTTCTGCCACGCGGATCGCACGAACGGGTTGGGTTTCAAAGACGGCATCGTGGTGCCCAAGACCGCCGAGGAGTTCGACCAGGAGGTCTGGCTGCCGGACGGGTCGACCATCGCCGTCGTGCGCCGGATGAAGCTCGACGTCTCCGCGTTCACGGCCTTGCCCGTGGCCGATCAGGAACGGGTGTTCGGGCGGCGCAAGCACGACGCGGTGCCGTTGTCCGGTGGCGACGAGGTCGATTTGTCGGCAAAGACCCCCGACGGCGAGTACGTCATCCCGGCCGACGCGCACGTGCGGCGGGCGCACCCGTTGATGGCGGGCGCCGGCCTGATGCTGCGCCGCTCGTACAACTACGCCGAGGGTCTGCTCTTCATCTCGTACCAGCGCGAACTTCGCACGTTTGTGAACACGATGTATCGCATGATCGATGGCGACGCACTTCTGCGTTACGCCACGACCACCAGCTCGGCGGCTTTCCGCATTCCGCCGCTGGATTAGTCACACTGAGCTGTCGTCGGTTCCCGGTGGAAGGGTATGGTCTAGACCATGTCGAGCGCGCGGCTGAGCGGTGTCGGTGTCAGCAGCGGCCGGGCTTCCGGCCCCGTGGTGAGGGTCGCTGAGGCCCTGCCCGAACCTCCGCTGGGTCCGCGACCCGCGGAAACGAAGATGGAGGCCTCCCGCATCCGTCCCGCGACCGAGGTCGTGGCGCAGCGCCTGATGGAGCGCGCGAAGACCGTCGAGGGCGAGGCCCGCGCCGTTCTGGAGACGACCGCGGCGATGGCCGGCGACCCGTCACTGATCAAGTCCGCCGAGAAGCTCGTCGTCGACGAGTCGCTGCCCGCCGCCCGCGCGGTGCACCAGGCGGCGCAGAAGTTCATCGCGGCACTGCAGGCGGCCGGTGGCTACATGGCCGAACGCGCCCGCGACGTCCAGGACGTCCGCGACCGCGTCGTGGCCGAACTCCTCGGCGTGCCCGCTCCCGGCGTACCGGACCTGCTCTCGCCGTCCGTGCTGGTGGCGCGTGATCTCGCGCCCGCGGACACCGCCGGCCTCGACCCGTCGAAGGTCCTCGCCCTCGTGACGGAGGAGGGCGGCCCCACCTCGCACACCGCGATCCTCGCGCGGTCGCTGGGCATCCCGGCTGTCGTCGCGTGCCGCGGCATCCTGGCGTCGGCCGCCACGGCACTTGAGGTCGACGGCGACACCGGCCAGGTCCGCGAGTCCGACGGCAAGGTCCGCGCCGCCGGCACCGGCAAGAAGGCCACGTGGAACGGCGTCGGTGTGCTGAAGGACGGCCTCCGCGTGAAGGTCCTCGGCAACGTCGGCTCCCCCGCCGACGCCGCGGCCGCCGCTGCCGCGGGCGCGGAAGGTGTCGGCCTCTTCCGCACGGAGTTCTGCTTCCTGGACGCCGCGGAGGAACCGACCGTTGCTGAGCAGACTGCTGCTTATGAGGCTGTGCTGGCGCCGTTCAAGGGCAAACCCGTTGTGGTGCGCACCCTCGACGCGGGCGCGGACAAGCCGCTGGCGTTTCTGAGCCCGGACCCCGAGCCCAACCCGGCCCTGGGCGTCCGCGGCCTGCGCGTCGCCTTCGACCGCCCGGAAGTGCTGGACCGCCAGCTCCAGGCGATCGCCGCCGCCGCTGCCTCGTCGGGCGCCGACGTCTCGGTCATGGCCCCGATGGTCGCCACCGCCGCCGAGGCCTCGTGGTTCGTGGCCCGCGCCCGCCAAGCAGGGATTTCGAGGGCCGGCGTGATGGTCGAGGTCCCGTCCGCGGCCCTGTCGGCGCGGGAGATCCTCCAGGTCGTCGACTTCATCTCCATCGGCACCAACGACCTGGCCCAGTACGTCTTCGCCGCCGACCGCCAGCTCGGCGGCGTGGCGGCGTTGAACGACCCGTGGCAGCCCGCGTTGCTGCGCCTGATCGCACAGGTCGGCGAGGCGGCGACGGCCGCGGGCAAGCCCATCGGCGTCTGTGGCGAGGCCGCGGCCGACCCGCTGCTCGCGTGCGTGCTGATCGGCATGGGCGTGACGTCGTTGTCGATGAACCACACGGCGCTGGCCGATGTCGGCGCCAAGCTCGCCACGTCCAGCATGGACATCTGCCAACTCGCGGCCCGTGGCGCGCTGGCGGCGGGTGACCCGGGGACCGCGAAGCTAGCGGCTCGCGCCCCGCACTAGTCCCAGGAACGCCGACCACGCGTCCGCCGACACCGGCAGGTGCGTGGTCGGCGCTTTGCTGTCCCGGACACCGATGCCACGACCAACTTCGACGCAGTCGTTCGAGTTGATGCTGTAGCTGCTCTTGCGCCAGACGGACATGCGGAACATCTCCTCAGATCATGATGCTGGTGATCAGCTCCTTCGAGTGTTCCGCATCCAACGCCTGCTGGTCGATCAGTTTCAGCAGGTCGGCGTAGGTGCTGAGAGATGCCTTGTCTTCGAGGAAGAGACTGGAGTTCTCGCCTTCGAGGTAGACGGCGGGCTCGAACTTCTCGTACTGGAGCTGCATGAACGAGCCCGAAACCCCGGCGTGCGCGCCTAGTGCGGTCGGCACGACCCGCACCTCGATGTAGGAACGCTGTGCCATCGCCAGGACGTGGATCAGCTGATCTTTCATCACTTCCGGCGATCCGACCGGAAGCCGCAACGCCTGTTCGTGGATGTAGAACACGAACTCCCGGCTCCAGTGGAAGAGTTCGCGGCGCGCCAGCTTGGCGGCAATCACTTCTTCGTAGTCGACCAACTTGTTGCGAACCGCCCCTTGAACGAGGCCTCGCATGTAATCCGCGGTCTGGAGGCGGCCGGGAATCAGGTTCATCGACCAGACCACGATCTTGTTGGCCAGGCGCTCCTGTTCCATGAGACTGCGCGTGGAGTGAGGGATCTGGAGATACCCGTTCTCGCGAGACTCCTTGTAGAGCCCCATCAGGTGACGGGCCTCGTCCGGCTTCACCCGGCAGAACCCGAGCAGCATGGTCAGCTCGGTCTCGCTGACGCCGCCCTTCCCCCGCACCAGGTCGGAGACTTTGGCTTCCTGCCAGCCGAGTGCTTCGGCGAGCTGGCGGTGGGTCATCCGGGTCTGCTCGATGGCGCGCCGGATGGCTTCGCCGAACTCCCGTCCCACCACGCTGGAAATTCGTCGTGGCATGGCGATGAAGCTAGGAATCCGGATCCCCTTCACTCCATCGTTTCCGCCCGAATCTCCCTGAAGGAAGTAGTTTTTGGAGCCTGTACAAGTTTTACCTTTGTGCCACTAAGTGCAGTTCATCAAGCACGATGCGAATCAACGGGTGGTCACTCGACCCTCTGCGTACGGCCGCTACAACGCGTCTGAGTGGTGGTGTTCCCGTGACTGGCACTCCGCGGATGGCGTTCCTCGGCGCCAACGCCACCCCTGCCCCCGCCGCCACCAACGCCTCGATGGCGCGGAAGTCGTCAGACGTGTGCCGGATCCGCGGCGCGAACCCTGACTGCGCACACGCCATCTCCACGACGTCCCGCAACTGGTTGCCCGGCAGCGTCACCACCCAGTCCTCGTCGGCCAGTGCCGCGAGGTCGACCGGTCCGTCCGCGAGCGCGTGCCCAGGCGGCAACACGACGTCGAAAGGCTCGGTGTAGAGCGGAAACGTGGTGAAGCGGTCCGTCGACCGATGTTCCTCGGTGATCGCCACGTCGATCTCGCCGTCCAGCAGCAGCCGCACGCTCTCGTGCCCTTCGGCATCACGCACGGACAGCTCGATCGACCGCTCTTTCAACGCCGCCAACGCAGGCGCCACCACCTGCGTGATCGCCGACGCGAACGCAGCGACCGCGACCCGTCCGGCGGTCCCGGAGGTGAGAGCGTCCAAAGTGGCCTGTGCGCGTTCCAGTTCCGCCGCAACGGCATGGGCGTGCGCGACGAGCAGCTCACCGGCCGGAGTCAGCGAGACCCTTCGTCCTTTTCGGAGCAACAGCGGATGGCCGGCCTCCGACTCCAACGCCGCGAGCTGCTGCGACACCGCTGACGGCGTGAGGTGCAGCGCGGCAGCCGCGGCCGTCACCGTGCCGTGGTCGGCGAGTGCACGCAGCACGCGGAGCCGTCGTGGGTCGATCACCCGCTCATGATGGCCGTAACCGCCATGCGACGCAGTTCCTTCGCAATGTTCAGCATCGCTCGCCGAGCGTGCCGGTCGCAGGACAGGAACGAGGCGAACCCGTGCACCAGGCCGTCGCAGCGCAGGTGGGTCACCGGCACCGCGGCGGCGCCCAGCCGGTCCGCGTACTCGGTGCCCTCGTCCCGGAGAGGGTCGAAACCAGCCGTTACCACGCAGGTTGGCGGCAGTCCGCGGAAATCGGGAGCGCGCAACGGCGAGGCGTACGGCTCAAACAACCGCTCGAGGTCCGGTGAATAACAGGAGCGGTAGTAGTCGATCGTGTCGGTCTCGATGAAGTAGCCGCGCCCGAAGAGCTGCCGCGCCGGGTGTTCCCCCAGCCCGTCCACGGCCGGGTAGAGCATCAGGTTGAAGGCCGGCTTTGTCACCGCGTCGTCGACACACCGCTGCGCCACGACGGCCGAAAGCGCCCCGCCCGCGCTGTCACCACCGACCCCCACCGCAAGGCCGGCCCCGCCGAAGCGTTCCGCGTTGGCGACGACGTGCAGGAACGCCGCGTAAGCGTCATCTACTCCGGCCGGATAGGGGTGCTCGGGGGCGAGGGCGTACTCGACGGACACGATCCGCACGCCACCAT
Organism: Lentzea kentuckyensis; assembly: GCF_002150765.1. GTDB lineage: Bacteria > Actinomycetota > Actinomycetes > Mycobacteriales > Pseudonocardiaceae > Lentzea > Lentzea kentuckyensis. The sequence continues at coordinate 25,050 of NZ_MUYM01000062.1, forward strand.
GCCGGCTGAGGAAGCGACAGATGCCGTCGTGGCTGGCCACGCTGCCGAGCACGAACCCGCCGCCGTGGAAGAACACCAGCAGCGGAAGCGGACCGGACGCACCGGGCGGGCTGTACACCCGCGCCGGAATCGGACCGCGTGCGCCGGTCACGACGGTGTCGTACACCCGCACGTCACGCGCGACACCGGCGTGCATCACCGACGACACGATGTCGTAGTCCCTGCGGACCGCCACCAGGTCGGGAACCGCCTGAGGTGCGGACCTCGGCACGAGCCGCTCCAGCGCGATCAGCAGCTGCGCCGTGGGACTGAGCTGTGCACCCTCGACGTGAACGGGCACGCCGACGATCGCGCGAATCACCCGGTCGGGCAGGCACAACGCGACCCTCGCCCCGAGGGTGGCCATGTGCAGGGCGATCCTCGGTCGTGAACTCCTGGACACGGACAGATCGTTCACCGCCCGCGCGACCAGGTGTGTCCATCTTGGAACGTTTTCGGAACGATTTCCGCGTACTTCTGATCAGGGGGACTCGTCCGCGATCGCGTCGATCAGCATTGCGTGCAGCCCGCGGTGGTCGGCCGCTGCGAGATCGTCACCCGTGCGACGCGAACATGTGCTTGGCGCTTGCCGTGATCGGCGCGGCACCGGGACCTCCCGCCCACCACCGGTCCAGTTCCGCCGGTGCTGCTTGAGCTCCATCACTCCGGCAGTGTTCAGCCGATCGGGCCGCAGTGTCCCGTCAGCGACGATGTGCGTCTCGTCGTCAATTCAGCGGGCTGACCGTGCGCTGTGAACGACCGCGCAGCACGCGGTAGCGCTCGCGGATCACCGCTCAATGATGGGGGATTCCACATTGCCGTTCACGGCGACGCCCTGGGGCAGGATCGGGTCGATGGTCGTCCGTTCCAGCAGGAGGTAGGTCTCCTCGAAGATCGGCGTGTTCACCGGTAGGCCGTGCTGGGGCGCGGTGAGGACGTTCCGCCTGACCATCGGCAGGCCGGTCTCCGGGTTGACCACCAGCTGGGTCTCGAAGCCGGTGAACTGGAACGTCGGCGGCGCGGCGATCGCCACGCCGACGCCGGAGCGGCCGTCCCGCAGCGGCACCTGGCCGAGGAATCGCACCCCGTCGAGGGTCTTGATCAGCTCGAACGCCGCACGGCGCTGGTCGTCGCGGATGTTCGCGGTCGTCATCTCCATGGCGAGCATCGCGGTCCGGTAGGTGAGGCTGTCCCGGGAACCGTTGTCCCCGCTGATGGTCTGCAGCGTCTTCCTGAGTTCCACCGGGTCCGCGGGCAGTCCGGTGAACGGGTTGGACTCCGGGGCGTCGATCCTCCGCACGCCGAGCTGCATCGGCCCGATGCGCACCGAGCTGTGTCCCCCGAGCTGAGGTGCTGTGGACGGTTTGCCCGCTGCCTCCCACCTGCTTTCGTCGTCCGGGGTGAAGGGCGCCACTTCGCCGTTCTTCTGGGTGACGTCGAACTGCCTCTCGGCGGACGCCCACCGTTCGCTCGTGGCACTGAGCAACACCGTGTACGGGTTCGCCGGCTCACCGACGACCATCAGTTCCCACTTCTGCGTCAGCACGTGCCACTGCTGAGTCGGCGCGGCCGGTTGCACGGGCGGAGCGGGGCGCGGCAGCAGCACGACTGCGAGCGCGATCACCGCGGCGGCCACCAGCACGGGGCCGAAGCGCCGCACGGAGATCCGGGTCTTGGCCGGCCGGGGCATCGCGATGATGCGCGCCAGGTCGCGTTCCATCCGATCGGGGTCGACCTCGGGAGCGGGCGGCTTGGCCTGCGCCAGGTCCTTCAAGAGGTCTTCCATGACTCCCTCGCACGGTCGAAGTTCGGTGTCGAGAGAGCGGCGCGCAACCTTCGTCGGGCGCGATGGAGACGCACGAAGAACGTCGCTGTTGTGCAGCCGAGCACCAACGCCGCCTCTGCCGCGCCCAGTCCGTGCCACGCGATGAGCGTGAGCACTTCCTGGTCGGCCTCGGACAAGGTCGCGAGGGCCGCCCGCAGCTCGATCACGGCGTAGTCGTCGTCCGCGGCGACATCGGTGAGCTCGTCGTGCCACGTCTGCCGGCGAGCGGCGCGGACGAGGTTGCGAGCGATGCCCAACAGCCACGGCAGGGCGTTCGACGGCATCTGGTCGAGTTTGCGCCAGGCGATCGTGAAGGTCTCGCTGGTGATGTCCTCGGCGAGCCGCGATCCCGCATGGCTCGCCGCGTAGGCGAGCACCCGTGGATAGCACTCGCGGTAGACAGCGGAGAAGTCCTCCACGATCGCCCCCTCCCTCTTCACGAGGTAGTGCGCCGACCGCCGGAATTCTTACCGGTGCGTGACCGGGGTCACATCTTGGCGCGGGCGGCGACGAACGCGTCGACCGCCCGGTTCACGTCCTCCGTCGTGTGCGCGGCCGACATCTGCGTGCGGATCCGCGCCTTGCCGTGCGGCACCACCGGGTACGAGAAGCCGATCACGTAGATGCCCTGGTCCAGCAGCAGGTCGGCCAGCCTGGCCGCCTCGGCCGCGTCGCCGATCATCACCGGGATGATCGGGTGCTCGCCGGGCAGCAGGTCGAAGCCCTCCTCGGTCATGCGCCGGCGGAACAGCTCCGTGTTCGAGCGCAGCTGGGTGAGCAGTTCCGAGGAACTGGAGAGCATGTCCAGCGTGGCGATCGCGGCGGCGGTGATCGACGGCGCGAGGGAGTTCGAGAACAGGTACGGGCGCGAGCGCTGGCGCAGCAGTTCGATGATCTCCGCGCGACCGGACGTGTAGCCGCCGGACGCACCGCCCAGCGCCTTGCCGAGCGTGCCGGTGACGATGTCGACGCGATCCTGCACGCCGAACAGCTCCGGGGTGCCGCGTCCGGTCGGGCCGGTGAAGCCGACCGCGTGCGAGTCGTCGACCATGACCAGCGCGTTGTAGCGCTCGGCCAGGTCGCAGATCTCGTCGAGCGGCGCGAGGTAGCCGTCCATCGAGAACACGCCGTCGGTCGCGATCAGCCGGTAGCGCGCGTCGGCGGAGTCCTTGAGCTGACGCTCGAGGTCGTCCATGTCGCGGTTCTTGTAGCGGAACCTGCGGGCCTTGGAGAGCCGGACGCCGTCGATGATCGACGCGTGGTTCAGCTCGTCGGAGATGATCGCGTCCTCGGCGCCGAGCAGCGTCTCGAACAGACCGCCGTTCGCGTCGAAGCACGAGCTGTAGAGGATGGTGTCGTCGGTGCCGAGGAACTCGCTGAGCTTGCGCTCCAGTTCCTTGTGCGGCTCCTGGGTGCCGCAGATGAACCGCACCGAGGCCATGCCGAAGCCCCAGTCGTCCAACGCCTTCTTGGCGGCTTCGATCAGCCGTGGATGGTCGGCGAGCCCGAGGTAGTTGTTGGCGCAGAAGTTGAGCACCTCGTCGCCCTGGCCGACCCGGACGGCGGCGTTCTGCGGGGTGCCGATCACGCGCTCGGACTTGTAGAGCCCGGCCTCCCTGATCTCCCCGATCGTCTTGAGGAGGTCGTTCTTCAGCTCGCCGTACATCAGGCTCCCGTCCAGTCGAGAATGACCTTGCCGCACTTGCCTTCCCGCGCGGTGGCGAAGGCCTCCGCGTGCTGCGTGTAGTCGTACCGGTGCGTGATCACCGGCGCGAGGTCGAGTCCGCGCTGCAGCAGCACGGTCATCGAGTACCAGGTCTCGAACATCTCGCGGCCGTAGATCCCCTTGATGTGCAGCATCTTCAGCACGACGCTGCTCCAGTCGACGGAGAACTGATCCGCGGGCAGCCCCAGCATCGCGATGCGACCGCCGTGCGCCATGTTCGCGATCATGCTCTGCAGCGCGACCGGCTTGCCGGACATCTCCATGCCGACGTCGAAGCCCTCGGCCATGCCGAGTTCCCGCTGGGCGTCCTCGATCGTCTTCTCGGCCACGTTCACCGCGAGGTCGACACCGACCTTGCGTGCGAGATCCAGCCGGTGCTCGGAGATGTCGGTGATCACGACGTTGCGCGCACCCGCGTGCTTCGCGACGGCCGCGGCCATGATCCCGATCGGCCCGGCGCCCGTGATGATCACGTCCTCGCCGATGACGGGGAAGCTCAGCGCGGTGTGCACGGCGTTGCCGAACGGGTCGAAGATCGCGGCCACGTCCAGGTCGACGGGCGTGCGATGCACCCAGGCGTTCTGTTCGGGCAACACGACGTACTGCGCGAACGCGCCGTTGGAGTGCACGCCCAGACCACGCGTGTTGGCGCACAAGTGCCGTCGGCCGGCCTTGCAGTTGCGGCACGTTCCACACACGAGATGGCCCTCGCCGCTGACCAGGTCGCCCACCTTCACGCCCGTGACGGACGCACCGATCTCGGCGACCTCGCCGACGAACTCGTGTCCGAGCGTGAGCGGCGCCTTGATGTTCTGCGCCGCCCAGTCGTCCCACGAGTCGATGTGCAGATCGGTGCCGCAGATGCCGGTGCGCAACACCCTGACCAGCACATCTGTCGGACCCGGCGTGGGGTCGGGGACGTCGGTCAGTTCGAGGCCAGGCCCAGCGGCGACCTTGACGAGAGCCTTCATGCGGGAAGTCTCACCCTTTGCTGCTTGTGCAGTCCATCAGGACTTTCTGAAGTTCTTGTGCAGCTCAGCTTCATTGGCGATGTTGCGCACCATGCCGCCGAACACGACGCCGTGGAACGGCCAGACGACCGCCCAGTAGAGGTGTCCGGCGAGCCCTTTGGGCACGAACACGGCGCGTTGGCGGTAAGTGGACCCGTGTCCTCCGTTGCCCGCCACTCGAAGCTCCAGCCACGCCTTGCCCGGCACCTTCATCTCGGCTCTGAGCCGGAGCAGCCTGCCGCGCTCGACCTCCTCGACCCGCCAGAAGTCGAGCGCCTCGCCGACGTTCAACCGGTGCGGATCCCTGCGGCCCCTGCGGAGTCCCACCCCGCCGACCACCCGGTCCAGCCAGCCGCGGATGGCCCAGGCCAGCGGAAACGAGTACCAGCCCCGTTCGCCGCCGATGCCCTCGACGACCTCCCACAGCCGTTCGGGAGTCGCTGCCGTGTGGCGCTCACGTTCGTCGGTGTAGACCGAACCGCCGGACCAGTCGGGGTCGGTCGGCAACGGCTCACTCGGCGCGCCGGGCGTGGAGGCACCCGACCAGCGGGTCTCCACGTCGGCGTCGCGGACCTTGGTGAGCGCGAGCTCGACCGCCTTGTCGTACCCGACGTTCTCGCCGGGCAGCAGCTCGCGGATGTCGTTCTCCCGGCACACCACCTCGTGCACCAGCGACTCGATCAGCGGTTTCGCGATCGACCGCGGCACCGGCGTGATCAGGTTGACCCAGTGCGACGACAGGCCCGGCGTCAGCACCGGCACCGGGAAGACGCGGCGCTTGGGCAGGCCGGCCACCCGCGCGTACCGCAGCATCATCTCCAGGTACGTGAGCACGTCCGGCCCGCCGATGTCGAACGTCCGGTTCTGCCGCAGCGTGGTCGCGTCGACCAGATACCGCAGCACGTCCCGGACCGCGATCGGCTGGATCCGGTTGTGCACCCACCGCGGCGTGACCATGACCGGCAACCGTTCGGTCAGGTACCGCAACATCTCGAAGCTCGCCGATCCCGACCCGATGATCACCGCGGCCTGCAGCACCACGGCCTGCGTTTCCGAGCGCAGGAACACCTCGCCGACTTCCTTGCGGGAGGCCAGGTGCGGCGACAGCGGCCCGGTCGATGGATGCAGTCCGCCCAGGTAGACGATCCTCTGCACACCCGCGCGTCCGGCGGCTCGCGCGGTGTTCTCGGCGGCCTTGCGGTCGGCGTCCGCGAAGTCCTTCGAGTGCAACGAATGCACCAGGTAGTGGACGACCTCGATGTCCCGCATGGGCTCGTCGAGGTCGCCGAGCACGTCACCTCTGACGATCTCGACCTGGCCGGCCCAGGGGACGTCGCGCAGCTTCTCCGGTGACCGCACGAGACAGCGCACCTCGTGGCCCTCGGCCAGCAGCCGGGGCACGAGCCGTCCGCCGAGGTACCCGGTCGCGCCGGTCACGAGACATCGCATGCCCCGATCCTCGGCGACCGCACGGGCAACCGCAGATCAGCGCTTCCGCTTGATCACCACGGACCCGCCGCGCACCGCGCCCTTGACCTGGAAGTGCGGTGACCCGGTCGCGTTGTGGACCTTGTCCTTCAGCTCGCCTGCGGTGATCTCCACCCCGTCGACGTTCACCGACGACCCCGCGGGCAGCACCAGCTTCACCGAGCCCAGCGACACGTCCAGGTCGACGTTGACCAGCGGCGGCACCTCGGCCTGGGTGAAGTCGAGGTTGGTGGTGCCGAGCGTGTTGCGGATGACCAGCTCGCGCGGCACGACCCAGTGACCCTTGCGGGTCGTGGTGCCCATCGTGTTCTTCAGCTCGGTGCGGGCGGTCGCGAGCTCGTTGTTGACCATGCCGGGCAGGTCGATCAGCACCGCGTTCAGGTCTGCCCTGGTCACGGCGCCGAGTGCGGTGTCCGTGCGGACGGTGAACTCGTCGAGCGTGATCATGCCGCGGCCCACCGCCTTGTTCAGCAGGCTGACGACGTGCTCACGTTCCGCATCGGACACGCGTAACTCTCTGGGGTCTGTCATTTCTCTGCCTCCGGTTCGGCGTCGAGACCGTGCTCGATGGCATAACGCGCCAACTCCACCCGGTTGTGCAGTTGAAGTTTCCGCAATGTCGACTGGACGTGGTTTTCGACCGTGCGGTGGGAGATCACCAGGCGGTTCGCGATCTGTCGTGCGGTCAGGCCCTTGGCCACCAGCCGCAGCACCTCGGTCTCCCGATCGGTGAGTTGCGGCTTCTCCTCCGAGTCGTCGGGCGCGGCGGCCATCCGCCGGTACTCGCCCAGCACCAGGCCCGCGAGGCCGGCGGTGAACACGGCGTCGCCGGCGGCGGTCCGGGACACGGCCTCGACCAGTTCCTCGGAGGACGCGGACTTCACCAGGTAGCCGGACGCGCCCGCCTTCACGGCCTGCAGCACGTCGTCGTGCTCGCCGGACGCGGACAGCACCAGCACGCGGGTGTCCGGCAGTTCGCTGGTGATCATCAGGGTCGCGTCGACGCCGGAGAGCTCGCCGAGGTTGAGGTCCATCAGCACCACGTTGGGCCGCACGGCCTTCGCGATGCGCACCGCCGACGCGGCGTCACCGGCGGTCGCCACGATCTCGAAGCCGCGCTCCTGCAGATCGCGCGCGACGCCTTCGCGCCACATCGGGTGGTCGTCCACGACCATCACCGAGACCGTCATCTTGCCGCCCCCTTCCTGAACACCCGAACCTCCCACTCCGTGCCCTCCCCCGGCCCGGTCTGGAGCTCGAGCGTGCCACCCAGCGATTCCACCCGGCCCTTGATCGACTTCTCGATCCCCATCCTGCCCTCCGCCGCGGCGGAGGCGATGCGGCCGTCCGGGATGCCCGGTCCATCGTCCCGGACACTCAACACGATCTCTTCCCCGAGGTCCTCCAGCAGTACCCACGCCCGCGCGTCGTCACCGGCGTGCTTGTCCACGTTGGACAGTGCCTCGCGGACGAGCGACGTGAGTTCGCCCGCCGCTCCGGCCGCGAACATCACCTGGGTGGCGGGGGTGGACACCTGGATCCTGGGGGTGGCGAGGAGCTGCAGGCCGGGGCGCAGGTCGATCTCGCCGTCCACAGTGGAATCGGTGGGCGCGGCGGCTACCAAATTCCGCAGCGCCACCTCCTGCTCACCCGCGAGCTTGGCCAGTTCGGCGGCTTCACCACCGACTTCGAGGCCGCGTTTGCGCACGCGGGCGAGGACCTGCAGCACGCTGTCGTGGATGGAACGGGCCAGCCGTTCGCGTTCCGCCGTCGCCGCTTCCGCGCGCAACGCCTGGGCGAGCAGGACCGCCGAACGTCGTGCGGTGGCCGAGGCCATGCCGACGACCATGCCCGCGCCGGCCAGCAGCACGACGTCGCGCAGCAGGTCGAGACTCGGCACGCCCTTCGACAGGTAGGTGAAGAGGCCGACCGTCAGCCCGCCGCCGAATCCGGCCGCCGCACCGCCGAGTGCGCCCAGCGCGACCGCCGGAACGCACGCCCAGATCGTGGTGATCAGCGGGACGTTCAGGGTCAGCAGCTGGTGGTCGGACATGATCAACGGCGACAGCGACATGAGCCCGCAGGTCAGCGCCAGGTCGATCAGCACGAACGGCCAGCGCCTGCCCCACGTCGTGCTGTAGGCGCGGCTGGTGAAAACGGACCACAGCGCCATCACCCCGAGCGTCGTCCACGCGAGCCACGGCCGAACGTAACCGGATTGGTTCGCGATCACGTTCGCCGCCGCGAAGAGGAATGTGACTATGCGTAGCGCGATCGCCCCGCGCCACAGCGGTGTGGCCGGGTCGTCGATCGCCTTCGTCACACGTTCGGCAGGCAGTTTGCGCACGCTGTGCTCCTTTCGGACACCATCCTGCCGCGTGAACGTGCGCTGGCTAACCCCCAGGTGGCCGTCTTCTGCCGAACGGAGGAATGTGCGACGCTCTCCGGGTTCAGGTGGGGAGGGCATACAGGTGCGCGACTGGCCGGTGTGGACACTGCGGCGGCCCGCGCTCTGCTACTGGCTGTTCATCGACCTCCTCGCCCTGGCCACGGTCGTCGGCGTGGTGATCTGCACGCCCACCCCGTCACCCTCCGAGATCGGCAGGTTCGCGGCCATCGCGGGCACCGCGGGCGCGGTGATCATCGGCAGCTCCATCTACAGCCACCGTCTCGGCGAGACCGAGCGCAATCCGTGGGCGGCGCACCTCTCCTATCTGACGGCCGGCATCCTCGCCCTGCCGCCGAACCTCATGGTCCTGCTGCTCTTCGGCCCGGCCCTGCACTGCCTGCTGGAGCAACGCCCCGAGACGCACCGCTGGCTGTTCACGCTGAGCGCCACGTCGCTGGCCGTCTTCGCCACCCGCTACCTGCTCGGCTGGGCGAGCCCGCACGCCAACCTCCTGATGATGGTGGGCGGTGCGGCCGTGCTGCTGGCCCTGCGCGCGGCGCTGATCGCGTTCGGGCTGAAGCTCCGCACCCCGTCCGCGTCCTTCGAGGAGAACGTCGGCGAACCCATCGACGTGGTCCTGGGCATCGTCGCGGTGTCCATCGGCGGCCTCATGGGTTGCGTGGCCGAGTCGAACGCCATCCACGCCCTGATCGCCGGCCCGCCCCTGGCCCTGCTGGAACGAGCGGCCCAGCTCCCGCAGTGGCGCCGCTCGGCCCAGCGCGACGCCAAGACCGGCCTGGCCAACGCCGTGCACTGGGACAGCCGGGCTCGCTACGAACTGACCAAGGGCGCCGTCCGCACCCGTCCAATGGCCGTGATGCTCATGGACCTCGACCACTTCAAGCGGGTCAACGACGAGGTGGGCCACCTGGCGGGCGACGCCGCGCTGGCCGCGATCTCGCTGTTGCTGCGCGGCACCGTTCGGCGGGGCGATCTCGTCGGCCGGTTCGGCGGCGAGGAGTTCGTGGTGCTGCTGCCCGAGGCCACGCCCGACGAGGCCGAGTCGGTGGCCGAACGGGTGCGCACGGCCGTGGCCGCGCTTCGGGTGCCGACTATGGCCACCGACGGGAAACCCCACGAGCTGCACGGGCTGACGGTGTCGATCGGCGTGTCGACCACGACCCGGTTCGGCTACGAACTGCCGGACCTGCTGGTGGCGGCCGACGCTGCGCTGCTGGCAGCGAAGGCGTACGGCCGCAACCTCGTGTCGATGGCCTAGTGCCGCGGCCGGCAACCTTCGCCGCGTCTTCGACGCTCAGCAGGGTGCCTCGCGGCACCGACCCCACTCCCACAGCCAACCAGGATGAGGAAGTGGGGCCGGCACCGCGATGCACCCGTCTGACCGCCGAAGACGGGGCAAAGGTTGCCAGCCGAGGCACTAGAGCTCCTTCACCCGCTCGCTCTTGTCGTCCTTCGGCGCCGTGTCCTGCGGTTCGAGCACGTCCACCTTCTCCGGCTTCTGCTCGGCGTCCGCGTCCGACACCAGCGACCGGATCCCGGAGTTCAGCACCGCGAGCAACGGCACCGCGAGCAACGCCCCGGCGATGCCGCCCACGACCAACCCGCAGGCGATCGCCAGCACCACGGCCAGCGGGTGCAGCTTGACCGCACGACCCAGCAACAGAGGCTGCAGCACGTGCGACTCCAGCTGCATCACGCCGATGAGCACGGCGAGAACGACCAACGCAGCGATCGGCCCGTTGGTCACCAACGCGATCAACACCGCCACCGCGCCCGTGAACACCGCACCGACGATCGGGATGAACGCACCGAGGAACACCAACGCCGACAGCGGCACGACCAGAGGCACGCCGATGATCGCCAGGCCGATACCGACACCCACGGCGTCCACGACAGCAACAGCCGCCGTCGCGCGCACATAAGAAACGAGAGAGCCGAACCCGCGACGGCCGGCCACGTCGACACGCTGACGCACGTCGCACGGCACCACACGGATCACGAACCGCCAGATCCCGTCACCGTCGTGCAAGAAGAAGATGAGGGTGAACAGCGCCAGCAGCAGTCCGGTCAGCACCTCGCCCAGGGTCGCCGCGGTGGTCAGCGCGCCGGACGTGATCTCGGCCTGGTTCTCCTTGATCGTCTTCACGATCTCGTTGAGGTAGTTCTGCAGCTGCTGGTCGGACAGGTGGGCCGGCCCGTCCTTCAGCCACTGCTGGATCGTGTCGAGCGAGGCCGCCACCTGCGTCTGCAGTTCGGGCAGGCCGCGGGAGAACTCGCTGATCACGAACGTCAGCACGCCGCCCAGCACGCCGATGCCGATGATCATCATCACGGTCGTCGCCACGCCGCGCGGCACCCGCCACTCCACGAGCTTCGCCACGCCGGGCGAGAGCAGGGCGGCCAGCAACAGCGCGATTGCGACGGGGATCACGATCGAGGCGAGGAAGCCGAACACGTACGCGACCACGTACAACGCGGCCACCACAACGACGAAGCGCCAGCTCAGGGCAGCACTTACCCGTAGCAGCAGCGGAACACGACTGCTGATCTCCGACTCCGGTGCGCTCACGTACCTCACGTTAACTGTTCGGGCCCTGGCCAACGCGGAACCTGATGGGATGATCCGTTCGTCAGGGGAGGACGAAAGTGATCAAGCCGGAAGACTTGACCGATGTCGAACGCCAGGTAGCAGGAGCCTATGCGGGTGGCACCGAGATCGACCTGACCGGACAGAGCGTGCGCGGCGAGGTGCTCACCGGGTTGCTGACCGGCATGTACCGGGTGCCGCGCAAGGGATTGCCCGCTCTGCGACTGCGAAACGCGCGAATCACCGGCAAGTTCGAGCTGGAGGGCACCCGCGTCACGCGGGTCATCGACCTCACCCACTGCACCTTCGAGGAATCACTCGATCTGCGCATGGCCCGGCTCATCGGGCTGAGGCTGCGCGGCACCCGCGTCCCCGGTCTGCAGGGCCGCAACCTCCGAGTGTTCAGCGACCTGGTCCTCGAAGCCGGCTTCACCTGCACCGGCATCGTCGACCTCACCGACGCGGCGGTCGACGGAACGCTCCGGCTCGCCGGCGCGGTCCTCCGCTCCAACAGCGAACACGCGTTCCTCGGCGCCCGCCTGCGCGTCAGCGGATCCGTCCAGGCCATCGCGATGCGGGCCAACGGCGAGGTCCGGCTCCGGGGCGCGGTGATCGGCGGCAGCGTCCACCTCGGTGGCGCGCGGCTGATCAACACCGGCCGGGACGCGTTGGAGGCGTCCGGCATCGTCGTCTCGGGCAACGTCTTCTGCAACGCCGAGGGCGGCCGCTTCACCGCGGACGGCCGGGTCTTACTCGACGGCGCGCGGGTCGGCGGGAACCTCGAGTTCACCGGCGCCCGCCTCAACTCCACCCACCAGGTCGACAACCAGGTGCTGGTGCTGCCGCACGGGCTGGCCGACGAGGCGGCGACGCTGGTGGCCGACCGCATCCGGGTCGAGGGCAACGTCGAGCTCGACAACGGCTTCACCTCCACCGGCACGGTCCGGCTGCCGAACGCGATCGTCGGCGGCTACCTGCGGTTGTCCGGTGCCGTGATCGGGCCGCGTGAGGTCGCCGAAGAGCTCGCCGGTGACGTCACCAACCGGATCCCGGTCGCCCTCCACGCGGACGGCATGCAGGTCAGGGGTGACGTCGAGGCCCGCAGCGCGGCGAACAACAGCGGCACGCGCACTCCGCCGTTGCAGACCTACGGCCAGGTCCGGCTGTCGAACGCGCAGATCCAGGGCAGCGCCAGCATGTCCGGCGTCTCGCTGCACGGGCCCGGCATCGACGTCCTGTTCGCCGACCGCCTGCAGATCGGCGGCACGCTCTTCCTGCGCGAGCTCAGGGCCAAGGGCTCGATCCGGCTGCAGAACGCGAACATCGGCTCCACCCTCGACATGTCCGGCGCCGAACTGACGTTGCCGCGGCTGCGCCCCAACGGCACGCAGAAGCCGTCGCTCGACGCCCGCGCCATCACGATCGGCAAGGACCTCCTGTGCAGCCGCGGGTTCACCGCGGTCGGCGGCGTGCGGCTCCGGCTGGGCGAGGTGGGCAAGATGGCGACGTTCAGCGACTCGCACCTCGGCTCGACCTCCGCCGACATCGCGCTCAACGCCTACGGCCTCACCGTGCACCAGTTCCGGTTGCACATCCCCGCGGGCCAGCAGCCCAAGGGCAAGGTCGTGCTGAGCAGGCTGAAGGCGGTGTCGGTCACCGACGGCCCCGGTCTGTGGGACGCGGAGGGCGGCGTCGCCGTCGACGACTTCGAGTTCGCCGGCATCACCGCCGATCCCGAGGTGCGGGTCGAGACCCGGCTGCAGTGGTTGCTGAAGGTGCAGCCGGACTTCGCGCCAGGACCGTACGAACAGCTCGCCGCCGTCTACCAGCAGGGCGGTGAGGAGGAGCTCGCGCAGAAGGTCCAGCTGGAGAAGCAACGCCGCCGCTACTCCGAGCTCGGCTGGGCCGGGCGGGTCTGGGGCGCGGTGCAGCGGTGGACGGTCGGGTACGGCTACCGGCCGTGGCTCGCGATCTGCTGGCTCGGCGTGTTCTGGCTCGGCGGAGCGCTGTGGTTCCAGTGGCACCCGATGGTCAAGCTCAACAAGGACGAGGACCCGGTGTGGAACGCCTGGCTGCTGTCCCTCGACCTGTTGCTGCCGATCATCGACTTCGGCCACGACGGGAAGTGGCAGTTCACGGGCGCGTCACAGTGGATCTCCGGGCTGCTCGTCGCCGTCGGGTGGGTGCTCGCGTCGACTGCGGCGGCAGGCGCGGCACGCGTGCTCAAGAGAGTTTGATCTTGACCGGCAGACTGACGCGGTCGTTCACACGATGTAGTTAACCGTGCGCTCTGAGCGTGCATTCGGGGCAGTGGGACTGGCAGAGTCGCCGACGTCGACTTGATCACTTGATCGTCGGCGAATCCCTTGAGTGCCACCGAGTAGCGAGGTTTCCTGCGTTGTTCTCCGCCGATCTGCGAGCGAAGACGGGAGCGAACGGCATCCGCCGGTTCGCCACCCGAGCGCTGCTCGCTGTCGGCGGTGCGATCGCGGGAACGGCCGTTGCCTGGGCGCTCACCACGTCTGCCGCGAACGCCGCGGAGACGGTGCCTGCCGCGGACGTGCAGCAGTTCGACGTCGTCAGCAAGATCGTCGCCAAGTCGGACGAGAAGCTGCCGGTCGTCCCCGCTGCCACTGCGGTGCACAAGATCGACGAAACGTTGCGGACCGAGCAGCAGAAGGCTCGCGCCGCTCTTCCGGACGTGCAGGTTCAGCAGGCGGTCGCACAGATCGCCGAGCGGATCCTGCCGCAGGTCACCAGGATCGGTCAGTCCCAGGCGCCCGCCACCGAGCGGTCCATGGACGTGATCTTCCCGGAGACCCCGGCTGTCACCGAGGCGGCTCAGCCTGCCCCGGTGGTCTCGCAGTTCACCGGCCCGTCCGGTGCCTCGTGGACGGACCTGTTGGAGCACGACGACTTCGTCGTGCCCTCCGAGCAGCGTCCTTCCCTGCCCAGCAACCCGATGCCGAAGCTGCCCGTCCCGGCCCCCGCGCCGGTGCAGTGCTCTTCGTGCAACGACGGTTCTGGTTCTGCCAAGGGCGGCACGATCGCTGCCCTCGCTGCGTCCGGCAATGCTCACGGCATCTCGGAGACGAGCGCTCTCGCGCCGTCCACCGACGAGGTGACCGTGACGCCGGGCAAGCAGCCCGGTATCAACCCCGACTGATTCCAGCGCGCGGTTCGCGACAGCCCTCTCCCCCGGCTGTCCGGAAATCGACCGTCGCGCTTTTTTCTTGCGCTCCTTCAGGTCGATCACCGCGTGCGACTCCCCCGGTGATGGCGCGCCTTCCCCTGCGCGCCCGGCCCCACCCCCATGAAC
>NZ_MUYM01000063.1:0-1432 GCF_002150765.1 Lentzea kentuckyensis
GAGCTGCTGGCCGCGGGCGAGGAGGAGTTCGCCGCGTCGATCACCGAGATCGACGCGGCGCTGCGCCTGCGGGAAGAGGAGATCCGGCTCGCCCGCGAGAAGGTCGGGCGGCTGCGGGCGGGCAGCGCGTTGTTCGTGTCCGCCGAGGCCGCCGCGATGCTCGACCGGCTCCGGGAGATCGGTGTGAGCGAGCGGGGCGTGCGGATGGAACGCGAGGTCTGGGTGCTCATGCAGTCCGTCGCGCCGGACGAGGCGGCGGTGTGGCTCGCGGACAAGACCGATGCGCTGGCCGATCCCGAGTTCCGGGAGATCTGTCTCGGCTACGACGAGGCGTTCGACTGGTCGCCGGACGATCCGCGGCTGCCCGCGCTGGCGAGGCGGGCGGCGGCATGGCTGTCGTCGCGGCAGGAGATGCCGGTGGCGGATCCGGAGATCACCGCGCTGGCGATGTCCGCGGCGGGTGCCTCGTCGCCGGCGTGGAACCGGATGGCCGTGCTAGGGCAGCCGACTTGAGTCCGGCTTGAGCGGCCCGGTCATACGATCCCAGCATGGGGACCCGACGAGTGTTCTGCATGATCTTGGCCGTGTTGCTGGTGCTCGGTGCCGTGGGACCGGCACAGGCGGAGGAGCGCCAGTTGTTGTTCTACAACCACGCTTGGGGCACGTTCGACCGCGCCACCGCGGACGCCATCGAACACTCCGCCTACATCAAGAAGTTCGCCGACTTCGAAGTCCGCACGACCACAGGTGCCGACGGCAAGAAGTGGACAGGCCGCTATCTACGCGGCCGCGAGACCTATCTGGAGTTGTACGGCATCGGCGACGCGGGCGGCTCGGACGGCGAACTGGGCTCCGCCGGTCTGGGCCTCTCGACAGAGCACGACGGTGACCTCGATGCCGTCAAGGCCCGCCTGCGCGCCGCCGGCCGGAAACCGATCGACTTCACCCAGACCCGGGACTTCGGCGACGGCAAGCCGGTGCCGTGGTTCGACGCCGTGTTCCTGACCGAGCGCTACGAGAAGTTCGGCGCCTGGGGCATGGAGTACCGCGACGAGTACCTCGACGACCCGCGCAGCAAGGTCGGTCCCGCGCGGTTCCCCGGTGACGTCAGCCGGGAGCGCTACCTGCCGGACGAGTACCGGAACCGGCTGATGCGCGACATCACCCTGATTCACGTCGCCGTGACCGCCGCGGACCTGGTGCACACCGTGCCGCTGCTGCGGGCGGGCGGGTTCTCGGTGTTCGTGGACCAGACCGGGCTGGTGGCGGTGGGCGGCGGCACCACCATGCGGTTCGACGAGGTGCCGAAGGGACAGACGGGGCTCAAGCGGGTGGAGTTCGCGCTGAACCGCTCGGTCGCCCCGCACACGGAGCGGCTCGGCACGTCCACGCTGGTGGTGGGGCCGGGCAAGCGCGCGGTCTGGACTTTCTG